>NZ_AZUY01000008.1 GCF_000513935.1 Mesorhizobium sp. WSM3626 | reverse complement strand
TAGCGCCGCTTCACGGATCGATAGTCGCCGAGCCGCTCGGGTAGATCACGCCAGCGCCCACCCGAGCGGGCCATCCACAGCAGGGCATCGAGGAACTTCCGGTTGTCGGTGCGCGGGCCGCGCTTGCCCTTCGTACCGCCAGGCACAAAGCNCTTGATCCGTTCCCACTGATCCTCTCGAAGCGCATCGCAGTCCATCGCTGACCTCCAAAAATCAGCGTTGAATCTGATTTGCCCTTCCTTGGGAATCCCAACCCGTTAAATCGTCACTACGCCCTAGCAAGTTTCTTGCTGCTTTTGCTCATTGTGCGGCGCACCCTTGCTTATTGCGTCGCACAATAAGGCCGCAACGAACGATTTTGTTCGCGGCTCGAAAAATATCAAACCGACTCTTGCCGGAGGGGGTTGCGCATAGTCTTCAATTGCCGTATCGAAAATCTGTAACGTTTCAGATTTCTGGGAGGAAGCCGAAATGCGATATAAATTCCTGACCGCTGCGTTTGCAGCGACGGTTGCGCTCAACTTCGCCGGGCCGGCGGCCGCGACCGATCTGGAAGTCACCCATTGGTGGACTTCCGGCGGTGAGGCGGCAGCGGTCGCCGAACTCGCCAAGGCATTCGACGCCACAGGCAATCACTGGATCGACGGCGCCATCGCCGGATCCGGCGGCACGGCGCGGCCGATCATGATCAGCCGCATCACCGGCGGCGATCCGATGGGGGCCACCCAATTCAATCATGGCCGGCAAGCGGAAGAGCTGGTGCAGGCCGGCCTGATGCGCGACCTCACCGATGTCGCCACCAAGGGCAAGTGGACGGAGGTGGTACGGCCCAAGAGCCTGCTCGACTCGTGCACGATCGACGGCAAGATCTATTGCGTGCCGGTCAACATCCATTCCTGGCAGTGGCTGTGGCTGTCGAACGCGGCCTTCGAGAAGGCCGGCGTTCCGGTGCCGAAGAACTGGAATGAGTATGTGGCCGCGGCCCCGGCGCTGGAGAAGGCAGGCATCGTGCCGCTCGCGGTCGGCGGGCAGGCCTGGCAGGCATCGGGCGCCTTCGACGTGCTGCTTGCCGCGGTCGGTGGAACCGACGCCTTCCTCAAGGTCTACAAGGACAAGGACGCCAAGTTCGCCGCCGGTCCCGAAGTCGCCAAGGTCTTCAAGGCCGCGGACGACGCGCGCAAGATGGCCAAGAACACCAATGTGCAGGACTGGAACCAGGCCACCAACATGGTCATCACCGGCAAGGCTGGCGGCCAGATCATGGGCGACTGGGCTCAAGGCGAGTTCCAGGTCGCCGGCAAGACCGCCGGCAAGGACTATACCTGCCTTCCCGGTCTTGGCCTGAACGAGGTCATCGCCACGGGCGGCGACGCCTTCTACTTCCCGCTGCTCAAGGATGCCGACAAGGCCAAGGCGCAGGAAGTGCTGGCCGAAACGCTGCTCGATCCCAAGACCCAGGTTGCCTTCAACCTCAAGAAGGGTTCGCTGCCGGTGCGCGGCGACGTCGACCTCAACGCGGCCAATGACTGCATGAAGAAGGGCCTCGCCATCCTGGCCAAGGGCGCGGTCATCCCATGGACGGACCAGCTGCTCTCGCAGGACAGCCAGAAGCAGAAGGAGGACCTTTTCTCCGAATTCTTCGCCAAGCCGGACATGAGCCTCGAAGATGCGCAGAAGCGCTTCGCCGACATCATCGCTTCGGCTGACTGACGACTGGTGAGCCGCCTCGCTCCCGACCTTGTCAGGCAGGGCCGGGAGCCCAGGCGTGCCTGACTTTCTGCCCTTATCCGATCCAGCACGACTGTACCGATGAGCAAGAGCGAACGCCCGAGCCAACTCTTCCGCAATCTCAATGCGAAGGTCGCTTCGATCCCGATGATCCTCACCGCAATGGTGGTCTTTGTCGGCGGCACCGCATGGACGGTGCTCTATTCCTTCACCAATTCGAAGCTCCTGCCGCGGCTGAATTTCGTCGGGCTCGACCAGTATTACCGGCTGTGGGCGACGCCGCGCTGGCTGATCTCGATCGAGAACCTTCTGATCTACGGCGTGATCTCACTGGTGTTCTCGCTGGTGATCGGGTTTCTGCTGGCTGCCCTGCTCGACCAGAAGATCCGTTTCGAGGACACGTTCCGCACCATCTTTCTCTACCCCTTCGCACTCTCCTTCATCGTCACCGGCCTTGTCTGGCAATGGCTGCTCAATCCGGATTTCGGCGTCCAGGGCGTGGTACGAAGCCTCGGCTGGACCAGCTTCGACTTCAATCCGCTCTACAATTCCAGCATCGTCATCTATGGCATATCGATCGCGGCGCTCTGGCAAGGCACGGGGCTGATCATGTGCCTGATGCTGGCGGGCCTGCGCGGGATCGACGAGGACATCTGGAAGGCCGCACGGGTGGACGGGATACCCATGTGGAAGACCTATCTGTTCATCATCATCCCGATGATGCGGCCGGTGTTCATCACCACGCTGGTGATCATCGCGTCAGGCATCGTGAAGGTCTACGATCTCGTTGTCGCGCAGACCAGCGGCGGGCCGGGCATCGCCTCCGAAGTGCCGGCCAAATATGTCTACGACTACATGTTCTTCGCCCAGAACCTCGGCCAGGGTTTTGCCGCCTCGACCATGATGCTGCTGTCGGTGATGATCGTCATCGTGCCGTGGGCCTATCTCGAATTCGGAGGCCGCAAGCGTGTCTGACCATGCCGTCGCCTTGTCCGCCACGTCGTCAAACTGGCGGGATGATGCCGCCGGCCCGAGCGGGCCAAAGCCGCGGCACATGTTCTCGCGCCGCAACATTTTCCTCTACGGCACGCTTGTGGTGGTCGCGCTCTACTACCTTCTGCCGCTCTATGTGATGGTCGTCACCTCGCTCAAGGGTATGCCGGAGATCCGTCTCGGCAACATTTTCTCGCCGCCGCTCGAGATCACCTTCGAGCCCTGGGTCAAGGCGTGGTCGCAGGCCTGCACCGGCCTGAATTGCGATGGGCTTTCGCGTGGTTTCTGGAACTCGGTGCGCATCACCGTTCCTTCGGTGATCCTGTCGATCGCCATCGCTTCGGTGAACGGCTATGCGCTGGCCAACTGGCGCTTCAAGGGCGCCGACACGTTCTTCGTCATCCTGATCGTCGGCGCCTTCATTCCCTATCAGGTGATGATCTATCCCATAGTCATCATCCTGCGCGAGATCGGCCTCTATGGCAGCCTTACCGGCCTGGTGATCGTGCACTCCATCTTCGGCATGCCGATCCTGACGCTTCTGTTCCGCAATTATTTCACCTCCATGCCGGAAGAGCTGTTCCGGGCGGCGCGCGTCGACGGTGCCGGCTTCTGGGGCATCTATCTGCGCATCATGCTGCCGATGTCGCTGCCGATCTTCGTCGTCGCCATCATCTTGCAGGTGACAGGCATCTGGAACGACTTCCTGTTCGGCGTCGTCTACACCCGCCCCGACACCTATCCGATGACGGTGCAGCTCAACAACATCGTCAACTCGGTGCAAGGCGTGAAAGAATACAACGTCAACATGGCCGCCACCATCCTGACCGGGCTGGTGCCGCTGATCGTCTATTTCATTTCCGGCAAATTGTTCGTGCGCGGCATCGCCGCCGGCGCGGTGAAAGGGTGATGGCGATGGCGGCGAACGGTACCAGTGTTTCGATCCAGGATCTGTCGCTGAACTTCGGCGCCATCTCGGTGCTGCAGACGCTCAACCTCGATGTCGCAGAAGGCGAGTTCATCGTGTTGCTCGGGCCCTCCGGCTGCGGCAAGTCGACCTTGCTCAACTGCATCGCCGGCCTGCTCGACATTTCCGAAGGCCGCATCTTCATCAAGGGCAAGAACGTCACCTGGGAAGAGCCCAAGGACCGCGGCATCGGCATGGTCTTCCAGTCCTACGCGCTCTATCCCCAGATGACGGTGGAGAAGAACCTGTCCTTCGGGCTGCGCGTCGCCGGCATCGCCAAGGACGAGATCGCCAAGCGCATCGCGCGGGCCGCCGAGATCCTGCAGATCGAGCCGCTTTTGCAGCGCAAGCCAGCCGCACTCTCCGGCGGCCAGCGCCAGCGCGTAGCCATCGGGCGGGCGCTGGTGCGCGATGTCGACGTCTTCCTGTTCGACGAACCGCTGTCCAATCTCGACGCCAAGCTGCGCTCGGAGCTGCGCGTCGAGATCAAGCTTCTGCACCGGAAATTGCAGAACACGATGATCTACGTCACCCATGACCAGATCGAGGCGATGACGCTGGCCGATCGCATAGCGGTGATGAAGGGCGGTGTCATCCAGCAGCTCGACGCGCCGCAAACCATCTACAACCGTCCGGTCAACCGGTTCGTTGCCGGGTTCCTCGGCTCACCGGCGATGAACTTTGTCGAGGGGCAGTTGGAGACCGGCACGACGGCAGTGTTCAAGACCGGGGATTTGACCATACCGCTCGATCGCTACAGCTTCGACGGCACCGGCGACAAGAGCGGGCCTTGCGTGTTCGGGATCCGGCCCGAGCACGTTGCCTTTGGCGAGGCCGCGAATTCCATGCCCTTTGCCACCGATGCCGCCGTCGAAATCGTCGAGCCCATGGGCTCCGATACGCTGGTATGGACGAAGCTCGGCGGCCGCATTTTTTCCTTCCGTGTCGAAGCGGAAAAAACGCTGCGCAATGGCGATCCGATCCGAATCGGTTTCGATCCCGCCCGCGCCTCGCTGTTCGACACCCCATCCGGAAACCGCATGTAGCTCCCAAGAAAACCATCCTCCCAAAAACAATCCCAAGCAGAACGGACAGAGACGATGAACTGGTCATTCCAACTTTACAGCGCTCGCAATTTCTTGCCCTGGACCGATGTGCTCGAAATGCTCGGCAAGCTCGGTTACGCCGAGGTCGAAGGCTTCGGCGGCGTCTATGACGATCCCAAGGCCTTCCGCGCCGAACTCGACAAGAACGGCCTTTCGATGCCGACCGGGCATTTTTCCATCGATGCGCTGGAGAAGGATTTCGACGGCGTGCGCAGGATCGCCGAAACGCTCGGCGTCAAGCTTTTGATCTGCCCCTATCTGATGGCCGAGGACAGGCCATCCGACGCCGCCGGCTGGCGCGCCTTCGGCGAGCGTCTGGCCAAGGTCGGCGAGGTGGCCTCGAAGGCCGGCTATGGCTTTGCCTGGCACAACCATGATTTCGAATTCAAGACGCTCGCCGACGGCTCGCTGCCGCAGGACCATATCCTGTCGTCCGCCCCCAATATTGGCTGGGAAATGGACGTTGCCTGGGTGGTGCGCGGCGGCGCCGACCCGCTGCCCTGGATCGAGAAGCACGGCCAGCGCATCGTCGCCGTCCATGTCAAGGATATGGCGAAGCCTGGCGAGGGGCTGGATGAGGATGGCTGGTCGGATGTCGGGCATGGCACAATCGACTGGGCCGGCCTGATCAAGGTGTTGCGGGCCAAGAGCGCGGCAAAATACTTTGTCATGGAACAGGACAATCCCAATGACATCGAGCGCTTCGCCCGCCGCTCGATCGCAACCGTCAAGAGCTACTAGGAACAACCACCATGGCAAAGAAACTGGGTATTGGCGTTATCGGCTGCGGCAACATCTCGAAGGCCTATTTTTCGCTAGCGCCGCTGTTTCGCGGCATCGAGATGCGTGCCTGCGCCGACATCAACATGGATGTGGCCAGGGCGCGGGCGAAGGAATTCAAGCTCCGCGCCGAGACCGTCGAGGATCTGCTCAAGGCCGACGACATCGACATCATCGTCAACCTGACCATTCCGGCCGTGCATTACGAGGTGTCGAAGCAGGTGCTCGATGCCGGCAAGCATGTCTATTCGGAAAAGCCGTTCGTGCTGTCGCTTAGGGAAGGCCAGGACCTCAAGGCGCGGGCCGAGAAGAAGGGGCTGCGCATCGGTTCGGCGCCGGACACGTTCCTGGGCGGCGCGCACCAGCTGGTGCGTGAACTGATCGACGAGGGAAAGCTCGGCAGGATCACCAGCGGCACCTGCCACGTCATGGGCCACGGCATGGAACACTGGCATCCCAATCCCGATTTCTTCTTCCAGCCGGGCGCCGGGCCGGTGCTCGACATCGGGCCGTATTACATCACCAATCTGATCCAGCTGATCGGGCCGGTGAAGCAGGTGGCGGCTTTCGCGACGACTCCGGCCAAGGAGCGGACCATCAGCTCAAAGCCTCGCGCGGGTGAAAAAATCCCGGTCAACACGCCGACCACCATTCACGGCCTGCTCGAATTCGAGAACGGCGCCGTGGTGACGCTGAACACCAGCTGGGACGTCTGGGCTCACGGCCACGCGCCGATGGAACTCTATGGTGAGGCCGGGACCGTGTTCGTGCCGGATCCGAACTTCTTCGGTGGCGACGTGCGCTTCACCGAAGAAGGCAAGCCGGTCAAGAAGCTGCCGAAATGGAAGCACCCGCTCGGCATCCCCAATGAGATGCACGGCCAGGGCATGATGGCCAATTACCGCACATCAGGCCTCGCCGACATGGCGCTGGCGATCGCTGAAGGCCGGCCGCACCGCTGTTCGATGGAACTCGCGCTGCATGCCGTCGATGTCATGACCGGCCTCCTGCGTTCGGGCGAAACCGGCAAGTTCGTCGCCATGCAAACCACATGCGAGCGCCCGGCCGCGCTTGGCGTCAAGCAAGCCAAGGATCTTCTGGCAAAGAAGAAATAGGTCGCGGATTATCGATAATTTTGCTTGCCCCTCTCCCCGTTCCTCCGGGGAGGGGATAAAGGATGGGTACGGGCATGCTCGTCGCCTCTGTGATGACGGTGCCCTGTCCGTTCAGATTCGAGGATTTCCCATGCCCTATGTCGCCGCTGAGAACCGCTACGAAAAAATGATCTACAACCGTTGCGGTCGGTCCGGCCTCAAGCTGCCGGCGATCTCGCTCGGGCTGTGGCACAATTTCGGCGACGACACGCCGCATCGGGCCAAGCAGGCGATTGTGCGCAAGGCCTTCGACCTCGGCATCACCCATTTCGACTTGGCCAACAATTATGGGCCGCCCCCCGGCTCGGCCGAGACGGCTTTCGGCGAGATCCTGCGCACCGATTTTTCCGCCTATCGCGACGAACTGATCATCTCGACCAAGGCCGGCTATGAAATGTGGGCGGGTCCCTACGGTGAATGGGGCGGGCGCAAATACATGCTTGCCAGTCTCGACCAGAGCCTGAGGCGGATGGGCCTCGACTATGTCGACATCTTCTATTCGCACCGCTTCGATCCCGACACGCCGCTCGAAGAAACCATGGGCGCGCTCGACCATGCGGTGCGTTCGGGCAAGGCACTCTATGCTGGCATCTCGTCCTACAATTCGCAGCGCACCCGCGAGGCCGCCCACATACTGAGGCAATTGGGCACGCCCTGCGTCATCCACCAGCCGAGCTATTCGATGTTGAACCGTTGGGTCGAGGAAGACGGCCTTCTCGATACACTCGAAGGGCTCGGCGTCGGCTCCATCGTGTTCTCGCCGCTGGCGCAAGGCATGTTGACCGATAAATATCTCGGCGGCATTCCCGATGGCAGCCGGGCGTCCCAAGGCAAGTCGCTGAAGACTGCCTTCATCAACGACCGCACCATCGCCAACATCAAGGCGCTCAACGCGATCGCCGGCAAGCGCGGCCAGACGCTGGCGCAGATGGCGCTGGCCTGGGTGCTGCGCAGGGGCCGGGTTACTTCGGCGCTGATCGGCGCCAGCCGGCCCGAGCAGGTCGAGGACTGCGTCGGCGCGCTCAAGGTGCTCGATTTCAGCGATGCCGAACTGGCTGAGATCGAGACGTACGCGCGCGAGTCCGACATCAATCTGTGGGCGGCCTCCGCCGAGCGCAAAGGTCCGCCGAGGAAATAGTCCGCCTCGCAAGCCGGCAGACAAAACGGCGGGAATTCCCGCCGTTTTCCATGGCAATCCGAAGCGGTCGCGTCAGGGCGATTTTGGCTTCTGGGCGTTGCCGAGCCCGGCCTTGGGCTTTTCGGGTGCTGGGGCCTGTGTCTTCATCCTGGCCTCGATCCAGCCGGTGTAGTTGGCCAGCCGCGTGTAGATGCCATAGGCGTCCTTGTGGCCGCAGGCGGCGCTGCCATCAGCCGGGCCTTCGCCCCAACTGACGACGCCGACCTGGACGGGGCCGCCGGCGCCGGTCATGAACAGCGGTCCGCCGCTGTCGCCATTGCAGGCGTCACGCACACCGCTGGTGGTGCCGGCGCAGATCATGTTGCCGGTCAGTGGGTCCGTCATGTCGGCCGCAATCGCATCGGCCGCGGCATCGATGCCCTTTTCCGAATAGCGCATGCGGTGCGACAGGTCTCCGAGAGCCGCTTTCAGATCATGCGCATAGATGGCCTTGATGCCGCTGTTGCAGGCCCCGTTCGGCTGCAGGTCGAGATCGGCTACCATCAGCATGGTCGGGAAGGTGCCGTCCTGCATCTTGCCCCAGCCGGTCACGGTCGTCTTGCCGGTGTCGGGCGTCGGCTCATGGGCAAGCTTGATGGTCGGCGCATCGGCCGGGTCGGCGAGCCGGAGCAGGCCGAGATCGTTGTCGAGCGTCTGTTCGCTGTAGCCCTCATTGACAATGACTTCGACGACCTTGTGGCGCTTGCCTTCGCTGAGATCCGTGGCGCCGGTCAGCACGGTGACGGAATCGGGCGAGATCGGCTCACCATTGTCGTTGAGGCAGTGCGCCGCCGTCAGCACCCATTGCGGGGCGATCAGGCTGCCGCCGCAGAATTGCGCGTTGGCCTGAGAGGCCGGGTTCTCGTCTAGCCTGGCGGTGGTGAGGAGGGCGACCTGGAAAGGATAGGCGCCCTTTTCAGCCTGATTGCCGCCATAGACGCGGTCGGTGCCGTCGGGATTCTCGGCCGCTGCCTTGGCCCTGGCATTGGTCACCCGCTGCATCGGCGAAACCGCTGCCTCCGGCCTGACGGCGCCCTCGTCCGCCTGGCCGATGTTGATGAATGCAACGGCAGTGGCGATGCCAAGCAGCGATGCGGCAACGAATTGCCCGAACCGATTTGTAATGTGCACCTGAACCCCTCCTGAGACAATTCTCCCGCGCGGATCGACGCCGGCATTGTGCAAAGAGGGTGGCCGCCGGTTCGGCGATCCGGACACGCGCCGTATCGAACGGCGAGCGATCGGTCACAAAACCGAATCCCACTTTTGCTAACCATGCCCGCGAGTAGTACTCGCACAAACTCTATAGCCCCCACGGGCTACGTGGAAGCGATTTATCATTGCCAATCTTGGATTATTTTAGGCAGTATGTCGTGGCAGGGTCTTTGGCGGAGGCTTTAGATTGACCGAGGCAAACAACGATCCCGGTGCGTTCGCCGATAGCCTTTACCGATTTTTCAGCACCACCACGATCTCGACAATATTTCTGTATTTTGATCCAGGCCTTGCTGACTTTTGGGAGAGTCTCACCATGATAAAACTGACAAACTTCATGATTGCGTCCGCATTGCTTTCCACCGCAATGCTGGCAGCCTCTGCTTTCGCCGCCGATCCTGGCTCCGCCAGTGCCGGCAATGGTGAAAGCATGCGGGACGTGACTTCGGGCGACTACAAGCCCGGGCGGGCCAAGCCGATCGCGCCGCCGACGCTGACCGACGAAGACAGCCGCGCCGCGCCGATCACCGACGAGAAAACAGCTGTCAAATCCTATGGCATCGTCGGACGTTCCGCCGATGGCAAGGAAATCAAGATCGAACCGAGCGAAGCGCTGCGCGAGCTCATCATCAAGGAACTGAATGCGCCGGCCAATGGCGCCGAGGGTGGTCCGCGCAAGACCGAGGATCCAGGGCTTGGCGAAGGCGAAGCCGGCCGTCAGGTTTTCGGCACCGACGATCGCGAGCAGGTCAAGAACACCAAGACCTATCCGTTCTCGGCAATCGGCTATCTCGAAGCCAAGTCGAAGACCGGCTATGGCAGCTGCTCGGCAACGATGATCGGCCCGCGCACGGTGCTTACCGCGGCGCACTGCCTCTACAGCCACGAGGACAAGGACTGGCTCTCCGACTACCTGTTCGTGCCGGGCCTCAATGGCGGCACGGCGGACGACGCCCCATTCGGCGCCTTCACCTATGAAAGCGCCTATGTGCTGCAGGGCTTCATCGACAACTACCAGGGCTATTATGGCTCCGTGATCCCGTGGGATCTCGGCATCATCACGCTGAAGCAGGATGTCGGCACCAACCTGGGCTGGCTGGGCTATGCCAACTATGACGATCTCGGCGACTTCACCGCCAATCTCGTCGGCTACCCCGGCGACAAGCCGATGGGCACGATGTGGAAGGCGAACTGCGAGGTGCATGCCGAAAACATCGCTCCGGAATATTTCCAGTATGACTGCGATACGTTCCCGGGGTCGAGCGGCAGCTCGGTCTATGCCTACGACAACAACTCCAAGCAGCGCATCATCACCGGCGTCAACGTGGCGGAAAGCCCCGACGCGAACACCGCCGTGCGCCTGAACGCCGCCAACATCCAGTGGATCAACAGCCTCTATAAATAATCCGGCTGTTTGCACGGCAAGCAAGAAAAGCGCGGGATGTTCCCGCCGCTTTTCTCATGCTGACGCTTCCTGCGTGCTTCTTTTGCACGAGGCGAGCCAAAGGCAGCCACGCATAAGACGGAAGCTCACCCCGACCTTTGTCATCGTTACTTGGCTTCAGCCGACGGTTGCCCACTGCGCACATAAGCCTCGATCGCCGCGGCGAAGGTGGGCGAGCCGGCCTTGCGCTGCTTGTCGACGTAGCCGGCAAAATAGCTCCAGAAAGAGACGGCATAGTCGCGGAAATAGGCGTCGGTCACCTTGCGCGAACACAGGTCGCCGTCGACGCAGAAGGACAGCCGGTTGAGGAAATAGACGATGCGGTCGAAATTCTCGCTGAAGTCGGCGAGCGGCATGTCGCCACCGGATGCGCTCATCGCCTCGATACCGATACGTTGCCGGAATACCTGCTCCTCGGTCGGCGAAGGGCTGGCGCTGAGCAGGTTGTCGTATTTGGCGTTGAGCGTGGCGAGACGGTCTTTCAGCGCCCGCTGCGCCTGCTGGTAGTCCTTGGTCTCCCACAGCTCGACCAGCGACATGGTCTGCTCGACGCGCTTCTGTTCCTGGTTGGCCAGGAACTGATAGACCGAGAATGCCAAGGTGAAGATGATGGCAAAGCGCACCAGCATGCCAGACCAGGCATAGACCAGCATGCGCCAGTCGCGGTCGGTGAAGGGGTTGCTTTCCTTCTTGATCTCATGGCTGCTCGGCCACGGGAAGCCTTCGGTGGTTTCCGGCAGCGTCTGCGTGGCAGCCGGCGCCTTTGCCGGCACCACAGGTGCCGTTTGCCTTGTTGTGCCCGCCGGCTTCTTCATTTGCAGCCGTCCAGTTCGATGATGGCGGAGGGATCGAGCACGATGCCGGGCGCTTCAAGCTGCTTCTTCAGGCACGCCAGCTGCGGGCGCGAAACAATGAACTGCACGTCCGGCTCCGCCGGCGCCTTGGTCGGCGACGGCAAGGCCTCGACGATGCCTCGCGAGGCGCAGCCTGAGAGATCGACGACGATCGCGTCGCTTTTGGCTTTGGCGATCTGGTCGTACTGGTCGAGAAAGCAGGTCGCCAGTTCCGAATTGATGACCACCTGCTTGGCGCAGAGGCCGCAGGCGTCCTGCGCTGACGCGTCGGCAACCAGCAGCAGGCTGGCGGCGATGCCGCCAGCCGTGGCACTCCAGGAAAATACGCTATAGCTCACGAACCACCCCATCCATTCCGTCCGGCCGTGTCGTCTCCCGACGCGGCGGCCAAAGTTTTCACCCATCGTGCCGGCAGTGCAAGGCCCGGCAATGAACACCCGCGCCTGGATTCTCAGGCGCGCGGCACCGTCTCCATCGGGAAAATCATCACCGCTCCCTTCGGGCCGCTTTTGTCGGCAAGCCGCATCACCGATCGGGTCGACGGCGCCATGCCGATATCGGCGAGCATGTCGGAGAAGCTGGCGGGGCCTATTCCGCGTGTCATCGACGCGACACCGTCCTGCGCTAGGAAGCTCAGATCCTCCTTTTCGCTTTCCGGCGGCGCCTCGGTCAGCACCGCGATCATCCGCTCCATTCCGAAGCTGGTGTCGGTGAAGGCAAGCAATCCCTCCTCGAGCGTGGCCTGCGGCGCCAGCCGCTCGGCAACGATGTGGGTGATCGAATAGTCGCTGCCGACATAGAGCACATTGATGTCGACCAGCTGGTCCGAGCTGTTCTTGGCCAGCACATGCACCTCGTCGCCAGGCGAAACGCGCGGCACCACCGAGGCCTGCAGCGGCTCCAGCCCGTCCTTGTCGCGACGCTTGACCTGGAATTGTACGTCGACGTCCTCGGGCTTGTAGTCGGAGGCCGCCGCCAGCCTGGAAAGCCCGGTGGCGCGGAAGATGGTACGCAAATTCCTGGCCGTCGCATCGACGAGCTTCTGTCGGTCGTCGGGGTGGATGATGATCAGCGGCGGCCTGCCGCCATCCTTCAAGGTCACGTCGCCCGAGGCCGGCAGGAACCATAGGGCCGGCTTGTCGGTTGCGTTCTTGTCAGCGCTGGCAATGGCATTCTCGCGCATCACCGCGAAGCGCAGCTCGGCGCTCTTGCCCGGATCGACGAGTTCGATGGTGAAGCCGGTCTCCCTGGCCGCGGACAGGTCGTCGAGAACCGAATTGACGAGTGCTGTTTCGGTCTCCAATCCCTTGGTCGCGGCCGGCCGTGCGACGGCGAGCTTGTAGTCGACGGCGATCTCCGCCACGCGGGCATAGGCATTGACGGGAATATCGGCCATCTCGAGCGCGGGCTTCTTGTCGAACTCGACCGGCTTGACGCGGCTCTCCAGGTTCTTCGCCGATTCCACTTCGAGATAGCCGACCGCGTGGGACAGCGACGACAGCGCCGACGGCAGGATGGCGAGCTTGCTGCCGGGGGTGAGACGATGCAGCAGGCCGGCGCCGATCGACGCCTCGCCGTTCTTGACGATAACGGGCCACTGCATGACCGCATCCGTCCTGTCGGTGCCGAACACGCGCGCGTCGAGTTCGCCTTCGAACAGCGGCGTCGGCCGGGTGCGGCTGTCGGCCGAATATTGCTGAAGCACGGCCTGGCCGAGTTGCCGATAGGTGACGTTGGGGTTTTCGGCGAGCTTCGACAGGATGGTGAAGGTGAACAGGCCGAAGCGCGGCGCATCGACCGTGCCCTTGGGCAGCGGCATCTCCGGTGTCGTCTCCACCGTCTGCGCGGCATAGAAGGCGACCAGTTTGCCCCTGGTGATCGGTTCGCCGCCAGTCGGTGTCAGGTTGAAGGCAGGTTTGCGCTGGCCATTCTCGTCAAGGCCGCGCGAGGTGCTCGCGACGGTGTCCTCATAGGTCTTGATAGCCGCCGCCCTGGTGGCCTCGTCGCCACCGACCAGGTCGGCGAACTCGACCTTGCGATCCAACTCGTCGTCGACATCGACGGCGCGGGTCGCGGTGCCGGAATGGCAGCAGTCGAACACCGCCCAGACGAAGGCGCCCTTGTCGCGGATGGAATCGAGCGCGTCGCGGATTTCATTGTCGACCAGCGCGTTCGGCACGCCGGCATCCCTGTTGATCCACCTCTCGATATCGACGGGCAGGAAAATCTCGTCGAGACCGTCAGTCTCGTCGCCCTTTACTCTCTCAGGCTGCTGGGCGCCGTGGCCGGACAGATGCAGGTAGACGAAGTCGTCACGCTGAACCTTGGCGGCGAGATCGGCCAGTGCCGTCTTGATCGCCGCATCGGTCGGCAAGCCTTGGGCACCGGGCACATCCTTGGCCAGCAGCGTGACGTTCTCCGGCGCGAAACGCACCGGATCGGGCACGTTTTTCAGCAGGTATTCGTGGACCAGGCCGGCATCGTTCTTCGGCCCGATCAGCCAGTTTCTCTGCGGCAAGGCAGGATATTCGGTGCAGGCGACGAGCAGCGCATGGTAGGTGCGCGACGCGGCAAGTGCCCGGAACGAAACCGTGCCGGCGGTCATCAACGCGGACGCGCCGACAAGCAGCGTCCGGCGTGTCAATTTGATCATATTGCTCCCCAAGCCCCGATCGAATTTCCCAAGCGAGACCATCCTCGTCGAGGATTTTGTCAGTATTTTGAATGTCGCTCCGTCATAAAGCCTGTCATCACCAATGTGCCGGCACGTCATCGATCGGCTCGGGACAGCAACAGAAGAGTAGCAAAGAAGGCGGTTCGTCGCTATCTGAATGGGATCAGGCCGTTTGCACGAGCAAACCGCCTATGGATGGCGCAGGGCAGGTTGGAACAGAACCATGGCGGCAAGGGATGTGCTGACGAAAAACCAGTTGTGCGTGCTCGAGAAACTCGAGACCGCCAGCGGGCCGCTCAGCGCCTACACCTTGCTCGACCAGCTGCGCGAGCGCGGTTTTCGCGCGCCGCTACAGGTCTATCGCGCGCTCGACACGCTGGTGAAGTCGGGCTTCGTGCACCGGCTGGAAAGCATCAACTCCTTCGTCGCCTGCGCCGAGCCGCACGACCACAGCCACTCGATGACCGCTTTCGCTATTTGCGACAGCTGCGGGCAGGTGACCGAAATGTCCGACCACGACGTCGACCACCGGCTGAACGAATGGGTCAACTCGACCGGCTTCGCCGCCAAGAAGGCGGTGATCGAATTTCGCGGGACGTGCGCGAAGTGTTTGGCGCAAGCGGCCTGAGGGCATTCGCCAGAGCGGTTCGGCGTTTGATAGAATCGCTGAACCGCTCTAACTCTTTGTTTTCACGCAATTTCCAAGGGAAAGCTCTAAGCGCTTTTCCCGGGAAAACCGCTACACACTTTTCCTGAAATTGCTCTAGCGCGTCAGTGCGCCTCGTCCCAATTGTTGGCGGCCCGCGCGTCGACATGCAGCGGCACCGACATCGATACCGCCGGCATCGCCGCGTTTTCCATGACATGACGCACGACCGGGATCGTCGCCTCGACTTCCGCCTCGACCGTCTCGAAGATAAGTTCGTCATGCACCTGCAGGAGCATGCGGGCGGACAGCTTGGCCTTGTCCAAGGCTTCCTCCATGCGGATCATGGCGCGGCGGATGATGTCGGCGGCGGTGCCTTGCAGGCGGGCGTTGATCGAGGCGCGCTCGTTGAACGCCCGTAGCGACGGGTTCGACGACCTGATGTCGGGATAGTGGATGCGGCGGCCGAAGATTGTTTCGACAAAGCCGTGCTCGCGGGCATAGGCCTTGGTCTCCTCGATATAGTCGCGGATGCCGGGAAAGCGCTCGAAGTACTTCTTGATGTAGGCGCTCGCCTCCTCGCGCGGGATCGACAGCTGGTTGGCGAGGCCGAAAGCCGAGATGCCATAGATGATGCCGAAATTGATCGCCTTGGCACGGCGGCGCACTTCCGACGGCATGCCCTCCACGGGCACATTGAACATTTCAGACGCGGTGATGGCGTGGATGTCAGCGCCATCCGCAAAGGCCTGCCGCAGTTGCGGGATTTCGGCGACATGGGCGAGCACGCGCAGTTCGATCTGGCTGTAGTCGGCTGACACCAGCCGGTGGCTCTTGTCGGTGATGAAGGCGGTCCTGATCTTGCGCCCTTCAGCCGTGCGCACCGGAATGTTCTGCAGGTTCGGGTCGGAAGACGACAGCCGGCCGGTCGTCGTCGCGGCCAGCGCGTAGGAGGTGTGGACGCGCTTGGTTTCGGGATTGACGAAGCCCGGCAGCGCATCGGTGTAGGTCGATTTCAGCTTGGTCAGCTGGCGCCAGTCGACGATTTTGCGCGGCAGTTCGTGACCTTCGGCGGCAAGGTCTTCGAGCAGCTGCGCCGAGGTGGACCACTGGCCGGTCTTGGTCTTGGAGCCGCCGGGCAGGCCCATGCGGCCAAACAGGATATCCCCGAGCTGCTTGGGCGAGCCGATGTTGATGCGCTCGCCGATGAGCAGGTAGATTTCCTCTTCGAGCCGGGCTGCACCTTGCGCCAGCTCGCCCGAAAGCCGCGACAGGATCTGCCGGTCGACCGAAATGCCGCGCTGTTCCATGCGCGCCAGCACCGGCACCAGCGGCCGCTCCAGGCGTTCATAGACCGAGACCAGGCCCTTGGCGGCAAGGCGGGGCTTCAGCACCAGCCACAGCCGCAACGTCACGTCGGCATCCTCGGCGGCGTGAGCGGTCGCCCTGTCGATGTCGACCTGATCGAAACCGACAGAGCTTTTGCCGGAACCGGTCACGTCCTTGAGCTGAAGGGGCCTATGGCCAAGCCATTTGTCGGCAAGGGCATCCATGCCGTGGCCGTGCGGAGTGCCGGCGTCGAGCACGTAGGAGATCAGCATGGTGTCGTCGAAGGGCGCGACATCGATGCCATAGCGGCTCATGATGACCAGGTCATATTTCAGGTTCTGCGCGATCTTCAGCACCGACCTGTCCTCAAGCAGAGGTTTCAGCGCCGCCAGTGCCTCGCGAAGCGGTATCTGGTTTTCGAGCGCGCCGCCGCCGAGCAAGTCACCATTGCCGCTCTTGTGGGCGAAGGGAATGTAGCCGGCGCGACCGGGCGCCGTGGCCATTGCCATGCCGATCAGTTCGGCCTGCATCGGATCGGTCGACGTCGCCCTGACGTCGAAGGCAGCGATACCGGCCTCCCGCGCCTCGGCGACCCAGGCTTTCAGCGTCGCGATATCGCGGATGCACTGATAGGCCGAGGTATCGATCTTGCGTGTCGCCGCGCCCTCCAGCCGCAATGCGGCCAGGAGGGAAGGGGTGTCACCCTGTTTTGGCCTCTCCGTCGTCTCGGCTTCAGCAGCCTGGCCAGGTTCGGAGCCCACCCCGTTTCGGGCAGCGGGCGGTGTTCCGGCACCGACGTCGGGGCCATGTGCGTTATCGGCGCGTTCGACGGTCACAGCGACGGCCTGGACGTCGCCGGCCTCGGTGCCGGTCGCTTCCGCGACGCGGCGGGTCAGCGAGGTGAATTCCATGGTCTTGAGGAAGCCGATCAGCTTCGGCCCGTCGGGCGCATGCAGCAGGAAATCGTCCAGTCCCTCGGCCACCGGCACGTCGTTCTTCAGCGTCACCAACTGGCGCGAGATGCGCGCCTTGTCGGCGTTGGCGATGATCGATTCCCGCCTTTTCTCCTGCTTGATCTCGCCGGCGCGGGCGAGCAATCCGTCGAGATCGCCGAACTGCTCGAGCAGTTGCGCCGCGGTCTTTGGCCCGATGCCGGGCACTCCAGGCACATTGTCGACGGAGTCGCCGGTCAGCGCCTGCAGGTCGATCATCTTTTCCGGCGGCACGCCCCATTTCTCGACGACTTCGGGGATGCCGATCTGGCGATCCTTCATCGGGTCGTACATGCCGACCGTGTCGCCAACCAGCTGCATCAGATCCTTGTCGGAGGAGATGATGGTGGTGTCGCCACCGGCCTCGCAGGCCAGCCGGCAGTAAGTGGCTATGAGATCGTCGGCCTCGAAGCCTTCCATCTCGACGCAAGGCAGGTTGAACGCCCTGGTTGCCTGGCGGATCAGGCCGAATTGCGGGATCAGATCCTCGGGCGGCGCCGAACGGTTCGCCTTGTATTCGGGATAGAGGTCGTTGCGGAAGGTTTTCGAGGAATAGTCGAAAATGACGGCAAAATGCGTCGGCACAATGCCCACATCGGTGTTGCGGGCATCCTGCATCAGCTTCCAAAGCATGTTGCAGAAGCCGGAAACGGCACCGACCGGCAGGCCGTCGGACTTGCGGGTCAGCGGCGGCAGTGCGTGATAGGCCCGGAAGATGTAGCCAGAGCCGTCAATGAGGAAGAGATGATCGCCGTGTTTCATGCCGGCAGGGATAGCGCGGCGCGATGGCTTGGTCCATGCCAAAGACATCGCCAGATATAGGTTCCGTCAACACCCTGACAGATCGGGACCCCGACAGATCGGGGGTTATACAAGTCCGCTCACGGGCACGTTACAAAAGTGTAACGTTGGTGCCCTTGAATCGCCACGTTCAGGGACCCAAATACAGTTCATCGGCAGTTTTCGCCGAAGTCCGGAGCAAGGCCCGTCCCCCGCCTATACCGGACAATTGCGGCAGCCTATCCCCCCTCTCCGGGCTGCCGCATCGTTTCGAGTAAAAGGCCGCCGTGGTTCCCCCTCCACCACGGCGGCATTTTTTTGCCCGCGGCGACCGTCCCGGGCCGTGGTCCAATCGTCCCGGGCTTTTCGTTTCGCCGCTCTGCCTTTACGGTTCCGGCACTGAATCGAAAGGCTATGCAAATGTCCGCAGTTTTCCCTGTCCTCGACCGTCTCGACCAGAACCTCGACCACAGCCTAGAACGGCTCTTCGGCCTGCTCGGGATCAAGTCGATCTCCACTGATCCAGCCTATGCCACCGACTGCCGCAAGGCGGCGGAATGGCTGGCGGCGGAACTCAAGCTGATCGGCTTCGACGCCAGCGTGCGCGACACGCGCGGGCACCCAATGGTGGTTGCGCATCACGACGGGCCGGCGGGCGCGCCGCATGTACTGTTCTACGGCCATTATGACGTGCAGCCGGTCGACCCGATCGAGCTGTGGGAAAACGATCCCTTCGCCCCGGCGATCAAGGAGATTGCACCTGGTCACAAAATCATCACCGGGCGCGGCTCGGCCGACGACAAGGGTCAGCTGATGACGTTCGTCGAGGCATGCCGTGCCTGGAAACAAGTGCATGGTGGTCTGCCGTGCCGCGTCACCATCCTGTTCGAAGGCGAGGAGGAATCGGGGTCGCCCTCGCTGAAGCCGTTCCTCGAGACCAATGCCGAGGAGCTCAAGGCCGACTTCGCGCTGGTCTGCGATACCAGCATGTGGGACCGCGACACGCCGTCGATCTGCGTCGGGCTGCGCGGTCTGGTCGGCGAGGAAATCACGGTTAAGGCCGCCGACCGCGACCTGCATTCGGGCCTCTATGGCGGCGCTGCCGCGAACCCGATCCGCATCCTGGCCAAGGTGCTGGCCGACATCCACGACAAGGACGGCCATATCACCATTCCGGGCTTCTATGACGGTGTCGAGGAAACGCCTTCGCAGGTGCTGAAATCATGGGAGACGCTGGGCGAGACGGCCGAGACCTTCCTCGGACCTGTCGGCCTGTCGATCCCGTCGGGCGAAAAAGGCCGCTCGGTACTGGAACTGACCTGGGCGCGGCCCACCGCCGAGTTCAACGGCATCATCGGCGGCTATACCGGCAAGGGTTTCAAGACGGTGATCGCCGCGGAAGCCTCGGCAAAGGTGTCTTTCCGCCTCGTCCATAAGCAGGATCCGAAGAAAATCCGCGCGGCTTTCCAGAAATTCGTCAAGGAGCGCATCCCGGCCGATTGCTCGGTCGAATTCCACGCTCATGGCGGTTCACCGGCAATCCAGCTTTCCTACGACTCGCCGTTCCTGGCCAAGGCCAAGACCGCGCTTTCGGACGAATGGCCAAAGCCCGCGGTGACGACCGGCAGCGGCGGTTCCATTCCGGTGGTGGGCGACTTCCAGACCTATCTCGGCATGGAATCGCTGCTGGTCGGCTTCGGCCTCGACGACGACCGCATCCACTCGCCCAACGAGAAATACGAACTCAGCTCCTTCCACAAGGGCCAGCGCTCCTGGGCGCGCATTCTGGACGCGCTGACACGGTAAGGCGGACAACCCTGGACGGCGGAAAATCAACTTTCTGTTGATTTTTCCGCCGATCACGGCGAGGACGGGTCGACAGCGCAATTTGTTGGAGCGCGTGTGCGCTTCTTCGATGGATGCGCGACGCCGAAGGCCGCGACCCGGAGAAGACGATGAGCGACATCCGCTTCCATAAAAACGATCTGCCTGACCTCTCCCGCTACGATGTCGCCGCGGTGGCCATCGATACGGAAACGCTCGGCCTCAATCCCCACCGTGACCGGCTCTGCGTGGTGCAGATTTCGCCTGGCGACGGCAGTGCCGATGTCATCCAGATCGCGCCGGGGCAGAAGGAAGCACCGAACCTGGTCAAGCTGCTGGGAAACGACAGCGTGACCAAGCTGTTCCACTACGGTCGCTTCGACCTCGCTGTGCTCTACCATGCGTTTGGCGTGATGGCCGAACCGGTGTTCTGCACCAAGATCGCGTCGCGGCTGACGCGCACCTACACCGACCGGCACGGGCTGAAGGACATCTGTTTCGAGCTTCTCGGCGTCGGCCTGTCCAAGGCGCAGCAATCGTCGGATTGGGCGGCCGAAACGTTGTCGCCCGAGCAGCTTGAATACGCGGCCTCGGACGTGCTCTATCTGCATCGGTTGCGCGATGTGCTGGCCGGGCGGCTGGCGCGCGAGGGGCGCACGAAGGAGGCGGACGCCTGTTTCCGCTTTCTCCCGACGCGGGCCAAGCTTGACCTGATGGGCTGGGACGAAGAGGATATCTTCGCTCACAGCTGATGGCCCTCGTGGCGATCAACCGGCTGGAAGAAGGGGATGAGATGGCGGACAGAAAGCCGATATCGACCGCGCCGACCGACGGCTCCAAGGTCACCGTCACCTGGAAGGACAGCGACGGCGTCCTCAATGAATCCATCGCGCAATACCGCGACGAAGGTTGGTGGGTCTACATCGACAGCCACACGCAAAAGAAGGTCGAGCCGACCAGCTGGCGGCCCGCCGCCGGCGACGACGACGACCAATGAGCGCGCCGCTGGCCGGGCGCTTTCGCATAGCCTGACGCCATTGAAATCGGGGCCGAGTCGGAGCCTTCCGCTCCGCAACCGTGCGCCTGCTCGAAGAATCAAGCGCGAGTGTCTCGTCGCCTTGCTACGGCAGGCTGGTGATCCCGGCTAACCGGATGTGAAATTCGAGCGGATTATGAAGAGACCCGGGTTGGGCCGCTAGCCTGCATCCGCATCCTGGCGGCAAAGGCCTTCATACCCTTATTGATCACCCTGCGCGCTTCATCGGCGTCGTGGGGTCCGGGTTTGCTCTGAATGGAACTCCAAGGCGAAATGAATGTTCCATAGGACAGGCGGAGGATGTTTCAGGCATGACGACAGCTTCTCTGCACTTGCTCAAGGGGGTGGGTTATCTGATTTCCACCGCCAGTGTCGTCCTGCTGGCCATAGTGAGTTGGTCGAGCGCTTCAAAAAGCCCGCTGCTGGTGGTCTGCCTGCTTGTCGGCGCCGCCGCGTCGGTCATGGGTATGTTCTGCCGGTGGCTGAGCTACGAGATAGAAAAACGCCAAGGCCACAAATGAGGGCTCGCCACGAGCGTTCGGACGCCGACGGTGCTTCGGGTGCGCGGAGCCTGTCACATCCGTCGCGCTGCGCGACGCTGGCAATGGACAACAGATTAACAAATTCCTAACGGAATTCAGACGGTTGCCCGAACCTCTGCTTAACCCGCCCTTAAATCGCCGCATCTACTCTTCAACCGGAGCGCCATTGGCACCGGGGACATCAAGCGCAGCGCATGGCGAACCGCAGAGACAGTCGCATCGAGCCCAGCTTCGAGGGACCGCCACGGGCGAAATCCCAGACGGGTCTTTCGGTGAGCGAGGAGGACCGCGTCGTGCCGAGCAATCGCAAAGCCTCCGCCAAACGCAAATCATCGAAGGGGAAATCGTCGCGGGGGAGGCGCGGCGGGAGTGGACGCGGCCTGTTCGGCGTGCTCGGCCGGCTGGTCTACTGGTGTTTCGTGCTCGCCATATGGGGCGGCATCGCGGTGGCGGGCGTCGTTATCTACTACGGCGCCAAGATGCCCGCGGCCACGACCTGGTCGATCCCCGACCGTGCGCCCAACATCAAGATCGTCTCGGCCGACGGGCAGCTGCTGGCCAATCGCGGCATGAGCGGCGGCGAAGCGGTCGGCCTGCACGAAATGTCGCCCTATATTCCCGAGGCGGTGATCGCCATCGAGGACCGCCGCTTCTATTCGCATTTCGGTGTCGATCCGATCGGCCTGTCGCGCGCCATGGTGACCAACCTCATCGGCGGGCACTTCTCGCAAGGTGGTTCGACGCTGACGCAGCAATTGGCCAAGAACCTTTTCCTGAAGCCCGACCGCACGCTGGAACGCAAGGTGCAGGAGGTGCTGCTGGCGCTGTGGCTGGAGCACAAGCACACCAAGGACCAGATCCTCGAAATGTACCTCAACCGGGTCTATTTCGGCTCGGGTGCCTATGGTGTCGAGGCGGCCTCGCGCCGTTATTTCGGCAAGAGCGCGCGCGATGTCACCTTGTCGGAAGCGGCACTCCTGGCGGGCCTGCTGAAGGCGCCGTCGCGGCTATCGCCGGCGCGTGATCCCAAGGCCGCCGAGGAGCGCTCGCAGCTGGTGCTCGCCGCCATGCGCGAGGAGGGCAAGATCAGCGAGAAAGAGCTGAAGACGGCGCTGAGCGCACCGGCGACGCGCTCGCCATCCTACTGGACCGGCTCGGAAAATTACGTCGCCGATACAATCATGGAAGAGTTGCCCGACCTGATCGGCGATGTGCGCGGCGATATCGTCATCGATTCTACCGTAGACCTGAACCTGCAGAAACTCGCCGAACAGTCGATCCGCCGGCTGATCGACGACAGCGGCAAGAAGCTCAACGTCACCCAGGGCGCGCTGGTGTCGATCGACGATTCCGGCGCGGTGCGGGCCATGGTCGGCGGCTATGACTATTCGACCAGCCAGTTCGACCGCGCCTCCGAGGCGCGCCGGCAGCCGGGCTCGGCGTTCAAGCCGTTCGTCTACATGGCTGCGCTCGAGGCCGGCCGCACGCCCGACAGCATCCGCAACGACGCACCGATCAAGATCGGCAACTGGACACCCGACAATTACGGCGGCAAGTACTTTGGCAAGGTCACCTTGGCGACGGCGCTGGCCAAGTCGCTCAACTCGGTTGCCGCGCAGTTGACCATGGAAGTCGGGCCGAACGCGGTGGTGGAAGCCGCGCACCGCATGGGCATCCAGTCCGACCTGCTGGCCAACACCTCGATCGCGCTCGGCACCTCGGAAGTGACGCCGCTGGAACTGACCTCGGCCTATGTGCCCTTCGCCAATGGCGGCTACAAGCCCGACATTCATTTCATCCGCCGCGTCACGACATCCGACGGCAAGGTGCTCTATGACAGCGCTGGCGGCAGCGCACCGCGCGTGATCAAGCCCGAGATCGTTGGCATGATGAATTCGATGATGACCGGGACGGTCGAGGTCGGCACCGCCAAGAAGGCGGCCTTCGCCTGGCCGTCGGCCGGCAAGACCGGCACCAGCCAGAATTCGCGCGACGCCTGGTTCGTCGGCTACACCGCCAATCTGACCACCGGCGTTTGGTTCGGCAATGATGACGGCACGGCGATGAAGAAGGTTACCGGCGGCGCGCTGCCGGCGCAGGCCTGGCACGAATTCATGGTCGCCGCGCATGAGGGCGTGCCGGTGCGGCCGCTGCCCGGCACCTGGAAGTCGACACCGGCGGACACCATCGTGCCTGACGACATTCCCTCGGCCGACAACAACCAACCGGCACCGGTTCCCTCGGCTTCGGTTGGACAGCAGGCGCCGGCCGCGCAGGCGGCGGCACCGCCGGCGCCGGTCCGTGCGGCGCGGCCTGCCCAGACCGTCGATGCCGATGGCTTCAACATGCCAGCGGATGGCGGCACCACGGCTTCGGTCGGGCACCCGGTGCCGCCAGGCAGCGTCGGCGGTCGGCTCAAGAAGCGGCAGACCTCGATCCTGGATATTCTTGGCGGCGGCTGAGCAGCCGGCTAGCGGCGTCAATCCGCCTCTCGCCACCCCGGCGGCGTTCGGCTACATGTCCTGGCTGGAGACCGCGACATGACCGAGACAGACACCAGAAAAACCATCGTGCTGACCGGCGCCAGCCGCGGTATCGGCCATGCCACGGTGAAGCGCTTTTCGCGCGAGGGCTGGCGCGTCATCACCTGCTCGCGCCAGGCCTTTGCCGAGGACTGCCCGTGGCCGGCCGGTCCAGAGGACCACATCAAGGTCGACCTCGCCGATCAGGAAGATGTCGGTATTGCGGTATCCGAGATCCGTCATCGGCTCGAAGCGCATGGCGGGCAGTTGCACGCGCTGGTCAACAATGCCGGCATTTCGCCCAAGCTCAAGGATGGCAACAGCCGGATGGACTCGATCGACACGCCGATGCATGTCTGGCGCGACGTGTTCCAGGTCAATTTCTTCGCGCCTATCATGCTGGGGCGCGGCCTGTTCAAGGAATTGGCGGCTGCCAGAGGCTCGATCGTCAATGTGACGTCGATCGCCGGCACCCGCGTGCATCCCTTCGCCGGCACCGCCTATGCGACGTCGAAGGCGGCGCTCGGCTCGCTGACGCGCGAGATGGCGCATGATTTCGGCCCGCACGGCATCCGTGTCAACGCCATCGCGCCGGGCGAGATCGACACCGCGATCCTGTCGCCGGGCACGGAAAAGATCGTCGAGACCATTCCGCTTCGGCGCCTGGGCACCACGGCGGAGGTCGCCGACATCATTTTTTTCCTGTGCTCCGGGCAGGCGTCCTATGTGACCGGCTCGGAAATCCACATCAATGGCGGCCAGCACGTATGAACTGGTCGACTTCGGGCTAAGGCCGGCTCATCCGCCTATGGTGACGACAGCCTTGCCGCTGAAGCTGCGCTGTCGCAGTGCGTCCAGGGCTTGGCCGATGTTCGTCCATGGCACGGTCAAGGCAATGCGGGTGTCCAGCCGACCAGCTGCGACCAGGGCGAGCAGCGCGGCGATGTCGGCGCCGATGGCTGAACCGGACGTGTAGTAGGCGAACGTCTGGAGCCTCGCCCCTTCGTGACCCGGAACGAACTGACGGAACCCCACCGGCGTGAGTTCACCGCTGCTCGAGCCGAACATGACGATTGTGCCGCCAGGGGCGATGCGTTCGATCGCGCGTGCGAGGCTTTCGCCGCCGACCGACTCGGTGATCAGCGAAAACGGCCCCTCGGCCTGCTCGATCGACTCCACGATCTGCTCGGCTCCGAGTTCACGCAAATCCTCGTGGTGCCTGGCGGCGGCGATGGCGGTCACCGACGCACCCTGCTCGCGGGCGATCTGGATCTGGAAGCGACCGACGGCGCCGCTTGCACCGGTGATCAGGACCTTTAGGCCGGCCAGGTCACCGCCGTGGCGCAAAGTCCTGAGCGCCGTCGTGCCGGCGACCGGCAGCGTGGCTGCCGAGGCGAAGCTGACCTCATCCGGCAGGACGGCGAGACGGTCTGTTGAAACGGCGACCCGTTCAGCCCAGCCGGCCTGGTCGACCAAAGCCGCGACCCTGGTGCCCGTGATCGGCCCGGAGCCATCGGCGGCCGCGCGTTCGACAATTCCGACGATGTCCTGGCCGGGTGTCCAGCCGTTCGGACGGATGGTGAGCAAGCGCAGTTCACCCCGGTTCAACGAGGTTGCGTGGACCGAGACGAGCGCCTCGTCCGCGAGGGGCCGAGGTTCTTCGACCTCGGCTAACCTCAATCCCGTGGCGCTGTCGGAAGATATGACTAAGGCGAGCATGGGTGCGTACCTTCTTGCTGGAGGCCGGAACTTATCGACTTCCCTGCTTGAGGAATTTAGCTATCATGGCATTTAATCGCTAAAAGCAGTCAATCATGAGACAGCCTCTTCGCTACCCATGGGTCAATTTCGATGTCGATGACGTGCTGGCGCCAGCCATCGCCGTGCGTGTCGACGTCACCGAGACCAGAGCGGAGGTGCCCGCCCATTGGCACCGCAAAGGCCAGCTCGTCTTTGCGCTCGGAGGCGGCGTCACATGCCGCGTTCCGAGCGGCCTTTGGATGGTGCCGCCGCATTGCGGCGTATGGATCTCGGCTGGCATGGAGCACAGCAACATCGTGACTGCCAACGCGCGGATCTTCTTCGTCTATATCGAGCCGGGAGCCGCCGAATTGCCGGACCGGTGCTGCACGCTTTCGATCTCGCCGCTGCTGCGCGAATTGATCGTCGAGCTGTCCGACAGCGTGCAGGACGACCAGGCAAGGGATGAGCTCCTGACCAGGACCCTGCTTGCAGAACTACCGCGCATGCCTGTCCAGCAGCTGCATCTGCCGATTTCATCCGAGCCGCGCTTGAGGCGGATCGCCGAGGCGCTGGCGCAAGACCCTGCCGATCGCAGTACGTTGGCACAATGGGCCAACCGCGTCGCGCTCAGCGAAAGCAGTCTGGCGCGTCTCGTCGTCAAGGAGACTGGCTTGAGCTTCGGGCGCTGGCGCCAGCAATTGCACCTGATCGTCGCCATTCGGGAGCTGGCGTCAGGTGCCAGCGTGCAGCAAGTCTCGGGCGACCTCGGCTATAGCTCGGTTACCGCCTTCATCACCATGTTCAAGAAGGCGCTTGGCAAGCCCCCAGCAAAATATCTCGGCGGTGTCGCGCAAAATGGCGGCTCGGCATTCGTGGCATGATTGAACGCGCCTGTGGGTAGCGTCGACTCAGGCAGCGGACGGTTCAGAAACCCGCGGCTCGTGGCCAAGCACCTCTTCGACAATGCCGCGCGCGATCTCGCGTTCGCCCATGATCACGGTATCGGCGCCGAGTCCCTTCAGATGCTCGACCTCGGCGTCGGAATGGGCGCGGGCGATGACATTGATGTTGGGATTGGCGGCGCGTGCCCGCAGCATGATCTGGCCGGCCTCGAAGGCGTTGGGGATGGCAAGGATCAGCCGCTTTGCGCCTTCAGGATTGGCCGCGGCGAACACTTCGGCATTGGCGGCATTACCGGCGATGGTTTCGATGCCGTCTGCTTTCAGCCTCGCCAGCGTCTTATCGGCATCCTCGATGACGAGGAAAGGCTGTGCCGCTTCCTTCAGCGCGGCACCGACGAGGCCACCGACCTGGCCATAGCCGATCAGGATGGCATGACCGGCAAGCGTCGTCGTCGGCGGCGGGCCGTCTTCCTTGCTCGACGTCCCGGCGACCGAGGCCACCTGGCCCGGTTCCGTCGCCGGGCCGACCGGCTTGGTGCCCGCTGGTGGCGCCGTCCTGATGGCGCGGGCCTCCAGCCACGGCTTCATCCAGTCGATAACCAGAAACATCAACGGGTTGAGCACGATCGACAGGATGGCGCCGGCCAGGATCAGATCGCGGCCTTGCTCGGGCAGAAGTTTCAGCCCGACGCCGAGTTCGGCCAGGATGAAGGAGAACTCGCCGATCTGGGCAAGGCTGGCCGAAATCATCAAGGCCGTGGCCAGGGGATAGCCGAAGGCTACGACGATCACGAACGCCGCCAGCGACTTGCCGATGACAATGATGGCCAGCGTCGCCAGGATCGGCAGGCCGTTGCTGATCAGGCTGAACGGATCGAACAGCATGCCGACGGAGACGAAGAACAGCACCGAGAAGGCATCGCGCAGCGGCAGCGATTCTTCGGCCGCGCGGTGGCTGAGCTCGGATTCCCTCATGATCATGCCGGCGAAGAACGCGCCCAGCGCCAGCGAGACGCCGAACAGTTTTGCCGCGCCGAAGGCGACGCCGAGCGCAATGGCGAGCACCGAGAGACGGAACAGTTCGCGCGACCCAGTATGGGCAACGTAGTGCAGGATCCAGGGAATGACCCGTCGGCCGACCACCAGCATGAGCACCACGAAGGCGGCGACCTTGGCCAGCGTGATGCCCACGACACCCCATATGCCGTAGCTGGCCGGCAGCGACAGCAGGTCGCCTGAATGGGCATTGGCGTGTTCCTGGCCGCCGAGTACACCGGCAAGCGCCGGCAGCAACACCAGCGCCAGCACCATGGCCAGGTCCTCGACGATCAGCCAGCCGACGGCGATGCGGCCGCGCTCGGTCTCGATCAGGCGGCGTTCCTGAAGCGCGCGCAGCAGCACAACGGTCGAGGCGACCGACAGCGCCAGGCCGAACACCACGCCCGCGCCCATCGACCAGCCGAGCATCCAGGACAGCCCGGCGCCGAGCGCGGTGGCAAAGCCAATCTGAACGATGGCGCCAGGCACGGCTATAGCGCGCACCGACAGAAGGTCCTTGAGCGAGAAATGCAGGCCGACACCGAACATCAGGAGAATGACGCCGATTTCGGCCAATTCGTTGGCAAGCCCTGCATCGGCGACGAAACCGGGCGTGTTCGGACCGACCAGAACGCCGGCTACGAGATAGCCGACCAATGGGGGAATACGGAAGCGATTGGCGAGAGCGCCGAAGACAAAAGCCAGCCCCAGACCGGCGACGATGGTGGCGATAAGGGGCGTGTCATGCGGCATTGTCTATGGAGCGCCTTTCAAGCTAGCGATGTCGGATATGCGGCGCCCGAGAGCCGTCGCCTGTTTCGCAATATGGTGGAAGGGGCAACGGTGATGCAACCCGCAAGGTGCGAAAAGCGACGGCGCGGCGACAAAATGCCGGACCGGCGGCCGTGATGCCGCCGATCTGTTTGAGCTCGCGATGGCATTCGCCTTGTTGCCGGCGATCAGGCTGCCTGCAACAGGGCCTCGATCTCGGGGATGCCGTGGTTGGTCATGGTCTTCGGGATTTCGGCCGTCACCTTGTCACCAACCTCCTTATGCAGCTTCTTGCGCATGGCGCCGAGCACCACTGGTGGGGCGACAAGCACGATGCTGTCGAACTCGCCGTCATGGGCAAGCTTGTAGAGCCGGGCGGCAATCTCCTCGGCGAAGCGTTCCTTGCCGATACGGTGCCAGTCGGTCTCCTCGACCGCGCTGCGGTGCACGGATGGGCCGTCATTGTACCGGCCGGGGCTGTCGCTTCCCTGTTCGCGTGTGGGCGGGTTTTCCTGTTCCATCAGATGAACGACTTCAAGGTTGGGAAACTTGGTGTCGCCGACGTTCTTGAGCAGGAGCGCCTTTTCACCGTCTGCCACCAGAACCCAAATGCCATGCTTCAGTTTGATCGTGTTCATGAGGACGCTCCTTGTTGAGTTGTGGCTATACCGGGAACGCGTTTCAGCCCGTCAACGTTCCAACCCACGCGGCGGACCGAACAGCCGTGCAGGCCGGGCGCTGAACATGAAATCGCCACCGGACGGCTTTAATCTACTAAATTGATAGAAATTAGAAAAAAACTGTTTTGCGAGACAGGTCGCCGGCAGCTAAAAGCGCCTGAAATCAGGGCCGATTTCGGCGACCCGGCGTGCCCATGGGCATGGGCGTGGAATATTTTTCTCCTGCCCTTCGCGGTTGCGAAAAAGCGATTGCCTGCCATCACCGGATGCGCGAGTGCTTTGCTTCTGCTTTTTTACGCCTCGGCGTAAAACTGCGAAACTGTCCTGGATCGCTATTATCATGCCGCAAGCCACCACCAAGCTCAACGCCTTTCCCGTCTTCATGCGGGTCGAGGGCGAAGCCGTGGCCATAGTCGGCGGCGGCGAGGAGGCTCTGGCCAAGGCGCGGCTGATTGCCCAGTCGAGTGCCGTTCTGCACATCATCGCCAGAGATGCCGAGCCGGAGCTGTTGACCTTCATCGCCGAAGCCGGCGCGAAGCATGCGACCGCCGCGTATGATGCCTCGCAGCTCGAAGGCGCCGTGATGGTATTTGCCGCCAGCGGCGACGAAGCGCTCGATCGTCGCGTAGCCGCCGACGCGCGCCGGCTGGGCATTCCCGTCAATGCCGTCGACCGGCCGGATCTCTGCGATTTCTTCACTCCGGCGCTGGTCAACCGCGCACCGGTCGCCATTGCCATCGGCACCGAAGGTGCAGGTCCGGTGCTGGCGCAGATGCTGCGCGGCCGCATCGACCGCATGCTGTCGCCGTCGCTTGGCGCGCTGGCGGCGCTTGCAATGTCGTTCCGCAATGCCGCCGAGAGATTACCCCGGGGCAATATGCGCCGCCGTTTCTGGAGTGACTTCTTCGGCGGAGCGCCGGCCCGCGCCGTCGAGGCCGGCGATTTTTCGCGGGCGCACGAAGCCGCCACCGATCTGCTGTTGTCCGACGCGCCCGTTTGCGGGCACATCGCCCTGGTGGGCGCCGGTCCCGGCGCCGAGGACCTCCTCACCCTGCGGGCGCATCGCCTGCTGATGGAGGCCGACGTCATCGTCCATGACGCGCTGGTGCCGGAGGCGGTCGTCGCCATGGGCCGCCGCGATGCCGAGCGCCTGCCGGTCGGGAAGCGCAAGGGCTGCCATACCAAGAGCCAAGCCGAAATCAATGCGTTGCTGGTGGAGCTTGGCCGTGAGGGCAAGCGCGTCGTGCGGCTGAAATCGGGCGATCCGCTGGTGTTCGGCCGCGCCGGCGAGGAGATGGCAGCACTTCGCGATGCCGGCATCGCCTATGAGGTGGTTCCGGGCGTCACCGCGGCCTTCGCCGCTGCCGCCGATTTCGAACTGCCGCTGACGCTACGCGGTGTGTCGTCGTCGATGGTGTTCACCACCGGCCACGACCTCAAGGGCAATTCGTTGCCGGACTGGGCCAAGCTCGCCATTTCCGGCGCTACCGTCGCCGTCTACATGGGCCGCTCGGTCGCCGCGGAAGTTGCCGGCCGGCTGATCGAGGCCGGCCTGTCGCCGGACACGGCGGTCGCGGTGGTCGAGAATGCCAGCCTGACCAATCGCCGACGCTTCCACGGCACGCTTGCCGACCTGCCGTCGCTGGAGGCGCGCGCCGATCTGTCGGGCCCGGTCATGACCATCATCGGCGACGCTGTCGCCGGCGCCAATTTCGAGCGGTCCGAGCCGCTCGCGGCGCACAGGCATGAGAGTGCGCCCGTAGCGGCCGCCGAGGGAGTTCAGCCATGAAGATACTGACCGCCAATCGCCTCGGCGACGGCATTGCCGTCTGGTACGCCCATGGCGGCTGGGCCGAGACGGTGGACCATGCAGACCTTGCCCAGGACAAAGCGGCAGAGGATCGGCTGGAGGCGATCGGCGCCAAGGCCCACGCCGACAATGAAGTGGTCGACGTCAATCTGATCGACGCGGAAGTCGTCGACGGCATTGTCGAGCCGGTGCGGCTGCGCGAGAAGATCCGCGCCGCCGGTCCCACCATCCGCAACGATCTCGGCAAGCAGGCTGCGCGGGCAGCCTAACCAGCCACGGGCGGACGCGCCCTGAAAGACGAAGCATGTACCGTTACGATGAGTTCGACCACGATTTTGTCCAGGCCCGCGTCGCCGAGTTCAGCGACCAGGTTGAGCGCCGGCTGTCCGGCGAGATCACCGAGGACCAGTTCCGGCCACTCCGGCTGATGAACGGCGTCTATCTGCAACTGCACGCTTATATGCTGCGCATCGCCGTGCCCTATGGCACACTGAACGGCAAGCAACTGCGCATGCTCGGCCACATCGCCCGCAAATACGACAAGGGCTATGGTCACTTCACCACGCGCCAGAATATCCAGTTCAACTGGCCGGCGTTGTCGGACATTCCGGCGATCCTGGCGGACCTGGCCAGCGTGGAGATGCACGCCATCCAGACCAGCGGCAATTGCATCCGCAATGTGACCGCCGACCATTTTGCCGGGGCGGCCGCCGACGAGGTCGCCGATCCGCGCCCCTATGCGGAAATCCTGCGGCAATGGTCGTCGGTGCATCCGGAATTCTCGTTCCTGCCGCGCAAGTTCAAGATCGCCGTGACGGGAGCCGAGCGCGACCGAGCCGCCATCCAGACGCATGACATCGGCCTGCACCTGAAGAAGAACGCCGCCGGCGAGCTCGGCTTCGCCGTCTATGTCGGTGGCGGCCAGGGTCGCACGCCGATGGTGGCGAGGAAGATCCGCGACTTCCTGCCGGAAGCCGACCTTCTGTCCTACTGCACGGCGATCCTGCGCGTTTACAATCTCTATGGCCGCCGCGACAACAAGTACAAGGCGCGCATCAAGATCCTGGTCCACGAGACCGGCGCCGAGGAAATCACCCGCCAGGTCGATGCCGAGTGGCAGGAGTTGAAGGACGCGGAGCAGAAGCTGCCGGAGGCCGACATTCGCGCCATCGAAGCCTATTTCGCCCCGCCGGCGCTGACCGGGCGGCCGGACGGCGACACGGCGGTCAAGGTGGCGCGCCTGGATTCCAAGGGCTTCTCTGACTGGCTCGACCAGAACGTGGTGACGCACCGCCACCCCGACTACGCGGCGGTGACGATCACACTCAAGGGTATCGGCGAGGTGCCGGGCGATGCGACCGACAGCCAAATGGAAGCAGTCGCCGACATCGCCGAAAAATACGCTTTCGACGAGCTTCGCGTCAGCCACGAGCAGAACCTGATCCTGCCGCATGTGGCGCGCGCCGACCTCAAGACAGTCTATGACGCGCTGGTCGACATCGGGCTGGCGACGGCCAATTCCAACCTGATCTCGGACATCATCTCGTGCCCGGGCCTTGACTATTGCGCGCTGGCGACCGCGCGCTCGATCCCGATCGCGCAGGAAATCTCGCAACGTTTTGCTTCGCTGGAGCGGCAGCGCGAGATCGGAGAGCTGAAGCTGAAGATCTCCGGCTGCATCAATGCCTGCGGCCACCATCATGTCGGTCATATCGGCATCCTGGGTGTCGAGAAGAAGGGCTCCGAACTTTATCAGGTGACGCTCGGCGGTTCGGCCGACGAGAACACCTCCGTCGGCGAAATCATCGGCCGCGGCTTCTCGTCGGAAGAGATCACCGACGCCATCGAGACGATCGTCGATACCTATCTCGGCCTTCGGCTCAACCCACACGAAATATTCATCGACGCCTACCGCCGTGTCGGTCCCGCGCCGTTCAAGGAGGCGCTCTATGCTGGCGAAGCCAAGGCCGCTTGACCATATTGTCGACGTCGAGGACGGCGCCGCCGCCAAGGCGGCGGGGTTTGACGCGCTCTACGGTCATCTCAGCCCGATCGAGATCATCGAACGATCGGCCAATGAGCTGTTTCACGACGAGATCGCCGCCGTGTCTTCGTTCGGCGCGGATTCGGCGGTGCTGCTGCACATGATCGCCAAGATCGACCGCACGCTGCCGGTCGTCTTCCTCGATACCGGAAAGCATTTCGAGGAGACGCTCGGCTATCGCGACGCGCTGGTCGCCGATTTCGGGCTGACCAACATCCGGGTCATCAAGCCTGACGAAGCGGCGCTCGAACGGATCGATCCGACCGGCAATCTGCACCAGAACAACACCGATGCCTGCTGCGACGTGCGCAAGGTCGAGCCGCTGGCACGTGGCATCGCACCCTTCCGCGCCTGGTTCACAGGCCGCAAGCGCTTCCAGGCCTCGACACGGGCCGCACTTCCGGTGTTCGAGGCGGTCGGCCCGCGCATCCGCATCAATCCACTGGCGCGCTGGACGACGTCGGATCAGGCCGGCTACATGCGCGCGCATGCGCTGCGCGAAAATCCACTGGTCGCCTATGGTTATCTGTCGATCGGCTGCTTTCCCTGCACGCAGCCGGTGCAGCCGGGCGAGGACGCGCGCAGCGGCCGCTGGGCCGGTCATGCCAAGACCGAGTGCGGCATTCACCTGTCGGGACTGGAAGTGTCGCTGACCGACGCATCACTATAGGGTATGTCGCAATTCGGCCGGCCTGCAAACCGCCACTTCTTGAGCTTCCGGTGCTCACGTACTTCAAGTACGCTCCGCTCCGGTTCTCGGAAGCAGCCGTTTTCGACGCGGCCTGACCTGAATTTCAACACACCCTTGAGCGCTTCGAATTTTTAGGAATTTTGATGACTGAACCGACGACACCGGAGACCCGGCTCTGGACCCCGGAGGGTTTTCGCGAGGATGAGTGGACCCATGCCGAAAGCGCCGATGCGCTTTCCGGTAATGGCCGCTTCATCCTGCCGCTGCAGGCGTTCCTCGACCTCGACCCGGAGGTGCGCCGCTCGGCGAAGGAGCGGCTCGGCGTCTTGCTGCAGCCCGGCGATCAGCTCGAGAAGATCGCCGACCTGCTCGACCAGCTGTCGCTGGTGGCGCTGGCCTTCCCGGCCTTCGGTGATGGCCGCTCCTTCTCCAAAGGCGAACTGCTACGCAGCCGCTATCATTTCACGGGCGCGCTGCGTGCTACCGGGCAGGTTCTGGTCGACCCGTTGCCGCATATGCTGCGGCTTGGCTTCGACGAGTTCGAGATCTCGAATCCAGTGCTCTTGAAGCGCCTGGAAGAGGGCCGTACCGGCGGGTTGGGGCTTTACTACCAGCCGGCCGCTATAGCGGAGCCCAAGGGTTCGAAATATTCCTGGCGGCGCCTTCGCAGCAGCTGACACAGCGCACCGGGACTATTTTCGTTTCTAGGAGGGCGAGGACGACGCAAACTGGTCTTACCATTGTGCGATTTGCGCTTTTCCTTACGTGATCCTGCCCTTAGGATGATGCTGTTATTTCGCGACGCGAAATAATGGCCACCAAGGGAGGAACCGGGAATGGCTGGCAAGAAGATATTGATGCTCGTTGGCGAGTTCAGCGAGGAATATGAAATTTTCGTCTTTGAGCAAGCCATGCATGCCGTCGGCCACACCGTGCATGTCGTCTGCCCGGACAAGAAGGCCGGCGACGTGCTGAAGACATCGCTGCACGATTTCGAAGGCCACCAGACCTACACCGAAAAGCCCGGCCACGATTACATCCTCAACAAGACGTTTTCCGAGGTGGATCCGGCCCAGTACGATGCCGTTTACGCGGCGGGCGGCCGCGGTCCCGAATACATCCGCATCGACAAGCGCGTGCAGGCGCTGGTGCGGCACTTCCATGAGACAGGCAAGCCGATCTTCACCATCTGCCATGGCGTGCAGATCCTGATCGCGGTCGACGGCGTGGTGCGGGGCAGGGAAGTGGCTGCGCTTCACTATTGCGAGCCGGAGGTGACGCTGGCGGGCGGCATCTATATCGACGTCGCGCCGAACGGAGCCCATGTCGACGGCAATCTTGTTTCGGCCAAGGGCTGGCCGGGCCTGTCCAATTTCATCCGCGAATGCCTGAAGGTGCTGGGTACTGAGATCCGCCATGGCGAGATCCTGATGCGCGACGAGCGGCAGGCGGCCTGAGGCTTTGAGGGCTGGCCGGACGGTTGAGAAGCTTTGCGCTGCCTCTCATCCGGCCCTTGGTCATCGGACGAAAAGCCAAGCAATTGGCGTTTCGTCCGCTGCGTGGACCGCCTATAGCGCCGCGTGTGCCTCGCGGAACGATATCAGCTTGCTGCGGCTTTCGTCCCACAAGGCCAGTTTGACGCAGCGCAGGCTCTCGATCAGCGTGACGCGGCCGATACCGCGCAACTCGGGATAGTCCCGCAGCACTTCCTGCAGCCGGTAGCCGGGCACCCTGGCGGAGAGGTGGTGGACGTGATGAACGCCGATATTGCCGGTGAGCCAGTTCAGCACCGGCGGCAGGTCGTAATAGGACGAGCCATGCAGGGCGGCGTGCTGGAACTCCCATTCCCCATCCTTCGCCCACTCGGTCTCCTCGAACTGGTGCTGGACATAGAACAGCCAGATGCCGGCCGAACCGGCGAGAATGACGATCGGCAGATGGACAATCAGGAACGCGCCGGGACCGATGACCCAGATGAGGATGGCCGCGGCAAGCGCGATGCCAAGATTGGTGGTCATTGACGAAACCCAGGGCGTCAGGCCGCCGCGCATCATGCCGACGGGCAGCCTTTGCGAGAAGATGAACAGCCAGACCGGCCCCAGGCCGAACATCACCAGGGGATGGCGGTAGAGACGGTAGGCCAGACGGCCCCGCCAGGACATCCGCCGGTATTCGGCGACGGTCAACGTCCTGATGTCTCCCATGCCGCGCTCGTCGAGATTGCCGGCGCTGGCATGATGCGTGGCATGGGCGCGCCGCCAGCAGTCGTAAGGCGTCAGCGTCAGGATGCCCAGCGCACGACCGATCCAGTCATCGGCATGGCGATTGGCAAAGAAGGAGCCATGGCCGCAATCGTGCTGGATCATGAAAATCCGCACCAGGAATCCGGCCGCGGGCAAGATGAGGATCAGTCCCCACCAATGACCATAGGCATAGGCCGCGGACGACAGAGCCCACAGAGTGGCGAAGGGAATGAGGGTGATGGCAAGTTCGAGTGCGCTGCGCCGCCTGTCAGGCTTCTTGTAGCGCGCCAGGATCTTGAGCCAGGCGCGCTTGCTATTGGCCGCCGCTTCGGGGGAAATCATGTTCATCAGGAAGCATAGGCGGGGTGCGCCGCCACCGCAAGCCGATGATCACGTAAAGTTACTGTGCGTAATTGTCGCGTAAGGCCTAGTCGATCCTCACTGCCCGTCGCCAGCCGACGTCGCCATCCTCGACCCTGTCGAGGTGGTCGAGCAATTGCCCGAAGCGGTCCGGGATGTCGGTTTCGGTGCGGAAGGCTGGCAAGGTGCGCAGAAAGCGCTTCATCGCCTCGGCGCCGATCTGGCGCCGAACCTCCGCAGCGAGCCTTTCTGTTTTTTCGAGCTTGTTGCGGGTCATCGGTTCAAGTCCTGCGTCGGGTCCCAAACTCCTCCAGCGACGGAATGGTTCCCGCATCACGGCCTTGTGGCAAGCAAAGCCGGCAAGCACGGTAAAATTTGAATTAAAATCGGACTACCGCCTTGGCGCCTTCCAGGTCCGGTGAAAGGTCGTTACGGTCGCTTTCCCCTTGATTTTTGGCCTGCGAACCTCGATATCGGGCACAAATCCATACCATTCGAGATGACGGGAAACGGCGATGAGCGACCAGGCAAAAGACGAACGCGCGCCCAGTGAAGCCGAGGCGGCCGAGGCCAATGTCGAGCGCACGGAAGGCAGCATCGATGGCGACTATGAAGCGCTTGTGCGGCTGCTGAAGGAAAACGAAGAGCTGAAGGACCGCGCACTGCGCGTCGCGGCCGAGATGGAGAACCTGCGCCGCCGCACCGCGCGCGACGTGCACGACGCGCGCACCTACGCGGTGGCGAATTTTGCCCGTGACATGCTGTCGGTGTCAGACAATCTGCGCCGCGCGCTGGATGCCATTCCCGCCGAGGCCAAGGCGTCGGGGGATGCCGGCTTCAAGGCACTGATCGAAGGCGTCGATCTGACCGAGCGCGCCATGCTGTCGGCGCTGGAACGGCATGGAGTCAAGAAACTCGCTCCGGAAGGCGAGAAGTTCGATCCTAATTTCCACCAGGCGATGTTCGAAGTTCCCAATCCCGATGTCCCGGCCAACACCGTGGTCCAGGTCGTGCAGCCGGGCTATTCGATCGGCGAGCGAGTGCTGCGCCCAGCCATGGTCGGCGTCGCCAAGGGCGGCCCGAAAATCGCGGCCGACGCGCCGGTCGAGCCAGGGCCGGTCAATGAGCAGGCCGAGAAAGATGCGTGAGGATAGTGAGTAGTGAGTAGCGAATGGGGAATAGGGAATAGGGGCTGACACTAAGCTGCGGCTTCGTGATATTCCGCTACTCGCTACTCGCTACTCGCTACTCGCTACTCGCTACTCGCTCGGCCCATGAACCCCATCGCCCTTCTCGACTATGCCGGCGTTGCCGTCTTCGCGGCGACAGGGGCGTTGGCGGCGTCGCGCAAACAGCTCGACATCATCGGTTTCCTGTTCCTGGCCAGCGTCACCGGTATCGGCGGCGGCACGCTTCGCGACGTCATCCTCAATCTGCCGGTTTTCTGGGTCGCCAACTCCAGCTACGTGCTGATCTGCGCGGCGGTCGCGGTGCTGGTGTTCTTTGGTGCGCACCGTGTCGAATCACGCTGGAAGTGGCTGCTCTGGCTCGACGCTATCGGATTGGCCGCTTTTTCGGTTATGGGTGCGGCCAAGGGCCTGGCCATTACCGGTTCGCCGGTCGTTTCCGTCATCACCGGCGTGCTCACCGCCACGTCGGGCGGCATCTTGCGCGATCTGTTGGCGGGCGAACCCTCGGTGCTGCTGAGGCCGGAGATCTATGTTACGGCCGCTCTCGCGGGCGCTGCAATCTTCACGGCTGGCGATGTCACAGGATTGCCGCCGATCGTTTCTGAGCTGGCCGGCTTCGCCGCGGCATTCGCGGTGCGCGGCGGTGCGCTCCGTTTCGGCTGGACCTTTCCATCCTACAAGAGCCGGCCCGGCCGGCGGCCGGAAGACATTCCGTGAAAAGAAGGGAATAGCGAGTAGTGAGTAGCGAATAGGGTTGGCAGCCTACACGGCTGCGGCATAACTCTCGCTATTCGCTATTCGCTATTCGCTATTCGCTATTCGCTATTCGCTATTCGCTATTCGCTATTCGCTATCGTCACGCGGCGAAGCGCTGCGCTTCCCCGCCATAATAATTGACGTAGCGTGCGCCGATCTCCTTGACCGGCATCACGACGAAAATGTCGACCGTGGAGAATTCGCGGTCGATGACGCAACCATCGCCGATGCGAGCGCCTACCCGCAGATAGCCCTTGACCAGAGGCGGCATCGCCGCGATCGCCGCCTTGGTGTTGACCGCCTCGATCGGCATCAGGTCCATGGAGCAATAACGTTCGGACACAGCACGCACGTCCCAGGCCGAGTTTGTGCGGCAATGATGGGCGAGATAGGTGAGCGCCTCGGCATGCGCCGCAGGCACGGTGCCGTGGAATGAGGCACAACCGGTCATCACGCCGATTTCGTAATGATTGATATAGGCCCAGATGCCTTGCCACAGCGCCTCGATGGTGCGCTTCGAACGGTATTCGGGTAAAACACAGGAGCGGCCGAGTTCGAGGAAACGCTGGCCGGGATGACGGGCGATGAGCTTGGTCAGCTCGAATTCGCCTTCGGAATAGAAGCCGCCGGCGGTTGCCGCGATTTCTTGCCGCAGCAAGCGATAGGTGCCGACGATGCGGCGGTGCTCAGGGCCGGAAAGCGTGGTATCGAGGACGAGCAGATGGTCGCAGAGCGGGTCGAAACGGTCGGCGTCGCGGCGGTCCTGCGCCTGGAACAAATCCTTCCTGGCGCCAAGCTCATCATAAAATACACGGTAACGCACTTCCTGCGCGGCCGCGATCTCGGCCTCGTTGCGGGCAAGCCGCACTTCGAGGTTGCCGATACGGCCGAGCGCTGCGCCTTTTATGACGGAATCGACATTACGTCCGGCGAGCAAGGCGCTGCTGGCGTTCGGCCGAGTGTCACATTCCGGCATAACTGTATGCACGAGTGATTCTCCTTCGAGCCATCCCTCTTGGCACGGGGATACGGTGTAGGTGCAACAGGATTGTGACAGTACCGTGATACGGCGTCGCGGGCAATACTTCGTCGGCTGGCGAAAGCGGTCAACCGGCTATGTTGCGTCACAAGGCCCCAGGTGCGTCGTGTTCGCGGGCGCCGAAACCGGGCTGCTTTTTTGGTGGCCTTCGTCAGCCACGCACGGGAAAAGACGGCTCAAGCGGCGACCTGGCCTTCGACGGCGCTGACCAGCGCCTCGGGGTCAAGCGGCTTGGTGACGAAGCCGCTGGCGCCGTGGGCAAGCACCGCATGGCGGGTCTTTTCCTGGCTATCGGCCGACAGCACCATGATCGGCACGGGCGGCACGGATGTCTCCTCCTCATGGCGACGAATCGCGGCGATGGCGTCCAGCCCGTCCATGACCGGCATATGCAGATCCATCAGCACCACGTCGAAACGGCGGTTGTGGCCGGCGCCAGTGACCGCCTCGACGGCGGCCTTGCCATTGCCGACCACCTTGACGCGATGCCCGGCCTTCAGCAGCGTTGCACGGGCCAGCATCGCATTGATGTCGTTGTCCTCGGCGATCAGCACGGACAGGCCCTGCTGGCGTTCGCCTGACGCACGAAGCGCCGGTGCGCGTCGTTTTTCCGGCTGCGGCGGGGCAAGGACCGGTGCGTGGCTGCTCAAAAGGACACGCAAGAGTGTTCCTCCGCGCACTGGCCGGGCAAGGAATGTCGCGTAGCCGCTGCCGCGAAACTCGCCAAGCATGCCGCGATCGGTGGGGGCAATCAGCGTGATGGCTTCGCAATTGGCGAACCCATGTTGACGAAGCCGCTTGAGCAGTCTTCCGTCACTCTCTTCCAGGGCCGCGTCGACCAGAAGCACGTCGCAGCCGTCGGCAAAGGAAGCGGCCTGAGCCACGGTGGTGGCCATGCCGGCCGCGCCGCCATTGGCGCGGATGGTGCGGGCGATGGCGTCGGCCTCGACGGTGTTCTTGGACAGGATCACGGCGCGTCGCCCGGCAAGCGCGTTCAACCGGCCCTGCGGCGGCTCGGTGGCTGATATGGCGGGAATTTCGAAGACGAATTCCGATCCCTGGCCAAGCCGGCTGGAAACCGAAATCGCGCCGCCCATGGCGGCCACCAGGCGCTTGGAGATGGCAAGTCCCAGTCCGGCACCGCCATGCGGGCGCGTCGAGGTGCCGTCGGCCTGCTCGAATTCCTCGAAGATGCGCTCCATGTCCTCGTCGCGCAGGCCGGGACCGGTATCGGCGATGGTGAAGCAGATGCGGTCGGTGGTCTCTGCGCGGGCGCGCGCGACGCTGACCAGAACGCCGCCGCTGTCGGTGAACTTGATGGCGTTGCCGATGAGGTTGAGCAGCACCTGCCTGACCCGGCCCGGATCGGCTGTGATCAATTGCGGCACATCCGGTTCGACATGGCAGCCGAGGCCAATATTCTTGGCGAAGGCGCGTGCGGCCATCAATTCGATGATGTTGTCGGCGATCTCGCGCACGGACATCGGCTGCGGTTCGGGATCGAAGCGTCCGGCCTCGATCTTGGAATAGTCGAGCAGATCCTCGATCAGGGCAAGCAAGGCGCTGGCCGAAGTTGAGATGGCCCCGACATAGGTCTGCTGCTCCGGCGACAGCCTGGTGTCGGCGAGCAGTCTGGCCATGCCCATGATGCCGTTCATCGGCGTGCGGATCTCATGGCTGACCGTGGCGAGGAAGCGCGACTTGGCCTGGCTTGCGAACTCAGCGCGCTCGCGCGCGGTGATCATGGATGATTCGGCGCGCTTGCGTGCGGTGATGTCGCGGGCGATGGCGCGATGCGAGACGGCATTGCTGTCCTTGTCGCGCACCGACAGCTCGATCCACGAGAACCAGCGCGGGCCGGTCGGCGTGCGGATTTCAACGTCGGTGGAACTCAGGCATTCATGGTCCGAGAAAGCGGCATCGGGAACGATACCGACCTCGATGCCGAGCTCGGCCAGCGTCTTGCCGGCAAGGTCGCGCTGATCGGTTTCGACAAGGTCGGCGAACACCTTGTTGGCATAGACGATGTAACCGTCGCGGTCGCGATGGATAACGAGGTCGCCAAGCGCATCGATGAGACCGCGAAAGCGCTCCTCGCTTTCCTGCATCTCCCACATGCGGTCGGCCAGCGTCTCGATCTCGGCGCGGTTGCGGGCGGTGGTTTCGTCAAGCATGACCGTATTGCGGCGCACGCTGCGTCTGGCGTGCAGATGCATGGCCAGGCCGGCAAGGCCGGTTGCCAGCAACGCCACGCCGATGAAGGCCGGCGCCCCGGTGAGGTAGGAGAGGCCTGCCAGCGCCATGACAACGAAGGTCAGGATCGGCAGGCCTTCCCGCTTGACCGGTTGCTGATCGGGCACCAGCGGCGGCGCGGCGATAAACCGCCGCGCAGACGCCGGCGCTTGCGCCGGTGCCGCATCGATGTCGTCACCTGCACCGATACCGTCGCCTGCGTCGACCGGTTGGCTGTCGGATTCCGCGATCATGCGAAATCCTTTGCCAGACAGAGATTATGGAAAATTGCGGGGGATCGTTCGAATTTTAGCGGATTGGGTGTTTTTGCCTCGGCGGCGACGGATTTGCCAGCTGATGTGGCAATTCCGTCCGGCGTCGCGACCCCGACGGGTCACATGTCGACGACGACACGGCCGCGGATCTTGCCATCGACGATGTCGTGTGCCGCATCGATGATGCCGTCGAAGCCGATGGTCGTGGACAGGCTGGCGAGCTTGTCGACATCGAGATCGGCACCGATGCGCCGCCACGCCTCGAGGCGTACGGCCTTCGGTGCCATCACTGAATCGATGCCGAGCAGGGAGACGCCACGCAGGATGAAGGGTGCCACGCTCGACGGCAGATCCATGCCGCCGGCCAGGCCGCAGGCGGCGACCGCGCCGCCATAGGAGGTCATCGACAGGACGTTGGCCAGCGTGTGACTGCCGACCGAATCGATGCCGCCGGCCCAACGCTCCTTGGCCAGCGGCTTGGCGGGCTGGTTGAGCTCGTCACGCGATATCACCTCGGCGGCGCCGAGGTTGATCAGATAAGGGCTTTCGGCATTGCGGCCGGTCGAGGCGATGACATGGTAGCCGAGGCTGGACAGGATCGAGACAGCGACGGAACCGACGCCGCCGGCGGCGCCCGTAACCACGACAGGGCCGCGATCGGGCAGGATGCCGTGCCGCTCCAGGGCCATGACGCAGAGCATGGCCGTGTAGCCGGCGGTGCCGACCGCCATGGCATCATGCGCGCTCATGCCTTCCGGCAGAGGCACCAGCCAGTCGCCCTTCACGCGGGCGCGCCCGGCATAGGCGCCGAAATGGGTTTCGCCAACGCCCCAGCCATTCAGGATGACCTTGTCGCCCTTGCGCCAGTCGGGATTGGAAGAGGAGATGACGGTGCCGGCAAGGTCGATGCCCGGCACCAGCGGCCATCGGCGGATCACCGGAGCCTTGCCCGAGATGGCCAGTCCATCCTTGTAGTTCACCGTCGTCGCCTCGACCGCGATGGTAACGTCGCCCTCCATCAGATCGGCATCGGTGAGATCGGTCACGGCGACCGACTGTTTTTTCTCGGCATCGCGCGAAACGAGGATGGCTTTGAAGGTTTCGGTCATCTTTTTCTCCGCGAACTTGCTTGGCGTGTGACTGTGCGGCGATGGCAGCGTGGGGTCAATCGTTCGAAGGCGTGGGTTCACGCCGCCAGCCGATGAGTTCGTCGAAGACGACCAGCGCCGCGCCCACGGAAATGAAGGCGTCCGCAAGGTTGAAGACGGCGAAGGACCAGACCGGCGTGTGAAACAGGATGTAATCAATGACATGGCCGTAGACGGCACGATCGATCAGATTGCCCAGCGCGCCGCCGATGATCAGGGCAAAGCCGATGCGGGCGATGACATGGCCCGATGGCGTGCGCGTGGCGAGGTAAAGCACGAAGGCGACGACCAGCACGGCGATGACCACGAGACCGGTATCGCCGAAGGAGGAGAACATCGAGAAGGCGATGCCCGTATTATAGGTGCGAAACAGCGCCAGGAAGGGCAGGAGGTCTAGCTTTTCCTGGAAGGGCAGGCCGGCCTCGACCAGTGCCTTTATCCATTGGTCGAGCGCGATGGCCACGATGACGAGCAGCGCGTAAGGAGACCATGATTTCACGATTGGGCAACCCTCATTGCTGGTCCGGGATTGGTTCGAGTTTCAACGCACCGCGCCTGATCTCGAACAGCATGATGCCGGTGGCGACCGCGAGATTGAGCGAATCGGCGCGGCCCGCCTGCGGAATCCTGAGCAGCCTGTCACAGCTTGCCGCCAGGCTTTCGGGCAAGCCCTGCTGCTCGTTGCCCATCATCAGCAGCACCGGCCCGCGGGAGAAATCGACCGAGCGGTAGTCGACCGCGCCTTTCAGATGCGTGCCGGCAACGAGACCCGAAAAGCCGCCGCGCCAGGCCAGGAATGCCTCGGTCGTTGCCTTCGCCACTGGCACGGCGAAAATGGAACCCATGGTGGCGCGTACAGTTTCCACAGAAAACGGATCGGTGGTATCGCCGACCAGAATGACGCCCCTGGCGCCGACGGCATCGACGGTGCGGATGACGGTGCCGAGATTGCCTGGATCGCGCACCCGGTCGAGCGCCACCCAGACATCGCCATTGTCGGCACGGATGTCCTTCAGGGCCAGGAATTTTTGCGAGAAGACGCCGACCACCATTTGCGGATTGTCGCGGCGGGTGATGGCGACAAGCACCTTTTCCGACACTTCGAGCACGGTGCCGCCGGCGGCAACCGTGCGCGCCGCGACCTTTTCCACGGCCGCGTTGCCGCGTCCGGCCTTGGCGAAAACAAGCGTCCTGATCTGCCAGCCCAAATCGAGCGCATCGATGACCAGCTTCAGCCCCTCGGCCATGAAGGCGTTCTGCTGGTCGCGGAATTTCTTCAAGGCAAGTGCCTTGATGTCCTTGACCAGCGGATTGGCAAGGCTGGTGACTTCCTTCACCTGGCCTGGTGCGCCGACATGCCGTTCGTTCATGTCAGGCCACCCAGCGCGAAAACAGTGAAGTCGAAAGCGCCCGGCCGACGGACTTTTCACGGATGATCAGCTCGCCCGATTCAACCTTGCCGCCCATGCCGGCAAAGGTGTCGCGCATCAGAGCGTGGATGGCGAAGAAGGAGGCACGGATCGAATAGGCGGTCAGAACCACGGCAAGCGGTTTTGGGGTCAGGATCGAGCGACAGAGGTCCGTCAAATCAGGCAGGTCCTCGAACAACTGCCACACTTCGCCCTTGGGGCCGCGGCCATAGGCCGGCGGGTCGAAGAGGATGATGTCGTAGCGGCTGCCGCGACGCTCCTCGCGTTCGGCGAACTTCACCGCGTCGTCGACGATCCAGCGGATCGGCTTGGCGCCAAGACCGGCCATCTCCTGGTTCTCCCGCGCCCAGCCGATCGCCTTCTTCGAGGCGTCGACATGGGTGACCTCCGCACCCGCGCGCGCCGCCACCAGCGAGGCAAGGCCGGTATAGCCGAACAAGTTGAGCACCTTGACGGGGCGCCTGGCCGCAGCGATCAGGTCCGCCATATGGTCCCAGTGCGAGGCCTGCTCGGGAAAGACGCCGACATGGCGAAACGAGGTGAAACGGCCGAGATAGTCAATGCCGTCATGCTTCATCGGCCAGGTTTCGCCGAGCGGTGTCTTGGGAAAACGCCAGCGGCCGATGCCCTCCTCGTCGGTGTCTCCGGTGAAGATCGCGTCGGCCCGCTCCCAGTCCCTTGCCGGCAGAGCCTTCTGCCAGATCGCCTGGCCCTCGGGCCGCACGATGCGGTAGGGACCGTATTGTTCAAGCTTTTGGCCGGCACCGCTGTCGAGCAGCGCGTAATCTGCGTTGGGAGCTACTTCGAGGATTACCGGAAGGTGCTCAGCGGGCAGGGCGCCTTCGCGGCGGGCGAGGATGCGCGGCGCGGATTTCGGCTCGAACTGGTTTTCCGGTTTCACATTGTGTTGTTCGCGCGGCCTGGCATCTGGCTTGACCGCGGAACGGTTCTCGGCCTGGCGCGGCTGTACGGTCCCGCTCTTCGCTGGGTGCGGTCGGCCGTCGCGGCGTTTGTCGCGAAAAGACTTCAAGAGGCAGCTTCTCCGGCGGTTCGGCCCGCTTCTGCCACAGCTATGCCCATCGGCGCAACAAACCCGCGCGACATTGCGGTTGCGGATGGCTCAGCCACGCACGATCGAAAGCAGGGCGACAACCAGCGAAACGAAGCCGACAGCCTTGGCCGCCGTGACGGCCATGTGGCCGGTCTCCCAGCGCAGCCGTATGGCTTCGAAATTGTCCGGAATCGGGCCCGGCACCCAGGTGGCGAGAACGTTATTGGCCGGTTTGACGAGAACGAACCAAAGCACCAGGGATAGCGCATAGAGCAAGGTGGCGCCGAGTGCGAACCAGAACGCCGGCCGATCCTCGCGCAGCAACCATGCGAGCAGTCCCGGGCAGGCGACCGCCGCGACATCCAGCGGCGCGCCAATGATGATTAGCCCCTGAGCGCCTTGTAGACGGCAATGCCGGCGGCCAAGTCCTCGAGTGCCGCGCCAACCGACTTGAACAGCGTGATCTCGTCAGGGCTGCCGCGGCCTTCCCTTTGGCCGCGCGCCAGTTCGTGCAGGTCGGCGACGATGGCTTCCGGCTTCAGCACGCCGGAGGCCAGTGGCTGGACGATGTCGCCGGCCTCCTTGGTGGCGCCGGCGCGTGTGTCGACATAGACGCGGGCGCGCATGATCGCATCGTCATCGCTTTCGCGCATCGTCGGGGTGAAGCCGCCAACCAGATCGACATGGGTTCCCGGCCGCAGAAGCGCACCCTTGATCAGCGGCGTGGTGGTGATTGTCGCCGAGGAGACTATGTCGGCCTGGCCAAGCTCGGCATCGAGATCGGTCGCCGCGCTGGCCGCGAAGCCCTCGGCGCACAGATCGGCCGCGACTTTCTCGGCGTTGGCCGAGGTGCGATTCCAGATGCGGATGGTCTTGATTGGCCGCACGGCGCTGTGCGCCTTGGCCAGGAAGGGTGACAGCGCGCCGGCGCCGACCACCAGCAGCCGCGAGGCATCGTCACGGGCGAGATAGGACGCCGCGAGCGCCGAGGCGCAGGCCGTGCGCCACTGCGTCAGCCGCTGGCCGTCGATCAGGGCTTCCGGTTCGCCGGTGCCGCCGTCGAGCAGGAGGTAGAGCCCCATCACGGCGGGCTTGCCGATGGTGTTGTTGTCGGGCGAGACGGTGACGATCTTGACTCCGATATGGCCGCCGGCGGAACCGCCCGCGGCTTGAAAGTCGGTCCAGGCCGGCATCAGCAGCAGGGTCGACGCCGCACCGTCAGGCCTTTCGACCGCGTGATGATGCCTGACCGGCTGCACCGCGCCCTCGCGAAATGCCGTGCGCAGCGTCTCGACCAGTCCAGGAAAGGTCAGCGCACGATCGACCTCCGCGGCCGAAATGGTCAGCATAAAGGCTCCGTGAAAAAAAATGCGCCGGCCCACGCTTCAATTGGTGGGCTTCGGCAATGCTGACCCTGGGGCTGACCCTGGGGCTGACCCTGGGGCTGACCCTGGGGCCGACCCTTGGACCGGGGCTTGCGGCACTGAAGGCGCGCGGACCGCCTGGCGCAGGTTTTCCGCCTCGACGGCGCGCTGGCGCGCCAGCTTGCGGTAGCGGCCCTGCTTGACCCATGTCGCCAGGCTGCCGACGACCATGCCGACGGCGAGCGCCAGGAACAGGAAAATAAACAGCGGCAAGGTCAGCGTCAGCTTCGGATTGCCGGGATTGAACGGGTCCAGCGTGAAGGCGACGAGTTCGCGGTTGGCGACGGCCAAAGCGATCAGGATGATCGCCAGGGGCACGAAGATCACGATAAGTAGGAAGCGGTTGAGCATGATATTTTCCGTCGCAAGCGGGCCGGGACAAGCCGTCCGGCTACTTGCCGCCGTTCAGCCTTTCACGCAGTTCCTTGCCGGTCTTGAAGAACGGCACCCATTTCTCCTCGACCTCGACGGATTCGCCGGTGCGCGGGTTGCGGCCGGTGCGGGCAGGTCGGTTCTTCACCGAAAAAGCGCCGAAACCGCGCAATTCGACCCGGTTGCCCTCGGCAAGCGCGTCAGTGATTTCATCGAAGATCGCGCCGACGATGTTTTCGACGTCGCGCAGGAAAAGATGCGGATTGCGCGTGGCAATAATCTGCACAAGCTCGGACTTGATCATCAGACGGGTCCCCGTGAAAGCAGTTCGGCCAAAATTATCAGGATGATTTTATTTGCTTTTTCAGCTGTCCCAACGCGTCTCAAGGGTGCCAGACGGAAACGAGACCGTCAAGAAACAAGCGGTCGGCGCCAAGTTCATGGATGACGTCGCCGCCGGAGTCCGGCAGGCCGAGCGCGCCGGCGACCGTGCGTGCCATCGCCTTCGACCACAGGAAACCGCCGCGCCGTTCCGTGTCCTTCCACTCGACCACCTTGAGTTTGGCATCGACACCCTTGGTCGCCAGCCAGTCGATCGCCACGGACTCGCCGCCGACGGCGTCGATCAGCCCGTTGGCAACACCCTGGCGGCCGGTGAAGATCGAACCGTCGGCGAGCGCCAGCGCCTGTTCGTGGGTCATCTTGCGGCGTTCCGCGACGATGCCGACGAACCAGTCGTAGCTGTCGAGGATGAGCTTGCGGACCATGGCGCGTTCGTCGTCATTGGTCGGCTTGAAGGGCGAGGGTGAGGCTTTCAGCGGCGAGGATTTCACCTCCTCCAGCTTGACGCCGAGCTTGTCCATCAGACCGCTGACGTCGGGATACTGGATCAGCACGCCGATCGAGCCGACGATCGAGGTTTTGCGGGCGACGATATGGTCGGCGGCACTGGCGATCATGTAGCCCGCCGACGCGGCGAGCGTGCCGACCTCGGCCACGACAGGCTTGTCGGCGGCGAGCTTGCGCACCTCCTCGTAGATCGACTCCCCGCCGACGGTCGTGCCGCCAGGAGAATCGACCACCAGGATCACGCCTTTTACTTTCGGCGACTGGCGGATGGTCTCCAGCCGCTTGATCAGTTCGTCGTCCTCGGTGATGGTGCCTTCGACCCTGACCTTGGCGATGTGGTCGACGGCAGAGCCCCCGAAATCGTCGCCATAGAACCAGGTCGACAGCGCAATCACGCCGAGCGCCACGATGCCAAAGGCCGCAACACGCCAGAAAGTCAGTTTGCGCCGCAAGCGGCGGCGGTCGATCAGGTCGTCGGCTCTCAATGCCATCGTCAGCCTCACAGTCAGCGGGAACAGACGCTTTTAGACCATGATGTCTTCATCGGGAAGCAGTTCCGTCCCGCACATGGCACGGCGATCTGCGCGCGACGGTCCATATGCTGTCTTTTTTGTGACTGGCCTATGCGAGCGATGCAAGGTAGGTGCGAAGAACTTCAGTGATGAAAAAAGACGCAAGGGCGTCTATTTCTGCTATGAAGCACTGGCTGTTGCGCTGACCCGGTTTTGTTTGTGCACGGCAGCTGGCACATTTTTGCGGTTTTCGTCGGCTTGTGCTTGCGTGAGGGCGCTGGCGTCCCACCTATAGGCGGGGCTCCTGGGCAGGGTTTTGGAAGAAAGCAGTCATGTTAGCGCGACCGAATGAACCGACCAGCCCGGAGACGGAGTTGGCTCCCCCGGCGGATGGCTGGACGCGGGGCGAAGCTTTCGACCGCGCCCAGCGTCATTCGCGCCGCGTGCGCGTGCTCAAATTCGCCGTGCCCTTGGCCGCGGCGTTGATCGCCGTGGCCTTCCCGGTCTATTCCTATTTCGCCGCGCCCGTCTCCGTCGCGGTGCAGGCCGAAGGCACCGCCTTCTCCAACGGCAAGCTGGTGATGGCCAATCCCAAACTCAACGGTTTCACCAAGCAGAAGCAGCCTTATTCGATGACGGCGCTGCGGGCGATACAGGATGTGAGCACGCAAGGCATCATCGAACTCGAAGGCATCGACGCCAAGGTGCCGATCGCGCCAGACAATGTCGCCGCGGTAAAAGCCTCGCACGGTACCTACGATCGCGACGGCAACACGATGAACCTGACCAGCGACGTTATCATCACCACGACCGACGGCATGCAAGCCAAGTTCAAATCGGTCTTCCTCGACATGGGCAAAGGCACTATGAAGACGGGCGATCCGGTCGACGTCAGCCATGACGGGTCGCGGATCACGGCGAATACGATGTCGGTCCAGGACAATGGCAAGGTTCTGGTTTTTGAGAATAAAGTGCGCGTCAACATCGATTCCGCCGCCATGAAGACGGCAGAGGGAAACAGCGGAGAAACCAATGCGGCTCAGTAGTTCGACGCGGCTCGCGGCTGCAACTTCGGCGTTGCTGCTGCTCGGACTGGTGCCGTCACTGGCGCAGTCCACCACCCAATCAGGTCTCAAACTGTCCGGCGACAAGCCGATCCAGATCGAAAGCGACAAGCTGGAGGTTCGTCAGGCCGAGAGTGTCGCCATCTTCACAGGCAATGTCAGCGTCGTCCAGGGGCCGACGTTGATGAAGGCCGGCAAGATGACGGTCTATTACGTGAAGGATCCCAATGCCGCTGCCAAGGGGTCGGAAGCGGCAGGTGCGGCGATGACCGGCTCCGCCAACATCGATCACCTGGAGATCTCCGACAAGGTCTACATCAAGTCGGATGCGCAGGTCGCCACCGCCGATCAAGGCAGCTTCGACATGAAGACCCAGGTTCTGGTGCTTTCGGGTCAGAAGGTGGTGCTCTCGCAAAACGACAATGTCCTGGTCGGCTGCAAACTCGTCGTGCAGATGAAAACCGGGCTGGCCCAGGTTGATCCATGCGCTGGCAAACGCGTCGTGATGTCGATCACACCACCGCCGAAATCGGATGCGTCGAAATCGGGAGCGACGAACCCCTGATGGCCAGCCTGTCGTCGCTGACGGCGCGTCTTCCGGGACGGGCCGCAGGCAAGCTTTCGGCTCCGGCCGCGATCACTGTCGACAAGGCGAAGTTCAAGGGAACCTTGATCGCCAAGGGCCTGACCAAGAGCTACAAGGGCCGCAAGGTCGTCAGCGGCGTCACGCTGGGCGTGCGCGCTGGCGAAGCCGTCGGGCTGCTCGGCCCCAACGGCGCCGGCAAGACGACCTGTTTCTACATGGTCACCGGCCTGGTGCCGGTGGATGAAGGCACGATCGAGATCGACGGCTTCGACGTCACCTCGATGCCAATGTATCGCCGCGCGCGCCTCGGCATCGGCTATCTGCCACAGGAGGCCTCGATCTTCCGCGGCCTCAATGTCGAACAGAACATCCGCGCCGTGCTCGAAGTGGTCGAAAAGGACCGCAAGGTTCGCGAGCGCAGCCTCGACGAACTGCTCGAGGAATTTCACATCAGCCATCTGCGCAAGGCGCCGTCCATGTCGCTCTCGGGCGGCGAAAGGCGGCGCCTGGAAATCGCGCGTGCGCTGGCGACGCGCCCGGCCTATATGCTGCTCGACGAACCCTTCGCCGGCATCGATCCGATCGCCGTCGCCGACATCCAGCAACTGGTGCGTCACCTGACGGCGCGCGGCATCGGTGTCCTCATCACCGACCACAATGTGCGTGAGACGCTCGGCCTCATCGACCGTGCCTATATCATTCATGCCGGCCAGGTGCTGACCCATGGCCGCGCCGACGAAGTGGTGGCAAATCCCGACGTGCGGCGGCTTTATCTCGGCGAGGGCTTCACGCTCTGAGACGTTCGCTGTCTGAAACAGCGAACCGCCCCGGCTCTTTTTCACGGAATTCCGATCGGAAAGCCATTTTTCCCCGGCTCCCGGAATCGCTCTCAGCGTGAAATTTGTTTCCTGATACGATTTTTTTCGCGCCGACGACCTGTTTTCCGCGATTTTGATCCGCAATAACGCTCCGGTAAGCGAGTTTTGCTAGGCTTTGCCTTGACAAGCAAAAGCCGGGCCAGTTTCTATGGCCGGCCGAGAAATTCATTCCGGAAGTCCGGACGCGTAGAGGAGGCGTTTGAAACCGAACCATGGCATTGGCGGCGAAACTACAGCTCCGACAGTCGCAGTCGCTGGTGATGACGCCGCAGCTGATGCAGTCGATTCGGCTGCTGCAGTTTACCCATGCAGAGCTCGAGCATTTCATCGACGAGGAGATCGAGCGCAACCCGCTCCTGGAGCGCGCCGAGCCGCAGGACGATGCCGCGAGCGATCAGGCGCAGAAGCTCGAGGCTGAGCCGCAAGCGGCGCCCGATGGCGACTGGTTCGAGAACGAGACGGCATGGAGCGCCGAGGCGATCTCGGAAAAGCTCGATACGTCCCTGGAAAACCTGTTTCCCGATGATCCCGGCACCAGCGAACGGCTCGGGCCCGACCTGACGGCGCAATGGAAATCGGCTTCGGGCAGTGGCGGCGGCTCCTCTTCCGAGGGGCTCGATGCCGGCGACATGGCGGCGAGCGCGATCACGCTGCGCGACCATGTCGGCGAGCAGATCGCGCTCGCCTTCACCGATCCCGTAGCGCGGCTGATCGCCGGAGAACTTGCCGATGGGCTCGACGAGACCGGCTATGTCAGGGCCGATCTGGCGGAGATCGCTGGGCGGCTTGGCACCGACGGCGTGGCGGTGGGCAAGGTGCTGGCCGTATGCCAGACCTTCGAGCCGGCCGGCCTGTTTGCCCGCGATCTCGCGGAATGCCTTTCCCTGCAGCTTGCCGTGCGTGACCGGCTCGATCCGGCCATGAAGGTCCTGATCGCCAATCTCGAATTGCTGGCGCGCCGCGATTTCCAGACGCTTAAGCGGCTCTGCGGCGTCGATGAGGAGGATTTGCTCGACATGCTGGCCGAAATCCGGGCGCTCGACCCGCGGCCGGGCATGGCGTTTTCGGGCGGCGCCAGTAACTCGATCGTCGCCGATGTCGAGGTGCGGGCGGCCAATGACGGCAGCTGGACCGTCGAACTCAACGCCGAAACGCTGCCGCGCGTGCTGGTCGACCATATCTATTTCGCCCAGGTGTCGCCGCACGCGAAGAACCAGGCCGAGAAGGACTTCCTGGCCGAGTGCCTGCAGAACGCCAACTGGCTGACACGCAGCCTCGACCAGCGGGCCAAGACGATCCTCAAAGTGGCCTCGGAAATCGTACGCCAGCAGGACGCCTTCCTCGTGCATGGCGTGCGCCACCTGAAGCCGCTCAACCTGCGCACGGTGGCGGACGCCATCGGCATGCACGAATCGACGGTCAGCCGGGTCACCGCGAACAAATACATGCTCACCCCGCGCGGCGTGTTCGAACTGCGGTATTTCTTCACCGCCTCGATCGCGGCATCGGGTGGTGGCGATGCGCATTCCTCCGAAGCGGTGCGTGATCGCATCAAGCAAATGATCGACGAAGAGAAGCCCGTCGATGTGCTGTCGGACGATGCTATCGTCGACATGCTGAGGGAAAGCGGCGTCGATATCGCCCGTCGCACGGTCGCCAAGTACCGGGAAGGCATGAATATTCCCTCATCGGTGCAGCGCCGGCGCGAGAAGCGGGCGCTCGCCAGCGCCGGCCGTTAGGCGCTCGCGATTTTCACAGTTTTCGAGTTTCATTGACAAGCCACGGTGAAGTGGCTAGAAGCCCGCCCGCATGAGACGGGCTTGATGCCCGCTAGCGGATGGTCCGTCACGACAATGACCCGGGACGGTCAAGAAGGCGGCTTGTGATCAACCGGAAAGTTCGGATTTAAATCGGCGCGAGTGACGCCGCAAAGCTTGTGCGCACGGATCACGAGTATAAACTCGGGCCAGTTTGAAGCCTGAGCAAGGAAGGTCAGTTTTCAGATGAATCTGCGCATTTCGGGAAAGCACATGGATATCGGCGATGCGTTCCGCACACGCATCAACGATCGTGTCGGTGAAGCGATCGGCAAATATTTCGATCGCGGCTTCGCGGGGCACGTCACCGTCATCAAATCGGGCTCGCGCTATTCGGCGGATTGCATGATCAGGCTGGATTCCGGCGCCTCGCTGCAGGCCACCGGCGATGCCCAGGATCCGACGCTCGCCTTCGAGGCGGCCGCCGATCGGCTGGAGACCCGGCTTCGGCGCTACAAGCGCCGTTTGAAATCGCACAATTCGGGCAATGCCAATGGCGAGTTGACCGACATTGCCTATACCGTGATGGCACCGCTTGCCGACGACGATGAGGAAATCCCGGAGGATTTCGCACCGGCCATCGTCGCCGAATCAACCATGACGCTGAAGACCATGTCGGTGGCCTCAGCCGTCATCGAGCTCGATACCAAGGACAGTCCGGTGGTTGTTTTCCGCAATGCCGGAACCGACCATCTCAACATCGTCTATCGCCGGCCCGACGGAAACATCGGCTGGATCGATCCGTCCACGACCAAAGTCGCACAGGGATAAAAGCCGGCCGCACGAGGGGTGGGGACTGGCGCGGCAGGCGAACAAGGATTTCAAGCATGGATCTGAGCGATCTTATCAGCGTTCCGGCGATCTTGCCGGCGTTGAAGGCGAACTCCAAGAAGCAGCTTCTGCAATTGCTGTCCGAGCGGGCCGCGGCGATTTCGGGCATCCCGGAACGGGAGGTGTTCGACACCATCCTGCAGCGCGAACGCCTGGGTTCGACCGGCGTCGGCAACGGCATCGCCATCCCGCACGGCAAGCTCGCCGGCGTGAAGCGCATCGCCGGCGTTTTCGCCCGGCTGGAAACCCCGGTCGATTTCGAATCGCTGGATGACCAACCGGTTGATCTGGTGTTTCTGCTGCTGGCGCCTGAAGGGGCGGGTGCCGATCACCTTAAGGCGCTGTCGCGCATCGCGCGCGTGCTGCGCGACGCCGACACGGTGGCCAAGGTCAGGGGGACGCGCGACGCCGCGGCGATCCACGCGCTTTTGTCGGACACGCAGGCCTCGCACGCGGCCTGAAGCCATCTTTTTTAAGATATCACCCCAAGGGCCGCTGTGAGCGGCCCTTTTCAGTTACCCACTGGCCGACTTTAATGAATGGCGACGGTGGTCAGGTCGTTTTCCATGGCACCGGCCAAGGCACGGTCACGCGCATCGGAAAGCAGGATCGGCTGGCCGTTGGCGCCAAACAGGGCCCACAGCTCCATACCGGGCGCGATTTCGCCGATGTTGGGGAAGCGGCCGAGCAGTTCATCGCTCGAGACCTTGCGCAGATAGGCGACCGAGCCTTCGCCGAGATGGGCGAACTCGCCGCTGGTCATGGTTATGGTTTCGTCAGTTCTGGTCATTTCAAGCCTCCTTGGCGCGAGGACGCCGCTTAAGGCCATCCCGCATGAGAGCCATCAGTGAAGATCAGTCTTTCACCGATATATTTATTTTCCGTACCAGCCGTTCAGACTCCGGCCGATCGAGGTCGATCGACAAAAGGCCGTTCTTCAGCTCCGCCGCGATCACGCGCATGCCGTCGGCCAGCACGAAGCAGCGCTGGAACTGGCGTGCGGCAATGCCGCGATGAAGGAATTCGCGCTCGGTATCGTCGGTCTGACGGCCGCGCACGACCAACTGGTTTTCCTCCGTTGTCACATCGAGCTCGCTTTCGGCGAAACCGGCGACAGCGAGCGTAATGCGTAGCCTTTCGGCCTTGCCGTCGGCACCGCTGAGACGCTCGATGTTGTAGGGAGGGTAGCTGTCACCGGACTTCGCCAGACGCTCCAGGGTCTTTTCCATGGCGTCGAAACCCAGGAGAAGCGGGCTGGAGAAAGGCGTCATTCGGCTCATGTTACACTGTCCTCTCAAGAGCGACATAAACTGGAAAAACCCAAATGGCATTTTTCCCGATGGCCTTGATATGGTCCGCCCCACGACCAAGTTCAAGCCACCAAAAGACCCGCCCAAAAAGACCAAGCCGTGGACTCACAGGAATAATCGACATGGCGCTTGAAACGACGCGCGGATGCAAGGAGAAGCGCGCAGGCCGGGACCGTTCCCCGTCGAGCGGTTCGGCAGCTTGCAGCCGGTTGGCGTTTTTCGGGCGCACGATCGGTCCGGTGAGCTGATGGCTAGCCAAACAAGGAATTGAAATGCCCCAACCACGCAAGATCATCATCGACACCGATCCCGGCCAGGACGATGCCGTCGCCATTCTGCTGGCGCTCGGCAGTAGCGAACTGGACATCATCGGCATTACTGCCGTTGCCGGCAACGTGCCGTTGAAACTGACCGAAAAGAACGCCCGCAAGATCTGCGAACTGGCCGGCCGGCCAGATATCAAGGTCTATGCCGGCGCCATCCGTCCGTTGGCGCGCGAACTGGTCACCGCCGAGGAAGTGCATGGCAAGACCGGTCTCAACGGGCCGCAACTGCCCGAACCGACGATGAGGCTGCAGGAGCAGTATGCCGTCGATTTCATCGTCGAGACGCTGATGAAGGAAGAGAGCGGCACCATCACCCTTTGCCCGCTCGGGCCGCTCACCAACATAGCGCTGGCACTAATCCGCGAACCGCGCATTGCACCGCGCATCAAGGAAATCGTGCTGATGGGCGGCGGCTTCTTCGAAGGCGGCAATGTCACGCCGGCCGCCGAATTCAACATCTATGTCGATCCACAGGCCGCCGATCTGGTGTTCAAGTCCGGCATCCCGATCGTTATGATGCCGCTCGACGTCACCCACAAGGCGCTGACCACGTCCAAGCGCATCGACGCTTTCCGCAAGCTTGGCAGCAAGGTCGGCATCGCCACGGCAGACATGCTCGAATTCTTCGAGCGTTACGACGAGGAGAAGTACGGCACCGACGGCGGGCCGCTGCACGACCCCTGCGTTATCGCTTACCTGCTGAAGCCGGACCTGTTCAAGGGCCGCCATTGCAACGTCAGCGTGGAAACCGCCTCGGAACTGACCATGGGCATGACCGTGATCGACTGGTGGGGCGTGACCAAGCGGGAAAAGAACGCCATGGTGATGCGCGACATCGACCATGACGGGTTTTTTGCGCTGCTGGTGGAGAGGCTGAGGCGGCTTAACTGACGTTTTTTGGACAGCGCGCGTTGGCACCAGCGCGCGTTGTCACCCATTGAGCAATCGATAGGTGTCGACGCCGTGCTTGTGGTGCTGCCGTTCAATAGGAACGAGGGAGCCAAGAAGATGCGGTCGCTCGACGTCGTCGTCGATCGATATCCGCGTGTTGTCGTCATCAAGGCGTACATCGTAGGTATAGTATAAATTGTGACCTACCATAGCATACGGGCTGATAGGCTTCACTCTAATGTATTCGCCCACGGCCATCACGCGTTGGGTGGCGACGACCGGATTGGCCTGAAGCTCTACAATCGCGACGGATTTCATCAGCGCAAAGGCGCAAAAGAAAGCGATGCCGACCACTGCGTCGCTGTACTCGTATTGCCAAATAAGCAAGCGATCCCGAAAGGAAACGTTTGATTTGCGCATAGTGAAGAATTGTGCAGCGGCGTACAATTCTTCAATATGTCTCTGCGAAAATATATGAAGAAGGCGCTTTCGTGGTTACTTCGACCGCGAAAACGCCAGCCACAGGCCGCCGCCGACCATGAAGCTGCCGCTGATCCTGGACAGGAGCTTGACGCGGCTGGCCGAGAGCATGCGGCCGGCGCGGCCGGCGGCGAGCGCATAGGTCGAATCCGACATGGCGGCGAAGATCATGGCGGTTAGGCCCATGACGACGATCTGCAGCGAATAATTGCCCTGCGGCGCGATGAACTGCGGGAAGAAGGCGCCGAAGAAAATCAGCGTCTTGGGATTGCTCAGCGCCACCAGCAGGCCCTGCAGGAAGAAGCCGCCGCGTGGTTTCCGGGCGGTTCCGTCGGCGTTCAGCGTGCCCTTCGAGCGGAACATCTGCACGCCCATCCAGATCAGGTAGGCGGCGCCGATCAGACGCACCCACTCGAACCAGTGGCCCATGCCCGAGATCAGCGTGTTGAGGCCGATGCCGACGATGGCAATCATGACGGCGAGACCCGCCTGTGTGCCGGCGACATTGGCGAGACCGGCACGAGTTCCGTGGCGGATGCTGTTGGCGATGATCAAGGTGACCGTCGGCCCGGGGACCAGGATAATGACGATGCAGGCAAGAACATAGGCGGCGTAGAGTTCCAGCGACATGATTTTTCCTCGCAATGCCGCTACCGCGGCCTGTCAGGCGACAATCAATGCATGGCGGCGATAACGACGCAAGCCGGTGCGCGCCGTGCCTGGCTCAGGCGCCGATCGGCCAGGGCAACGTCGTCTCATAGGCGGCCGCGGCCTTCAGCACGGCGAGATCGCCGCGTGGCCGGCCGATCAGCTGCATGCCCATGGGCCGGCCCCTGTGGTCGAAGCCGACCGGCACATTGACCGCCGGGCAACCGCCCAAGGTGGCGAAGGCTGAAACCTGCATCCAGCGATGGTAGCTGTCCATCGCCCGCCCGGCGACCTCGCGGGGCCAATGGGTGCCGACGTCGAAGGGAAAGACCTGCGCGGTTGGCAGCGCGATGAGGTCGAAGCGGTCAAAGATCGACAACAGCATCCGGTGCCAGGAGGTGCGCACGACCGAAGCCGCGCGGATTTGCGGCCCCGTCAGCCTCATGGCGTTCTCCACTTCCCAGACGGCTTCCGGTTTCAGCAGGCCGCGCCTGGCGGGATCGTCATAATGCACTTTCAGGGCGCAGCCGCTGCTGGCCTGGCGCAGCGTCACGAAGGCCAGCCAGAGTGCTTCGAAATCGAAATCCGGTCGCAAGGGCTCGGCCAGGAAGGATACATCCGTGAACCGTGCGAGTGCTGCCTCGCAAAGGTCGAGGATGCCGGGCTCGATCGGCAGATGGCCGCCGAGATCGCCCAGCCAGGCGATGCGGCCGCCGGTCGCCGCCATCGCGAGCCCTTCAAGGAAGGAGCCTTGCTTCTCATAGGAGAGGGGCGCCTGCGGGTGATAGCCGGCCTGCACGTCGAGCAACAGCGCCATGTCGGCGACGTTGCGGCCCATCGGCCCCTCGACGCCCATCTGCGCCTGAAAAACCTCGAAGTCGGGACCGCCGGGCACGAGCCCCTGCGACGGCCGAAAACCGTAGACATTGTTCCAGGCTGCCGGGTTGCGTAGTGAGCCGCCGAAATCGCTGCCGTCGGCGACGGGCACCATGTCCAGTGCCAGCGCCACCGCCGCACCGCCGCTCGAGCCGCCGGCGGTGAGCGATGGATCGAAAGCATTCAGCGTCGGACCGAACACGTTGTTATAGGTGTTGGAGCCGAGCCCGAATTCGGGAACATTGGTCTTGCCGATGATGATGGCGCCGGCGTCGCGGATGCGTTCGACGAAGAAGTCGTCTTCCTGCGGCACGAAATCGGCGAAGATCGGCGAGCCGAACGAAGTTCTGAGGCCCGTTGTGGAGGCAAGGTCCTTGATGGCAATGGGAAGGCCAAAGAGGGAGCCGCTTCCATCCGTCCGCCTGATATCGGCGGCGTCGGCCTCGCGCAGGATGTCGGCGCGGTCGCGCAACGAGACAATGGCGTTGACCAGCGGGTTGACCGCATCGATGCGATCGAGGAACGCCGTCACCACCTCGCGCACGGAGAGTTTCTTTCGGCGGATCGCGTCGGCGAGTTCGACAGCCGACAGGCGGCAGATGTCGCTGGCCGCGGGTACGGCATGTCTGGTGCGCGGGCGCATCATCTCAACGGGTTTCCTGCAAGGCCTGGTCGACGTCTTTCGCCAGCGGGATTGCCGGCTGGGCGCCGGGCTTGAGGCAAGCCAGCGAGCCGGCGGCGCCGGCACGCGCCAATGCCTGTTCGAGCGTGAGGCCCGACGCCAGGCCGGCCGCGAAATAGCCGCAGAATGTGTCGCCGGCCCCGACCGTGTCGACCGGCGTGATCTTCAACGCGGGAACGGTCAGGAAATCGCTCGGCGTCGCCGCCATCACGCCTTCGCCGCCAAGCGTGACGACGATGGCGCGTCCGGTTTTCCCGGCAAAATCGCGCATGCGCGCCTTCCGATCGCGGCCGCTGAGCGCCAGCGCCTCGCCATAGAGGTCGAACTCGGTTTCGTTGGCGACGACGTAATCAGCCTTGCCGAGGAAGCCTGCCGCCTTGGCGTGGAACGGAGCCGTGTTGAGCACGGTGACCGCGCCGGCCGCCCTTGCCTGGTCGAGTGCCGCATCGATCGTCGCGAGCGGAATTTCATGCTGCAGCAGCACGACGTCGCCCTCTTTCAGAAAGGCTTTGGAGAGGTCGCCGGGCACCACGGAAGCATTGGCGCCGGCAACCACGGCGATGATGTTCTCGCCGTCGTCACCGACCATGATCAGCGCCGTGCCGGTCGAGGCAAAGGTCTCTCCCACGCCCGACAGGTCGACCTTGGCCTCGCGCAGCAACGCCAGAGCTTCTGGTGCGAAATTGTCCTTGCCGACGGCGCCGACCATGCGCACCTGAGCACCGGCACGTGCGGCGGCGAGCGCCTGGTTGGCGCCCTTGCCGCCGGGCGCCGTTGTGAAACCGGAACCGCTCACCGTCTCACCGGGGCTCGGCAAGCGGTCGACATTGGCGATAAGGTCGAGGTTGATCGAGCCGACTACGATAATCAAGAAATGCCTCCTGCTGAATGCAGGGGAAGCTATCCTGCCAGGCCGCTCGATGCCAGACCACGCGAATGGTCCAGCGCGATTTGCCGCCTCACTCACACAGCACTGTGACGATGCCCTGATAGCTGCCGGCCGGGAAGATGCCGCTCGATTTGGTGGCGGTGAGGTCGACCTGCATGGCGTGGGTGCCGTTGACGACCCTTTGCGGCACGCCCCCATTGTTGTCGACGCCCGAGCCATCGAGGCGGAAGACCGAGACGAAGGTCACGTTGGTGCCGCCGCCGCTCGGCGCGGACGAGAATACCACAGGCGCCGGCGCTGAAACCGAATAACAGTCCAGCAGGTTGAATAGCGAGCACAGCGTGGAGCTTGCTACCACGGTGGCACTGGCGCTCGATCCGCCTGCCTGCTTGGATCCGAGTATGCCGATGGCCGGATTTGCGGTCATCGTTCCCGATGCCCCGACCATGATGGTGCAGGTGCCGATGATCGCCGCCTGCGCCGGAAGGCAGAAGCCGGCGAGCGCGGCCATCGCAAGCAGCGCCCGGTTATTTCTTCTTCTTTTTCTTGCCATCACCGCTTCCGGTCCTGATGCTCCAGCCTTCGTTGTCCCATCCGGGTGATGCGGCCACGGGCGTGGGAGCGCTGGCGGCCACGCTCGCCGTCGGGCCGTCGCCGCCGAGGCCCATCTTGAGCAGTTTCAGCTCCAGTTGCAGGCGCTCGACCTCGAGTTCATAGAGGCGGCTGCAATCGACACGTTTCGGCGTGCGACCGATCGGGATCACCACGCGGCTGTAGGTGGCGACGTCGTTGTTCGACTGGCTGTTGCCTCTGATAACGCCGAGGTCGAAATAGGCGCCGGTGCCCGACACCGCCGAACGGCAGGTGGTGCCGTCGGAAGCGTGGACCTCGTCCTGGCCCTGAGGCAACGTCACGCCCGGCAAATTGAAGCCGCTCTCGTTCTGATTGAGGTTGTAGACATCCTCGGCCAGCGCCGGCGAGATCCCCGCCCACATTGCCGCAAACGCGAGTGTCAGGACTTGCGGTGCCCAAAAAACTTTCCGCATATCTGTGCCTTTATCTGCGTCTGCTGATTGGGAAAGGGGATGCTCTCGGTACAGATACGCACTTTACGCTCGGCAGCGCCGCCGAAGGGCACGACCACAAGGACGGGTCGGGAAGCCTGAGAGCCCAGTTGGAAGACGTTCGGAGAGATCTTGGCGTCCACTGGCTGAAAATTCTGATCGTAGACGTGGATTTCGACCTTTATCTTCTGGCCGTAGGGATTGGCGGGGAACACGCGGACCGCGAAGGCGTCGGTGAAACTGTTGACCTCACCCCGCATCGGCGACATCGACTGGGCGCCCGCGACAATGGGCATCAATCCGACGGCCAGCGCCGTCGCCAGGTTCAGAACATGTTTCAAGGACCCCTTTCCTTCGCGGGGACGTCATTCGCAACGCAGCGTTACCGTTGCCTGATAGTTGCCGTTCGCGAAGCGATTGCTGCCGCCCTTGGTGCCGGCGAGATGGACCGAGACAAGATCGGCGCCGGGGACAGTCAGAGCGGTGGAGGAACCAGTTTCCGCGATCGTGTGGGCGCCGCTGGCAGAATAGGTCGGTGTCCAGGTGATGGCCGTGCTGTCGGCGGCCGGCACGGTGGTGAGGGTCACCGGATCGACGCTCAGCGAAACACCCCCGGTGGTGGTGAGCGTGACTGTTCCAGCCGAACCGCCGCTGTTGTGCGAGCTCAGCGACTGAAGGTCGGGGCTTACCGTCATCGTGCCGTTGGTGGCGACGACAAGCGTGCAGGTCGCGGTGACCGTGCCGTTGAAAATGACATTCTGCTGTGTGGCCATCGCAGCCTGGTCCAGGCACGCGACCAGCAGAGTTGCGCCGAAAGCGGCGCGAAAAAACGTCATCGAAACCCTCCTATTAAGTCGGAATGTCCGAATTAATACGGGTCATCATCGCGTTAGCATGGTTAATTTAGCGTAAACCTAAATAAACCGTCAAAACAACGGCTGTGAAGAAACCGATGGTTGTCGCCGGTTGTATCCAGAAATTCTCGAAATAATTCCCACTAATACTTCAAAATGCGAATATTCATATATTCCTTGGAGCCCGAATTAAAAATCGACATTTCAGGACGAAATCTGCCCCGCCTCCCAGCCGAGGATGGCGCGCTTGCGGGTCAGGCCCCAGTGATAGCCGGTGAGATCGCCTGATTTGCCGATAGCGCGGTGGCAAGGCACCACGAAAGAGAGCGGGTTGGCGCCGTTGGCGGCGCCGACCGCGCGGCTGGCGCTCGGCGCGCCGATGCTGGCCGCGATCGAGGAATAGGTGCGGGCCTTGCCCATCGGGATCCGCAGCAAGGCTTCCCAGACGCGGACCTGAAAGTCGGTGCCGATCATGACGACGTGCAGCGGCTGGTCGGCGCGCCACAGCGTCGGCTCGAAGATTCGCGCGGCATAAGGGCCTGTCGCTTCCCTGTCCTCGACATAGAGGGCGTTGGGCCAGCGGCCGGACATGTCGGCGAAGGCGGCGCGCTCCTCGCCGACGTCGCAGAAGGCGAGGCCGGCAAGCCCGCGATCCGTGGCCATGATCAGGGCAGTGCCGAACGGGGAGGGGTGATAGCCGTAGCGGATGGTGAGGCCAGCGCCGCGCGTCTTGTAGTCGCCCGGCGACATCGCTTCATGGGTGACGAACAGGTCGTGCAGCCGGCCGGGACCGGACATGCCCAGTTCGAATGAGGTTTCGAGCAGCGGCATGCCGGAATCGAGCAGCTTGCGCGCATGGTCCAGCGTCACCGCCTGCAGGAAAGCCTTGGGTGACAGGCCGGCCCAGCGGGTGAAGAGTTTCTGCAAGCCGGTCGGCGTCTCGCCGACTTCCTCGGCCAGTTCTTCCAGCGATGGCTGGTCGCGATAGTCGAGGCTGATCTTCTCGATGGCGCGGCGCACGATCTCGTAGTCGCTGCCCTCGGGCGTGATGTCCTTCTTGAGGACTGCCGTGTGTGTGCTCATGGACCTGTCTCCTTGGGCCGGAATATCGCCTCTTGGGGCGCCGATCGCCACCCGAAACTTGCCTTCTTGCAGCTCTTGCCCAGATAGACTCCGGGTTCGAGCCCGGCCGGAAAACCGCTTCTTTTCCTGGAATTGCTTTAGCGCGCCTTGGCGGTCGCCAGCGCGCGCGCGAAGGCGGTGGCGAAGCTCTCGCGGGAATCGGGGTCGAGGAAGCCGCCGATCGGCACGTTCTGGCCCTGTGCTTCCACGATCATTCTGGTGATGCCGATCTCGGCGTGACGGGCGACCGAAAACCGCGCCCAGAAAGGGTTGAAGCGATGCGCTTCCGATTTTCCCGAGGGGGCCGTCTTGCGGATATCGAGGCTGGTGCGTGACACCGACACTTCCTCGCGGGCGCGTGCGGCCCGATAATTGACGCGGAAGGCGATATAGACGGCAATCACGTCGAGGCCGAAGAAGCCGAACACCGGCCAGGCCCCGCGCGACAGGAAAAACGCACCCGTGACCAGCCAGCCGAACATCAGTGCGCCCATCAGGATCAGGAAGCCCGTCCGGCCCAGCGACCGGTGTGGGGTCAGCAATGCGTGAAAGAAGGGCTCATCAGCCTGAAACGAGGCGTTTGTGTCGCTCATGGCAGGATATTATAGGAGGGAAATGGCGAGTCCCAAGTCCAAAGAATCTTCCATGCCCGAAAAAGAGCCGCCGTCCGGACGGCGCGACGGCTCCAATGCCAAGCCGCGTCCACGGCCCGCGCGGTGGATTTCGCGCTACAGCCCGGCCGAAGTGCACGAGATATTCCGGCGCTTTTCGGTGCAGCGGCCAGAGCCGAAGGGCGAGCTCGAACACGTCAACCCCTTCACGCTGCTGGTGGCGGTGGTGCTGTCGGCGCAAGCGACCGATGCCGGCGTCAACAAGGCGACGCGGGCTTTGTTCAAGGCCGCCGATACGCCGCAAAAGATGCTGGCGCTGGGTGAAGCCAAGGTCGGCGACTATGTCAGGACCATCGGGCTCTGGCGCAACAAGGCCAAGAACGTCATCGCACTATCGGAGGCGTTGATCCGCGACCATGGCGGCGAGGTGCCCAATGACCGCGATGAGCTGGTCAAGCTGCCCGGTGTCGGGCGCAAGACCGCCAATGTCGTGCTCAACATGGCCTTCGGTCAGCATACGATGGCGGTCGACACCCACATCTTGCGCATCGGCAACCGGCTTGGCCTGGCGCCCGGCAAGACCCCGGAACAGGTCGAGCAGGGACTTCTGAAGATCATCCCGGACGAATATATGCGCCATGCGCATCACTGGCTGATCTTGCATGGCCGCTATGTCTGCAAGGCGCGCAAGCCGGATTGTCCGGCCTGCATTATCGCCGATATCTGCAAGGCGGAGGTGAAGACGACCAGCATTCCGGCACCGCTGGTGCCGACCGCTCCGCTTGAAACGATTGCCGCCGACGATCAGTAGCCGTAGCCACGCGCCATCGCCGCGGCGAAAACCGGGATCAGCAGGAAGACGAACGCCTCGGCGCGGATATAGGTCTTCACCGAGGCCAGTTCGCCGACAGGTACGGCGAAGGCAGGATTGGCGCTCGCCTGCCGGCTCCAGGACATGAAACGCACGGTCGGGATGATCGACAGCAGGCCGACGGTGCCGAATGCCGCCATCTTGGCCCAGAACACCCAGTTGTAGACGTAGAACTCCCAACCCTTGAGCCCCCAGGCGACACGGCCGATGCCGACGATGATGATGAGCGCGGCGATGATGCCGTAGTGGCGGTCGATGCCGGCGAGCCGCTTGAGCGTCGCGGCGGGCAGGTCTCCACGGATCAGCACGAATTCGGCGCCGATGATCCCGGCTAGCGAGAACACCAGCAGATGGTGGATGATGGCGAGCACGAGGTCGGTGGTGTCCATGCGGGTTTCCTTGGATCGGCGGCAGTGGCCGGCGCCTGAAAAATTGGGACGCGCTGAATCAGCCTGCGTCGAAAATAACACCGCCGCGCGAAAATCCCATAGCGCCCGGATGTCGTGAAGGCTGCCGGACGTTGCGCCTTGGATGATGGTTCCTGGTTTCCTGGCTCTTGCACCGCGCCGGCGATTTGCTAACCGCAGGCCGTAACGCGAGGCAAATCCAATGAACACGACGCAAGCGACCATCGCTCCGGTCATCGAGACGCCGCGAACCATCCTGCGGGCACACCGGCTCGGCGATTTCGATGCCTATGCCACGATGTGGGCCGACCCCGTCGTCACCCGTTTCATCGGCGGCAAGCCGCGCACACGTGAAGAAAGCTGGATGCGCTTCCTGCGTCACGCCGGCCTGTGGTCGCTGCTCGGCTACGGCTTCTGGGCCATCGAGGAGAAAGCGACTGGCCGCTTCTTCGGCGAGGCCGGGTTCCACGATCTGAAGCGCGACATGGAGCCGTCGATCGAAGGTATCCCCGAGGCGGGGTGGGCGCTCGTTCCGGCCGCGCACGGCGCCGGCCTTGCCACGGAGATCGTCAGCCGCGTGCATGGCTGGGGCGACGAGACGTTCGGACGTGCCAGAACCGTCTGCATCATCGATCCCGAAAATACGGCTTCGTTGAACGTCGCCAGGAAGTGCGGCTATACCGAGCTGACGCAGACCCTCTATCACGACGCGCCAACCATCCTGCTGGAGCGGCTGCCCTGAGCGGCGTCATCGACTGGACATAGCCGCTCTGCTAGCATCGATCATCAAGCGAGGGGATCGATCGATGCATGCATTAAAGTCGACAATCATGAGGTTTTTCTGGGCGGGGCTTGTTCTCGCGCTGGTAATGCGGCTGGCGGCAGCCGACGCGACGGTGCCGACCGCCGATATCGCGGGCGCCGCCGACAATCAACTGGCCAAGCGCTACGAAGGCTCTTTCATCGTGTCCTACGCAAAGCTTGCCTTTACCGACTTCAGCGTACCGCTGTCGCCCCTGAAGCCAAGTGCAGATCCCAACGCGCGCGACGCCATGAACAATCGCGTTTTCGCGCCGGACAAGAAGGCCGAGGTGGAGGGTGCCCTGACCCGTATCGCCTATGTGCTGCCGGCCGAGCGCTCGCCGCTCGAGGTGCTGCGCAATTATCAGGATGTGATCAAGGCTGCAGGCGGCGAAGTCCTGTTCGAATGCAAGAAGGAGGAATGTGGCGGCGCTGCCGACCGCTCGTCGAGCGGCGGCGGCGGCGACATGAGCCTGACGATGTATTCCTTCCATGAAAGCGATCTCAAGGACGCGGCATTCTCCAATGGCGCTTGCGCGTTGGCTACCGGCATCAACGACCAGCGCTATTTCTCGGCCAAGGTGCCGCAGGACGGCGGCGACGCCTATGTCACCGTGCAGACCTATTCGTTGACCGACGATCTCTACTGCAAGAAACTCAACGGTCGCACCGTCGCCGTAGTGCAGGTGCTGGAACCCAAGGCGCGCGACAGGAAAATGGTGGTCGTCGAAGCTGCCAAGATGGCGGACTCGCTCTCCGCCACCGGCAGCATCTCCCTCTACGGCATCTTCTTCGACACCGACAAAGCTGACATCAAGCCGGAGTCCGAGCCGACGCTGAAGGAGATTTCGACGCTTTTGACCAATGAGCCCGGGATGACCGTGATCGTCGTCGGCCATACCGACAATCAGGGTGCCTTCGTTTACAATCTCGATCTGTCGTCCCGGCGGGCGCAGGCGGTCAAGGCGGCGCTCGTGGCGAAATACGGAATCGATGCGTCGCGGCTTACGGCGGCCGGAGCCGGCATGATGGCGCCCGTCGCCAGCAATGACGAGGAGACCGGCCGCGCCAAGAACCGTCGGGTGGTTCTGGTCAAGTTGAACTGAGCGCTTTCGAGCGCTTCAAACTCTTTGTTGCGACGCAATATGGACGGGAAACCGCCCACACCTTTCCGCGCGAATGGCTGTGGGCCTATAGCGGCCCGCCGGCACGACCGCTTCCTGCAGATGAGGGGACGGATAATTGAGGCTTATGCCTGCTCGAGCGGCGCAGGCTTGGGCAGCGCCAAGGTGTTCACCAGTGTCGAGAGATCGGGCTCGTCGATGAGCATCGCGGCCTCGGCCGGCGCCAGCCAGGCCCGCTGCCGCCGCTTGGCCTCCTGCCAGTCGGCAAGCTCTTCCGTCACTTCCAGCAGAAACACGATGACGTCGACGCGGACAAAGCGGTTGGCCAAGCGTTTCCAGTAGGAATAGGTGCCCACCGGCTGCTTCAGCGTTTTGCCAAGCACCCCGGCTTCCTCCAATGCCTCGATGGTGGCTGCCTTGCGCCCGCTCTTGCCTTTCATCGGCCACCCCTTGGGCACGATGAAGCGTCTCGTCGTTCTCGATGTGACCAGCATCACCTCGATGCCGCCGCGCGGGTTCAGCCGAAAGGGAATGGCCGCCACCTGGCGGATCCTTTCGCCTTTCTTGGCCTGGCGCACGGCCTTTTTCTTGGTGGCTGCCATCTTGATAATCCAGTCGCTCCAATGCCCCTTAGCGTGATGCGACGCCTCTGCAAAATCCAAACTGCCGCAAGGGCACCTAAAGTGCCCTACCATGTAAGTCGGCTAAATAAAAGAAGATGCCCGTCGATCAGCGGCAGGTGCTGACGGCGGTGTTGCCGATTATCTGCGTCTGGCAGCTCGGCCTGACCTGCGGAACGAGAGGCGGCGGCTGCTGGACGATGACGCGATCCTGGGCACGATACTGCTGTTGCTGTTGCTGAAATTGCTGCCGCTGAACCCGGCTCTGCAAGGCCTGCAGGTCATTCTGCTGGATGAGCACATTGTTTCTGGCCGCAGGATCGAGCACCTGCGCGGAAGCAGGCGATGCAAAGCCGACGAAAGCCGCCCCGGCCAGCACCGCCAGTACGAAACTCATAGCTGTACGACGCATGTACATCCGCTCATTCCTGCAGAAAAACCTCATCACACCAGATATATAGGGTGTTTGTCCTGCGATGCCATGGCGGGAATGCGACGTGGACCTCAACAACCAGATCACCGATGCCCCAGCGCTGATCAGGTGCGGGCGACCTCGACGGCGAAGCTCCGCTGAACTTCCTGTCGATCGACAAGCTGTTCACCGAATATGTGGTGGCCAAGGGTTCGGCGATGGCCGATTCCGGCATCGAGGCGAAGACCTTGCATCCGGCAGTGGACTTCAACGTCCAGTTCAAGGTGGATAACGGCACCGATCTCGTTCTCTACGCCGACGATCCGACCTTCCTCGAACTGGCGCAGGATCCGGGTTCCGGCACTCACCGATCCGGGCGTGTTCCAGATGGCGCAGTGGCCGCTTTGCGGCTGCGGAGAATCTGCCCGGCTATCCGGCATTGCACTTGACGGAAGCGATCGATTCGCCGCTCTATCGGGTCGGCGCCGGCCTCGAGCCGAAAGGCGTCAATGCGTTGGCATGTCCGTCAGGTATAATGGCGCCTTCGGGGAAACGGTCAAACAGAATGCAGTCAGCGCGTCTCTCAAGGCCAGTTTCTAGACTGGCTCGAGGCGGAGCCGGGAGAGGTCTTGATGAGGAAATACGCGTATTTCGCAGCAGTGCTGGGTGCCGCCTGTATCGCCGGCCTGCCGGCGATGGCGGCGCAAACCAAGAGCGACAAGGTGACGGCAACACCGCCCGCCGCAGTTGACGCGCCGCAGCTGCCCGGCGGTGCATTGGCCTTGTCCGAAACTCACGGCGACTGGACGGTCAATTGCCAGATATCGGGCACGAACAAGGTCTGCAGCCTGTCGCATCAGCAGTTCAACAAGCAAAGCAACCAGCGGCTGCTGGCGATCGAGCTGTCGAGCAAGACCGGCGAGGATGCGACCGGAACTCTTGCCCTGCCGTTCGGCCTGGCGCTTGCCAAGGGTGTCGCGCTGACCATAGACGACCAGAAGCTCGATGGCAGCCTGCCGTTCAACACCTGCCAGGTGGTCGGCTGCCTTGTGCCGGTGGCGTTCGATGCCAATGTCACGCCGCTGCTGAAGAACGGCACCACGCTCAAGATCGACGCGTTCGCGGCCGATACCGGGCAAGTCGTAAGCTTTTCAATTCCGCTCAATGGCTTCGGCGGGGCGCTTGCCCGCACGGCTGAGCTTTTAGCCAACTGACGGCTTAGCGCACAGCACGCAACAGGATGTTGGCGGCTCCGCCAACACTTGTCAGACGACGATCGTTTTCAACCGCGCGGCGATGAGCGCGGCGAGCCGCGCCGCCACCTCGTCCTTGGTCATTTCAGGCCATTCCTCGATGCCGGTCCTAGACACGATCCGGACCCGGTTGCGATCGCCGCCCATCACGCCTGAAGGACCGATGCCGCTGGTCTGCGACACATCGTTGGCGACGATGAGATCGGCACCTTTCTTGCTGAGCTTGGCCTCGGCGTTGCGCAAGAGATCCTGCGTCTCGGCGGCAAAGCCGACGACCAGGCCGGGTCGCTGCTCGTGGTGACCGACACCAGCCAGGATGTCGGGGTTCTCGACCATGCGCAGCACCGGCGGGCCTTCGCCCGCGACCTTCTTGATCTTCTCACCGGCCGAATTCTCGGTGCGCCAGTCTGCAACGGCGGCGACGAATACCGCGGCGTCGGCAGGCAGAAGCTGTTCCACCGCGTCGCGCATTTCCTGCGCTCGCTCGACATGGATGGTTTTCACGCCGGCTGGATCGGCAATGCTTACGGGACCGGAGACAAGTCGGACATCGGCGCCAAGCTTTGCCAATGCCGCGGCGATGGCGTGGCCCTGCTTGCCGGACGACCGGTTGGCGATATAGCGCACGGGATCGATCGGCTCGTGCGTCGGGCCTGAGGTGACGATGATCCTGCGCCCCGCCAGCGGCTTGGGGCCGGCATCGAGCAGCGCCTCGACCGCGGCGATGATCTCCAACGGTTCGGACATGCGGCCTTCGCCGGCCTCGTTGCTCTCGGCCATCTCACCCTTGGCGGGGCCGACGAAGGTGATGCCGTCCTTGCCCAAGGTCGCGCGGTTGCGGCGGGTGGCGGGATGCGACCACATCTTCGGGTTCATGGCCGGGGCCATCAGCACCGGCTTGTCGGTGGCGATGAGCACGGTCGAGGCCAGATCGTTGGCATGGCCATTGGCGAGCTTGGCCATCAGGTCGGCGGTTGCGGGCGCCACCACCAGGAGGTCCGCCTCGCGCGATAGCCTGATGTGGCCGACATCGTGTTCATCGTTGCGGTCGAACATGTCGGTGAAGACATGGTCGGCGGAGAGCGTCCCGACCGACAGCGTTGTCACGAATTCCTGCGCCGCCGACGTCATGACCACCCGCACCGCCGCACCACGCTCGCGCAGCCGGCGGATCAGATCGAGCGCCTTGTAGGCGGCGATGCCGCCGCCGATGATGAGCAGGATGCGCTTGTTGGAAAGTGTGCCTCGCGGCAAGCTCTTGACTGCCAAGGCCGACGCCACGGTCGGGGCGCCTTGCGAACTGGCGAGTTCAAGGAGGGCTTTCTCGATCTGATCGAGACGGCCAACCGGGCCGATCTGGCCGTCGACAGCGGCCCGGATCATCACCCGCGCCTGTTCTTCCATGGAGCGATCGTTTTCCGCCGCCAACTGGCGCAGCAGTTCCTTGACCTCATCATCAAGGTTGCGGATCGTGATGCTGGCCATATGATTGCACTCTACTCGTCTTACCTGATAGCGATGATAGCAATGCAATCAAGTTGCCGCAAGCCGCAGGACTCGAAGCGGCGGCGGGGCTAAAGAAGCTTCCAGGCGATATAGACCAGCGTCAGCGCGATCACCCACAGCGCCACACGGCCAGAACGGCTGTAGCGTGCCTCGGCCTTGCCGATGGCGCGGGCGGTCGCCTCATCGAAGCGCAGGCCGTGCTCGGCCATCAGGTCGATCTCTCTCGACAGCCGTTCCGTACGGGCCGCGAGTTCCGGCGCCTGGCGGATCAGCGCCAGCATCGCCTTGCCGCCGTCGCGCGCGTCGGTCAGCAAGCCGCGCGGCCCGAGGTTACCGGCTATCCAGCCACTGACTACCGGCTCGGCGGTCCTCCACATGTTGAAAGCCGGATCGAGCGTACGCGCCACGCCCTCGACCACCACCATCGTTTTCTGCAGCAGGATCAATTCAGGCCGTGTCGCCATGTCGAAGAGTTCGGTCACCTCGAACAGCAGCGTCAAAAGCTTGGCCATAGAAATGGTTTCGGCCGGCTGGCCGTGGATCGGCTCGCCGATCGCACGGATCGCCTGCGCGAAGGCGGAGACGTTGTGCTGGCGCGGCACATAGCCGGCTTCGAAATGCACCTCGGCGACGCGCAGATAGTCGCGTGTGATGAAGCCGTAGAGGATCTCGGCGAGGAAGCGGCGCTCCTTCTTGCCGAGGCGTCCGGCAATACCGAGATCGACGGCGACGATGGTGCCGTTTGCCTCGACGAACAAATTGCCCGGATGCATGTCGGCATGGAAGAAGCCGTCGCGCAGCGTATGGCGCAGGAAGGACTGGATGAGATTGGCGGCGATCGCCTTCAGGTCATGGCCGGCGGCTTCGAGGCCGGCGAGGTCGTTCATCTTGACGCCGTCGACCCATTCCATGGTCAGCACGTCGCGACCGGTGCGTTCCCAGTCCACCGAAGGGACGCGAAAGCCAGGGTCTTCCCTGGTGCTTTGGCCAAGTTCCGAGAGCGCGGCCGCTTCGAGGCGCAGGTCCATCTCGATCCTGGTGGTCTGCGCCAGCGTCTCGGTTACTTCGACCGGCCTCAGCCGGCGCGACGACCGTATGTATTTTTCCTGCAGGCGGGCGGCGAGGAAATAGCTTTCGAGGTCGTGGAAGAAGCGGCGGCGCACGCCTGGCCGGATGACCTTGACCGCTACCTTCCTGGCGACGCCGCCATCGACGGTTTCAGCGGCATGGACCTGAGCGATGGAGGCGGCGGCGACCGGGTCGCCGAATTGCTTGTAGAGATCGCCGAGCTTGCGTCCGAGCGAGGCTTCGATCGCCGCGACCGCCTCGGCCGTCGGGAAGGTGTGCATCTTGTCCTGCAGCATGGCGAGATCGAGCGCCATGTCGTTGCCGACGACATCGGGCCGCGTCGCCAGGAACTGGCCAAGCTTGACATAGGATGGGCCGAGCCGGACCACTGCCTTGGCCAGCCGGTCGCTGCGCTCATAGGCAAGCGCGCGGCGGCGGGTGAACAGCCGCGCCAGCCGCCAGCCGAATTTCGGCAGGCCGGACAGTTCCTCGCCGGGCAAGGCAGCGACGACGCCCTCGCGCACCAGCACCCAACCGGCCCGTACGAGCCGGAACCCCGCGCTGACGGTGCTCATGGCCGCGTCCGCCCCACCGGTTCATTGAACTGGCGCAAGGCACGTCGCGTGTTGGAGATGGGCGACGGCGTCAAAGCTTCCAGCCCGAATGCAGGGCCGCTATGCCGCCTGAATAGTTGCGGAAGGAAACGCGATCGAAGCCGGCGCGGGAAATCATCGCCGCGAAGTTTTGCTGATTGGGGAATTTCGCGATCGATTCGACCAGATAGGAATAGGGCTCGCCGTCGCCGGTGACCAACTTGCCGATCCTGGGAATGGCATTGAACGACCAGGCTTCGTAGACCTTGTCGAGCAACGGCATCTCGACCTCGGAAAACTCCAGGCACAGGAAGCGGCCGCCGGGCTTCAGCACGCGGAACGCCTCGTCCAGGGCCACGTCGATATGCGGGACGTTGCGAATGCCGAACGCGATGGTGTAGGCGTCGAAACTGGCATCAGGGAAGGGGAGTTCCTCGGCGTTGGCCTCGACGAAATCGGTGTTGCCGGACAGGCCCTTCTTTTCGGCCCTGTCACGGCCGACAGCGAGCATCGAGCCGTTGATGTCGAGCACGGTGGCATGGGCATGGCCATGGCTGGCATCGACGATGCGGAAGGCGATGTCGCCGGTGCCACCGGCAACATCGAGCACACGCCAGCCCGAGCGCTTGGGCGGATTGAGCCAGGCGACCATGGCATCCTTCCACAGCCGGTGCAGGCCGCCTGACATCAGGTCGTTCATCAGGTCGTAGCGATTGGCGACCTTGCGGAAAACCTCATTGACCAAGGACTGCTTCTCGCCTTCCCCTACACGCTTGAAACCATAGGAGGTTTCCATGCCGCCGGCGGCCGTGGTTCTCTCAACTGACATTTTTTTGATCCGTCATAAAACCGGCGGGACCATAGCCGATCGATGATGCGGGCGCTATTGTTTAAGGCGCGGTGTTCAGCCGCGCTTCCAGGTGGTGGGTTTTCAAGACCTGGACTGACCGACGGGATGTTTGAATGCCTTTGAAAGCGGAACTGCACTGCCACATCGAAGGGGCAGCGGCGCCAGATCTCGTCATCCGCCAGGCGCAGAAATACGGCAAGGATACCTCGCCCTATATCCAGAACGGGTCCTTCGTCTGGCAGGATTTCACCTCCTTTCTCGCGGCTTACGATTTTTCCGCCGACCTGTTCCGGACCGAGGAGGATTACGCGCGGCTGGCCGACCATTATCTGACCAGCCTGGCCCGCGACGGGGCAATCTACTCCGAGGTGTTCACCTCGCCGGACCACGCGACGAAAGCCGGGCTGTCGCCCAAGGCCTACACCGATGCGCTCGGCGAAGGCATGCTGCGCGCCAAGGCCAAGACCGGCATAGAGGGCCGCATGATCGTCACCGGCGTGCGCCATGTCGGCGTCGAATCGATCGAGCGGGCGGCACGCTTCGCGGCGCGCTGCGGCCATCCGCTGGTCACCGGTTTCGGCGTCGCCGGCGACGAGCGCACGGGCGACATGGAAGACTATGTCAGGGCTTTCGAGATCGCGCGGGAGGCCGGGCTCGGCATCACCGTCCATGCCGGCGAACTGACGGGCTGGGAGACTGTCCAGGCGGCACTCGACCATATCCGCCCGTCGCGCATCGGCCATGGCGTGCGCGCCATCGAAAATCCCGACCTTGTCCGGCGAATCGCTGACGAGGGCGTCGTGCTGGAGTGCTGCCCCGGTTCCAACATCGCGCTCAAGGTCTTCGACAGTTTCGCCGACCATCCGTTTCCGGCCCTGCAGGCGGCGGGCTGCAAGGTGACGCTCAACTCCGACGACCCACCCTATTTCTGGACCTCGCTGAAGCGCGAATACGACATTGCGGCGGAGCATTTCGCGATGAATGAGAAAGCGCTCGCCGCGGTCACCAGGACGGCCATCGAGGCGGCTTTCGTCGACCGCAAGACCAAAGCGGCGCTTCTTGCCCGGCTGAACAGCGCCGCTCGCTGATTTCTTCCGACAAAGCTGTGGTCGATGCGGGCCAAGCGGTTCCTTGGCCGGTCCAATACCGCTAGGGTTCGCCCAAGCAGCTTGAAGCGCGACACGTCCGAAAGGGTCCATGCGCGCGGTTTCGGGCGACACCGCATCAGGAGAACATCATGAAGGGCGTCACCGTCGTCGACCATCCGCTTGTCCAGCACAAGCTGACCATCATGCGCAAGAAGGAGACCTCGACGGCCGGCTTCCGGCGGCTGCTGCGCGAGATTTCGCTGCTGCTCGGCTATGAGGTCACCCGCAATCTCGAACTGACGACGACCACGATCGAAACGCCCATGGAGACAATGGAAGCTCCGACGCTGGAGGGCAAGAAACTGGTCTTCGCCTCGGTGCTGCGCGCCGGCAACGGCCTGCTCGAAGGCCTGCTTGACCTGGTGCCGGCGGCCCGCGTCGCCCATGTCGGCCTCTACCGCGATCACGAGACGCTGGAGGCTGTCGAGTATTTCTTCAAGGCGCCGAGCGACCTCGGCGACCGGCTGGTCATCGTCGTCGACCCGATGCTGGCGACAGCCAATTCGGCGATCGCGGCGATCGACAAGTTGAAGGAGCGCGGCGCCACCAATATCCGGTTCCTGTGCCTGCTGGCGGCGCCCGAAGGCATCGAGCGCTTTACCAAGGCGCACCCGGATGTTCCGGTCTTCACCGCGTCCATCGATCGCCAACTCAACGAGAAGGGCTACATCATGCCTGGCCTCGGCGACGCCGGCGACCGCATGTACGGGACGAAATAGACTGTCTGATCGTCTTAGGTCTATAGAACGTCCCCGTACCGGCGAATTGAGCAGTAGTTTTCTGGCCTCCAGGTATTTTCGTCATGTTACCCATACTCGGATTCTTGCCTCGATTAAGGCGCCCCACGAAAGACACAAGGCGGATCTTCATCAGTGGGACGGGGAGGGCTGGAACCACTTATCTTGTCGAGCTGCTAACAGAGCTTGGTCTGGATACCGGCGAATGGTCGGCGACAGATTATTCTCCGAAAGCCCGAGCCGGCCTGGAAAGAGGGATCTTTGATCCGTGTGGCCCGAGAATAATCAAGAGTCCATTTCTATGTGAGAATGTGGACGCGGTCTTGGCTGCTGGCATTAAGATAGATCACGTCGTCATTCCGGTCCGACGGTTTGAGGATGCCGCGGCCAGTCGAGCTTACGTGCAGGAAATAACAACTGGCTCGCCAGACGGCTCCCCGGTTGCGGGAGGACTGTGGGAGACGGACCATGCGGATGAACAGATTGACGTTTTGTATCGCAAGTTCGCAAATCTGATTGAATCATTGTCAAGAAACGACATTCCAACGACGCTAATCTCCTTCCCACGTAGCGCAACGGATCCCCAATACCTATTTGGCAAACTGTCGTCTCTAATGCCAGGCGTTAGCGAATCCATGTTTCAGCAGGCGTTTTCACGAATAGCGAAGCCGTCATTGATCCATAAATTCGCATAGGCNAGGAGCAACACTACTGATACAGGCTGGCGATTCCCCGGCCCGATACGGTTTGTTTACGAAAACCTGCGGTTTCGGCCCGCGTTAAAAAAGCAAACATCATGACGTGGTAAATGTCGACTTTCACAAAGGCCGATCCATGCTGCGCAAGCTTCTCATTCTCAGCGTTTTTGCCGGTGCGTCGGCATCGATCCCGGTTGTCTACCAGTCAAATCCGCGAATATTCGAAAACCTGCTGAAATCGGCGGTGACGGCCAAGCCTGCGGCCGAGACGCAACCCGAGGCCAGTCTGGCATCTGTTCCCGACAAGCCGGTGGCGCCGCTGCCGACCGGCCGCAAGGTTGTGGTTGCGGCTGACGGGCGCGGACACTTCTCGTCCACCTTCAAGCTCAACGGCCGTCAGGTCGACGGCATGATCGACACTGGCGCGACGCTGGTGGCGGTCAATACGTCGACGGCGCGCAGGATCGGGCTGTCGCTCAATCCTTCCGATTTCAGTCATGAGGTCAGCACCGCCAACGGCGTTATCAAGGCCGCGGTGGTGATGATCGACCGCCTGCAGATCGGCAGCATCAGCGTCGACGGTGTGCAGGCGATCGTGCTCGACGACAAGGCACTGCGCACCAACCTGATCGGCATGAGTTTTCTCAACCGGCTCGGCAAGTATCAGGCCGAGAACGGCACATTGCTGCTGGTTCAGTAGGGTCCACTCAGTCGCGCGGCAGAATCCGCCGGATGACCGACTTGTCGGCGGCAGGCTTCGAAGCACCGATCGCATAGGCTGAAAGCACGGCCGCGGCAGCCGCCTCGGCATCGGAGGGTGAGCGGGCGTGGATCAGCGCCAGCGCATCTCCGGCGTTTACTTCCGCGCCTATGGGCAGCAGCCTGGTGATGCCGACCGCGGGGTCGACCTTGTCGTCGGGCCGTGTGCGCCCGCCGCCCAGCCCGACCACCGCGAGGCCGATGTCGCGGGTGGCTATGCCGGTAACGAAGCCGTCCGTCGTCGCCTTGACCGCGAATTCCGTTGCCGCCCCGGGCAGGTACTTTTCCGGCTTCTCGATGAAATCCGCAGGGCCGCCAAGCACGGTCACCATGCGCGCGAAGGTGACGGCGGCGCGGCCGCTGGCGAGCGTCTCGGTGGCGCGGCGCATCCCGTCCTGGTTGGACGATACCAAGCCTGCCGACTGCAGCATTTCAGCGGCAAGCGCCAGCGTCACGTCCTCCAGCCGCCGGTCGCGGAAGCGGCCGGTCAGGAAATCGACGGCGTTGCGCACCTCGACGGCATTGCCGGCGGCCGAAGCCAGCGGTTCGTTCATGCCGGTGATCAGCGCCGAGACCTTCAGCCCGGCGCCGCTGGCGACCTCGACCAGACTGTTGGCGAGCGCGGTCGCATCGCGGGATTTCTCCATGAAGGCGCCATTGCCGACCTTGACGTCGAGCACCAGCGATTGCAGGCCTGCCGCGAGCTTCTTCGACAGGATCGATGCGGTGATCAGCGGCACCGATTCCACGGTTCCGGTGACGTCGCGGATGGCGTAAAGCCGGCGATCGGCAGGTGCCAGATCGGCGGTCTGGCCGATGATGGCGCAGCCTGTTTCCAGCACCGCCTTGCGGAACAGCGCGATGTCGGGCTGGCTGATGTAGCCGGGAATGGCATCCATCTTGTCCAGCGTGCCGCCAGTATGGCCGAGACCTCGGCCCGAGATCATCGGCACATAGGCACCGCAGGCGGCGACGATCGGCGCCAGCATCAGCGAGACATTATCGCCGACACCGCCCGTCGAATGTTTGTCGGTGACGGGGCCCGGCAAATCCGACCAGTCGAGCACGTCACCGGAATCACGCATGGCAAGCGTCATCGCCACGGCCTCGTCGCGGTTCATACCGTTGAAGAATACCGCCATGGCGAAGGCCGCGACCTGGCCGTCGGTTACGGTGCCCGACGTCACGCCGTCGATGAAGGCGGCGATTTCGTGAGGCGCCAGCCTATGGCCGTCGCGCTTGTGACGGATGATTTCCTGCGGAAGCATCAGCTCTCCAGCAGCCCGTCACGGAACACGCGCTGCAGCACCGTTGCCAGCCGCGAACCGCCAACCGGCGCCATGTCCTTGGTTTCCTGGTGCGAAAGCTCGGCGCCGGTCATGCCGGCGGCCAGGTTGGTGATGACCGAGCAGGCGGCGACGCGCAGGCCGAGGAAGCGGGCGAGAATGACTTCCGGCACGGTCGACATGCCGACGGCGTTGGCGCCCATGATGCGCGCCATGCGGATTTCGGCCGGCGTCTCGAAGCAGGGGCCCGAGAACCACATATAGACGCCCTTGTGCAGCGCTGTGCCGGTCGCCTTCGCCGCGCGTTCGATCGCGTCGCGCATGCCGGCATCATAAGCTTCGGTGAGGCCGACGAAACGGCGGTCGCTCGGCTCGCCGATCAGCGGATTGGTGCCGGAGAAGTTGATGTGGTCGGTGAGCAGCATCACCGAGCCCGGCGGCATATCCGGATCGACCGAACCGGCTGCGTTGGTGAGGATCAGTTTCGTGATGCCGATGCCGGCAAGCACTTCCAGCACCGGCCGCATCGCCGCCGCAACGCCATGCTCGTAGTAGTGGGCGCGGCCGGACAGCATCAGCACCGGAACGCCGGCAAACAGCCCGGCCACCACTTCGCCGGCATGGCCGCTGACACCGCTCCGGGGAAAGCCCGGCAGGTCGGCATAGGAGACGCGGATGGGGTTTTCGATCCGGTCGACCAGGCCGCCCAGGCCCGAACCCAGCACCAGCGCGGTCGACGGCGCCAGGCCATCGAGCCTTTCGATAAGATGGTCCAGCGCCTTTTCCGTCATGTCGGCCTACGTTTCATTTGAGCCAGCTTTTCATTTTGAGCCAGCTTATCATTTGAGAATATCGCCGCGAAAACCATAGGGCAGCATGTCGCCCATCGTGACTGTCTCTGCGATGCCCGTAGCATCGCACAGATAGAGCTTCGTTTCCGGACGGCAGAATTCGGCCAGCCGCTGGCGGCAGCCGCCACAAGGCGAGCATTTGGCCATGCGTTCGGCAAGGACGGCGATTTCCACGATCTTGCCGCCGCCGCCCATGATGTAATGGCCAAGCGCGGTGGTCTCGGCGCACCAGCCCTCGGGATAGGAGGCGACCTCGATGTTGGCGCCGGTGAAGATACGTCCGTCCTCGGTGCGCAAGGCGGCCCCCACCGGGAATTTCGAGTAGGGCGCATAGGCCTTGGCCATGGCTGACTTGGCCGCTTCGAACAGATCATGCGACATTCAGTTGTTTCTCCGATGATCGTGTCCAAAACCCGGTGCTTCGTCCGCCGAACTGTCGACCCTTAGCGTTCCTTGACGTAGGGCACGCCGCCGGCGCGCGGCGGTATGGCCTTGCCGATGAAGCCGGCGAGCAGGATGACGGTCAGCACATAAGGCAGGGCCTGCATGAACTGCACCGACACCTTGCCGACAATGGGCAGCGGTGTCCCCTGCAGGCGGATCGACGCCGCGTCGAGGAAACCGAACAGCAAGCAGGCGAACATGGCGTTGACCGGCTTCCATTTGGCGAAGATCAGCGCGGCCAGCGCGATGTAGCCCTTGCCGGCGGTCATGTCCTTCACGAAGCCACCATTCTGCACCATCGACAGATAGGCGCCGGCGACGCCGGTGAGGATGCCGGTGCAGATCAGCGCGCGGTAGCGCAGCCAGGCGACCGAGATGCCGGCGGTATCGACCGCGGCCGGATTTTCGCCGACCGCGCGCAGCCGGAGACCGAAGCGCGTGCGAAACAGCACCCACCAGGTGAACGGCACCATCGCAAAGGCGAAATAGACGAGGATCGAATGGCCGGAGATCAGTTCGGCATAGATCGGACCGATGACAGGCACGTCCCTGGCCGCGTCGGCGCCAGGCCAGATGATCGCCTCGAACCGCTCGCCCGGTTGCAGCGCCGGCGTGCGGCCGCCCTGCTGGAACCAGGCCTGGCCAAGGATGATGGTCGATCCGGCGGCGACGAAGTTGATCGCCACGCCCGAAACGATCTGGTTGCCGCGATGGGTGATCGAGGCAAAGCCGTGCACCAGCGCGAAGGCGACAGAGATCAGGATCGCCATGCCGAGACCGATGAGCGCCGAATGGAACACGGAAGCCGCGGCAGCACCCGCGAAGGCGCCGACCAGCATCTTGCCTTCGAGGCCGATGTCGAAAATGCCGGCCCGCTCCGAATAGAGGCCGGCGAGGCAGGCAAGCAGCAGCGGCACCGACAGGCGGATGGTCGAGTCCAGCACCTGGATGATTGGGTTGAAGATATCCATTTCAGGCTCCCTTCCCGGTGACCGCCTGCATGCCCACCGATTTGGGGCTGAACGAAGCGAACAGAGCCTGGATATAGGGCCTGAACATGTGCTCCAGCGCGCCGGCGAAGAGGATGACCAACCCTTGAATGATGACGATCATGTCGCGGCTGATCGCCGGCATCTCGAAGGCGAGTTCGGCACCACCCTGGTAGAGCATGCCGAACAGGATCGCCGCCAGCACGATGCCGACCGGATGCAGGCGGCCCATCAGCGCCACGGCGATACCGACGAAACCGGCGCCCGAAACAAAGTCGATCGCGACATTGTGCTGGTCGCCCATCACCGGATTGAGCGCCATCATGCCGGCCAGCGCGCCCGAGATCATCATCGCGGTAATGATGATGCGGGTTTCCGAAATGCCGGCATAGCGAGCCGCCTTCGGGCTGTGGCCATAGGTGCGCATCTCGTAGCCGAGCCTGGTGCGCCAGATCAGCAGCCAGACCAGGAAGGCCATCACCAGCGCCAGCAGGAAGCAGACATTGAGCGGCGCCGAGCGGATCTTGGCGCCGAACAGTTCGATGATCCAGTTTAGCTTCGGCAGTTCCGCGCCGGCGAGGAAGTTGCGCGTCTGCGGCGCCTGCGACCCCGCCGGCTTCAACGGACCGACCAGCAGGTAGACCATGATCGATGCGGCGATGAAGTTGAACATGATCGTCGTGATGACGATGTGCGAGCCGCGCCTGGCCTGCAGGTAGGCGGGGATCAGCGCCCACAATGCGCCCACAAGCGCCGAAGCGACGATGGCCAGCGGAAATGTCAGCCACCAGGGCAGAGTGCTGTCGAAGGAAAGACAGACGATGGCGATGCCGAGACCGGCGATGTAGGCCTGTCCCTCGGTGCCGATGTTGAACAGGCCGCAATGCGCCGCCACCGCCACCGAAAGCCCGGTGAATATGAAGGTCGTGGCATAGAACAGGGTGAAGGCGATGCCTGTTCCCTTGCCGAAGGCGCCTTCGACCAGGATGACGGCGGCGCGGAACGGGTTTTCGCCGACCAGCATGACGACGAAGCCGGCGACGATGAAGGCGACCGACAGGTTGATCAGCGGGATCAGCCCGTAGTCGGCCCAGGCCGGCAATTTGGCGTAAGGGGTGCTCATTGCGCGGCCTCCTGATGTTCGACACCGGCCATCAGCAAGCCAAGCTCGCCTTCGGTTGCGTCGGGGCCGCGCTCGCCGACGATGCGGCCGGCAAACATCACCAGGATACGGTCGGAAAGCGAACGGATCTCGTCGAGCTCGACCGAGACCACCAGCACCGCCTTGCCCTGGTCGCGCATGGCGATCAGGCGCTTGTGGATGAATTCGATGGCGCCGACATCGACGCCGCGCGTCGGCTGGCCGACGATCAGCACGCCCGGGTCCTGTTCGATTTCCCGTGCGAGCACGATCTTCTGTTGGTTGCCGCCGGAGAAATTGGCGGTCTTCAGGCGCGGATTGCCGGGACGGATGTCGTATTTCTCGATCTTGTCCCTGGCATCGGCCATGATGGCATCGATGTTGAGGAACGGCCCTTTGAGGTAGCGGGGATCGTCATGGTAACCGAGAATGGAATTCTCGTTTTCCTCGAAGGCCAGCACCAGCCCGACATGATGGCGGTCTTCCGGCACGTGGGCGAGGCCGCGGTCGCGCAATTCGCCGGGATCGGCCTTGCCGGTGAGATCGATCGGCTTGCCCTCGAGCATCACGGAACCGGAAACGGCATGCCTGATGCCGGAAATCGCCTCGAGCAGTTCGGATTGGCCATTGCCGGCGACGCCGGCGATGCCGACGATCTCGCCGGCGCGCAAATCGAAGGAGACGTCGTCGACCATGGTGACGCCGCGGGAATCCCTGACCGTCAGGTTCTTGACCACGAGCTTGACGGCACCGGCTTCGGCCTCGCCCTTTTCGACCCTCAGCAGCACGCGCCGCCCGACCATCAGTTCCGCCAGTTCCTCGACAGTGGTTTTCCTGGTCTCCCTGGTCGCCACCATCGTGCCCTGACGCATCACCGACACGGTGTCGGTGATGGCCATGATCTCGCGCAGCTTGTGGGTGATCAGCACCACCGTCTTTCCCTGTTCCTTCAATTGCCTGAGGATGCGGAACAGGTGGTCGGCCTCGGCCGGCGTCAAAACGCCCGTCGGTTCGTCGAGGATCAGGATTTCGGCGCCGCGATAAAGCGCCTTCAGGATTTCGACACGCTGCTGCAGCCCGACCGGCAGTTCTTCGATGATCGCATCGGGATCGACTTCCAGCCCATATTCGCGCTCCAGCCGGTCAAGCTCGGAGCGCGCCTTCGCGATGCTGCTCTTCAGAAGCGCATCGGTTTCGGCGCCGAGGATGATGTTCTCCAGCACCGAGAAATTGTCGACCAGCATGAAATGCTGGTGCACCATGCCGATGCCGAGCGCGATCGCGTCGTTGGGGGTCTTGATCGACGCCGGCTGGCCGCCGACACGAATCTCGCCGCTGTCGGCCTGGTAGAAACCATAGAGGATCGACATCAGCGTCGACTTGCCGGCTCCGTTCTCGCCGACGATGCCGTGGATGGTGCCGCGCGCGATCTCCAGATTGATGTCGCGGTTGGCGCGCACAGCGCCAAAATTCTTGTTGATGCCGATCAGTTCGATTGCGGCTTGCGCCATGCAGCCCGTCCCACTCTTATTTTTTATCGCTTGGTCAAGACGCCTAGCATGACGCTCCGCCCGTGCCAATTGTCCGGAGCAGCCTCCACTCTCGACAAATCCCCGCACTCTTGTCAATTTCGAACGTGGCCGAAACTCTCGCATTCGCTAATATGCAGAGGTCGATTTGACATTGCGGCGCAAGGTGTCGCGGTACAAAACTGAGGACTTTGCATGATCATGCCCACCGACCGGCTGACGACGCTGGAGATCCGCGCCGCCGAGCAGGAAAAGACCATCGAGGAACTGTCGGGCCAGATCGCCGAGCAATGGAAGGTGATCGAACGCATGCAGCGCAAGCTCGATGCGCTGACCGACCGCTTCCTGGCGCTCGAAGAGCAGGCGGCACCGGACGTGCCAGTGACCAAACCGCCACACTGGTGAGCAAAAGGGGAGGGTCTTGGCCATGGCAGGTGAAAGCGACCGCATCGCGAGGGCCGGCGACTATGTGCTCGGCCTGATGAACGATGCCGAGCGCGAGCGGGCCGAGCGCGATCTCGAGATCGATCCTGCCTTCCGCGACGCGGTGGTGCGTCTCGCCGAACGCATGCATGTTTTCGACCGCGCCGAAAAACCGACCGGCGCCAATCATTGGGCGCTGGTTACGCAACGCCTCGCCGAATTGCCGCAAATGCGCAGCGTTGGCCTGGGCGGCAACGATGCCAGGTCACCGACAGTGATCCGAAGCCTGTCCCGGCCACCACACGGCGTTGGCGTGCACGCGCTTGGCGGCAGGCGTGGGTACGTCATTGCCATCGGGCTGATAGTGGTCTTCGCGCTCGGCTATCTCGTGGGGAAACTGTGATCCAGCCGGCGCGACATCAGCATCATCGTTTCGCCGCCCTGCTCGCACATCTCGACCGTTTCCCAGCCGAGTGCCGCGTAGAACTCGCGCGCTTGCCATGTGTAGAGGTAGAGCATCTCGACGCCGACTGACGCCGCATGCGCTTCGATCGCCTTGACCAGCGCGGTGCCGGTTCCCTTGCCTCGATGGCCGGCATCAACGACAAGCCCGGCCAGCCATGGTGTCACATCATGCGCCGGTTCCAGTTCATGGTGCACCAGCAGGCAGGTGCCGACCGGCACATCGTTGACACGGGCAACCAGAGCCGTTTCAAAGCCGTCTCTGGTCAGAAGGTTGCGGAGCCCTGCCGCATCCTCTTCCAGCGTCCTTCCCGTGCCCTCGAAGAAGGCGGCAATCCGCAGTCGCGCCACGACGTCGATATCATGCTCGCGCATGGGTTCGATCGTTGGCTGCATTCCTCGCTCCTGTGTCATTTGCGAGCTTCGTCCGATCAGGCAAAAGCAAAACCGCCGGGCGTTGCCCGGCGGTTCCAGTCATTGCCGTATGGCGCCGCCGATCAATAGGGGCAGGCGTTGTCGGCGGTGTAGTCGTGGACCTTGACCGTGCCGGCGATGATGTCGGCCTTGGCCTTTTCGACCGCCGCCTTCATCTCGGCCGTTACCAGCGCCTTGTTGTTGTCGTCCATGGCGTAGTCGACGCCACCTTCCTTGAGGCCGAGATTCTCGACGCCACCCTTGAAGGTGCCGTTCTTGCCGTCCATGAAGGCGGTGTACACGGCAACGTCGACGCGCTTCAGCATCGAGGTCAGCACCTTGCCGGGCTGCAGGCCGTTCTGGTTGGAATCGACGCCAATGCCGAGCTTGCCGGCATCCGCCGCTGCCTGCAGCACGCCGACGCCGGTGCCGCCGGCGGCCGCGTATACAACGTCGGCGCCCTGGTCGATCTGCGTCTTGGCGATCTCGCCGCCCTTGGCCGGATCGTTCCACGCCGCCGGCGTGTCACCAGTCATGTTCTGGATGACGTCGGTCGCGCCGGCAGACTTGGCGCCGCCGACATAGCCGCATTCGAACTTGCGGATCAGCGGGATGTCCATGCCGCCGACGAAGGCAACCTTCTTCGACTTCGACGCCATCGCCGCCATGATGCCGACGAGATAGGAACCTTCATTCTCCTTGAACACCAGCGAGCGGACATTGGGCAGGTCGACGGCATCGTCGATGATGGCGAAGTTGAGGTCCGGGTATTCGGCCGCGATCTTCTTCAGCGCATCCTCCCAGGCAAAGCCGGCCATGACGATCGGGTTGTGGCCGTCCTCGGCGAAGCGGCGCAGCGCCTGCTCGCGCTGCGAGGCGTTGGACACTTCGAACTCGACGTAAGGGGTGCCGGTCTCGGTCTTGAACTTCTCGGCGCCGTGATAGGCAGCCTCGTTGAAGGATTTGTCGAATTTGCCGCCCAGATCGTAAAGGATGGCCGGCTGGACATCCGCGGCGAAAGCCGGAAGAACCATTGCGGTTGCGGCCAGGAGGCCGAGAACGATACGTTTCATGTGATCCACACCCTGTCGGTTATTTTTTTCCGTTACGCACCGCCTGCCTGCCCGGTTCTCCGGCCGGCAAACGACGTCAGCCAGGAGTGTATTCCCCTCCCGCTCCCGGGCAATCTGGCACGGCCCGAAACAAAATTCACGCGGAATTTTGACCTTTTGGAAAAGCGTGCCGCGGGCAAGCCACACAGCGATCTGACCTTGTGTGCAAGCCGTGAGGAGGCGGCCCGAATGGTGCAGGCGATGGGGTCAGTTCGCCGCGAACCGTCCGGTGCGCCGCTGCCGCCGGTAGCCGATGGCGTAAAGCAGGAAGGCCAGCACCGCGAATACGGCAAAGCCCGGCTGGTTGAGCACCCAGGCGATGGCGCCATCCCACAGCAGCGGACTGGCCTTGGTGCGGACGAAGCTTTCGAAGGCGGCCCGCGTGTCCGGCGAGACGGCCAGCCAGCTCGCGTTGAGCGGGGTCAGCACAAGGGCCGAAGCCGCCACCGTGCGCGTCGTGTCGAGCACCGCCATGATGACGGAAACCGACAGCGCGACCATGGCTGCAAGACGAAAGACGAAGCGAAACATCAAGGCTCTCCCCCGGTCCCTCCTGGACGCTAACCAGGAGACCTCCGGCACATGTCCCGATACCAGAAATAGAATGCGTGCGGCTTGTCCGCAATCGCGATACGCGAATTTGAAGCCCCGCGCTTGCTGAACCCTATGCGGCCGGCTCGCGCCGGCGGCGGTGAACGAGCAAGACGGCAAGAATGCCCCCGGCAATGGCGCCGACCACCAGCCCGGCCAAGCCGATGAAGGCGGCAAAGTAGCCGCAGCCGCCCTCGAAGCAACTGACCTCGGCGAGATCGGCGATCACCGAGCCGGCCAGGAAGCCGCCAACGGCGCCGATGACCGCGCCCAGGATGATGCCGAGCAAGGCAGCGACGATGGAAACGAAGACCGATGGCGCTTCCGCCCGCGGCCTGGCATAGACGCCTTCGGCGCCGGAGCCGCGGCGCAGCAGATAGATGCAGAGCAGGCCGATGGCGATTTCGGCGCTGCTTATGAGCAAGCTCCTGGCGGAGAAGACGAAATCGGGCACGGCAAGCACATAAGCCAGCCTCGCCAGCACCCAGACGATGGTCGCCACCTGCCAGATGATGAAGTGGCGCGGGAAGCGCGCCGAGCGGCCAAAGGCAAGGCCGAGCAGGTAGAGTCCCCACAGAATGGTGATGATGTCGACGGCAAGCCCGCCGAGGAGGAAATAGAAGATCCTGTCCGGCAGGCCGGAATTGCCGGTCAGCCACCAGGCCGAGGCCAGGCCGTAGACCGACCAGGCCATGACGAAGATGAGCCAGCCCACCGGCACGTAGGACAGCCCGCTGTCCGGGTGCCCTGTCGGCGTCTGTCCACTGTCCGGCGTTCCGCCCGGTTTTTCACTGCTTGAAGACATCTCCGGACGATGCCCCCCCGCAAAGCCTCCGCTTCACTCGACAGGTGGGCCGCGGCGAAGTCAAGCGCGGCCGGCCCTACGGCCATGGCTGTGCACATCATTCGGGCGGCGGCGGCTTGAAAAACGGGTGCGACGCAGCTTGGCGAAGCGGTGTGTGGCCGGCAAAGCGAATAGACCGCCGTTATGGCTTGGCATTCGGCGCGGGATCGACTAGATGAGCCCCGCGCCTGTTGCTTTGACGGCTCAGGTGCGAAGGGAAGGTGTTTGCTGGTTGGCGGCACCCACGGCGCTGATATCGCGTGCCGGCCTCCCTGAAGGGACTGCATTGTCCCCAACCCGCGCGGCGAAACCGGCCAACGCGAAAAATGCAAGGACGGAGAGGTGGCCGAGTGGTTGAAGGCGCACGCCTGGAAAGTGTGTTTACGGGAGACCGTAACGCGGGTTCGAATCCCGCTCTCTCCGCCATAACCGCTTGATTTTCCTGGGTAATTTGAAAATTTTTCAAACCTTGCCCGCCAAGAAGCCCTGTCATCGGAAATGCCATGGGATGCGACTGCATGCAACAGCATCCTACAGCGCCTCACTGCGTTAGGCCGCAATTCCCGCCTGGCGTTGGCTTGGGATGGTCCTTTGCCGCTTTCACAATCCTGATAATCGGTGCCACCTCCAAACCGTGGCTCGCTGGTCGTCGTCGAAGGCGACCCCTATCGCCGGTGGCCCGCCGCCCACCCCGAAAACCTTTATAAAATTCCTATTTCTTTCCCATCCATCCCGTCTCGAACCTTTATGGCGATCGGGTCCATATAACACGCCGACAGAAGCTTTGAATGCCGTCGCCATCGAAGCGACGAGCAAGCGCGAGCGGTTTGGCCTGTTCGATTGTGGCTGAAAGACACAAGTGAAAGCAAGGAACGCAATCATGGACGTCATTGTTCTCGGGATCGGGGTTTTGTTCTTCGCCCTGTCCTTCGTCTACGTCAAAGCCTGCGACAGAATCTGAGCGGAAGGGTCGAATCATGCTTTTCGATTACATCCTCGGTGGTGGCGTGACCTTGTTCCTGCTCGCCTACCTCACCTACGCCCTCATTCGTCCAGAGCGTTTCTAATCCACCGGCGCACGGAAGCTACATCATGACCATGAACGGATGGATACAGATCCTCCTCTATTGCGGGATCCTCGTTTTGCTGGTGAAGCCGCTCGGCTTCTACATGCACCGCGTCTTCAAAGGTGATCGCACGCCGCTTTCGCCGATCTTCCGCCCGCTCGAACAGGGGCTCTACCGCATTTGCGGAACCAGCGAGCGCGAGGAACAGCACTGGGCCAGCTATGCGGTGGCGCTGCTGCTGTTCAACCTGGCAGGCTTCCTGGTGCTCTATGTCCTGCAGCGCCTGCAGGGCGGCCTGCCTTACAATCCGGCGGGCATGAGCGCGGTCGACCCGGCGCTCGCCTTCAACACCGCCGCCAGCTTCATGACCAACACCAACTGGCAGAACTACGGCGGCGAAAGCACGATGTCCTACCTCGTGCAGATGGCCGGCCTGACTGTCCAGAATTTCGTTTCGGCCGCCACAGGCATTGCCATTGCGATCGCGCTGATCCGCGGCTTTGCCCGCGCTTCCGGAAGATCGATCGGCAATTTCTGGGTCGATATGACGCGCGCCACGCTCTATGTGCTTGTGCCGCTCTGCGTCGTGCTTACCCTTGTCTATGTCTGGCTCGGCATGCCGCAGACGCTCGGGCCTTACGTCAACGCCACCACGCTGGAGGGCGCCAGGCAGACGATCGCGCTCGGCCCGGTCGCCTCGCAGGTCGCCATCAAGATGCTCGGCACCAATGGCGGCGGGTTCTTCAATGCCAACGCGGCACATCCATTCGAAAACCCCGATGCCATCTCCAACCTGATCCAGATGCTGTCGATCTTCGTCGTCGGCGCTGCCTTGACCAACGTCTTCGGCCGCATGGTCGGCAATCAGCGTCAGGGCTGGGCGATCCTGGCCGCCATGGGCGTGCTGTTCATCGCCGGCGTCGCCGTCTGCTATTGGGCGGAAGCGGCGGGCAATCCGCTGGTCCATGCGCTCGGCATCGACGGCGGTAACATGGAAGGCAAAGAGACCCGTTTCGGCATCGCGCTCTCGGCGCTGTTCGCGGTCATCACCACGGCTGCCTCCTGCGGCGCGGTCAACGCCATGCATGACAGTTTCACCGCGCTCGGCGGCATGATCCCGCTCATCAACATGCAGCTCGGCGAAGTCATCGTCGGCGGCGTCGGCGCCGGTTTCTACGGCATGCTGATGTTCATCCTGATCGCCGTCTTCGTCGCCGGCCTGATGGTCGGCCGAACGCCCGAATATCTCGGCAAGAAGATCGAGGCCAAGGAGGTCAAGATGGCGATGTTGGCCATCCTGTGCCTGCCTCTGGCGATGCTGGTCTTCACCGCCATCGCGGTGGTGCTGCCGAGCGCGGTGGCCTCGATCGCCAATGGCGGACCGCACGGCTTCTCCGAAATCCTCTACGCCTACACCTCGGCGGCGGCGAACAACGGTTCGGCCTTCGGCGGCCTCAGCGGCAACACGCCGTGGTACAACATCACGCTCGGCATCGGCATGCTGATGGGCCGTTTCCTGGTCATCATACCGGCGCTCGCCATCGCCGGCGGGCTGGCGGCGAAGAAGACCGTGCCCGCCTCGGCCGGCACCTTCCCGACCGACGGCCCGCTGTTCGTCGGGCTGCTGGTCGGCGTCATCGTCATCGTCGGCGGCCTGACCTTCTTCCCGGCGCTCGCCGTCGGACCTGTTGTCGAGCACCTGGCAACGATTCATGGACAGATATTCTGAGGCAGACATGTCCTGGTTCAGCAACAAGCGCCGCAATGTCAGGCATCGGGCCGATCCGGGGAAGGAGGGAATGCCGCCTCCTTTCCCGACCCTGTCGACATTTCTTGGGCTTGCCGCCGCCATGATCGCGCTCTGGCTTCTGGCCTACGGGCTTCCTCATCTCTTTCCGGCATCCGACCAATCGGTGCCGCACATCAATACTGAAGCCGGAGCTTCAAAATGAGCCAGTCAAAATCGGCCAGCATCATGGATGCCGGCATCCTGTGGCCCGCCATCGGCGGTGCCTTCCGCAAACTCGATCCGCGCACGCTGGCCCGCAATCCGGTGATGTTCGTCGTCGCCGTCGTGTCGGCGCTGACATCGGTGCTGTTCGTCAAGGACCTCGTCACCGGTGGCGGCGATCTGCGCTTCACGCTGCAGATCATCATCTGGCTGTGGTTCACGGTGCTGTTTGCCAATTTCGCCGAAGCCGTCGCCGAAGGGCGCGGCAAGGCGCAGGCGGATTCGCTGCGCAAGGCGCGCACCGAAACCCAGGCCAAGCTGTTGGCCGGCGAGGACCGGACGAAATTCAAGCTGGTGCCCGGCACCGGTTTGAAGGTCGGCGACATCGTTCTCGTCGAGGCCGGCGACATCATCCCGTCCGACGGCGAGGTGGTGGAAGGCGTCGCCTCGGTCAACGAGGCGGCGATCACAGGGGAGTCCGCGCCGGTCATCCGCGAATCCGGCGGCGATCGCTCGGCGGTCACCGGCGGCACGCAGGTGCTCTCCGACTGGATCCGCGTGCGCATCACCGCCGCCGCCGGCCATACTTTCCTCGATCGCATGATCTCGCTGGTCGAAGGCGCCGAGCGCCAGAAGACGCCGAACGAAATCGCGCTCAACATCCTGCTCGTCGGCATGACACTGATCTTCGTGCTGGCCACCGCGACCATCCCGAGCTTTGCCTCCTACTCAGGCGGCTATATCTCGGTGACCGTGCTCGTCGCGCTGTTCGTGACCCTTATCCCGACCACGATCGGCGCGCTGCTGTCGGCCATCGGCATTGCCGGCATGGACCGCCTGGTGCGCTTCAATGTGCTGGCCATGTCGGGCCGTGCCGTCGAAGCCGCCGGCGACGTCGACACGCTGCTGCTCGACAAGACCGGCACCATCACGCTCGGCAATCGCCAGGCGACCGAGTTCCGCCCGGTCAAGGGCGTCAGCGAGCAGGAACTGGCCGACGCGGCACAGCTTGCCTCGCTCGCCGACGAGACGCCGGAAGGCCGCTCGATCGTGGTGCTGGCCAAGGAGAAATATGCCATCCGTGCCCGCGACATGGCGACATTGCACGCCACGTTCGTGCCCTTCACGGCACAGACCCGCATGAGCGGCGTCGACGTAGACGGCTCTTCGGTGCGCAAGGGCGCGGTCGATTCGATTCTGACCTATGTCAGCCAGCCGACATCAGCCACGCATGGCACACGGCCCGGAAGCGATACCGTGCGCGACCTGCAGGCGATCGCCGACGAGGTCGCCAAATCGGGCGGCACGCCGCTGGCGGTCGAGAGGGACGGGCGGCTGCTCGGCGTCGTCCACCTCAAGGACATCGTCAAGGGCGGCATCCGCGAGCGCTTCGCCGAACTGCGCAGCATGGGCATCCGCACGGTGATGATCACGGGCGACAATCCGATGACGGCGGCAGCCATCGCGGCGGAAGCCGGCGTCGACGACTTCCTCGCCCAGGCAACGCCCGAGGACAAGCTGAAGCTGATCCGCGACGAACAGGCCAAGGGCAAGCTGGTCGCCATGTGCGGCGACGGCACCAACGACGCGCCAGCCCTTGCGCAGGCCGATGTCGGCGTGGCCATGAACACCGGCACGGTCGCCGCCCGCGAGGCCGGCAACATGGTCGACCTCGACAGTGATCCGACCAAGCTCATCGAGATCGTCGAGATCGGCAAGGCGCTGTTGATGACGCGCGGATCGCTGACCACCTTCTCGATCGCCAATGACGTCGCCAAGTACTTCGCCATCATTCCGGCCATGTTCGCCATCTTCTACATCGCGCCAGGCCAAAGGACGGGCCCGTTGCAGGCGCTCAACATCATGCACCTTGCGACACCGCAGAGCGCCATCCTGTCGGCCATCATCTTCAACGCGCTGATCATCATCGCGCTGATCCCGCTGTCGCTGCGCGGCGTGAAATACCGGGCGATCGGCGCCGGTGCGCTGCTCAGCCGCAACCTTCTCGTCTACGGCCTCGGCGGCATCGTCGTGCCGTTCGTCGGCATCAAGATAATCGACATGGCCATCACGGCCCTCGGCCTTGCATAAGGATCATTCCGATGCTCAAGCAAATCAGACCCGCGATCATCATGATCATCTTCTTCACCGTGCTGACCGGGCTCGTCTATCCCATCGGCATGACCAGCATCGCCCAGGCGCTGTTCCCGCGCCAGGCCAATGGCAGCCTGATCGAGAAGGACGGCAAGGTGGTCGGCTCCGAACTGATCGGCCAGGCCTTCGCCAGCGACAAGTATTTTCACGGACGACCTTCGGCGGCGGGCAATGGCTATGATGCCGGCGCCTCGGGCGGCTCCAATCTTGGCCCGACCAATCCGAAGTTGATCGAGCGCATCAAGGGCGATGCCGCGAAGCTGAAGGCGGAAAATCCGAATGCGCCGGTGCCGATGGACCTGATGACCACATCCGGCAGCGGCCTTGATCCGCAGATCAGCCCCGAGGCCGCTTATTTCCAGGTTCCGCGCGTGGCCAAGGCAAGGGGCATCGACGAAGCCAAGGTCAAGGCGCTCGTCGACAGCCAGGTCGTGGACCGGGAGTTGGGCGTGCTCGGCGAGCCGGCGGTCAATGTGCTGGCTCTCAACCTGGCGCTGGATGCCGCGAAATAGGTGATGGCCGGCGCCGGGGATCGACACGGTCCCCGGCGCCATTCATGATCGGACCCGATGCCGGACAACAGAAGCTACGTCGAAAACAGACCATCTCCCGACGCGCTGCTAGAGCATGCCGGGCGGGAAGGGCACGGCCGTCTGCGCATATTCCTGGGCGCGGCACCGGGTGTCGGCAAAACCTACGAGATGCTGATGTCGGGCCGCGCCAGGCTGGCCGACGGCGTCGACGTGGTGATCGGCGTGGTCGAGACGCATGGCCGCAAGGAAACCCGGGCCCTGGTCGAGGGCTATGAAGTCATTGCCCGCCGCAAGGTCGATTACAGGGGGCGTGTCCTCGACGAGATGGATATAGATGCCATCCTTGCCCGGCGTCCGGCGCTGGTCCTGGTCGACGAACTCGCGCACACCAACGCGCCCGGCAGCCGCCACCCCAAGCGCTATCTCGACGTCCAGGAAATCCTGGCGCGGGGCATCGACGTCTATACGACGCTCAACATCCAGCATGTCGAAAGCCTGAACGACATCGTCGCCCAGATCACGCGGGTCAGGGTGCGCGAGACGGTGCCCGATTCCATTATCGACCAGGCCGACGATGTCGAAATCATCGATCTGACGCCCGACGACCTGATCAAGCGGCTGGAGGAGGGGAAGGTCTATTTCCCCAACACGGCGCAGCGTGCCGTAGAGAACTATTTTTCGCCGGGCAATCTGACGGCGTTACGGGAACTGGCGCTGCGGCGTACCGCCCAGCGCGTCGACGAGCAGTTGCTCAACCACATGCAGTCCCACGCCATCCAGGGTCCTTGGGCTGCCGGGGAACGGGTTCTCGTCTGCGTCGATGCGCGTCCGGGCGGGGCGGCCCGCATTCGCTACGCACGCAGGCTGGCCGACAGGCTTCGTGCGCCATGGACGGCACTTCATGTCGACACGCCTCGCTCGGCCGGCATGTCCGAGGACGACAAGGACAGGCTCGCCACACTCCTGCGCCTGGCCGAGCAGCTCGGCGCCGAGGTGACGACCATTCCGGGCCAGAGCGTGGCGCAGGACATCGTTCGCCATGCGACGGCGAACAATTTCACCCACATCGTGGTCGGCAGGCCGACCCGGTCGCGCTGGCGGGAACTGATCGAGGGATCGCTCACCTATGATCTGATCCGCAATGCCGGCGACATCAGCGTCCATGTCATCTCCGGAACGGAGCGGGACACCGAGACGCCTTCCAGGAGAGTGAGCGCGGCAGCCGAGCAGAGGCAGTTTCAGGCCAAGCCGTATTTGCTCGCCACGGCTTACGTTGCCGGATCATTGGCCCTCAGCACTGTTCTCGACCAGTTCCTCGACGTTCGCAACCTGGCGATCGTCTTCCTGCTCTCCGTGCTGACATCGGCGGTGGCCGGTGGTCTCTGGCCGGCGCTTTACGCCTGTTTCCTCAGTGTCCTTGCCTTCAACTATTTTTTCCTCGAGCCGCGCTACACGCTGACGATCCGGGATCCCGAGAGCATCGTCGCGATTGCCGTCTTCGTCGCCGTTGCCGTCATCGCCAGCAACCTGACGGCGCGCGTCCAGCGTCAGGCCGCCGCCGCCCGCTCACGGGCGCGGGCAACCGAGGACATCTATCTGTTCTCCAAGAAGCTCGCCGGCGCCGGCACGCTCGATGACGTGCTCTGGGCCACCGCTTTCCAGATAGCCTCCATGCTGAAGCTGCGCGTGGTGCTGCTGCTGCCGGAAGACGGCACCATCACCGTCAAGGCAGGCTATCCGCCCGACGACACGCTGGCCGAGGCCGACATCGCCGCCGCCCGCTGGGCCTGGGAGCACAACCGTGCCGCCGGACGCGGCGCCGACACGCTGCCCGGCGCCAAGCGCCTCTATCTTCCCTTGCGCACGGGACGCACGGCAATCGGCGTCGTCGGTCTCGACAATGACAAGCAGGGCCCGCTTTTGACGCCCGAGCAACAGCGGCTGCTCGACGCGCTGGCAGACCAGGCGGCGGTGGCGATCGAACGCGTCCAGCTCGTCGCCGATGTCGACCGCGCCAAGCTGGCCGCCGAAGCCGACCGGCTGCGCTCGGCGCTGCTGACATCGATTTCGCATGACCTGAAGACGCCGCTCGCGGCCATCATGGGGGCGGCCGGCACACTCAAGGAGTTCGCGCCCGACCTGCCCGAGCAGGACAGGGCGGAGCTTCTGTCGACGGTGATCGACGAATCGGAACGGCTGAACCGCTTCATCGCCAATCTGCTCGACATGACCAAGATCGAGTCCGGTGCGATGGAGCCGAACTACGCCCTTCACTATCTTGGAGATATCGTCGGTACGGCACTCGATCGTGCCCGCAAGATCGCCAGTGAACACAAGATCGAGGTCGATATTCCGCCCGACCTGCCGATGCTGAAGCTCGATCCCGTGTTGTTCGAGCAGGTGCTGTTCAACCTTCTGGACAATGCGTCGAAATATTCGCCGCCGGGCTCGGCGATCCGCGTCCAGGCTTGGGCCGACAATGGCTCTGTCGTCGTGCAGATCATGGATGAGGGGCCGGGCATTCCGGCGCAGGACCTGGAACGCGTGTTCGACACCTTCTACCGGGTGCGCAAGGGCGATCAGGTGCGCGCCGGCACCGGGCTCGGCCTGTCGATCTGCCGTGGCTTCGTCGAGGCGATGGGCGGCACGATCGCGGCCGCCAACCGGACCGACCGCCCCGGTGCCGCCTTCACCATCAGGATGCCAGTGCCGGCGCAAGCGCGCGGTGTCGGCAACCGCGGCGACGAACCCGGCGTGGACCAGCCTCGATGACCAATTCGAATGTCAGGATACTGGTTGTCGATGACGAGCCGCCGATCCGCAAGCTGCTTCGGGTCGGCCTTGCCAGCCAAGGCTACACGGTCAGCGAGGCGCCCAACGCCAAGGTGGCGATCGAGCTGATGGAACAGGAAAAGCCCGACCTGGTGTTGCTCGATCTCGGCCTGCCCGGCATAGGGGGCCACGACCTGCTGCGCAAATGGCGTGACGAGGGCGTCGACATTCCCGTCGTCATCCTTTCCAGCCGCACCGACGAGGCCGGTATCGTCAGCGCGCTCGAACTCGGCGCCGACGATTATGTCACCAAGCCGTTCGGTATGAACGAACTGGTGGCGCGCATCCGCGTTGCGCTGCGCCACAAGTTCCAGCAACAGGGCGAAAAGCCGGTTTTCCAGAGCGGCGACCTCAGCGTTGATCTGGTCAAGCGCATCGTCAAGGTCGAGGACAGGGAGGTGAAGCTCTCTCCGAAGGAGTACGACATACTGCGCATCTTGGTGCAGCACGCCGGCAAGGTGCTGACCCACCACTTCATCCTGAAGCAGATCTGGGACGATTCGACCGACGTGCAGTATCTCAGGGTCTATGTGCGCCAGCTCAGGCAGAAGATCGAAAAAACCCCCGACCAGCCGCGCTACATCACCACCGAGACCGGTGTCGGCTACCGCCTGCGTGTCGAGTGAATTAGCCGTCCGATAGAACCTGCGTCAGCCGATGGCTGCGAGCGGCCGATTTGCCGCCGCCGATATCCGCAAGGCGGCGAGGCAGCCGAGAACGCCGAGCGGCACGAAGGCAAGGAACAGCCAGCTCGCGACACCAGCGGCCGCGTCATGGTTCAGGCCTTGCGAAAAACCGCTGGCATTGGCGACGATGCCGGCAAGGGCGGCGCCCACGGCATAGCCGATGCGCTGCATGGTCGGCACCGCGGCCGAGGCGATGGTCTGTTCGTCGTCCGGGGCGGAGGCGACGATGACGCGGGTGAGGAACGGCCAGGCAATGCCGAAGCCGCCGCCCTGCAACAGGGCGCAGACCAGGATCAGCGCGATCGAGCCCAGTGGTATCGTGTACGCGAAGCCGGCGATGCCCGCCGCGATCATCAGTGCGCCGCAGACGATGATCAGCCTTTCGCGCCGCGGCGGCGCGTTGGCGACGAGGATCGACAGGATCGACCAGGCGATCGATTCGGCGGCGATGATGTAGCCGGTGGTCAGCAGCGGAATGTCGTGCAGGCTGGTCAGCAGCAGCGGCCCGTAGACGCCGAAGGAGCAGGTCGCGATGGAAAAGGCGGCCACCATGGTCATGCCGGCGCCGACCGGCGTGCGCCATGAGAACAGCCGCGCCGGGAAAAGCCGGGAGCGCGGCTTCAGCGCATCGATGTAGAAGAACAGCGCGAGACCTGCCAGCCCCAGCACGATCAGCAGCGAGGAACGCAGCAGGGCGATGTCGACGCCGGCCGAGGCGATCAGCACCACGGCAATAGCAAGGCAGCCAAGCGCCATGAACGGAAAAGGCGGCGCCTTGCCGGCGCTCGTGCTGGGTCTTGTCGCTTCCGGCGTGTCGAGTACGAGGAAGCTTGCCAGCGCCATGGCGGTGCCGCCGAGAGTGAAGACGCCGAAGGCCCAGCGCCACGACAGCAATTCGGTCATAACAGCGCCGAGGAGCGGGCCGCTGAACGCCGCGACGCCCCAGATCGCCGACATGATGCCGAAAAGCTGCGGCCAGATGGCACGCGAAAACAGCCGCTCGACCGAGACGAAGGCCAGCGACACCAGCGCGCCACCGCCCAGCCCCTCGATCAGCCGGCCGGCCAGGAACAATTGCATCGAAGGCGAGGTGGCGCAGATCAGCGCCCCGGCGGCGTAAAGCAGGGCGGCGACCATCATGTTGGTGCGCAGCGCCACATAGCTCACCAGCCGTCCCGCCGCGGCACCGGCGACGATGGCGCCGAGTTCGTAGATCGCCAGCGACCAGCCGACGAGCTGCACGCCGGCCAGTTCGCCGACCATGGCCGGCATGACGGTCGCCACCATCGTCTCATTGGTGGCATGAAGCAGGATGCCGAGGCTGATGAAGCAGAAGCGCGCCAGGTCGCCGCTTGCCCACAATGCGCGCCAGTCTACCCTGTTTGTGCTGATCTCGGTCATGTCATCCCTGCTTTGCATATCTTGATGCAGCCGCACGGCACCAGAAGCCAGCGCGAGGCGTCCGGCAGGACCATGCGCGCGGCGTCGAGATGCTGTTTTGCTCGGGACGGGTTTGTAGAACCTCAACCGCGATTGAGCTCAAGCGATTTTTTCGAGATATGTTTGGACCAGCGTCGTCCTGGATGCACCGCTTGCCGGCAAGCATGATTTGCAATCATGGCAGCGGCGATAGCTGTCCTCGGCATGGCGTCCCCAAAAAACAGACGGCGCGGAACCATCCTATCCGGTTCCGCGCCGCAGAGTGAAGGGTCTGGAGCCGAGGCCCCAAACCGCTTATTTGAGCGAGTGGATCAGCTCCAGCGAAGTCACCGCCACGGCGAGATTGACGCCGGTCTGCGCCTGGACGCTGAGCGGCTCCAGCATGAAGGCGCTGTCGAAGCCTCCGACCAGCAGGTTGGCGCCGCCGCCAGTCACGACGCTCGCCTCGGCGTTGACGCCGTAGTAGCTGCCGGCAAGGTCGCCCGCGTCACGGTCGCGCGTCGCGGCAAAAACCGCCCAGATGAGCTGGCCCTGATGCGTCTTGCCGACATCGACACCGAGCTTCGAGATGACACCTGTATAGATTTCCGACGGCCCGTGATGATGGGGCCGGAAGACGCAGGACACGCCCTTGTTGGACGTCACGATATAGCCGGTGCCGCCATCGATGGTGCAGTCGAGCGTGCCGAGTTGCAGCCTGCCGGCGCTGGCCGGGGCGGCAGCGAAAACGGTCGTTGCAAGAGCAGCGGCGCAGACGAGTTTCTTGATCATGGGGAGGGTCCTTTCGCAATCAGTCTTCAGTAACGTCTCGGGCGCCGCGACCGTTCCGCCGAAAACTTGGCGCGAACAAGGCAGGGGTTAACGGCTTGTCGCGGGGGTTAACACAGGGTTGCCGGATTGGCGGCGATCCGCCGCGCCGCGTGTCCTTTCGGACACGCACGATGCAATGGGGCGCTTGGCGCGGGCTTGAGGAAGCCGATGTCAGCTGACGCGGGCGAGGCCGTCCTTGGCCGGCTGATAGGTGGGGTTGAGGCGCACGGCCTCGCGATAGGCCTTCGCCGCCTTTGCCTTGTCGCCGCGCCGTTCGTAGATCAGCGCCTGGTTGGCCCAGGCCTCGGCGTTCTGGCCGTCGAGCTTGATGGCCATGTTGAAGTCGGAGAAGGCGTTGTCCTCGTCGCCGGTCGCAAGATAGGAGAGGCCACGGCCGTTGTAGGGCTCGGCGGCGTCAGGGGCCAGCGAGATGGCGGTCGAGAAGTCCTCGATGGCGAATTTGTGCTGGCCCTGGCTCTGATAGATCAGGCCGCGATTGTGGTATGCGCGGGCATCCGTCGTGTCGAGCTGGATCGCCTTCTGGAAGTCGGTGAAGGCATCCTGGGTGCGGCCCGCCTTGCGGTAGAGATTGCCGCGGCCGATATAGGCGGCGTCGTAATTGCCGTTGATCTGGATCGAGCGATTGTAGTCCGCGAGTGCGGCTTCCTGGTTGCCGAGGAAGCGCTGGATGAGGGCCCGGTTCGAATAGGCCTGATAGAAATTCGGATTGAGCTGGATGGCCTGGTTGAAATCCTTGAGCGCCTGCTGGTACTGGCCGCCGCGGCCATAGGCCGAACCGCGCACATTGTAGCCTTCAGGATCCTGGGGATTGCGCTGGATGACCGCCGATAGCGAGGAGATGTTCTCGCTCGACCCTTGCGCCTTGTCGATGTTGTTGAACTCGCCGGCCGGGCCCGATGTCTGGCAGCCCGCAAGCACCAGTCCGGAAAGCAGGGCCGCTGTCAGGGCGAAACCACGCAATGCGGTCCCGCGCTCCACGCTTGTTGCGTTCATGTCTGCCCTGTCCTCACTTGCGCCGTCGTTCAGGTCCGGTTCCCCCCTCCGGGCCGGGTCACAATCAAAATAAAAGGGTGGCGGCGATTCCGCATCGCGCCACCCTGGTATCCTTCGAAAAGGACGAAATATTGGCGATAATCAGCGCGGCGGACGCGCTGCACCGGCGGCACCGCCAGCAGCAACCGGACGCGGGGTCATCGGCAGCAGGCCTTCGCGCTGTGCGCGCTTGCGAGCCAGCTTGCGGGCGCGGCGAACGGCTTCGGCCTTTTCACGGGCGCGCTTCTCGGAAGGCTTCTCGTAGTGGCCGCGCATCTTCATTTCGCGGAAAATGCCTTCGCGCTGCATCTTCTTCTTCAGCGCGCGAAGCGCCTGATCAACGTTATTGTCGCGGACGAGTACCTGCACGGGCAATCCTGTCTTTCGGGTTTGATATCAACAGGCAAGTAGCCATAGCCACAAGCCTCCGCGGCGCTCGACACCACGAATTGTGGCGGCTGATAGCAGAATCAAGCCTCGCTGTCCACAGTCGAAATGACGGACGACAGCCAAATTGCCACGGTCGCCTGGAGATAGTGTGCCTGTTACGCCGTGGCCAGGTGCAGCCGCTCGAAATCCTCGAAGAACTCACCGTAATCGCAGGTGATCTCCTCGCCGACGGCGATATCCCGGGTCGCGGTGGCGCCGCCATATTGCGAAAAATCGGTGTTCGGGGTCGCCGAATGGTTCATGAAGCGGCCATTGTCGACCTCATAGACGATGAAGCCGGGCTTGTCCGGGCTCGGATAGGCATAACGGTCGAGCAATTCCTTCAGGGGTTGCGGCGCCGTCTCGTATTTGTCCATCGGGATCAGCCGATCGAAATCCGGATCCAGGCGCCAGATCGAGGCGCCCTTCCGGATGGGCTCGGCGGCGAACATTCCGACGCCTTCGATTGCACTCTGGGCGACATAGGTTCGGATCAGCATCATGGTTCCAGGACCCGTCTTGGCAAGAAGACCCGTTTAGATAGAAACGGAATCGCCAAATCGCGCCGAAAAAGCAAGACCGGCGGCCTGCGTCACAACGACGAACAGGCCTGTCCCCGCAAAAAATCCTTCACGTCCGGTTGATCGACACGCCGCCATCCGCAAACAGCGCGGTTCCCGTGGTGAAGCTCGAGGCGTCGGAGGCGAGGTAAAGCGCGGAGCGGGCGATCTCTTGCGGCTGCGCCATGCGCTTCAGGGCGTGGAGGCCCTCGACGAAGGCGCGGGCCTCAGGCGTGGTCGTCGTCGCGCCTGGCGTGTCGGTCCCGCCGGGCAGCAGCGCGTTGACGCGCAGCCCCTTCGGTCCGTATTCGGCGGCCAGCACCTGCGTCAATCCGATCAGGCCGGCCTTGGCCGCGGCGTAGGCGGCCATGCCCGGCATGCCGGCTGTGTAACCGACAAAGCTCGACGTGAAGATCAGCGAGCCGCCGCCGTGCTCGAGCATGGCCGGTATCTGATACTTCGCACCGAGAAAGGCGCTGGTCAGATTGGTGTCCACCGTCCCGTGCCATGTCTGTGCCGACACGTCGGGGACAGGACCCATCGGTCCGACGGAGCCGGCATTGTTCAACGCGATGTCGAGTCCACCGAAGCTGCCGACCGCCAGTTCGACGAGAGCTTTCGCGTAGGTCTCGTCGGTGACATCCCCCGCGAGAGCGACGGCCGTGCCGCCGGCATCCTCGATTTCAACGGTGAGTGCATCAAGCTCCGCTTGGCGGCGAGCGGAAATGACCAGCTTGGCGCCTTCCTCCGCGAACAGTTTGGCGGTGGCGCGGCCGATGCCGGAACTGGCACCGGTGACGATGGCGATCTTGTTGGCGAGTGCGAGCATGTCTGGCATCCTTGTCCTTCGCGCCAGCTTTGCCGGCGACCGGATGCTTGGTCGCAGGTCGGCGGTGCGAGAGCCACCCGAAAGCCGCAGAGGCTCGCACCAACTATTGCCGCAGCAGCCAAGCCAATCGGTCCAGCGAGAACGCGTAGCTGATGACGATCAGCACGGCCATGATGGTGCCCGTGGCGGCATGGCCCGCCACATGGAAACCCGCCGCGCCGCCGAACAGGACGACGAATTCCAGCGCCAGCCTGACAGCGCCGGGCACCGGTACCGGTGCATTCCCTGAACGGCTCGGATCGCCGGGCACGGCAAAAATCCCCCACAACGCTGCAGCGATGAGTGGCAAGGCAAGGGCCAGGATCCAGTGCCACCAGCCCTCGAAAAGGCTCCAGCCCGCCATGCCGAGGCCAAGCAAGGCCGCCAGCTCCAGCAGGAAGCGCAATGTGAGATTCCACCAGGCGTTGCCCACCATCATCCTCCGAATCCCCGACGCCGGGAAGTGTGACTGAAGCCAATCACAGGGGCCAGACCGGATAGCTCTTTTTCAGCACGGCGCAAAACGGCAAGCGCCGTCGCAAACAGCGCAAGGATGGCAGCGCCGTTTCGCTAGTGATACACCTCGCGCGCTGGGCCGAAGGAAGACCCGGCTGCAATCCGCGAGACCTTTTGGCGCGAGGCTGGACCGTGAAGAAATACTCTGTATTCGCCATCGCCCGCGAGGCCATGCGCGGCCACAAGGGCTGGGAGGAACAATGGTCCTCGCCTGAGCCCAGGAAGGAATACGACGTCATCATCGTCGGCGCCGGCGGTCATGGCCTGGCGACGGCCTATTATCTCGCAACCGTGCACGGCATCACCAATGTCGCGGTGCTGGAAAAGGGCTGGCTGGGCGGCGGCAATACCGGCCGCAACACCACCATCATCCGATCCAACTATCTCTATGACGAGAGCGCAGGGATTTACGACCATGCGCTGAAGCTGTGGGACGGGCTCTCCCAGGAGCTCAACTACAACGTCATGTATTCGGCGCGCGGCGTCATGATGCTCGCCCACAATGTGCACGACATCCAGGTGCTGAAGCGCCATGTCCATGCCAACCGGCTGAACGGCATCGACAATGAATGGCTGACGCCGGAGCAGGCCAAGGAATTCTGTCCGCCGCTCAACACCTCGAAAGACGCGCGCTATCCGGTCGTCGGGGCTGCCTTGCAGCGCCGCGGCGGCACGGCGCGCCACGACGCGGTTGCCTGGGGTTATGCGCGCGGCGCCTCGGCGCGCGGCGTCCACATCATCCAGAATTGCGAGGTCACCGGCGTCAAGCGGGCGGCCAATGGCGCGGTCATGGGTGTAGACACGACGCGCGGTTTCATCGGCGCCAAGAAGGTTGGCGTCGTCGCCGCCGGCCATTCCTCGGTCATCATGAACATGGCCGGCGTGCGCATGCCGCTGGAGAGCTATCCGCTGCAGGCGCTGGTATCGGAGCCGGTCAAGCCGGTCGTGCCTTGCGTTGTGATGTCGAACACGGTGCACGCCTATATCTCGCAGTCCGACAAGGGCGAACTGGTGATCGGCGCCGGCACCGACCAGTATGTCTCCTATTCGCAGACCGGCGGACTTCACATTCTTCAGCATACGCTGGACGCCATCTGCGAGATGTTCCCGATCTTCACGCGCATGAAGATGCTGCGTTCGTGGGGCGGCATCGTCGACGTGACGCCCGACCGCTCGCCGATCCTGGCCAAGACGCCGGTGTCCGGCCTCTACGTCAATTGCGGCTGGGGCACGGGCGGCTTCAAGGCGACACCTGGCTCGGGCCATGTCTTCGCCCACACCATCGCCAAGGACGATCCGCATCCGATCAACGCGCCCTTCACCATCGAGCGCTTCCGCACCGGCCGCCTCATCGACGAGGCAGCGGCGGCGGCGGTGGCGCACTGATGATGGCCGAAGTGGCAGTCGCGATGCCGCTGATGCTGGCGGGGGAACAAGGCATGTTCCATGTTCCCACGGCGCAGGAGGTGCGGCTACAGCCGATCAGCCGTGCCGGAAACGAGGCCGGCTGGCCGTTTTCCGTCGACGAGGGAATGCTCGCCTGCGTCTGGAGTGTCGGCCAGAAAGTGGTGATGTTCTTCGAGGGCAGGCCGCATGGGCTGGATGAGGACGAGGATTTCCAACCGCGTGGCGTCATCATTACGACCGATCCGATGCAGCTGACGCTCGGCAACATGGCCAACCGCGATCTCTTCAGTGCGGCGACGAGCGTCGAGGAGCGGCTGCGACTCGTCGCTCCCTTCATGACTATGGGCCAGAAGCTTTGCGACCAACTCCCCGGCGCGCGCGTCGGCCACGGCGAATTGTAGGAACAAACACGATGCTTCTCATCCGCTGCCCCTATTGCGAGGAAGAGCGCCCGGAACTCGAATTCCGCAACGCCGGCGAGGCGCATGTCGCGCGTTCGGCCAACATGGTCGGCGAGAGCGACGACGATTTCGAGAAGTTCTTTTTCATCCGCTCGAATCCCAAGGGCATCATTTATGAGCGCTGGCGGCACATGCATGGCTGCGCGCGCTTCTTCAACGCGGTGCGCGACACCGTCACCGACAAGTTCGTCATGACCTACAGGGCCGGCGAGCCGAAACCTTCCAAGCTGCCCAAAAACTCCAACGAAGGGCTTGCCAAATGAGCGGCGCGTTGCGCATTCCCGGCGCCGGACGCCTCAGCCAGGCCAAGACCGCCCGCTTCAGCTTCGATGGCCAGTCCTATGCCGGCATCGAGGGCGACACATTGGCTTCGGCGCTGCTTGCCAACGGCGTGCATCTGGTCGGCCGTTCGTTCAAGTACCACCGCCCGCGCGGCATCCTCTCGGCCGGCGCGGAAGAGCCCAACGCCCTGGTGCAGATCGTGCGTGATGACGCGCGCAAGACGCCCAACGTGCGCGCCACCGTGCAGGAGCTCTATGACGGGCTTGCCGCCAATTCGCAGAACCGCTGGCCGTCGCTGTCCTTCGACGTCGGCGCGGTCAACGATTTGGCATCACCGCTGTTCTCGGCCGGTTTCTACTACAAGACCTTCATGTGGCCGAAGGCGGCCTGGAAGAGCCTCTACGAACCGAAGATCCGCGAAGCAGCCGGTCTTGGCGTTTCCCCCGACAGGCCGGATCCCGACCATTATTCCTCGCGCTACGCCCATTGCGACGTTCTGGTACTGGGCGGCGGTGCGGCTGGTATCGCGGCGGCGCTTGCCGCGGCGGAGACCGGCGTGCGTGTCATCCTTGCGGACGAGCAGGCCGAGTTCGGCGGCAGCCTGCGCTTCGAGTCTGGCGCGAAGATCGACGGCAAGGACGGCTTTGCCTGGGCGCAAGCGGCGATCGCCAGGCTGGGTGCGATGGACAATGTTCGCGTGCTGCCGCGCACCACGGCGTTCGGCTATTACGCGCAGAATTTCGTCGGCCTGGTCGAGCGCGTCAGCGATCACCTGAAGGCTCCCGGCCATGACCTGCCGCGCGAACGGCTATGGCAGGTCCGAGCCAAGCGCGTGGTGCTGGCCTCCGGCGCCATCGAGCGCCACATGGTGTTCGCCAATAACGACCGGCCAGGCGTCATGCTGGCGGCCGCGGCGCGCACCTTCCTCAACCATTATGGTGTCGCGGTCGGAAAAAATGTCGGTATCTACACCGCCAATGACTCGGCCTACGGCGCCGCGATCGACCTGAAGAAGGCCGGCGTCAACGTGGCGGCGATCGTCGATTTGCGCGACAACCCGACCGGCCCTGTGATCGACGAGGCGAGGGCGCTCGGCATCGAGATCAATTCCGGGCGTGCTGTGATCCGCGCCGGCGGCAAGCTGCGCGTGTCGTCGATGACGGTGCAGCCGAAGAATGGTGGGGGCGAACGCACAATTCCGGTCGATGCGATCCTGATGTCGGCCGGCTGGACACCGTCGGTGCATCTGTTCTCGCAGTCGCGCGGCAAGGTCGCCTTTAACGACGAGACCAAGCGGTTCGTGCCCGGCACCTACGCGCAGGACTGCGTCTCGGTCGGCGCCTGCAACGGCACCGACGGACTGGCGGCGACGGTCGACGAGGCCTATGCGGCGGGCGCCAGGGCGGCCAAGGATGCCGGCGCGAAAGCCGCCAAGGGTGTGAAGCCGAAGGTGGACGCCTCGGAGAGCTGGTCGCGCGGCATGCTGGGTGCGGCGCCCGGCGCCGGACCGGACACGACGGTTAAAGCCTTCGTCGATTTCCAGAACGACGTGACCGCCAAGGACATCCGCCAGGCGGTGCATGAAGGCATGCGCTCGATCGAGCATGTCAAGCGCTTCACCACCAACGGCATGGCGACCGACCAGGGCAAGACCTCCAACATGCACGGCCTGGCGATTGCCGCCGAAACGCTGGGCAAGCCGATCCCGGAGGTCGGCCTGACCACGTTCCGCGCGCCCTACACGCCTGTCACCTTCGGCGCGATTGTCAGCCATGCGCGTGGGCCGCTGTTCGACCCGACACGCAGAACCGCGATCCATCCGTGGGCCGAGGCGCAAGGCGCGGTGTTCGAGGATGTCGGCCAGTGGAAGCGCGCCTGGTATTTCCCGCAAGCCGGCGAGGACATGCATGCGGCGGTCGACCGCGAATGCGTTGGGGTCCGCAATCAAGCCGGCCTGTTCGATGCCTCGACGCTGGGCAAGATCGAAGTGGTCGGCCCGGACGCGGCCAAGTTCATGGAACTGCTCTACACCAATCCGTGGGAGAAGCTGGAGCCAGGCCGCTGCCGCTATGGCATCATGCTGCGCGAGGATGGCTTCATCTATGATGACGGTGTCGTGGGCAGGCTGGCGCCGGACCGCTTCCATGTCACGACGACGACGGGCGGCGCGCCGCGCGTCATGAACCACATGGAGGATTACCTCCAGACCGAGTTCCCGCATCTCAATGTCTGGCTGACCTCGATCACCGAGCAGTGGGCGGTCATTGCCGTGCAGGGTCCGAAATCCCGCGACATCATCGCGCCGCTGGTCGAAGGCATCGACATGTCTGATGAAGCGCTGCCGCACATGTCGGTGCGCGAAGGCAAGATCTGTGGCGTGCCGACACGGCTGTTCCGCATGTCGTTCACCGGCGAGCGCGGTTTCGAAGTCAATGTCCCGGCCGACTATGGCCAGGCCGTCTGGGAAGTATTGTGGGCCGAGGGCCAGAAGCATGGCGCCACCGCTTACGGCACCGAGGCGATGCACGTGCTGCGCGCCGAGAAGGGCTACATCATCGTCGGCCAGGATACGGACGGCACGGTGACGCCAAACGATGCCGGCCTCGACTGGGCGGTCGGCAAGAAGAAGGCCGACTTCGTCGGTATCAGGGGCATGGCGCGGCCGGACCTGGTCGCCAAGGGCCGCAAGCAACTGGTCGGCTTGAAGACCAAGGACCCCAAGGTGGTGCTGGAAGAAGGCGCTCAGATCGTCGAGGACCCGAAGCAGGCAATCCCGATGAAGATGATCGGCCACGTCACCTCGAGCTACTGGTCGCAGAATTGCGGCCGTTCCATCGCCCTGGCGCTGGTCGCCGGCGGGCGTGACCGGATGGGCGATACGCTCTACGTGCCGATGCCGGACGGGGTGATTGAAGTGGAGGTTGCCGGCATGGTGTTCTTCGACGAGACGGGAGGGCGCCTCAATGGCTAAAGCTGCTGCAAAGACGGCCGCGACGGCTTCGCCCTCGGCGGAGCGGCGTCCGGCATTGGCCGGGCGCACTGTCTCCGCAACGGGTGTCAAGGTCGAAGTGCTGCCGCCGGCCCTGCGCATTTCGCTGCGCGCGCCGGAAGCTTCGGTCGCCGCTTTGTCGAAGGCGCTCGGTGTGACCCTGCCGAAGCAGCCGAAAACCTCGGCGTCGAAAGCCGGCCGTACGGCGCTGTGGCTTGGGCCGGACGAGTGGCTTGTCATCGATGAGGCCGGCAAGGACCCGCTCGCCAATTGCGCGAAGGTTTCAGCCTTGCACTCGTCGGTCGGCATCTCGCATCGCAACATCGCGATTTCCGTCACCGGCCCGGCGGCGGAAGCGGCGATCAATTCGGGCTGCCCGCAGGATCTGTCGCTCGAAGCCTTCCCGGTGGGCGCCGCTTCGCGCACCATTTTGGGCAAGGCCGAGATCGTGCTGTTGCGCACGGCCGACGAGGCCTTCAGGGTCGAGTGCTGGCGTTCTTTCTCAGATTATGTCTTTACTTTCCTGTCCGAGGGAGCCCGCGACGCCGCCGGCTGACCCCGGAACGTTTGCCGCCCGCGTCCATTGTGCGGCGACAAATCGAGGGAGAACTGCCGATGCCGTCGAAGTCCGCGCCGAAATCGCCGAAAACCGCGGCGGTCCGTTCGCTCGAACATGAGCGGCATCACGAGGCCTACGCCGAAGAGGAACTCGAGGAAGGCCTCGAGGACACGTTTCCGGCTAGCGACCCGGTGTCCATCACCGGATCGGCAATCCCCGGCGCGCCCGCCAGGCCTGGCAAAGCCAAGATCGTCGCCGGACGGAAAACGCGGAAGCCCTGATTTCACAAATTTTGGTTGACAGACATCTTCCCAAGACCTCATCGGATACGGTACTCAAAGCGCTTTGGGGAGGAAAAATGCCTGTTAAAGCCGTTGTCTGGGGCGAGAACGTCCATGAACAGACCAATGCCGCCGTGCGCGACCTCTATCCCTTGGGCATGCACGGTACCATCGCCGCCGCGCTCAACCAGGACAAGCGCATCGAAGCGACCACCGCCACCTTGCAGGAACCCGAGCACGGCCTGAGCGACACGCGCCTGGCGGCCACCGACGTGCTTCTATGGTGGGGCCATGCCGCCCATGGCGAGGTCAAGGACGAGATCGTCGAGCGCGTCCAGAAGCGGGTCTGGGAAGGCATGGGGCTGATCGTGCTTCATTCTGGCCACTACTCGAAGATTTTCAAGCGGCTGATGGGCACGCCCTGTTCGCTGAAATGGCGCGAGGCGGGCGAGCGCGAGCGTGTCTGGGCGATCAATCGCGGCCACCCGATCGCGCAAGGCATCGGCGAATGCCTCGAGATCGGCGAGACGGAAATGTATGGCGAGCCGTTCGCGGTGCCGGAGCCGCTGGAGACGGTGTTTATCTCCTGGTACGAGGGCGGCGAGGTGTTCCGCTCCGGCCTGACCTATCAGCGGGGAGCGGGAAAAATCTTCTATTTCTCACCGGGCCACGAGACCTATCCGATCTATCACAATGAAGGCGTGCAGCAGGTGCTGCGCAACGCCGTGCACTGGGCGCACAACCCCGCCCCGGCATGGTCCGGCATCACCAACGCGCCGAATGTGCCGACGGACAAGGCCAAGGAGAAGATCGTCCAGAAAGGCCTGCGTCTGCATGCCGACGGTGAGAGGGGGCTGAGCTGATGCATCGCCTGCTTTTGCTCGGCACCGGCTGGATCGCGGCACATCATATCGAGGAGTTCGGTCAGGTTCCGAGCTGTACCATCGTCGCTTGCGTCGATCATCTGCCGGGCCGCGCGGCGGCGTTCGCCGCCGCCAACAAAATAGGCAATTTCTTCGAAAGCCTCGAAGCTGCGATCGCTTGGGGCGAGTTCGATGCCGCCATCAACGCGACGCCGGACCAGGTCCACAAGGCGACGACGCTCGCCCTGCTGGCCGCCGGGAAACATGTGTTCTGCGAGAAGCCACTGGCGCCGAACCATGCCGATGCGCTTGCGATGAGCGAAGCCGCCGAGGCGGCCGGGCTCGTCAACATGGTCAACCTGACCTATCGTAACACGCCGGTGATCCACGAGGCGCGGCGCATGGTGGAGGCCGGCGAGATCGGCGAGCTGCGCCATGTCGAGGCGAACTACCGGCAAAGCTGGCTGGTCAGCAAGTTCTGGGGTGACTGGCGGGTCGACGACAAATGGCTGTGGCGCCTGTCGAGCCGGCACGGTTCGACGGGTGTTCTGGGCGATGTCGGCATCCATATCCTCGACTTCGCGACCTATGGCGCGGCCCAGGATATCGTCTCGCTGCATGCCGATCTGGTGACGTTTCCGAAGGCGGAGGGCGACCGCATCGGTGACTATGTGCTCGACGTCAATGACAGTTTGGCGGTAACGGCGCGGCTCAGCTCAGGCGCGCTGGCCACGATCATGGCCAGCCGCTACACGACGGGCCATGGCAATGATTTGTCGCTGGCCCTGCACGGCACCAAGGGCGCGATCAAGGTCGAGACCGACGGCAAGGTTTCGCGGCTGTCGGCCTGCCTGGGTGACGACGTCGATCAGCACCGTTGGCGGATGCTGACGCCGCCTGACGTCAAGCACAATGCCCGGCGCTTCGCCGATGCGCTGGACACGGGACGGAACGGCGATCCGTCGTTCCGGCGCGCCGCCGACATGCAGAAGCTGATCGACGCGGCCTTCGAAAGTTCAGCGGCCAAGCTGCCGGTCTTGATCGCCTGAAATCACCATCTGGCCGGCTGAGCCGGCCAGACTTTCGGAAAATCTCAGTAGGCGCTCGGCATAATCCACGGGTTCACCGTGATCCCGAGCCTGGGACCCTTGCCGTCGGTCGTGGCTCCCGTGGAAGCCTTCTTGTCGACCGATCCGGTCGAAGCGCAATCGAGCTTCACATTGGTCTTGGTGTCGACGCAGGTCGCTGCAGTCGAATGCTTGACCGCGTGGGGGGTGTTGTTGGCGGCAAAGGCCGAACCCGAAAGCGCCAGGACGGCGGCGAGGGTGAGGAGTGTCTTTTTCATGGTCAGTCTCCGTGTTCGACGGGGTGAATTTGTTCCGTACATGTACGTTGCTCTGTACAAATACGTCCGTCGATCGCGAAGTTCAAGAGAAATTGTACACGTACGGTAGACTTTTTGTTAACCAAGAAATCCGCCCCATTCTGGCTGGGAGAGGCGGTGAGGAAATCTGGAAAAACGAAGAGGTCGCGCTCAGCAGTTGACCGGTGTTTCGGTCAACGGCGGCACATCTTGCGTGCTGAGCGTGGCAAGGGTGAAATCGCACATCCGCTTCACGAAAGCCTGCGCGTCGCCGAAGGGATAGAAGGGGAATGTGATCAGCAGCGAGATCGTGCCATGGCCGACCGCCCACAGCATGGTGGCGATGGCGCGCGGATCGCCACGCAATTTGCCGGCGGCGACGCAGGCCTCGACCCTGCTGATCAGCACCTTCATCGCCGGGTTGCCTTCCTCCATGTCCTCGTAGCTCCTGCCTTCCGGCAGCTTGGTCTTTTCGGTCATGAAGACAGTGCGGTATTCATTGGGATTGCCGAGCCCGAAGGCCGCATATTCGGTCATCACCGCCTGCAAGGCCTCGATCGGATCGTCGGACGGGTGCTCCTCGATGCGCCGGGCGAGCGTTTCAAATGCGTCCTCGGCCAGCGCGAAGAGGATGTCCTGCTTGTCGGCGAAGTAGGAATAGACCGACATCGGCGCATAGCCGACCCGCTTGGCCAGCTTGCGGATGGTCAGGCCTTCATAGCCTTCTTCCTGGACGAGCTTGTGTGCGGCCGCGACAAGCTCCGAGCGCAGTTCGGCCTTTTGTTTCTCGCGGCGTTTCTGGACGCTCAGCGGCAAGTCCGTTGCCCTTGTCTGGTTGGTGCCTCGGCTAAATTATATACGCTGTACGGAAACGAACAAGGGCGCCGTGGGTTCCCAAGCGGCAGGCGTCAGAAGCGACCCATCCCGTCTCCCCTTACGCCTGCTTGTTGATCAGTTGAGCGGCGAGGTGCGAGAGCAATTTCACCGCCTCGCCATAGGTTCTGGCCTTCTCCGGGTTGGAAGCGTTGCCGTCGAGCGCCCGCTTGTAGACACCTTGGCAGATTGCAGCCAGGCGGAAGAAGGAGAAGGCGAGGAAGAATGTCCAATTGCCGATGCCGGTCAGCCCACGTCGCCGGCAATAGGCGGCGACATAGTCTTCCTCGGAAGGCAGGCCGAGTGCCGAGCGATCGATGCCGCCCAGGCCGCGAAAGCCGGATGCATGCGGCAGGCGCCATTGCATGCATTGATAGGCGATGTCGGCGAAGGGGTGGCCTGATGTCGACAATTCCCAGTCGAGCACCGCCAGTACCCTCGGCTGGTCCGGCGCGAAGATCAGATTGTCCAGCCGATAGTCGCCATGCACCAGCGAGGCCCTGATATCATCGGCCGGCATATCCATCTCCAGCCAGGCAATCAGCTGATCCATGTCGGCAATGGTGCCGGTTTCGGAGGCACGGTACTGGCTGGTCCAGCGTGCCAGCTGCCGCTCGAAGTAATTGCCGGGGCGGCCGAAATCGCTGAGACCCACGGCCTCGACATCGACATCGTGCAGGGCAGCAAGCGTGCCGTTCATGGCATCGTAGATCGCGGCGCGCTCATCGTTGCCGCGCATCACAGGCAGCGCCGGATCCCAGAAGATGCGGCCATCGAGGAAATCCATGACGTAGAACATACGGCCGATCGGCGAGCCCTCTGCCGACAGATGCAGCATTTTGGGCACCGGCACGGCGGTGCCCGAAAGCGCCTCCATCACCCGGAATTCGCGGTCGACCTGGTGCGCCGATTTCAAGAGTTGGCCTGGCGGCTTGGCGCGCAGCACGTAACGGCCGCTTGCCGCTGTCAGGAGATAGGTCGGATTGGATTGGCCGGATTTGAATTTTTCGATTGCCGCGAGCCCGGAAAAGCCCGGGATGTGCGCCTCGAGGTAAGGCGCAAGCGCCGCCTGATCGAGCGCGTTCGGGTCGCTCATACCGTCTCGGGCTGACGTTCAAGTAAGGTCAGCGTCAGCCAGCGGGCGGTCAGCGCCGGCTTTTTGGAACCTTCAATCTCGATGGTCACGTCATGCGCCGTCTGCACCCAGCCCGATGGCCTGACCTTGACGTCGGCCAGCACGAAACGGGTGCGGATGCGCGCGCCGGTCTTCACCGGCGCCAGGAAGCGCAGCGAATCGAAGCCATGGTTGACACCCATCTTGCCGTTTTCCAGCGGCGGCATGGTCTCGAACGTCATCGCCGACAACAGCGACAGCGACAGGAAGCCGTGCGCGATGGTGCCACCGAACGGCGTTTCGCGCTTGGCCCGCTCCGGATCGCAGTGGATGAACTGGTGATCATCGGTGGCGTCGGCGAACTGGTCGATCATGCGTTGCGTGACCACGCGCCAGGGCGAAACGCCGACCTCCTTGCCGACACTGGCCAGAAGCACATCGAGACTGATCGGTTCCACGCTCATGTCCTCCTGTTTCACTCCCGGCTTCTGCGGCCGGAGAATGTCATTCCTTGAATAAGGTCAACCCATGCTGCACCGACTGCCCGCCGTCGATCGGCAGGATGGCGCCGGTGACATAGCTGCCTGCACGGCTGCACAAATAGAGCGTTGCGCCGGCAATGTCATCCGGCGTGCCGATGCGGCCGATCGGGACATGGACGCCGACATGCCTGGCCTGTTCGTCCGTGCCGGTGGCGAATGCGGTCATGCGGCTCTGGAATGGGCCTGGTGCGAAGGCGTTGACGGTGATGCGGCGGTCAGCGAATTCGAACGCCAGCGTGCGTGTCAGATGATGCACGGCGGCCTTGGAGGCGGTGTAGGAATAGGCATCGTCGGCCAGCGGCTGCGTGCCCATCACCGATCCCAGATTGATCACCCGGGCCGGATCGGCTTCGCTTGCGGCAGCATCAAGCAGCGGCAGCAATTCGCGTGTCAGATGGAAGACCGCGGTGACATTGACGCCGAACACCTTGGCCCAGGCGTGATAGGGAAAGCTCTCCAGCGGCGCGCCCCAGGACACGCCGGCATTGTTGACCAGAATATGCAGTCTTTCGGTCCGTGCCTTGACCTCACCGACCAGGGCGGCAATGCCAGCCTCGCTCGAAACGTCGGCGGCAAAGCCTTCCGCCCGGCCCGGGGCGCCAAGTCCGTTCAACTCGCTGGCGACCTTGATGCAGTCCTCGCCCTTACGCGAGGCGATCATGACGCTAGCGCCGGCCTTGACCAGCGCGGTTGCCGCCATGCGGCCGATGCCGGTCGCCGCTCCCGTCACCAGCGCGGTCTTGCCGGCAACCGAAAACAGCTCATCCAGATAGCTCATCCAAATCTCCGCGCCTTCGCCCGCGGGCAAAACAGTTCGCGTTGACAAGGCTATCCGAAGTACGGTCATCCTTGCCACGGATAAAATGCCCGGCCTGCATGAAGGGTTAGCGACCGATGACGCAGATGAATCTCGGCATGACCGAGCGGCTGAAGCCGATCCACGCACGCGTCGCGGCCATGGTGCGCGACGAGATCATGCCGCTCGACAAGGAGTTCCTGGGCGAAGTCGGCAAGGCCGGCGACCGCTGGGTCTACAGCAAACGCCAGAGCGAGATCCTCGAAGGGCTGAAGAAGACCGCACGGGAGCGCGGCCTGTGGAACTTCTGGTTGACCGGCTCGGAACGTGGCTACGGCCTGTCCACTGTCGAATACGCCTATCTGGCCGAGGAGATGGGCAAGGCGCATCTCGGCGCCGAAACATTCAACTGCTCGGCACCGGATACCGGCAATATGGAGGTTCTGCAACGTTACGGCTCGGCCGAGCACAAACGGGAATGGCTCGAGCCGTTGCTGGACGGAAAAATCCGCTCGGCCTATCTGATGACGGAGCCGGATGTCGCTTCCTCCGACGCCACCAACATTTCCATGCGCTGCGGGCGGCAGGGCGGCGACTATGTGCTCAACGGCGAGAAATGGTGGGCGTCGGGCGCTGGCGATCCGCGCTGCGCCATCTACATCGTCATGGTGCGGACCGGCGGCGATGACGAGCCGCAGCACCGCCGCCACTCGATGGTCCTGGTACCCTCGATCACGAAAGGCGTGACCAAGGTCCGCGCCATGCAGGTCTATGGCGACGATGACGCGCCGCATGGCCATATGCATCTTCGCTTCGACAATGTCCGGGTACCGGCCTCGAACCTGATCCTGGGCGAGGGCAGGGGCTTCGAGATCGCGCAAGGCCGGCTCGGCCCCGGCCGCATCCATCACTGCATGCGCGCCATCGGCCAAGCCGAGATGGCGCTGGAGATGCTGTGCCAGCGTTCCGTGCGCCGCGAGGCCTTCGGCCAGAAGCTGGCGAAGCTTGGCGCCAATTTCGACATCATCGCCGAATGCCGCATGGAGATCGAGATGGCCCGCCTGCTCTGCCTCAAGGCGGCATGGATGATCGACCAGGGAGACGCGCGGGCCGCCGCTCCCTGGATCAGCCAGATCAAGGTCGTCGCGCCACGCGTGGCGCTCAAGGTCACCGACGAGGCGGTGCAGATGTTCGGCGCCCAGGGCATCAGCCAGGATACGCCACTGGCGCGCTCGTGGACGCATCTGAGGACGCTGCGTCTCGCCGACGGGCCTGACGCAGTCCATCGCCGCCAGGTGGCGCGTACGGAGTTGAAGAAATACACGCAGGAGAAGCTCTGAGCGGCAGTTCGGCTGGCCACATACGGGTTTTCCCGCGGCAACCAAGGAGTGTCAGTGATGACCATCCCCTCCGAAATGAAGGCGCTGCTCTTGGTCGGTGACGGCTATACCAGGACGCCGAGCGGCAGTGCGCTCGAGGCGATGGAGCCCTATCTCGAGCGGGGCAGCATCGCCGTGCCTGCGCCCGGACCGACCCAGGTGCTGATCAAGGTCAGCCTGGCTTCGATCAATCCATCGGATGTCGCCTTCATCAAGGGCCAGTATGGCCAGCCTCGCGCCAAGGGTCAGCCGGCCGGCTTCGAGGGCGTCGGCACGGTCGTCGCGGCTGGCGAGGAGGCCTATCCCAAAAGCCTCGTCGGCAAGCGTGTCGCTTTCGCCACTGGTCTCAGCAATTGGGGCTCGTGGGCCGAATATGCAGTCGCAGAGGCGGCGGCCTGCATTCCGTTGCTCGATACGGTTCGTGACGAGGACGGCGCCGCGATGATCGTCAATCCGCTGACCGCGATCGCCATGTTCGACATCGTCAAACAGGAAGGCGAGAAGGCCTTCGTCATGACCGCCGGCGCCAGCCAGCTCTGCAAGCTGATCATCGGCCTTGCCAGCGAGGAAGGGTTCCGGCCTGTTGTCACCGTGCGCCGCGAAGAGCAGATCGCCATGCTTAAAGAGCTTGGCGCGGCGCATGTCCTCAACGAGAAGGCACCGGATTTCGAGGCCACGCTGCGCGAGGTGATGAAGGTCGAACAGCCGCGCATCTTCCTCGATGCTGTCACGGGCCCGCTGGCTTCAGCCATCTTCAATGCAATGCCGAAACGGGCGCGCTGGATCATCTATGGCCGGCTCGATCCCGAGGCCACGGTCATCCGCGAACCCGGCCAACTGATCTTCCAGCACAAGCACATAGAGGGCTTCTGGCTGAGCGAATGGATGCGGCAATCTAGGGATCGGCGTGGTCCGGCGATCCTCGAGGCGCAGAAGCGTTTTTCCGATGGACGCTGGTCGACCGACGTGACGGCGGTCATTCCGCTGGCCGAGGCAATGGCACGCGTGCCGGCGGAACTGGCCAAGCCCAACGGCAAGGTCTTCATCCGGCCTTGAAGCGGTGACCTTGCTCTCGACGCTCGACACAATCACGTGTCCGGCGCTATCGGAACGGCCGGATCGCCGTTTGCGCCATTGTGCCCCCCTATGCCTGGTCGCTTTGTCCGTGATATGCCGCCGCCATCGAATGCCGGGACGACGCCAGGCTGGGGCGTCTTCCGCGATGGCGTGCGGGGTGTGTTGATGACGATTTCCAAGCCGGTTTTCGACCGTTTGGGGCTGGGCATGTGGGTCGGGGCGTTCCTGGTCGTTCTCGGCCTGGTGCTATGGTCGCCCCACACGCGCACGGTGATGCAGGCCTACGGATATGGCAGCGAGGCATTCCTCAGCGGCCAGCCGCTGTACAATCTCCAGTCGGAGATGGGCTATCTCTACGCGCCGGCCTTTGCCGCACTCTACATTCCGGTGCTGAAGCTTGGACCGTATCTGGGCGGCGTGGTGTGGCATGCGGTGGGCTTCGCGGCGCTCACCTTCGCGGCGATGCGGCAAGTGCGCAAAATCGGCGGCGGGGAATTGCCGTGGCTGCTTTCCTTCGGGCTCTTCCTTGCCCTGCCGATGGCGCTGGGTGCGATCCGCAACGGCCAGGCGACGATCCTCTTGACCGGCGCCTGCTGGCTCCTGACCCTGTCGGCGCTCGAAGGGCGGCGCGCCGAGACCTTCTTCTGGGCTTCGGTCGCCATCATTGCCAAACCGACCGCGATCATCATGCTTTTGCTGGTGGGAGCCCTGCGCCTACGGCTGATACCCATGCTCGTGCTGGCGGTGCTGTTCGTGCTCGCCATACCGTATGCCTTCGCACCTGCCGGCTATCTCAACGCGCAGTACGGTGATTTCGCCCGCATGCTGACCTCGATGGCCGTCGACCAGTCCGGCCACTTTGTCCCCACCGACTTCACGGCGCCTTTCACCTCGGCAGGAGTGCCCATGCCTGAATTCGCCGCCACGATCGTGCGCGTCGTCGTGGCACTGCTTACGCTATCGATCGTCCTCTGGTTCGACCGCAAGCTCCAGCCCGGGATGGCCGGACTGGCGATCTTACTGACGGCCGCCTTCTACATGTGCGTCTTCAATCCGCGCGTCGAGCCAAATACCTATGCCATGATCGCCGTGCCTGCCGGTCTCGCTATCGCCACACTGTGGCGGGAGGAGCGTAGTGGCGTCTTGGCTTCGGTGCTGTCGACGGTATTGTTCCTCACAGGTTTGACCAGCGTCGAGCGCCACATGCATAATTTCTTCTACCCTTGGTTCCGGCCGCTCGCGGTCACCTTCATCGCCTGTTCGCTGATCTGGTGGTTCTGGGCCAAGGCGCGCGACAAGGCGGTGAATGTCGGACCCGTTGCACATGGCTGAGTCGCGGCAGAAACTTGATATCGTAGCGCCCTTCTTCAACGAGGCGCAGTCGGCGTCGGCCTTTGCCGGGCTGCTCGAGAGGCTCGAGGAAGCGGTATCAAGCCGTTTCGGCATGGCCGTCCATAAGATCCTGATCGACGATGGCAGTCGCGACGATGGCGCCGAGCGGTTTTCGCTGGCGCTGTCGGGTTCCTGGGAGGTCGTGCGGCTCAGCCGCAATTTCGGCAAGGAGGTCGCGGTGCTCGCCGGCCTCGACCATTCGCGCGGCGACATGGTGCTGATCATGGACTCCGACCTTCAGCATTCCATGGATGTCAGCCTGCAGATGATTGCCGAGTTGGTGGAACACCCCGATATCGACGTCGTCTACGCCCAGAACGACCGGCGCGAGGCCAGTTGGCGGCGCAGCCAGCTGGCGAAGCTGTTCTATAGCCTGATCAACAGCAGCCAGCGTTTCGATATCCCCGAGAATGCGGGAGACTTTCGCGTCATGCGCGGTACCGTGGCGCGCGCGCTGACAAGCTTGCGCGACAAGCGGCGCTTCAACAAGGGCCTGTTCGCCTGGGCCGGCTTCCGCCAGAAAGCCATACCCTATTCGCCGGAAAACCGTGCCATCGGCACATCGAAATGGAGCCGGCTCAACCTGATCGCCTTTTCGCTGGAAGGCTTTACGTCGTTTTCCGTCATCCCGCTGCGCATCATCAGCTTGAGCGGCATGCTGGCGGCGCTGGCGGGCGTCGTTTATGGCGCCAAGGTGTTCTTCGAAGTGATGTTCTACGGCATTGCAGTGCCTGGCTATCCCAGCCTGATGGTCGCCGTCGTCCTGCTCGGTGGCCTCAACCTCACCCTCCTTGGCCTGATCGGCGAATATGTCTGGGTCACGCTGTCGGAGAGCAAGGACCGTCCGGTGTATATCGTGCGCGATGTCGTGCGCAGCGACGTTTCGGACGGCGCCGCGGGCGCGTCCCGCGGATGACGCGGCGCATTCGCCTGATCGCCGATGACTACGGCCTGGCGCCAGGGGTTTGCGCCGGGATTCTCGACCTGCTCGACCGGCGACGCCTGACCGGCACCAGCTGCATGACCGGTTTTCCGGAATGGGCCGGGGCAGCGGCGCGTATAAGGCCACTGTGCGGTCACGCGGCGATCGGACTGCACCTGACCCTTACGGACCAGCCAGCCGTCACGGGCAAATCGAGCCTGGCGCCTGAGGGCCGGCTGCCGCCGCTTCGTTCGCTGGCCCTGCCGGTCTTGCGCAGCCGGATCGATGAGCGCGACGTCCATGCCGAACTCGGCGCGCAATATAGTCATTTCGTCGAGGCGCTGGGCCGCAAGCCCGACTTCATCGATGGACATCAGCACGTGCATTTCCTGCCCGTCGTGCGCGGATGGCTGCGGGCGAATTTTCGTGAAGCTGCGGGCAGGCCGGTGTTGCGCGGCGCTCCCGCGCTGGGTGATGCCGCCGTCGCACCGAAGATCGCGGCAATCGCTGCCGTGGCCGCCGGCTTCAACCGATCGATGCAGCGCGCCGGCTTTGCCGTTTGGAAGCCGCTCGCCGGCATCTATGACTGGCGGCAACCCGAAAAATTTGCCCCATTGCTGGAGGCTGCGGTCGAAGCGCTGCCGGACCATGGACTGTTCATGTGCCACCCTGGCCATGTCGACGAAACACTGTGCGCGCGCGACCCGATGCAAAGCGTGCGCGAAGTGGAATTTGGGGTTCTGGCCTCGGATGCGTTCGGCGCACACCTGGCCCGCGCCGGTGTCGAGATCATGGACGGCATGGGATGAGCGGCGGCAAACAGCCCCAGCGTTCGACCGGCAGCAAGATCGTCCGCTTTGCGCTTGTCGGACTGGCGAACACGGCCATCGATCTTGCCGGCTTTTCCCTGCTGCTCAAGCTGCACGTCCCGCCGCTGTCCGCCAATGTCGTCTCGTGGTCGATCGCCGTGATCTTCTCTTTCGTGGCGAATGGCTTCTGGTCGTTCGAGCGCAATCACGCCATCCGGCTGCATGACGCCTTCCTGCGGTTTGTCACGGCTGGGGCGTTGATTTCGCTCGGCGTTTCCAGCCTGTCGATCGCACTCTTCGCCGGTATCACCGGTGTGTGGCCGGCAAAGATCGGCGGCGTCATCGTAGCGGCTGTGTTGAACTTCCTTGCCGCCCGCTGGTCGATCGAAGGCCGGCTGCTGAAATAACTATCTCTATTGCGCCGGTTCCACATTGGTGTAGACGGCTTCCTCGAGTTCGCGCTTCAGCCGTGCTTCCTCGTGGGTCTTCGGGGTGACGAAGCGGCCAAGCAGGAGATAGGCGACCGGTGTCAGGAACAGCGTCGAGACGGTGGCCAGGCCAAGCCCGCCGACGATGACCCAGCCGAGCGCCACGCGTGCCTCGGCGCCCGCGCCGGCGGCCAGCACAAGCGGCACACCGCCGAGAATTGTGCAGATCATCGTCATCATCACCGGCCGCAGGCGAATGGTGGAAGCCTGCTCGATCGCTTCGCGCACGCCGAGGCCGCGATCACGCAGCTGGTTGGCGAATTCGACGATCAGGATGCCGTTCTTGGCCATGACGCCGACCAGAAGCACCAGGCCGATCTGGCTGTAGGCGTTGAGGCTGGTGCCCGAGAGCAGCAAGGCGAAAATGGCGCAGGCAAGGCCGAGCGGCACCGTCGCCATGATGATGACGGCGCTGACGAAACTCTCGAACTGGGCGGCTAGCACCAAGAGGATGATGACCAGCGCGAAGCCGAAGATGGTGACCATGGCGCTGTTGGTTTCGCCCAAAGTCGCGGCTTCGGCCAGCGGCAGGATGCGGCTGCCGGGCGGCAGAAGCGGCGCGGCGATCTCCTGCGCGCGTGTCAGCGCGTCCCCAAGCGCGAAATTGCCTGAGAGGTTCGAGGTAATTGCCACCGAAGGCTGCTGCTGTTCGCGCGAGAGCGACGGCGGCACGGCGCGCTCGGTCAGCGTGGCGATGGTCGACATCGGCACGAAGCGGCCATCCGCCGTCTTGAGAAAGACATTTTCCAGATCGGTCGGGTCGTTGATCGGGTTGGTGGTCGAGACCAGCTTCACGCCGTAGCTACGGTCGGCGATGTAAATATCGACGACGTCGTTGCCGTCGAGCATGGCTTGCATGGTGTTGGCGAGCCCGGTGATGTCGATGCCGAGATCGGAAGCGCGCTCGCGGTCGATGGCCACGGCGAGCTGCGGCTGCGTCGGGTCGATCGACAGGCGCGGCGTCTGGAAACGCTGATCCTTCTGCATCTCGGCGATGATCTTGACCGCCGCGTCGCCAAGCGCCTTGCGGTCGTTGCCGACCAGCGCGAATTGCAGGCCATTGCCGGCGCCGCGGATGCCGAGGCTGTTGGGCTGGACCGGGAAGATGCGCACGCTGGGCACCTGCCTGGTCAACTGGCTGATCTCGGCCATGATCTCCTGCTGGCTGCGGCTGCGCTCGTCCCACGGCGCCAGCGTCATCACCATGAAACCGGAGTTGTAGGAGCCGTTCTGGCCGGCGTTTTCGAAGGTCGAGCGGATCTCGCCGGAATCGCGCATGGGCTGGATCAGGCGCTCGATTCTCTGCATCTGCTGCGTCGTATAGTCGAGACTGACGCCTTGCGGGGCGTTGATGCGCAACAGCACGGCGGCGCGGTCCTCGGTTGGCGTCAGCTCCTGGCGGATGGTGCCGAACAGCGCAAACGCAATGCCGGCAAACAGCACCGCGACCAGAACCACGATCCACGGCGCGTCGAGACATGCATGGAGCGCACGCTTGTAGCCGGCATTCAGGACGCCGCCGATGCGTGCGCCAATGCCGTGACCGCCTTCGTGGTGGAGCGACGCGCTGGTCAGCATGCGTGAGGCAAGCATCGGACAAAGCGTCAGCGCCACCACGCAGGACAGAAGCACCGACATCGCAAGCACGAAGCCGAATTCGCGGAACAGGCCGCCGGTCTGGCCCGGCAGGAACGAGATCGGCACGAAGACGGCGACCAGAGTCAGCGTCGTGGCGACGACGGCGAAGAACACTTCCTGTGCACCGAGCACGGCGGCCGCGCGCGGGCCCATGCCTTCGTTGCGCCGTCGCACGATGTTTTCCAGCACCACGATGGCGTCATCGACGACAAGGCCGGTGGCCAGCACCAAAGCAAGCAGCGTCAGGATGTTGACGGAGAAGCCGGCCAGATAGATGGCGGCTATGGTGCCGATCATGGCGACCGGCATCGACAAGCCCGGGATCAGCGTGGCGCGCCAGTCGAGCAGGAAGACATAAATCACGATCAGCACCATGGTGACCGACAGGCCAAGCGCGATCTCGACCTCGTGCACCGCACCCTTGACGAAGACAGCGTCGTCGCTGGTGATCTTGATCGACATGCCCTTGGGCAGGTTCTCCTGCAGCTTGGCGACGGCGGCCTGGACGCCGGTCGAAATGTCCAGCGTGTTCGATTCCGCCTGCCGGATGATGCCGATGCCGATGCCGGTCTTGCCGTCCGAGCGCAGCGTCGTCTGGCCGATATCGGGGCCGAGCGTGACGGTCGCGACATCGCGGATGCGCGTCGTGCCGCCGATGATGATGTTCTCGAATTCCTCAGGCGTCGTCACGTCGGCCGTGGTGCGGACGATCAGGTCCTGGTTGGTCGTGGTGATCGACCCGGCCGGGGAATCGAAGGCGACGGAGGCAAGCGCCGCCCGGAGATCGGCGACCGTGAAGCCAAGGCTGGCCAGCTTGTTCTGGTCGACGTCGATGCGGAAGATCTTGTCGCGATCGCCATAGACCTGGACGTCGGCGACACCAGGCACGGCGGCCAGTTCGTCCTCGATCTGGTCCTGGACCACCACCGTCATGTCCTGGATCGACATGGTGTCGGAGGTCACCGCCAGGCGCATCACCGCGTCGGAATTGGCGTCGGCCTTGACGATGCGCGGCGGATCGGCCGTGTCCGGCATCTGGTTGGCGACGCGGCCGACCGCGTCACGCACGTCCGAGGCGGCGACGTTGAGATCGACCCCGTCGTTGAACTCGATGGTGACACGGCTCGAGCCGAAGGACGAGGATGACGAGATCGACTTGACACCGGAGACGCGGGCGACGGCGCCCTCGATCGTGTCGGTCAATTCGCGATCGACGGTTTCGGCGGCGGCCCCTTCGAAGGTGGTGGAGACCGTGACGACGGCACGGTCGACGTCGGGCAATTCGCGGATCTCGACACCGTAAAAGGCAGCGAGGCCGGCAACGGCAATAAGGGTGTTCAGCACGAAGGCCATGACCGGCCTGCGGATGAACAGCGCGGTGAAGCCGGTGTCGCTGGAGGCGTTGGCGGAGCCGGTCATGAGCCTTCCGCGGCGTTGGCGGCGCGCTGGTCCTGGCCGGCGATGCGAACCTCGCCGCCTTCGCTGACACTTTGGGTGCCTTCGATGACCACCATGTCGCCGCTGTCGATCTTCGCGTCGATCAATACGGTTTCGGTGTTGCGCTGGATGATGCGAACCGGCAACCGCCTGGCCTTGCCGTCCTCGATCTGCCAGACATAGGCGCCCTCCGATCCCCACAGGATCGCCAGCGGGCTGACGGCCGGATAAGTCTCGCCGGGGAATTTCATGGTGATGGAGAACGACATGCCGGCGCGCAGCGAATCGGCCGGGTTGGCGATCTTGGCCTTGACCAGCAGGGTACGGCTCTTTTCGTCGATGTGGTTGTCGATCGCCGACACCGTTCCGGTATAGGCGTTGCTCGGATTGGCGATCGGCGTCGCCGTCAGTTGCGCGCCGACCTTGACGGCGGCGGCGAAGCGCTCGGGCACCTGGAAATCGACCAGGATCGAGGAGCGGTCGTCAAGCGTGGCGATCGCCGACTGGTTGGTCACATAGTTGCCGGCCGAGATCGGCAGGATGCCAACGGTACCGGCGATAGGCGCCAGGATCGAGCGGCGCTGCAGCGCAAGCTCGGCATCCTGAAGCGCCAGCTTGGCGCCGGCCAGCACCACTTCGGCATCGGCGACCGCGACCGGCGTCGCGGCGTTTGAGGCACGCAACGACTTGACGCGGTCGAGCTTGGACTGGGCATCCTGCAAAGCGAGCTTGGCCCGGTTCTGGGCGATGATCTCCGTATCGGAATCGAGCGATGCGATGATCTGCCCCTTATCGACGTGGCTGCCGGATTCGACCAGCAGTTCGGCAAGGCGGCCGGAACTATAGGGATTGACGGTCACCGAGGCGTTGGCGCGGCCGGTGCCGATCGCCTGCAAGCGGTCGTTGATCGTGGCCATGCTGGCTGGCGACGCGACGATCGTGGCAATCCGGGTGCGCTCCGTCTGCCGGGCGCCAGCCGCTGCGGTGTCCTTTGCTGGAGGCATCGCGCCATATGCCCAGTCAATCCCCCAGCGTGACAGCACTTCGGGAGCGCCGGGGTAGAAACGCGCCCACGCAGCCACGGCGGCGACCACGATCACAAATGCAAGGACAATCTGTTTCCAGCTCGACATCGATACTCCAGCGGCAACAATCGTCCGCTGGGTTCCAGGTGGAAGCGGATGCAGCGACGATGCGGGCTGGCGGCAACAACCGGCCACGCCCCGATATCATCGGTTTATGGCAATTATCACGCAATCGTGCACATTAAATCTCGGTAACGTGAATTCGGGACGCTGCAGCGGAGCCGATGCGATGCCCCCGGGGGATCTGCTTATCGCAGGCCTTCCATCTCGCGGATGCGCCGGGCACCGTCGGCCTCGAGTTGTCTTGTGACGGCGCCGATCAGCGTTTCGGCGACGACAAAAAGCGCCGCCGAGGAGTCCCATGCGGAAGGCACTGCGGTTCGTCCGGCGATGACGTGGCGGGCAAAGCGGGCGATCGGCGACAGCCACTGGTCGGTGAACAGCACGATCTGCACGCCGCGCTGATGCGCCTTCTCGGCAAAGCGGAGGAGGCTGCCCTGGTAGCGCCTGATGTCGAAGATCACCAGCACGTCGCGCTTGCCCATGTCGATCAGCCTGTCGCGCCACATGCTCTCCTGGCCGGCGAGGTGAAAGACATCGGGCTGGATGACGGCCAGATGGGCTGCCATGTAGCGCGCCAGCGGATCGGTGAAGCGGCCGCCGATGAGGAAGGTCTTGCCGCGCCGCTCGGCCAGCCTGGTGGCAATGTCGGCAAGCTGCCTGTCGGATAGATGCCTGAAGGTCTCGCGCATGTTGTCGAGCGTCGCTTCCAGCATGGGCGACACCGTGCCGCCATTGGGCGAGGGCGGATTGAGCGTTCGTATCGCCGGCGACTGCAATTGCGCCGCCAGTTCGTCCTGCAGGCCCGACTGGAACTCGGGATAGTTCTGGAAGCCGAGCCGGGCGACAAAACGCAGGATTGTCGGCGAGGAGACGCCGGCCGCGGATGAGAATTCGGCGACCGTCTTCAGGCCGATCATCGGATAGTTCGCGATCAGCGTCTGCGCCGCTCGCCGTTCGCCGGCGGGCATCGCGCCGATGCGGTCGGCGATCAATTCGGCAATGTTGGAAATCATCTTCTCCCACCCTGGCCGTCGACGATCTTTTCCCCAGATCGCATTTGACAAAGCCAAACAAACTGTATGAAATCATCCGTAGGGACGCAATGAGGCAAAATACGTAACATACGATACAGCGCTCCCCGGGGACGGCAGACTATGGAGAAAGCACGGCCCGCCAGCCTTGCATCGTCTGATACCGTGCGGGTGATGAACGCCGGCGGATCGAGCCCTTTCGTACTGACCTGCGACCACGCTTCCAATTTCCTGCCGACCGAATTCGGCACGCTCGGCCTCGCCGCCGAGGACCTGACGCGCCACATCGCCTGGGATCCCGGTGCGCTGCCGGTTGCGTCGCGGATGGCGCAGGCACTCGATGCCACGCTGGTCGAAACCCGGATTTCGCGGTTGGTCGTCGACTGCAATCGGCCGCTCGACGCGCCGGACCTGGTGCCGCAGGTCAGCGAAACGACAGCCATACCGGGCAATACCGGCCTGTCCCAGAAGCAGCTCGCGGCGCGGGTGGCCCTGTCATGGCAGCCATTTCACAGCACGATCGGGCGCATCGTCGAGGAGCGGCTGGCGCGCGGCCAGGAGACGCGGCTGGTCTCCGTCCATTCCTTCACGCCGGTCTACAAGTCCAAAAACCGGCCCTGGCACATCGGCATTATCCATGACGAGGATCGCCGCCTGGCGGCGCCGCTGATCGCGGCACTCAAGCGGCTTGCCGGCGTAACCGTCGGCGTCAACGAGCCCTATTCGCCGGCCGACCGCGTCTATTTCACGCTGGAACGGCACGCACGTTCGCGCGGCTTGCCCTGTGCGATGATCGAGATCCGCAACGACGAAATCTCCGGCGAGACCGGGCAGCGGAAATGGGCGGATCTGCTCACCGGCATTTTTTCCAATCTGGAGCCAGAGGAGGCCACGCGGCCCAGATCGCATTCAGTCAGAAAGTCAGTCCAATCGGCCAGCTGAGAAACAAACAGGGGACTTCCAATGACAGCACCGGGCTATACAGACGTTGACAAAGCGGAGGACGTAAAGGCCCTCCACAGCATGGGCTACGCCCAGGAACTGGAGCGGCGCCTCAGCCGCTTTTCGAATTTCGCGGTTTCCTTCTCCATTATCTGCATCCTGTCGGGCGGCATCAATTCGCTGGCGCAAGGCACCTCAGGCGCCGGCGGCATCGGCATCGGCATCGGTTGGCTGGTCGGCTGTTTTGTCTCGCTGACCTTCGCCGTCGCCATGTCGCAGATCAGCTCGGCCTATCCGACCGCCGGCGGCCTCTATCACTGGGGTTCCATCCTCGGCAACCGTGGCACCGGCTGGGTGACAGCCTGGTTGAATCTGCTCGGCCTGATCACCGTGCTCGGTGCCATCAATGTCGGCACCTGGACGTTCTTCGTCGGCGCCTTCGGGCCAGCGCTTGGCATCGAGGGCACGCTGACCAACCAGATGATCTTCCTGATCATCATCACCGGCGCCCAGGCCCTGATCAACCATCTCGGCATCAAGCTGACGGCGAAGCTGACTGATTTCTCGGGCTATCTGATCTTCTTCGGCGCCATCCTGATCGCGGTGGTCTGCCTGATCTCGGCGGAACATTGGGATTTCGGCCGGCTGTTTACGTTCCACAATTACTCCGGCGATGCCGGCGGCGGCGTCTGGCCGCAGGTTTCGAACGCTTGGGTGTTCGCGCTCGGGCTCTTGCTCCCGATCTACACGATCACCGGCTACGACGCTTCGGCGCACACTTCCGAGGAAACCATCAAGGCGGCTTCCTCGGTGCCGCGCGCCATGGTCATGTCGGTGATCTGGTCGGCACTGTTCGGCTATCTGTTCCTCGTCGCCTTCGTGCTGATGATCCCCAACATGGACGACGCCGCCAAGCAGGGCTGGAACGTGTTCTTCTGGGCCTTCGACCAGCGCGTCAGCCCCGGCATCAAGGAATTCGTCTATCTCGTCGTTTTCGTCGCTCAGCTGCTGTGCGGCCTTGCCACCGTCACGTCGGCCTCGCGCATGATCTTCGCCTTCTCGCGCGACGGCGGCCTGCCCGGTTCATCGGCCCTTGCCAAGGTCAGCCCGACTTACCGAACGCCGGTGGCGGCGATCTGGACGGCGTCGATCCTGTCGGTGCTGTTCGTCTGGGGCTCGACGCTGGTTTCGGTCGCCGGCACCTCGGCCTACACCATCGTCGTGTCCTGCACCGTCATCTTCCTGTTCCTATCCTTCATCGTGCCGATCGTGCTCGGCATGCTGGCCTGGGGCACACCGAAGTGGGACAAGATGGGGCCGTGGAACATGGGGCGCGGCGTGTTCATGCTGTTCGGCTTCCTGTCGATTGTGTCGATGGTCCTGATCTTCATCATCGGCATCCAGCCGCCGAATGACTGGGCGCTCTACATCACTGTCGGCTTCTTCATCCTGACTGCGATCGTCTGGTTCGCTTTCGAGCGCAACCGCTTCCAGGGTCCGCCGCTCGGCGACATCATCGCGGCGCGCCAGGCGGCGATCAAAGCAGCGGAGCAGGCGGTCGGCGAAACGGGCCACTGACATCCGCCATCATGGCCATGGCCGGCATCGCGCCGGCCATGGTTTTGTTTCTCCCTTTCAACGACCAAGCACTGGAGTGCCAAAGGAATGGCCGGAAATTTCTCGTTCGATCAGTTGAAGAAAGCGGTCTCCAATGGCGAGATCGACACGGTGCTGGCCTGCATCGTCGACATGCAGGGCCGACTGGCGGGAAAACGGTTCCTGGCGCAATATTTCGTCGATTCCGCGCATGACGAGACGCATGGCTGCAACTATCTGCTGGCGGCCGACATCGATATGGAACCGGTGCCGGGTTACAAGGCGGCAAGCTGGTCGAAGGGCTATGGCGATTTCGTCATGAAGCCGGACCTGGCGACGCTGCGGCGCATTCCATGGCTGGAGAAGACGGCGCTGGTGATCTGCGACGTGCTCGACCACCACACCCATGACGACCTGCCGCATTCGCCGCGCGCCATCCTGAAGAAACAGGTCAAGCGGCTGAGCGAGCGCGGCTATATCGGCTATTTCGCTTCCGAGCTCGAATTCTACCTGTTCAACGAGACCTATGATTCCGCCCGCAAGAAGCACTGGCAAGGTCTCGACACCGCTTCGCCCTATATCGGCGATTACCAGATCGGCATCACCACCAAGGAAGAAGGCGTCATGCGCCGGCTTCGCAACGAGATGGAAGCGGCCGGCATTCCGATCGAGAATTCCAAGGGCGAGTGGGGCCCGGGCCAGGAAGAGATCAATGTGCGCTATGCCGAAGCGCTCGACATGGCCGACCGCCACGTCATCCTGAAGAACGGCGCCAAGGAAATCGCCGAGTCCGAAGGCAAGGCGATCTCCTTCATGTCGAAGTACAATTACGGGCTCGCCGGCAATTCCAGCCACATCCACAACTCGCTGTGGAGCGCCGATGGCAAGACGCCGCTGTTCTTCGACAAGAAGGCCAACTGGACCTTGTCGACGCTCGGCCAGCAATGGGCGGCCGGACAATTGAAATACGCCAAGGACTTCACCTGGTTCCTGGCGCCCTACATCAACTCCTACAAGCGCTTCCAGGCCGGCACCTTCGCGCCGACCAAGATCATGTGGAGCGAGGACAACCGCACCGCCGGCTTCCGCCTGTGCGGCGAGGGCACCAAGGGCATCCGCATGGAATGCCGCATCGGCGGCGCCGACCTCAATCCTTATTTGGCCTTCGCGGCGCTGATCGCGGCCGGCCTTGCCGGCATCGACGAGAAGCTGGAATTGCAGAAGCCTTTCGTCGGCGACGCCTATCAGGCTTCTCGTTTGCCGGAGATTCCGAAGACGTTGCGCGATGCCACGGAGACGCTGGCCAAGTCGAAGATGCTGAAGCAGGCGCTCGGGGAGGATGTGCTCGAGCACTATGTCCACACAGCGAAGTGGGAACAGTTCGAATACGATCGCCGGATCACGGATTGGGAACTGCACAGAGGGTTCGAACGATATTAAACCAAGCCGCCGCTGCCCTCTCCGCCCATCGCTGGAATGGCGGCGGCGCAAATCAAGATTCATGAAGTGCGAGGACTGAACGAATGACCGAAACGGTCAAGTTAAAATCTCCCATCGACGGCTCGATCTACGCCGAGCGTCCGATCGCGACGGGTCAGGCGATCAACGCCGCGGTCGAGCGCGCCAAGGCGGCGCAGGAGAAGTGGGCTGAGACGCCGATCGTCGAGCGCGGCAAATACATGCTGGCGATGCTCGAAGCGCTGGTCGCGATGACCGACGAGATCGTGCCGGAGATAGCCTGGCAAATGGGGCGGCCGGTTCGCTATGGCGGCGAGTTCGGCGGCGTCAAGGAACGCACCAACTATATGGTCGAGATCGCCGAGCAGGCGCTCAAGTCGGTGCCGGCCTCCAACCCGAAGAACGGCTTCCGCCGCTATGTGAAGAAGGATCCGCTCGGCGTGGTCATGGTGATCGCGCCGTGGAACTATCCTTATCTCACCGCCGTCAACACCATCGTACCGGCGCTGATGGCCGGCAACGCCGTTATCCTGAAACATGCGGCGCAGACATTGCTGGTCGGGGAGCGCTTCCAGCAGGCCTTCGACAAGGCTGGCCTACCCAAGGGCGTGTTCCAGAACGGGGTTCTCAACCACGCCCAGACCGAAAAACTGCTGGGTTCGGGCAAGATCGACCATGTCAATTTCACCGGCTCGGTCGGCGGCGGCCGCGCCATCGAAAAGGCGGCGGCAGGCACCTTCATGACGCTTGGCCTCGAGCTTGGTGGCAAGGATCCGGCCTATGTGCTGCCCGATGCCAAGATGGACCATGCGGTCGCCAATCTGGTCGACGGCGCTTTCTTCAATTCCGGCCAGTGCTGCTGCGGCATCGAGCGCGTCTATGTGCACGAGAAGGTCTATGACGAGTTCGTCGAAGGCTTCATCGCCGAGACGAAGAATTATGTCGTCGGCAATCCTGTGGAGCAGGTGACGACGATGGGGCCGATGGCGCAGGCGCGTTTCGCCGACCTGATCCGCGAGCAGAAGGCCGAAGCGCTTCGCAAGGGCGCTAAGGCCCATATCAATATGAAGGTGGCTAACGACGAGCCCGGCTCGCCCTACCTGGCGCCGGAGGTGTTGACCGGAGTCGACCACCAGATGAGCGTCATGCGCGAGGAAAGTTTTGGCCCGATCGTCGGCATCATGAAGGTGCGCAACGACGAAGAGGCGATCGCTTTGATGAACGACAGCGCCTATGGGCTGACCGCCTCGATCTGGACGCGCGACACCGAGCATGCGGTGGCGATCGGCGACAGGGTCGAGACCGGCACGGTGTTCATGAACCGCTGCGACTATCTCGATCCGGCGCTGGTCTGGACCGGTGTCAAGGACACCGGCAAGGGCGCCGGGCTGTCGGCCATCGGCTACGACAATCTAACGAGGCCGAAGTCATTCCACCTGCGCGAAGCCATCTGATTTTTGAAAGACAAGCAATGTCCAAGCTCATCTCCAAATGGAACTACCCCACCACCGTCCGCTTCGGCGCCGGGCGCATCAAGGAATTGCCGGAGGTGCTCGCGGCCACCGGCATCAAGCGGCCGCTTTTCGTGACTGATCCGGGCCTGGCGAAACTGCCGGTCGTCGCCTCGACGCTCAGGATTCTCGATGAGGCCAAGGTGCCCTATGGCGTGTTCTCCGAGGTGAAGCCGAACCCGGTGGACTCCAACCTCACCGCCGGCATCGCGGTGTTCAAGAAGGGCAAGCATGACGGTGTCATCGCTTTCGGCGGCGGCTCGGCGCTCGACCTCGGCAAGCTGATCGCTTTTCAGGCCGGCCAGACGCGGCCGGTCTGGGATTTCGAGGATGTCGGTGATTGGTGGACGCGCGCCGACTCCGATGCGATCGCCCCGATCATCGCCGTGCCGACCACGGCAGGCACCGGCTCGGAGGTCGGTCGCGCCGGTGTCATCACCAATGAGGCGACCCATACCAAGAAGGTCATCTTCCACCCGAAACTTTTGCCGGCGATCGTCATTGCCGATCCGGAACTGTCGGTCGGCATGCCGGGCTTCATCACCGCCGGCACCGGCATGGACGCGCTTGCCCATTGCCTCGAAGCCTATTGCGCGCCGGGCTATCATCCCATGGCCGATGGCATTGCCGTGGAAGGCGTGCGCCTGGTCTTCGAGAACCTGCCGAAGGCTTATGCCAACGGTGGGGACCTCGTCGCCCGCGCCCATATGATGAGCGCGGCCGCCATGGGTGCTGCCGCCTTCCAGAAGGGGCTGGGCGCCATCCACTCGCTGTCGCATCCGATCGGCGCGCTCTACGACACTCATCACGGCATGACCAATGCCGTGTTCATGCCTTACGTGCTGGCCTTCAACCGGGACTCCATCGAGGAGCGCATTGCCCGGCTTGCCGCCTATTGCGGCATCAAGGGCGGCTTCGACGGCTTCGCCAAGGCAATCATCAAGCTGCGCAAGGAATTGAAGGTGCCGCACGCGCTGCCGGGTCTGATCAAGGGGCTCGACATGGACAAGAAGCGCAAGGCGCTGATCGCCGACATGGCGGTGGTCGATCCAACGGCCGGCGGCAACCCAGTCAAGCTGACCAAGAAGGCGGCGCTGACACTGCTCGAAAACGCGATCGCCGGGACGGTCTGAGGCCGGTTTCCGGGGTGCGGAAGTTGATCGAGAAACGAGGGGAAAGGAAAGGGGAAGGGGCGATATAGCGGCGGATTAATGATTAGCCGGAAAGTTAAGTGATGGCTAATTGCTACAGTCCGTTAAAAAGAGTTAACTTTTCACGCTGCGAGGCGCTGGTTTCACAAAGCTTTCATTTGGCTGTCACACGGAAACGCTACCGCATCGCAGACGTCCAACGGCGTCAGTTCAATGGAGAGAACACATGTTCAAATTCACGGGGAAAGTACTTTCCCTTTCGGCCGCGACCCTCATGGTGTCGTCGGTGATTTCGTCCGCCGCTTCGATGGACGATCTCATCAAGGCCGCCAAAGCCGAAGGCCAGCTCACCACGATCGCCTTGCCGCATGACTGGTGCGGCTACGGTGACGTCATTGCCGGCTTCAAGGCGAAATATCCGGAAATCACCGTCAACGAACTCAACCCCGACGCCGGTTCCGGCGATGAAGTCGAGGCGATCAAGGCCAACAAGGACAACAAGGGCCCGCAGGCTCCTGATGTCATCGACGTCGGCCTGTCCTTCGGCCCGACCGCCAAGGCCGACGGCCTGTTGATGCCCTACAAGGTGTCGACCTGGGACTCGATCCCGGACAGCGCCAAGGATGCCGATGGCGCCTGGTATGGCGATTATTACGGTGTGCTCGCCTTCGAAGTGAACAAGGATCTGGTCAAGGAAGCTCCAACCGACTGGGCCGACCTGCTGAAGCCGGAATTCGCCAACTCGGTCGCGCTTGCCGGTGATCCGCGCGCTTCGAACCAGGCCATCCAGGCCGTCTACGCCGCCGGCCTTTCCGGTGGTGCGGCAGCTGGTGAAGCCGCCGGCACCGCTGGCCTCGACTTCTTCAAGAAGCTCAACGCCGCCGGCAATTTCGTGCCGGTCATCGGCAAGACGGCGACGCTCGCCCAGGGCCAGACGCCGATCCTCGTCACCTGGGACTACAACGCGCTTTCGGGCCGCGACACGCTGAAGGGCAACCCGCCCGTCGACGTCATCGTGCCGAAGACCGGCGTTGTCGCCGGTGTCTACGTGCAGGCGATCAGCGCTTTCGCGCCGCATCCGAATGCAGCCAAGCTGTGGATGGAATACCTCTATTCGGACGAGGGGCAGATCGGCTGGCTGAAGGGCTATTGCCACCCGATCCGCTTCAACGATCTTGCCAAGAACGGCAAGGTCCCGGCTGACGTGCTGGCCAAGCTGCCGCCGGCGGAATCCTATGCCGCCGCCGCGTTCCCGACGCTCGACGAACAGGGCAAAGCCAAGGAAGCCATCACCAAGAACTGGGACGCTGTCGTCGGCGCCAACGTCAAGTAACTTGAAATCCACCGGGCGGCCACGTGGCCGCCCGGTCTTTCCTCGAAGACGGTAGCCGGCGCATGACCGATCTTACGCTTTCCAGTCAGGCCATTGCGGGAAAGACCGCGCCCCCAGGAGAAGCGCGCGCCTTGCGGTTTCCGACGCAGTGGCTCGGGGTGACGCCGTTCTTCATTTTCGCCATCATGTTTCTGATTTTGCCGACGCTCTACCTGATGCTCGGCGCATTCCAGAACGATGCAGGCGAATTCACGCTGGATAACATCTTCGCGTTGTCGCAGGCGCACATCGTTGCCGCCTATTGGATATCGATCAAGGTAAGCCTGGCCTCGTCGCTGATCGGCGCCTTTGCAGGCTTGGCCATTGCGATTGCCATCGTACGAGGCGGTCTGCCGAACTGGATACGGTCGGCAACGCTGACCTTTTCCGGGGTGGCTTCCAATTTCGCCGGCGTGCCGCTTGCGTTTGCTTTCATCGCCACGCTTGGCCGCCTTGGGCTGGTTACCGTTCTGCTCAATACACTGGTCGGGCTGAATCTCTATGCGCATGGTTTCAACCTGCTGTCGTTCTGGGGGCTGACGCTCACCTATGTCTACTTCCAGATCCCGCTCATGGTGGTCATCATCGTGCCGGCGATCGACGGGCTGAAGAAGGAATGGGGTGAGGCCGCAGCGACGCTCGGCGCGACACAGTCGCAGTACTGGCGGATGGTTGTGATACCCGTGCTATGGCCGAGTTTCCTGGGCACCGTGATCTTGCTTTTCGCCAACGCCTTCGGCGCCATCGCCACCGCCTATGCGCTAACGGGCTCTTCGCTCAACATCGTGCCCATCCTGCTCTACGCGCAGATACGCGGCGATGTGCTGCACAATGCCCACCTCGGCTATGCGATTGCGTTCGGCATGATCTTCATCACCGGGCTGGCCAACATCTTCTACATCTGGTTCCGGACCCGTTCCGAGAGGTGGCTCAAATGAAGGCTGGCAAATTCTGGGCCTGGATCGTCTTCATCCTCGGCGCGGCCTATTTCTTCATACCGCTCATCGCGACGATCGAGTTTTCGCTGCGCATGCGTCGCGGCGTCTATTCCTTCGACGCCTACAAGGTCGTGCTCGGCGATAGCCAGTTCCAGACAACTTTCATGTATTCGGTGATCGTGGCGGTCTTCACCATCCTTCTTGGTGTGCTAATCGTTGTGCCCACCGCCTATTGGATCCGGCTGCGTCTGCCCCAGCTTCGCCCGGTGGTCGAGTTCATCACCTTGTTGCCGCTGGTCATCCCGGCCATCGTCATCGTTTTCGGCTATATCAGGATGTACGGCTCGAATTCGCCCCTGCCGTTCCTGTCTAACAATACAGCCACAAATGCTCTGCTGGTCATCGGCTACGCGGCGCTGGCGCTGCCCTATATGTACAGAGCAGTCGACACCGGCCTTCGTACCATCGACGTTCGGACGCTGACGGAAGCGGCCCAGATCCTCGGCGCCGGCTGGGGTACGATCGTCACCCGCGTGATCCTTCCCAACGTGTTGATCGCCGTGCTCTCCGGGGCCTTCCTCACGTTCGCGATCGTCATCGGCGAGTTCACCATGGCAAGTCTGCTCAATCGGCCCGCTTTCGGTCCTTATTTGCAGAACCTGGTTGCCAACCGAGCCTATGAACCGGCAGCGCTGTCCATTATTGCTTTCGTAATCACCTGGGGTTGCATGTCGCTGATCCAGGTCCTGTCGCGGTTTGCGCCGAAGTCCGCCAACCGCCCGAATTGATTGAAAGAAAGAACCATGGCCGAGCCATTCCTCTCCATCCAGCACGTCCGAAAATCCTTCGGCGCCACCACGGTGGTGGAGGACTTCAATCTCGACGTCGAGCCGGGTGAATTCGTCTCGTTTCTTGGGCCGTCCGGCTGTGGTAAAACCACTGTGCTGCGCATGGTCGCCGGCTTCGAGGAGCCATCAGCCGGCAAGATCGTCGTAGCCGGCAAGGACATCACCCGGTTGAAGCCCAACCAGCGCAATGTCGGCATGGTGTTCCAGGCCTATGCGCTGTTCCCGAACCTGACCGTGGCGCAGAACATCGGCTTCGGCCTGAGGGTCGCCGGCATGCCCAGGGCGGATATCGATGCCCGCGTCGCCGAGATGCTCGACATGATCAAGCTGCCGCAGATGGCGGACCACTACCCCTACCAGCTTTCCGGCGGCCAGCAGCAGCGCATTGCGCTGGCGCGTGCGATCGCGCCGAAACCGAAGCTGTTGCTCCTCGACGAGCCGCTGTCGGCGCTCGACGCCAAGGTGCGTGTGTCGCTGCGCGAGGAAATCCGCTCGATCCAGAAGAAGCTCGGCATCACCACTATCTTCGTCACGCATGACCAAGAAGAGGCGCTGTCCATCTCCGACCGCATCGCCGTCATGTATGGCGGCAAGGCCGAGCAGGTCGGCACACCGTTCGAGATCTACAACCGGCCGGCAACCAAATTCGTCGCCAATTTCGTTGGCACGCTGAACGTGCTCGAAGGCAAGGTCACCGACGCCGCATCCGGCACGGTGCAGGTCAACACGCAGGAAGTCTCGCTCAAGGGCAAGCTCAACGGCTCGAAGTCCGGCGACATGCTGTCGCTGGCGCTGCGGCCCGAGGCAATTTCGCTTGGTCGCCAGCCCGGCCGTGATTCCAGTCTTTCGGGCGAGATTTCCGAAGTACACTTCCTCGGCTCGGTGATCCGTGTTCGCGTCGGCATCGGCGGCAACACGGTGTCGCTCGACACGTTCAACAGCCCGGCGACGCCGCCGCCCGCGGTCGGTGAAAAGGCCGAGATTTCGTTCTCGTCGAGCGATATGCTGGTGTTGCACTAGGTAGTCCACGGTCGGAGGCGCTCCCGAACGGGTGCTCCAGCGATCCGGATTCCTCGTGCCCGCGGCGACACAACCGGTACCGGAGGTGTCACCCCGTTGTTTCACGGCCATGACTTTGGCACTGCCAATCGTTTCATTCGGCCGCTACGATAGCGCATGGCTCTTTTCGAACTGACGCTTATCCTGCTTTTGACCGCCGTCGCGCTGACGGCGCTGTCGCGTCGGCTGGAGATTCCCTATCCGTCCCTTCTGGCCCTGGCCGGCGTCGCGATTGCTTTCGTACCCGGTGCGCCAGTGATCGAGATCGATCCGGAACTCGCGCTTGCCCTGTTCATCGCGCCGGTGCTTCTCGATGCCGCCTATGACACGTCGCTGCGCGACCTGAAGCGCTACAGGCTGTCTCTGGTGCTGCTGGCGCTCGGCGCCGTGGTCTTCACCACCCTAGTCGTTGCCTTCGTCGGCTGGAAAATGGCCGGGCTGCCGATCGCGGCGGCGGTCGCGCTTGGCGCCATCGTCGCGCCGCCGGATGCGGTGGCGGCGAGCGCCGTGCTCGGCCAGTTCAAGGTGCCGTACCGCCTCACCGCCATCCTGCAAGGCGAGAGCCTGCTCAACGATGCCACCGCGCTGCTGATCTACCGGTTGGCGGTTTCGGCTGCGCTCGGTTCGATCCTGCTGAGCAACGCCATTCCGGTGGTCTTGCTGTCGACGATTGGCAGTTTGGCCGCGGGTTATGTGCTTGGCCGTGTCTCGCTGCTGACACTTAGCCGGATCGACGACGCCGCAAGCAGCACCGTGGTGCAGTTCGCCGGGACATTCGGGGTGTGGATCCTGGCCGACAGGCTCGGTCTTTCCGCCATCATCACCATCGTCGTCTATGCCATCACCATTGCACGCAGCGCGCCGCGCCGCATGTCGGCGAGACGCCGCGTCAGCACCTATTCGGTCTGGGAATCGGCGGTGTTCGTGCTGAACGTGCTGGCTTTCGTGCTGATGGGGCTGCAGGCACGCTCTATCGTCGGTCGGCTCTCCGGCGACGGGCAGGGCGGAGCCTTTCTCTTTGCCGCGACGGTGCTGGTTGTCGTCATTCTGGCACGTCTCGTCTGGGTGGCGAGTTACGTTGCGATCATAAGATGGTTCGCCCGCTTCGGCGCCGAAGACAGAAGGCGAGAAGCGCCGACATTTCGCGGCGCCGTGCTGGTCGGCTGGTGCGGCATGCGGGGGCTGGTGACGCTGGTGGTGGCCATTGCGCTGCCGGCCGGCTTTCCCGGCCGCGACCCGATCGTGCTTGCCGCCTTCGCGGTGGTTCTGGGCACGCTGGTGTTGCAAGGCATGACCTTGAAGCCCTTGCTGCGGATACTCAACTTCGAACGGGACACGAGTGTCGATCGCGAAGTGGCTCAGGCGCGTGTTGCCGTCATGCAGGCCGCGCTTGACGTGTTGAGCCGCAAGACGTCGGCCGCGGCGGCCGTCGTGCGCGAGCAGTACGAGGCTCAGCGGCAGATCGCGGAAAATCCGGAGGATGCGCAGGCGGCAACCGAATACGACCGGCTGCGGCTCTACGCCATCAACCGCCAGCGCGACACGCTGGAGGAACTGCGCAGCAACGGCACGATCGGCGATGAAGCCTATCACCGGCTGGAGGAAGAGATCGATTGGGCGGAACTGGCGGCGTCGCCGGCAGGCCGGTTTCAGCCGTTGACCACCGACTAGCAGATGCCGCGTCTCGACCGCCGCCCTGCTGGCCCAAGCCCCGTCCGTCCTCCTGCACATTGCAAGCGATCGACCGAACCGTTACTGCCAACACCGGGAAGTGAGCCGGATAAGCAATGAAGCTGGTCAGCTACAACATCCAGTACGGGTTCGGCAGCGACGGGCGCTACGATCTTTCGCGCGCCGCGCGCATGATTGCCGGCGCCGACATCATCGCCTTGCAGGAGGTCGAGCGGCACTGGCAGCGCAGCAATTTCGACGACCAGCCGGAGCTGCTTTCACGGCTTCTGCCTGATCATCACTGGGTGTATGGCCCGGCCTTCGACATGGATGCCAGCGAATGGCGGGACGGCCGTCTGGTCAACCGCCGCCGGCAATTCGGCACCATGGTCCTGTCAAAACTGCCGATCGTCTGGTCGCGGCTGCACGCGCTGCCGATGCGCCGTACGCTGCGTCCGCTCAACACCCGCAACGCCGCGCTCGAATGCATGATCCGCACGCCGGCCGGGTCGGTCAGGGTGCTTTCGCTGCATCTCGCGCACATCGCCGCGGAAGAGCGGCTGGACCAGATCGACTATCTCTTGGCGCAGCATCGCCGGACGCCGGGGGAAGGCGGACCGTGGAGCGGCGTGGACGACGAACCTTCGCGCAACTGGACACATGGGGAAGTCGAGCCGGAAAATCCGCCGGCGGCGATCTGGCTGGGCGATTTCAACATGGAGCCGGACAGCGTCGAATACCGTCGCATCGTCGGCAGCACGCCATATCATCGTGGAGCAGCCTATCTCGACGGCTTCGTCGATGCCGCCGCCGTGGCGGTTGAACCGGCTGGTGATTTCCATACGCATGAGAAGATCATCGACGGCAGACTGGCAAAGCGCCGTCTTGACCATTGCTTTGTCGGCGGCATGTTGGCCGGGCGTGTGCGCTCGGTCAGCGCCGATATAGGCGAGCTTGCTTCCGATCACTTCCCCGTCCAGGTCGACATCGATCTCGAAACGCCCTTCGGCTCCGGAGGTCGATGAGCTCCATATGACGCTTTTCGTCTTCCTCGCGGTGCTTGCCGCGGCCGCCATGCACGCGATCTGGAACGCGCTGGTCAAGGTACATCTCGACCGCTTCCTGTCGATTACTTTGATGACGTTCGGCATGGGGGTCGCTGGCCTCGTGGTGCTGCCTTTCGTCGAGGTGCCCAAGGTGGAAGTCTGGCCCTATATCGCCGCTTCGGTGATCTTCCACATGGGCTACCGCACCTTCCTGATCGGCGCCTACCAGGCCGGCGATTTCGCCCAGACCTATCCGTTGGCACGCGGAACGGCACCTCTGCTGGCCGCGATTGGCGGGATGTTCGTCGTCGCCGAGGTGCCGGCGCCGCTCGCCATCGTGGGCATCCTGCTTCTATCGGCCGGAACGCTGGTAATGTCGTTTCGCGGCGGGGCGCATCTGGAGAAGCTGAACCTGCGCGCGGTCGCATTTGCGCTAGGCACGTCGATCTTCATTGCCAGCTACACGCTGTCCGACGGCAGCGGCGCGCGGCTGGCCGCAACCGCGCAAAGCTATGCCGCCTGGTTGTTCATCTGCGATGCGCTTGGGGCGCTGGTGCTCTGCCTGGTTTTCCGAGGACCCAAGGCGCTTCCGGTGTTGGCGCGCGACTGGAAGACCGGGCTGTTCACCGGCGTACTTTCCGGCGCCGCCTACTGGATCGTGATGTGGGCGATGACCAAGGCGCCGATCGCCTCGGTGGCGTCACTGCGCGAGACCTCGATCCTGTTCGCCATGATGATTTCGGTCTACGCGCTCGGCGAGAAGATGACGGGCTGGCGCGGTGCCGCCGCGCTCAGCATCGTCGCAGGCGTCATCGCCCTGAGGATGGGCTGACGTTTCAACCCAGCACCGTCATTACCTGACCGCGCCGCTCCGGACTGAAGCGGATGACCACGATGATGCAGACGGCGACCACGCCGGCAAATAGCGCCAGCGCATGGCCATAACTGCCGCCGGGTGCCTCTGCGATCCCCGCTTGATACGGACCGCCGTAGGAGGCAGCGAGATTGCCGGCCTGGTATATGAAGCCGGGCAAGGTGGCGCGCACCGCGCCGGGCGAAAGCTCATTGAGGTGAACCGGGATGACACCCCAGGCACCCTGGACCGCGACCTGCATGATGAAGGCGCCGATTGCCAGCATGAAGGGCGTGGAGCTGTAGGCCCATAGCGGGATCGCCGGCAGGGCGATGATGCATGCGATGGTAATGGCGTTGATGCGGCCGATCTTCTCCGACAGCGCGCCAAACGCCAGGCCGCCGACAATGGCGCCGATATTGGCGACGATGGTGATCCAGCTCACCGTATGCGGATCAAAGCCATGCTGCTTCTTCAGGAAGGTCGGGTAGAGGTCCTGCGTGCCATGGCTGAAGAAGTTGAAGAACATCATCAGCACCACGGCATAGAGCGCGACGCGCCAGTGCTTCCGCAGCGTTTCCAGCAACCCCGGTCTGACCTGCTTTCGTGCCTCGACGAAGGGGGGCGATTCCGGCACGTGCGAGCGGATGAACAGCACCATCAGCGCCGGTATGAAGCTCAGCAGGAACATGAAGCGCCAGCCGAGGACGAAGTCGCCGACCTTCTGTCCGTAGAGCAGCCCATAGACCACCGCCGCCAGGAGGTAACCGGCGGGATAACCGCATTGCAAGATACCCGAGACCATGCCGCGTGCCCGCGGCGGTATGGATTCCATGGCAAGCGAGGAGCCGAGGCCCCATTCGCCGCCCATGGCGATGCCGAACAGGGCGCGTAGCGCCAGGAAGATGCCGAGATTGGGAGAGAAAGCAGCCAGCGCCCCGATCACCGAGTAGCTGACGATGTTGAGCATCAAGATCGGCTTGCGACCGTATTTGTCGGCAAGCATGCCAAAGAAGAACGCGCCGATGAAGCGGGTCGCCAAGGTCAGGAACAGAGCCTTCGACACCGCGGGGACATCAGTCTGGAACTCAGCCGCAATATCGGTGAGCAGAAAGGTCAGAAGGAAGAAATCAAAAGCATCGAGCGTCCAGCCCAGAAATGACGCCAGAACGGTTTTCTTCTGCTCGGCGGTGAGGTTCAAGGCGTCCTCCTTTGTACCCCCAAAGGAACGATATGTCGCCTTGTCGGCAAAAGAGAACAGCGATCAGCCGGCTTTCGAAAGGCCGGCGGTTCACTTTTTCGTAAGATCGAGGTCGAAGACCATCAATCCGTCGGTGCCGCCTTCGAGGGCCGCGACCAGCCGGGCGCCGGCATGCTGATGCGCCTCATGGACGAGATAGGCGTTGCGCGCCGCTACATCGCGGAAATCGATGGTGAAGCCATGGCTGAAACCCCGCGCGAAGGGCTCCGGACTGACATTGGCGCTGAAATGAACCGTTTCCATGCCTTCGATCACCTGCCGCAACGCTTCGAGGTCGGCGTGGATAGCCGTGCGCTCGGCCGGGGACACATCACTACGAAATCTTGCGAAAACACAGTGCCTGATCATTTTACCACTCCCTAAGCAGCACGATTGCCGGAAAACACCGCCGGCGCCAGCGGCTCGCGGCCAAGGATCAGATCAGCGCCCTTTTCGCCAACCATGATGGTCGGCGCGTTGGTGTTGGAAGAAGGCACACGCGGCATCACCGATGCGTCGCAGACGCGCAAGCCTTCTATACCGCGCAGCATGAGATCCGGCGTCACCACCGCCATCTCGTCATGGCCCATGCGGCAGGTGCCGACGGGATGGTGGTCGGTCTTGGACGTGCGGCAGGCATAGTCGATCAACTCGTCATCGCTGGCGAGCGACGGACCGGGCATTACCTCGCGCAGCACGTAGGGGGCAAGTGCCTTCTGCCGCATGATCTCTCGCGCCAGCCGCAGCCCCTTCAGCGACATGGCGCGGTCATAGGGATCGGACCAATAGTTCGGATCGATCAGCGGATGGTCGGCTGGATCGGCGCTTTTCAGCCGCACCGTTCCGCGCGAGCGCGGCCGCAGGAAAGCCGAGTTCAAGGTGACACCGGGATTTTTCAGCTTCTCGACGCCGGCCTCGATGCCGGAGCCGAGACCCAGATGGAACTGGATGTCGGGCGAGGCGGCGGTCGGATCCGCGTACCAGAAGCCGCCGGTCTCGAACAGGCTGGAAGCCACCGGTCCCTTCTTCAAGAGCAGATATTGCAGGCCGGCCCAGGCCGTGCGGTGCAGCTTGGCGTAATTGTCGTAGGTGTGATCGCCTGTGCATTCGGCGATGACGAACAGGTCGAGATGATCCTGCATGTTGGAGCCGACGCCCGGCAGATCGTGTACCGGCGTGATGCCGACCGATTTCAGGTGGTCGGCCGGGCCGATGCCCGACTGCATCAGAAGCTTCGGCGAACCGACGGCGCCGGACGAGACGATCACCTCGCGGTCGGCATGCAGGATTGTTGTCTGGCCGCCCGGCTTGTCGACCACCTCGACGCCGATGGCACGGCCGTTCTCGACGACGATGCGGGTGACCAGCACATCGGTCCGGACAATGAGATTCTTCCGGTCGCGGATCGGCTTGAGATAGGCAACCGAAGCGGACGAGCGCCGGGCGTCCTTCTGGGTGAGCTGGTAGTAGCCGACGCCTTCCTGGCTGGCGCCGTTGAAATCCGGGTTGAAAGGAATGCCCATCTCCTGGCCGGCGCGGAAATAGGCCTCGCAGATCGGCAGCGGCGAGATCGGGTTGGAGACGCCGAGCGGGCCCTGGTCGCCGTGAAAATCGTTGGCGTAACGCTGATTGTTCTCGGCGCGCTTGAAATAGGGCAGCACGTCGCGATAGCCCCAGCCGGCCAGCCCTTCTTCCTTCTCCCACGCGTCGTAGTCGTGGGCATTGCCGCGCGTGTAAATCTGGGCGTTGATGGAAGAACCGCCGCCGACCACCTTGGCCTGCGTGTACCAGAAGACGCGGTCCTTCATGTGTTTCTGCGGCACGGTCGACCAGCCCCAGGAGGCGATGCCCTTGGTCATCTTGGCGAAACCCGCCGGCATGTGGATATAGGGGTGCCAGTCCTTGCCGCCGGCTTCGAGCAGCAGCACGGAATTGGAGGGATCCTCGCTTAGCCGGTTGGCCAGCACGCAGCCGGCCGGACCGGCGCCCACGATGATGTAGTCGGTCATTGTCTCATCCGTTCACAGCCGGGGCACGGAGAGCGCGCCGTCGACATTGATGATCGAGCCGGTCGAAAAACCCAGTCTGCCGGCCGCGAGCGCCGCCACCATGGCACCAATATCGGAGGCTTCGCCCCAGCGTTTCGCCGGCACCAGGCCGCCGTCGATCAACGCGTCGTATTTGGCACTCACGCCTGCCGTCATGTCGGTGCGGATGATGCCCGGCCGCAGCTCGAACACGCCGATGTTTTCCGGGGCGAGCCTGAGCGCCAGGTTCTTCACCCACATGGAAAGCGCTGCCTTCGACACGCAATATTCGGAGCGTTCCGGAGAGGCCATCTCGGCGCTGACCGAGGTGATGGTGATGATCGACTTGGCATGATCGCCNGGCTTGGCCAGCATCGCCTTGGCGACGGCCTGGCTGAGAAAGACGGTGCCACGCAGGTTGACGCCGAGCGCGCGGTCGAAATTATCGGGTTTGAGGTCGAGAAGGTCGCCACGCACCACGGCGCCGACGCCAGCATTGTTGACCAGGCAATCAATGCGACCGAAGGCTTGCATGGCGGCGTCGACGAGGGCGGCATGAGCGGAAAGATCGGCGATGTCGCAGCCGACATAGGCAAACTTCGCGCCGCGCGCGGTGATGTTTGCGGCGAGCTCGCCTGCGGCTGTTTTGGCAAGGTCAGCGACGAGAATGTCGAATCCGGCGTCGGCCAGCGCTTCGGCGCAGGCAAGGCCGATGCCGCGCGCGCCGCCGGTGACGATGGCTGCCGGGCGGGTCATGCGGCCAACTCTGTCTTGCGGATGTGATCCGCTACCCGCAGCGCCTGTGCGGCGATCGACAGCGCCGGGTTCACGGCGGCCGAGTTCGGCAGGAAACTGGCGTCGACGACGAAGAGGTTCCGGTGATCGAAGGCGCGGCAGAACGGATCGAGCGGCGACGTCGCCGGATCGTCGCCCATTTTGACCGTGCCGCACTGGTGCGAGGGCGTGCGCTTGTCGAACGGGCGCGACAGCACGATGGGATAACCGCAGGCGCGGAAATTCGCACGCATCACCTTGGTCAGCCCGTCGAGCGACTGCATGTTTGAGCGTCGCCATTGCATGACGATGTCCTTGCCGTCGACCATGATGCGGCTTTCCGGATCGGGCAGGTCTTCGCACATCAGATACCAGTCGATGGCATGGCCGGCCATGAAGTCGAGCGCGAATTTCGGCAGCCGTTTCACATTGGCCTTGAGCATGTTGCCGTCGATCTTGCCGAGAAGCTGGACATTGCCGAGCGGTTTGCCGCCCTTGCCGCCCGTGAGATAATAGTCGTTCAGCATCAGCGTCTTCTGGTAGACGGCATCGTTCCTGCGGCGCGGATCGATCGCCAGCATGGCGCTCGAATTGTGATTCATGAAGTTGCGGCCGACCTGGTCGGAGCGGTTGGCCAGGCCCTTGCCATTACCGGGTGAGGGCGAGCGCAGCAGGATCACCGCTGAATTGACCGCGCCGGCCGACAGGATCACCAGCTTCGGCGCGACTTTCCTCGGCTCGCCGTTCTGGCGGTAGTGAACGGCCGAGATGGTTTTGCCGTCCGGGGCTGTCTCGAGATATTCGACATAGGCGCCGGTCTCGAGCTTAATGTTCTGGTCGGTCAGGGCCGCCGTCAGCGGTCCGGTCTGCGCGTCGACCTTGCCCTGGCCGGTATTGGGAAAAGCGTCCCAGCCGGTCCTGCCCTCCTTCAGCCAGGTGTCGATGTCGACGCCGAGCGGCAGGGAGGCCGGATGCAGCCCCAGCCCCTTGAGTTCGGCACGGGCGCGCGCGATCGGCGCCTCGTCGGGCACCGGCTTGAGGGCATAGGGAACCGAATGAAATGGCTCGGTTGGATCCTCGCCCAGCGCGCCGCGCACGCGGAACAGCTGCTCTGCCCTGGAATACCAAGGCTCGAATTCGTCATAGGAAAACGGCCATGCCGGCGAGACGCCGCCAAAGTGTTCCATGGCGGAAAAGTCTTCCTTGCGGTAGCGGATCAGCACCGCGCCGAAGAATTTCGAATTGCCGCCGACATAGTAGTAATTACCTGGGTTGAACGCGGTACCGCCAGCTTCGCGCCACATCTCCTTCGGCCGGTAATGGCCGTCAACGAAGATGGCGCGCGTGTCGCGCGCATGCGGCGTTGCCGGCAACGGCTCGCCGCGCTCCAGCATCAGGATTGAGGCGCCGCAGCCGGCCAGACCGGCGGCGATCGTGGCGCCGCCGATGCCGGAACCGATGATGACGATATCGGGGTTTGCCATCGCCTAAAGCGCGCCGCGTTTGAATTGACACATGCGACCCGCTTCAGGTCTTTTGTTTTGACGCATGTCGTTGCCCCAAAACCGGATCCACTTTTGGGCGACACGCATCAGCGAATACGGCTCTCGGTCGCCGGATCAAAGAACACCGCCTTGGTCAGGTTGAAGGCCAGCGGCGTATTGGTGCCCGGCTGGATGTTGGCATCGGCGCGCAGCCGCGCCACCACGCCCTTGCCACCGAGATTGGTGACGGCGAAAGTGTCGGAACCGGCCGGTTCCACCACCTCGATATGGCAATCGGCGGTGGCGATTTGCGAGGCGTTGCGTTCCGCGCCTTCCGGATCGGTGAGCGCCTCCGGGCGGACGCCGAAGATGATCGGCTTGCCCATGAATGCCGACAGTCCGGCCGGCGCGTTGGCCATCGGCAAGGTGATCGGCTGGCGTGCCTCGCGATCAAGCACGACGGCCAGATCGCCGCCATTGCCGCCGATGGTCGCCGGGATCAGGTTCATTGCCGGCGACCCCATGAAGTCGGCGACGAAGATATTGCTCGGGTTATTGTAGATTTCCGCCGGCGTGCCGAATTGCTGCACCTCGCCGTCACGCATGACCGCGATCTTGGTCGCCAGCGTCATCGCCTCGATCTGGTCGTGGGTGACGTAGACGATGGTTGTGCCCGTGGTGGCATGCAGGCGTTTGATCTCGATGCGCATGTCGACGCGCAGCTTGGCGTCGAGGTTGGAGAGCGGCTCGTCGAACAGGAACAGCTTGGGGTCGCGCACCAATGCCCGGCCCATGGCGACGCGCTGGCGCTGGCCGCCGGAGAGCTGGCTCGGCTTGCGCTGCAGCAGATGGCCGATCTGCAGGACCTTGGCCACCTTGTCGATCGCCTTCTGGCGTTCCTCGGCTGGCACGCCGCGCATCTCCATGCCGAAGGAGATGTTCCCGGCCACCGTCATGTTGGGGTAGAGCGCATAGCTCTGGAACACCATGGCGATGTCGCGCTTGGACGGGTGCAGATCGGTGATGGTGCGGCCGTCGACGCGGATATCGCCAGAGGTGATCGTCTCCAGTCCGGCAATGGTGTTGAGCAGCGTGGACTTGCCGCAGCCGGACGGACCGACCAGCACCAGGAAGCCGCCCTTTTCCAGCTCGAGGTTAATCCCTTTCAGGATCTCGACCTGGCCGAAACGCTTCCTCAGACCATCAATTTCCAGAAAAGCCATTGCGTTATCCTTTGACCGCGCCGGCCATCAGGCCACGCACGAAATAGCGGCCGGCGAGCACATAGACGAGAAGGGTGGGCAGCGCGGCGATCATCGCGGCCGCCATGTTGACGTTGTATTCGACGACGCCGGTCGAGGTGTTGACGACATTGTTGAGCGCCACCGTCATCGGCATCGCGTCACCTGTGCCGGCATAGGCGGAGGCGAACAGGAAGTCGTTCCAGATGTTGGTGAACTGGTAGATGACGGTGACGACGAAGATCGGCATCGAGTTCGGCAGCATGATGCGCCGGAAGATCTGGAAGAAGGAAGCGCCGTCCACCTGCGCGGCCTTCACCAGTTCGGTCGGGAACGCCTCATAGTAGTTACGGAAGAACAGCGTGGTGAAGCCGATGCCGTAGACGACGTGGACGAACACCAGGTTGACCGTCGGGTTGCCAAGGCCGAAGCTGGTTCCGACCGTGTTCTGCAGCGTCACGCCGAAGCGTCCGAGGCTGCCCAGGATCGTCGCCATCGGCAAGAGCACCGACTGGAACGGGATGAAGCAGGCAAACAGCATCAGCCCGAACACCAGTGTCGCGCCGCGGAAACGCCATTTGGTCAGCACGTAGCCATTGAGCGCGCCGAGCATGGTCGAGATCAGCACGGCGGGAACCACCATCTTGATGGAGTTCCAGAAATAGCCCTTGATGCCGGCGCAGGTGAGGCCAACGCAGGTCTCGCCCCAGGCCTTCAGCCAGGGCTCGAAGGTCGGCGCCTTGGGCAGCGCCAGCATGTTGCCATTCTGGATCTCGTCCATGGTCTTGAACGAGGTCACCAGCATGACGAACAGCGGCATCAGGTAGAACAGCGCGAACAGCGCCAGAAGCCCGTAGATGACGATGCGGTTGACGATCTTGGCGTTCATGCCGCCGCTGGCCTGGCGGGTGGGAGTGGTCACCGCGCTCATCGCGACTTCTCCCTGAGTTCCGAATAGAGATAGGGCACGATGATGGCGACGATGGTCATCAGCATGATCACGGCACTTGCCGAACCGACGGCCATTTCGTTGCGCTTGAAGGTGTATTCATACATGAAGTTGGACGGCAGCCAGGCCGAGCCGCCGGGGCCGCCGCTGGTCAGCGCCACAACCAGATCGTAAGATTTGATGGCAAGGTGCGCGAGCACGATGAAGGCTGACAGGAAGATCGGCCGCAAGAGCGGAATGACGATGCGGCGATAGAGCTGGAAGGTGGTGGCGCCGTCGATCTGCGCCGCTTTCATGATCTCGCCGTCAATGCCGCGCAGGCCGGCCAGGAACATCGCCATGATAAAGCCGGAGGCCTGCCAGACACCGGCGATGACCACGGTGTAGATGACGAAATCCTTGTTCTTGATCCAGTCGAAATGGAAGCTCGTCCAGCCCCATTGATGCAGCGTCTGCTCGAGACCGAGGCCAGGGTCGAGGAACCATTTCCAGGCAACGCCGGTGACGATGAAGGAGAGCGCCATCGGGTAGAGATAAATCGGACGCAGCACGCCTTCACCGCGGATCTTCTGGTCGAGCAGGATGGCCAGGAACAGGCCGAGCGCCAGGCAGATCAAGATGTAGAGAAAGCCGAAAATGCCCATATTGGTGATCGACGTGTACCAGCTCGATGGCGGGTCGGTGTCGAAAGTCCAGCCCCAGAGTCGCTGATAGGCGCGCCCGCCCGTTATGGCGTAGGACGGGAAGGTCTTGGAGTTGGTGAAGGATAGGTAGATCGTCCACAGGATGAAGCCGTAGACGAAAACGATAGTGATGGCGAAGCTCGGCGCCAGCACGATTTTCGGCAAGGCGTCCTGCAGGCGCGACCGCACAGACGTGCGCGGGCGGGCATGCTCCGGCGTCAGCTTGATCTGGCTTGTCGCAACTGTGCTCATGGGTTCCTCCCGTCGGCGTCCGGCCGACCGGCCTCAGGGGACCTTCCCCGCCGGAGCGGGGAAGGTGTTCTCGTGCGTAACGCTTACTTGGCGTCGTCGATTGCCTTGACCAGTTCGGTCACGGCCTCGTCCGAGGTCTTGATCTGACCATGGACGAATTTGGAGATGACGTCCTTGTAGGCATTGGCGACAGCCGGGGGCGCGCCATAGCCCTGGGCGAGCGAGCCGAACAGCGTGCCGCCTTCATTGGCCTTCTTCAGGTCGGCAATACCCTTCTTGCCGCAAGCGTCGAAGTCGGTATCAGGCACGTCGGTGCGGGCCGGAACCGAACCCTTGACGACGTTGAAGGCCGACTGGAAGCTCTTCGACAAAGTGGCGGTGGCGAGTGCAACCTGGGCGGCCTTGCGGTCGTCCGGGACGTTGAACATGCCGAACATGTCGGAGTTGTAGATCACCGAGCCGTCGGTGCCGGGGAAGCGATAGCAGAGGAAGTCGGTGCCCGGGCTCTTGTTGGCGGCGTGGAATTCGCCCTTGGCCCAGTCGCCCATGACCTGCACCAGCGCATCGCCCTTGATGACCATGGCGGTGGCGAGGTTCCAGTCGCGGCCCGAGAAGTTCGGGTCGACATAGGTGACGAGCTTGGCGAGATTGTCGAACGACTTCTTCATCGTGTCGGACTTGAGCGAAGCGTCGTCGAGGTCGTTCATCGCCTTCTTGTAGAACTCCGGCCCGCCGGTCGACAGCACGACGGAATCGAACATGGTGGCTTCCTGCCAGTTCTGACCACCAAGCGCGAGCGGGGTGACGCCGGCCGCCTTGGCCTTGTCGAGCAATGCCACGAAGTCGTCGAAGGTCTTCGGCTCGGTGCCGCCGATCTTGTCCATCACCGCCTTGTTGATCCACAGCCAATTGACCGAGTGGACGTTGACCGGAGCGGCAACCCACTTGCCGTCATAGACGGCGAATTTCTGCAGGGCGGCCGGAACCGACTTGTCCCAGCCTTCCTTCTTCGCCGTCTCGGTGAGATCGCCCATGACGCCGGCAGCGGCATAGTCGAGCACGGTGTAGCCGAGCATCTGCGAGGCGGTCGGATAGTTGCCGGCCGCGACCATCGCCTTCAGCGCGGTCATGGCGGCATCGCCGCCGCCGCCAGCCACGGGAACGTCCTTCCAGGCATAGCCTTCCTTGGCCAGATCGCCCTTGAGCACGTTGAGAGCAGCCGCTTCGCCGCCCGACGTCCACCAATGCAGCATCTGCACTTCCTTGACATCCTCGGCATGGGCCGCGAAAGCCAGGCCCGAAGCGAGCGCCGTTCCGATAAGCAGTTTGCGCAACATGTACTTCCTCCCTTGTTGCATTACACGACCGGTGGCAGCCCACCGGGTTCTTCCCAACTCAGCCGACCCACCAACCGGTGCGCTGGCCGCGATGAAACTGGATTGTCTTTTCCTCGGTATAGTCCTCGACTGCGCGCTTGCCGAGTTCGCGGCCCAGGCCCGACTGCTTGTAGCCGCCGAACGGCAGTTCTGGATAACCTTCCATGAACGTGTTCACCCAGACCGTCCCCGAACGCACGCCCCGCGCCACCGACATGCAGGTGTCGATGCTGGCGCTCCACACACCCGCCGACAGACCATAGGGCGTGTTGTTGGCGATGTGCAACGCCCTTTCAATCGATTCAAAAGTCAGCACCGATAGCACCGGCCCGAACACTTCCTCGCGGGCGACGGCCATGTTTTCGGTGACGTCGCGTAAGATCGTCGGGTCGAGATATTGGCCGGCATTGGAGGGGAGTTGCCCGCCGCCGCTGTAGATGCTGCCGCCGTCACTCGCGGCCGCCGCCACGTAATCCGTCACCTTGGCCAGATGGTCGGACGAAATCATCGCTCCGACCTTGGTCCTGTCATCGAGCGGATCGCCCACCGTCACCCTGGCGGTCAACGCCTTCACCGCGGCCAGGAAATCATCGGCGATCGCCTCGTGCACGATCAGCCGGCTGCCGGCATTGCAGCATTCGCCGGCATTGAAGAAGCCGCCGAATACCGCTGCGTCGGCGGCCGCCTCGAGATCGGCATCAGGAAAGACGATCTGGCCGTTCTTGCCGCCGAGCTCCATCGACACCTTCTTCAGGGAGTTCGAGGCCGCCGCCATGGTCATCTTGCCGACGCGGGTGGAACCGGTGAACGAAATCATCTCGACCAGGGGATGGCTGACCATCGGCGTGCCAACATCGGCGCCGAGACCGGCGAGGACATTGACGACGCCGGCGGGCACGCCGGCTTCGAGCAGGATGTCGCCAAGCACGAAGGTCGAGGCCGAGGTCATCTCGCTCGGCTTGACCACCGCCGTGCAGCCGGCGGCGAGCGCGAAAGGCAGTTTCTGGCTGACGATGAGGAACGGAAAATTCCACGGCGTGATGATCGAGACGACACCGATCGGCTCGCGCAGCACAATGCCCAGCATGGCGTCGCCGAGATTGGCGTAGCTTTCACCGTGCAACGTGCGGGCCAGCGAAGCGGCATAGCGCCAGATGTCGACGGCGCCGCCGATCTCGCCGCGCGCCTGGGCGATCGGCTTGCCGGATTCCAGCGCATCGAGCCGGGCGATGTCTTCCAGCCGCGCCTCGATCAGGTCGGCGGCCTTGAGCAGGATCGCGGCGCGCTCGGCCGCTTTCATGCGCGGCCAGGGACCGGTCTCGAACGCCCTGTGCGCGGCCTGCATCGCGGCTTCCACTTCGGCGGCACCTGCCTGGGCGTAGTGTGAAACGGTGAAGCCGTGACCGGGGCTCTTGCGTTCCAGCATGCGGCCGTCGCGGGCATCGACATGCTTGCCGTCGATCAGAAGCCTGTATGCCTTGGGAGCCGCGGAGGCCTCGGCAGGCATGGAAATCTTGAGAGGTGCATTCATGTGATTTCCACTCTGTCCTAGGAACGCGAAAACACTGGCTTTTGCTTGGTCTTGAAGAAGCCGACGCCGGCCTTGAGATCACCGGTGAGCGCTATGAAGCCGCTGGCCAAGGCTTCGGTCGCGGCAGCGCTTTCTTCGCCTTCCGCCACCGCGATCATCAGCTTGGCGGCTTCGGTTGCCAGCGGCCCGCGTTCGGCGATTTTTTCAGCCCATGTCTTGGCTTCATCCGACGCTTTGCCGGTTTCGACGACGCGGTCGACGATACCCAGCGCAAGCGCTTCCGCCGCCAGAAAAATCTCGCCACCGACAGCCATACGGCGCACCGTCTGAGCGCCGAGGCGGCGCACCGCGCGTTGCGTGCCGGACCAGCCGGGGACGACGCCGATCGAGGTTTCGGGAAAGCCGAGTTTCACCTGCGTTTCCGCGACGCGAAAATCGCAAGCGACAGCCAATTCGAGTCCACCGCCGAGCGCATGGCCGGACAGAACGGCGATGGTCGGCTGCCGCAGCCGTGCCAGCCGGTCGAAGACACGGTGGCCGTAGCGCACCCATTGCACCTGGAAATCGGCGGCGCTCATGCCGCCCCAGGCCTCGACATCGCCGCCGGCGCAAAACCCCTTGCCTTCGCCGCATATGAGCACCACGCGCACACCTTCGGCGCTTTCCGCCTCGTCGAGCGCTGCTTCCAGCGCGCGCAGCATCGGGATGTCGAGCGCGTTGAATTTTTCGGGCCGGCGCAAGGTGACGATGCCGATCGCACCATCCTGCTCGAAGGTGACGAGGCGCTCAGCCATGCGCGCCTCCGAGCGAGGTGCTGCCATTGAGCGACAGGCCGATCGGCCGATCCTGGTAGAGCGCGGCCGGCGTCACCTTGAGGTCGTTGGCTACGTTGAGCGGGATCTCGGCTTGACCAAGCACATCACGCTCGAGGTCGATGCCCGGCGCCAGTTCCGTCACCATCAGCCCATCTGATGTCAGCTTCATCACGCAACGCTCGGTCACATAGGTGATATCCTGTCCCTGCGCGACGGCGCGCTTGCCGGAGAAGGAGATGTGCTCGACCGCCTCGACGACTTTCTTGACCTTGCCTTCCGCGTCGATGCGGATGCCGCCATCGGCGAGCGACAGCTTGGCTCCGGCATTGAAGAAGCCGGAAAAGACGATCTTCTTCGCCCGCGACGTGATGTCGACAAAGCCGCCGGCGCCGGCCGTGACATGCGGCCGTGCCGAAAGCTTCGAGACGTTGACCGAGCCGTGGCGGTCGATCTGCAGGAAGGAGAGCAGCGAAGCGTCGAAGCCGCCGGCCTGGAAATAGATGAACTGGTGCGGCGAGGGCATGATCGCCTCGGCATTGGAGGCGCAGCCGAACTTGAAGTCGAGCAGCGGCACGCCGCCGACAGCACCCTGTTCGATCACCCAGGTGACCTTGCCGTGCTGGCCTTCTTCCAGAAGGATGCGCGGCACGTTGGCCGAGATGCCGAAGCCGATATTGACGGCCATGCCGTCGCGAAGCTCCATGGCGACGCGGCGCGCGATCACCTTGTGAACGTTCATTTCCGGCGTGCGGAAGCTCGACAGCGGCCGGAAGATTTCACCCGAAATCGCCGGATCGTAAGGCGTCAGCGTCGTCTGCAACTGGTCGGGCGCGACGACGATATGATCGACCAGCACGCCCGGCACGCGCACATCATGCGGTTTCAGCGTGCCGTTCTCGACGACGCGCTTGACCTGCGCGATGACGATGCCGCCATTGTTGCGGGCGGCGAGCGCCTGTTCCAGGCCGCCGAGATAGGCGCCCTCATGCTCATAGGTCAGGTTGCCGCGCTCATCCGCGGTGGTGGCGCGGATGATCGAAACCTGGGGCACGATGGCGCGGAAATAGAGCCATTCCTCGCCGTCGAATTGCTGCACCGACACGATCGGCTCGCCGGCGGCGGCGTTCATCGCGCAGCCCTGGTGGCGCGGGTCGGCGAAAGTGTCGAGGCCGACCTTGGTTAGCACGCCCGGCCGCTTGGCCGCGGCCTCGCGGTGCATGTCGAACAGGATGCCGGACGGCACGTTATAGGCGGCGACTGAATTGTCGCCGATCATCTTCCATATCCGCGGCGGCTCGGCGGAGGAGGGACCCGACGGATAGGAGCCGCACAGCGTACGCTTCAACAGGCCCGGCTTGGCCAGATGATCGATGCCCTTGATGCCATACATGTCGCCGGCGGCGATCGGGTGCAGCGTGGTGATGTCCTTCGGATGGCCCTCGCTGTCAAAGCGTTCACCGATGGCGGCGAGCACGGCGTCCGGGCAGCCGAGGCCGCTCGACGAGGACACCGAGACGACCATACCATCCTTGATCAGGCTGGCTGCCTGCGCCGACGAAACGACCTTGCTCAATTCATGCTCCCGAGTTTCGGGTCGATCTTGACGGCTCTGCCGGAATTGGCCGATTGCAATGCCGCCTCGGCCGCGGCGAGCGACCAGATGCCGTCCTCGCCGGTGGCGGAAGGCTGGCCCTCGCCACGGATCGCGGCATGGAACCGGCGCACCGACCTGACATAGAGATTCTCGCGGTCGGAGCTCAATTCTTCTTCGCCGCTGGCGGTGCGCAGAAGGACAGAGCCGACCGGTTTCTGCGTCATCACGTTACGGGCGATCAGCGAGCCTTGGGAGCCGTGCACCTCGAAGCCGGTGTCGGCAAATCTGGTGGTGAAGCCTTCATGCGATTGCGCGATGAGGCCCGACTCGAAGCGCCAGATGCACATGGCGCCGTCTTCCAGCCCGCTGGCGGCCATACCGGCAGATTGCGTGAAGGCGGAAACCTCGACCGGATCGTCGCCAAGCACGAAGCGCAGCGTGTCGGCATCGTGCACGGTGATGTCGAGCACCACGCCGCCGCCCGCCTCAGGCCTGGCGATGCGCCAACCCTGCAGGTTTTCGGGCAGGTAGACGGCGTGGAAGACCCGCGCGGCGATCGGCTGGCCTATGCGACCGGCGGCAATCGCCTCGCGCATGGCACGGTGCGCGCCGGCGTTGCGCAGATGATGATTGGTTCCGAGCACGATGCCTGCGGCCTTGGCCGCAACGACCATTCTGCGCGCGTCGTCGCTGGTCAGCGCCAGCGGCTTTTCACACAGCACATGCTTTCCCGCCTTGATCGCGGCCAGCGCCTGTTCGAGGTGCAATTCGTTGGTGGTCGAGATGTAGACGGCGTCGATGTCGGATCCGAGCAAGGCATCGAGATTTGATACGGCGGCTGGAATACCATTTTCCCTTGCGTAGGCCGCAGCGCGTTCGGGGTTGGAACTCATTACCGCTGCTATCGCGCCATCGGCTTGCGCGCGAATGGCGTCGATCATGAATTGCCGGGCGATCGTGCTGGCGCCGATCAGCCCCCATTTGACGCTCATGTCGCGGCTCCCGTAGGCGCGGGCCTTTTTTGCGTGCGGCGATCTGGGCCGCAGCTTTCCCTGACCACGAGATTGACGGCGCCGATATGGTCCTCGGCGCGCGTGGTGCGCGACTGGATCATCTTGATCATGACGTGGGCCGCGCGTTCGCCGAGACCGGCGGAGTCCACCGCGACGCTGGTCAGCGGCGGCATATAATGTTCGGCCTCGACCACATCGTCGAAGCCGACGACGGCGAAATCCGGGCCCGGCTCAAGTCCGCGCTTGCGCAGCGCCAGCATGACGCCGAAGGCAACGGCATCGTTGAAGCAGAGCGCCGCGGTTGGCGGCTCCGCCATTGCGAGTGACGTTTCCAGGCAGGCCATGCCGCCCTTGCGGTTGGTCTCGCCCTCGATGATGAGCGCGTCGCGAGCGTCGATGCCGAGCGTCTCGCAGGCCTCGCGAAAGCCGCCCAGCCGCTCATGGTAGACCACCAGATCAGACGAGCCGCCGAAGAAGGCCAGGCGTCGATGTCCCTTGCCGACGAGATGAGCGGTGGCGAGATAGGCGCCCCGATGATTGTCGGGAGCAATCACCGGAATGCGGCTTTCAGGCAGCCGGCGCATGGCGAAGGCAATCGGCAGACCGGCTATTTCCAGCCGCCGGAACGCCCCTGGCGTGGTGCCGCGCGCCGGGGAAACGATAAGCCCGGCGACGCCTTGTTCCATCAGAGACTTCAGCACTTCTTCCTGGCGCACCGGATTTTCGGCCGTGTTGGCGATGAAGGGCACGATGCCGGCCGATTGGAAAACACGCTCCATGCCCACTGCCAGTTCCGCGAAGAACGGATTGGTGAGATCGTTGATGACCATGCCGATGACGTTGGAGTGGGCCTTGCGCAGATTGGCGGCGCCGCGGTTGTAGACATAGCCGACATCCTCGATCGCCTTGCGCACCTTGACCGCGGTTTCGGGGCGGATCAGGCCGCTGCCCTGGAGCACGAGCGACACGGTCGATTTGGACACGCCCGCCTCGCGGGCAATGTCGAAGATCGTCGCCTTGGCCCGACTGGCCATCCTGGTATCCTCCCGGTTTTCTAAATCGACTTTTATTGGAACGTTCTAATCTCTGCTTCGTAGGCAAGTCAATCGGGATTTTTTCTCAATCAGAAGGAAGCGATCATATGTGGTCAAGCAATATGCCATCCAAGGGCCCTTTGTGCTGCAACGCAGCATTGGCCGGCCGGCCATTTCGAATCTTAGAGGTTCTTGATTTATTGGAACGTTCCATTTAATAGGCGCCGAAAAGGGAGAGATCGATGGATATTGCCTTGCCGGGCGAGAGTGGCCGCAGCACACGTTACGCGCTTGTCGGACAGCCGGTCCAGCCGGTGATCGGCGCACGGTTCCCGCGCATCGCCTATGCCGCCGCGCATGTCGTTGCCGATCCCCTCAAGATGACTGATCCGTGGTCGCGGCCCGTGGTCGACTGGAACAGGACGATGGCGTTTCGTCATCATCTGTGGCGCCTCGGCTTCCGCATCGCAGAGGCCATGGACACGTCGCAGCGCGGCATGGGCTTCGATTGGATACATGCGCAGGAATTGATCCGCCGTTCAATCGCGGAGGCGCGAACCGTCGCTGGCGCCGATCTCGCGTCGGGTGCCGGAACCGACCATCTGGCGCCGGCGTCGGCCAGGACACTGGACGATGTGATCGCCGCCTATGAGGAGCAGTTCGCTTTCATCGAAGGGCAGGGCGGCAAGGCGATCATGATGGCCAGCCGCGCGCTGGCGGCCGTGGCGAAGGGGCCGGACGATTACGCCCTGGTTTACGATCGCATATTGGGCCAAGCCTCAGGCAAGGTCATCCTGCACTGGCTGGGCGACATGTTTGATCCGGCCTTGAGGGGCTATTGGGGCAGCGACGATTTCGAGGCCGCGCTCGATACGGTGGTCGCCATCATCGAGCGCCACGCCGGCAAGGTCGAAGGCATCAAGATATCGCTGCTCGACGCCGGCAAGGAGGTGGCGCTCAGGAAACGGCTGCCGGACGGCGTGTTGATGTTCACCGGCGACGACTTCAATTATCCCGAACTGATCGCCGGAGACGGCAAGCGGCACTCGCACGCATTGCTCGGCATTTTCGACGCGATCGCACCGGTTGCCAATGCCGCGCTGGCAAAGCTGGCTGACGGCGATCGTGCCGGCTACGGCGCGCTGATGGCGCCGACCGTGCCGCTGTCACGAAAAATCTTCGAGGCGCCGACCGAATATTATAAAGCCGGCATCGTCTTCATGGCCTGGCTGAACGGTCACCAGGATCATTTCGCGATGGTCGGCGGCATGCAGTCGGCGCGCGGCATCCGCCATTATGCCGATGTCTTCCGCCTTGCCGACCAGGCTGGCCTGCTGGCCGATCCGGAGATGGCGGTTGCCAGGATGAAGAGCCTCTGCGCCGTCGCAGGCATCTAAACGAGTTTCGCGATCGGGTCAGCCGTCGTCCATCCCCGTCGGCGCCAAGACGGGCGCTCCGCGATGCAAGGTCCGATTGTCCGGGTTGGATGGTGGGCGTGACAGGGATTGAACCTGTGACCCCTGCAATGTCAACGGCGGAGCAATCCAACAAAATCAAGGGAAAACTCTGCCAAACGCTCCCACACGTGGTCATGTAAATCCAACGATTTTCAGAGTTTAGCATGGGCGCGCGTGTCACTTGTGTGTCACCCGGAGCGTCTCGGTTCAAGTGAAGAAGGGGCCGGGGCATCGGACCACAGAACGCTCCGCTGGCGGGCGTCAAATTCCTGCCGTGGCCACACGGCCCCCAGAATACAAAAACCGCCACCCTCGGCAGAGGGCAGCGGTCAACAAATTGGATGCTTTGTCAGAGCGGTAAAATAGTACCGCAGTTCGCATCCGATCACAACTCGAAAGGATCGAATGCGCTATGCCGAAAGCTGCTCTATTTTCTCAACTGACAGGAATGAATGTCGGCCTCGGGAGCAACCCCGAAAATCCTTGTCCGTCCGCCAAGAAAATCCCCCACGCGAAGCACGGTGGCCAGTATGGCCTGCCGTTGCACCCACTCCTCACCGACGATGAAATCAATTTCATCCTCTCAGCTCCAATGATGGAACTTCGCTCACGCTACAACCCCGAAGCCAACTCCCATCGCAACAGAAAGAACAAAGCGAAGGCCAACTTCTCCCCCGAGCTAAGCGACCTCCGCGATTTCCTGCTTTACGTGGGGCCGATGCCCCAGCCGGGGATGACGCTCGACCGTATCAACAACGATGATCCACAATATGCGTGGAACAAGGTGCGCTGGGCGACGAAGAAGGTCCAGAACAACAACAAGTCAGACACCGGCACGTACACATGCTCGACAACGGGCAACACGGTCACCACGTCCGAACTGGCGCAGCGACAAGGTGTGGGTTTGGACACAATACGGAAGCGCAGAAAACGTAACTGGACGGATGACGAGATAATCGCGGGATACAGGTTTTCGCCCGGCTCTGTAGCTCCCAAGCCGAAGTTTCAGGGCTACACCCCCGCGTCGCAGAAAAACGTCCAAGCGGACTTCGTCGCATTTTCGGTCGGGCCGCTGTGGGGCTATGCCCGGCTCGATTTCCCAGCGGGTCTGTACAACGCCCATCAACGCCACCGCATTTGTCATCCTACCATGAGCGACTACCGCTTCTCCAATGAAGCCCGAAGCCACCAGTGGTACCGACAGTATGGCGACGGCGAGTACATCCCGGGCACCAAGAAAGAGTTGATCCAGTGCCTATCGGAGGACGGCGACGGCTTTATTCTAGCAGGTCTGGTAGACGATGGAGTGGAGCGGCATTTTGTGAAACTGATCACCCGGAACCCGCATCTTTATTTCCCGAACTTCCTCGAGCACCATCTGGAAGTACTCAGGGATCAAGCTCCCGAATGGATAGAAAACATGGAGCAACGGTTCCGCACACTGGCGGTACAGGACGAAGCCACGGCGAAGGATATCGGCTCGTTGAAGCATCAACTTTAGCGAGCAGATGTTGTGCTATGCCTATAGTCGCGCGGCGGATGACCCTCTGTTAAAATCGATTTCACTCAGGTCATATTGACCAACGCGACGGGGATGTAGCGAGACATGGTCATCCCGGAGTAGAGACCTAATCGACAGGCGTTCGCTCGACATGCCCAAACCGGCAAAAAGCTTATGCATGTTGGACGGTTGGCTATCTCAACTGCCTCGAAAAATCGCATGTCTTTGAGCAGATCACGCAAGGGCATTGTCGGAAAAAGACAAGTTTCAGCGGCAAGTGTGTCCCGGCACAAGCCATCCGATGTCCCTGTAGGGGAAGCTCCCGTTATAGGTCGAATTAGCTCGCATGCTGAGCGATGGTTGCCCGAAGGCTCGATTTGCGCTTCATTGCGGGGTAGCCGCTGGACACCGCAGCCAACCACAAGCTACGGCTCGTGGGACCAAACTCGCCATCCAAGAATAACGTAGTGTTCTCCAAGGGGATGCTAACGTGAGTGATGGATCAGTGCAACGCAGATTGGCAGCCATCGTCGTCGCTGACGTAGTCGGCTATTCCCGAATGATGGAAGCGGACGAAGTCGGTACTCTCAAAGCCCTCAAGGATCGACGAAAGAGCGTGCTTGAGCCGGTGATCCGGTCTCACAGGGGACGCGTTGTCAAGCTGATGGGTGACGGCGTTCTCATCGAGTTCGCGAGCGCCGTGAACGCGGTGGCAGGCTCGATTGAGCTTCAGCAGAAAATGGCAGAGGCGAATACAGGCTTGCCTGAGGCGCAACGGATAGTTCTCAGGGTCGGGATCAATCTGGGCGACGTAATCGGGGAAGGTTCGGACATCTTTGGCGACGGCGTCAACATCGCGGCAAGGCTGGAGAGCCAAGCCCGTCCCGGTGGCATATGCATGTCGGAAAAGGTTTACAACGAGGTTCGAGGCAAGATCGCAGTCACAGCTGAAGACCTCGGCCATTTGCAACTTAAGAACATAGACGCACCTGTCAGGGCCTTCGCAGTAGCTCAAGCCGGAGCGTCGCCTGCGGCAACGCCGGTAGGCAGCAGGGAGGTCACATCGATTGCAATTATGCCCTTCACCAACATGTCGGGTAATTCGGATCAAGATTACTTCGCCGACGGCATCACAGAGGACATCATAACGAATTGAGCCGGTTCAAGGACCTAGCCGTTGTAGCTCGGAATACGGCGTCAACATATAAGGGCAGTTTCGTTGACGTGGCCGAAATAGGTCGCAAGTGGGGAGCGGATTTCGTCGTCGAGGGAAGTATCCGGCTGGCCGGTTCCCGCATACGTGCCACGGTCCAGCTGGTCGATGCCCAAACCGGCGCACATGTCTTTGCGGAAAAGTTTGATCGTGAGGTGACCGACATATTCGCGGTGCAAGACGAAATCGTAGAGTGCATCACAGGTCGGCTATTTTTCAGTTTGCGAGATGCAGCCGGGGCCAAACGCGATAAAAGTCCCACGACGAGCGTGTCGGCGTATACATCATGGCTCAAGTCTCATGCAGCTTGGCGCAACGGCGATGAGCAGCTCGCCCGCCAGCACATGCAGGAGGCGATCCGCATCGATCCCAATTACGCGCCCGCGCTGGCCGCTCTCGCCTTGCTGTATGCCTATTGGCGGTTCAGCGAACCTAGCTTATCGACCGATGCTCAGCGTGACCAACAAGCGCAGCAATTTGCGAGGCAAGCAATAGCAGCCGATAAGAACAATCCGTACGTGCTCACAAGTGTTGCAGCATGCTTCGCGATGTCCGCGCAGATCGCCGAGGCAATGCGCTACTCCGAAATGGCGATGACGATGAGCCCCCGGGATGTCAATGTTCTGCTCGCTCGGGGCTGGATCATGTCATTTGCGGGACGGCACCGAGAAGGATTGGAGCTCGCCAAACGAGCATGCAAACTAGAACCCCTTTTGCCACCTGCTTTCGTATCCAGTCTCGGAGACTGCTACTATCTTGCGCGCGAGCTGGATGCCGCTCTTGCGGCCTACAGAACGCTGATCGATGCGCCCTACTTCTTCAAACTCAATGAGGCATGCTGCCTAGCTCAGCTAGGGCGAGTTGATGAAGCAAGGCGGATAGGTCAAGGAGCACCGGAGGGTTTTGACACGACTGTTCACGCGCGCATCTGCGCGGAGATGTGTGCTCTTGATGAGGATAAGGCGTTCGTTCTTGAAGGCTACCGGCTGGTAGGGGTACCCCTTAACGGTCTGCAGCAGCCCAGTTCATCCCCCACTTGATAGCGAGATTACCAGATGTCGATCCACGAAGAGCTGCAAAGCGTCTATGAGGCTTACGCCACTTCCTATCGAAACAAACACCCTGTTGGTTGCGCGGCTGTGTTCACCGATGATGGCGAAGTATTCTCGCCTTATGCGCCACCGGCGAAGGGCCGAGCCGCCATCGAGGCCCTTCACTCCGAATGGGTAAACATCAGCGGCGACAACAAGGAATTGAGCGTTCTGGACGCGGGCTTTTCGGGTGACCTCGCTTGGTGTTTAACCGCCTACTCGGATACGATGGAGGCGGGCACCTCACTGAATGTCTTTCAACGCCAAGCCGATGGCGGATGGCTTATCCGCATTTGCAGTCTAAACCAGTCGCACGTCACGACTGAATGATCTCTTTACGGCCCTCTAGCCCCTAATTTTCCAATAATTCGAAAAGCGGCAAATCGTTGCGGATTTAGTTCGTATGCTTGGCCATGGTCCCCTATGGCTTGATAGCGGGGCATTGGTTTTGGCCTCCCTTGAAACAGGGAGACCGAAACATGTTCCATCCTCTCTTCGATCAGGCCGACCCGACTTTTAGAGTGCTTGCCTCCGACCGCGAAATCGCGACCGTTGAGCCTCTGCACACCTCATCATGGGTAGCAATGAGCGCGCTTCAAAAAGGCATTCGCCGGGGCGATGTCGATCTGGCCACCCGTGCTGCCGCGACCCTACTGAAAAGCGATCCGGCGAAGCTGTGGAGACGCATTGCAGGCATAGTGTTCGAGGACGTGGGGCTTGCCGATCTCGAATGCGTCAAGCTAGTTATGGCCGCAACGGCTGGCAAGGCTTTCCGTCGCGACTTCGGCGGGGAGAACCGAGTAGCCGGTCTGGTCGTGGCTCGCATGTGTAAGGCGAACAAATGCAGAGCCGCAGACGACCTGTTCATCGCAATCAGCCATCACCCCGAACTCACAGCGCTGCGGGGCACTCTGGCCTGCGAGGAAGTTCGGCAGCATCTTTCCCACATCCGGGAGCGGGGTGCCCTCCTAGGAGCTTCCCTCGCGGTTCTACACGCGTCCGGCACCCGTTGGGATGGACAGGTCGCGGGAAAGGCCACCGACCCTAAGGCGGTATTCGCCGCGATGCGATCTGCCGAGATCGAGGGCGAGATTGTGAGCCTTGCCGAGCAAGGTTTCCGCAGAACGCGGGAAGCGCTTCCGGTCCTATTGCCGCTACTGGCCCTCCCCCTACCAACCGGGGAGCTTCCTGTCCAAGACGACGAGTTCCCGGCAATCGTAATCGGGCGCAACGGTCTGCCAACTTATTGCCTTGACGGGTTCAGCTATGAGGGCCGGGCGGCCCTTGCTCGGTTCCTGAAACGGGATACGCACACCGGGCACTGGCTTCGCAAACACGTCCCCGCGGAGCGCCGTGTAGCGGTTTTGCATGGGGCTGTTTTCCGGGTCGAGGGTGGGCTGGTCCGCCAGCGCGTTCAGTGGCCATGTGCTGCCACACTGAGGCGGCTTGCTGACGCAGGGTTTCATCAGATGAACCTATCGTACCCCGCCGCCTTGCTCGACATGATCCGAGCCGACCTTCCCGAGCTGGAGGGGGAGCGTGTCAATGCTCCCCGTTGAACGCCTCGCCGAAACCATGATCCTCACGAGCCAAGGCGGCCTGCCGGGCATGTCCGCCGATGTGCAGCGCCTTATCAGCGCTTCGCTGTCCGATGGGACGAAGCGCGGCTACCAGAATGACATTGCTCATTTCGAGGACTGGGGCGGAATAGTTCCTGCTCCCCCCGAAACCGTTGCCGCCTATCTTGCTGAGCTATCAGCCACTTATAGAACCGCCACCATAGTCCGCCGCGTCACGGCACTATCGAAAGCGCACGATGCTATCGGCGCGCCCAACCCGACCAAATCCGAGATCGTTCGAGCCACTATGCGGGGTATCAAACGCACGCTCGGCACGGCAACCAAGGAGGCCAAGCCGGTGCTGCGGGAAGACCTGTTCCAGATGTTGGAGCGCATGGGCGACGGCGCTAAGGACATTCGGGATAAGGCGCTCCTACTTCTCGGCTTCGCAGGTGCTTTTCGTAGGTCTGAGCTTGTTGGCCTCGACATTGCCGACATCGAGCACGTCAGGCAGGGCATTGTAGTCACCCTACGTCGGTCCAAGACCGACCAGATCGGCGCTGGCCGTAAGATCGGCATTCCATTCGGCAGGTCGAAATGGTGCCCGGTGAAGCACCTGACCGAGTGGCTCGACCAAGCCAAGATTGAAACTGGTCCTCTGTTCCGGGGCGTCAATCGCCACGGCTACGTCGCAGAGCAGCGCCTTTCTGGTGAGGCCGTCTGCATCATCGTTAAGCAGAGAGCTGAGGCCGCCGGGTTCGATCCGGGCGGCTACTCGGGTCATTCCCTGCGTGCAGGTCTCGCCACTAGCGCCGCGATGGCGGGCGCGAGCGCATGGAAGATCAGAGCGCAGACGGGGCATGCTTCGGATGCTATGCTGGCCCGCTACATCCGTGATGGCGATATGTTCACGAGCAATGCGGCGGGAGCGGTTCTTTGACCCCTCCCCAGCGCAGATGCAGCTATGGCTTAGGGTTGAAAGTGACCTTAATTCCCTCTTCAAACATACATTGAGCGAATGCGTCGGCGTTTTGTAGTCCTACTTTCTGCTCGCATACGTCAGGAACACGAGCGGTTGCGGGGTCTTCCCTGTACATTTCTGCCTCCCGGCAGTTGGCATACCGCTGCCCCCCGACGCTGCCATTGGCAGCCAATGCGTTTGCGTCATAGTAGCTGATGCAAAACTGATGCAGCCGCTTGTCTTGTTCATCGCTTTCCGCCTTTAGCCGATCCAACTCGGCTTGCCAGCGCAGCGCCATGACCCTGCTTTCGTGACAGTCGTTCCATCGAGTGAGAGCGGCACCCGCTCCGAAATATGCAGCCGTACCAATTGCCGGGAGCAGGATAAAAGTACATATAAAGACAACTATCCCCGGCTTCGTTCTGACGAACTGGCGAACTGCAAATTTGGAGAGCAACCAAGTCTCTCGCGCCCAGCGATAATAAATTTCGCGCAGCTTCTGTTCGCTCTCATTCATCGCTACCCCTCTAAAGAACCCCTTCCACTGCGTTTATAATAGCACGTGCCAAACGGCCCGACATGCTGCTTCCAGTTCGGCCAGCTAGAAGGCGTGCTGTTTTGTATCGGATCAGCAGCCTCTATAGAATGCCGGAACGGCGGATAGGCAGATAGCTCTGACCTCCGAAACACTTTATATTTAGTAGCTCAGAAATGCCCCTGCCGCTGCGTCGTCATCGCGGCAAGCTTGGCGGATTTTGGAAGTCCCAGACGAAGCGGCGGTACATGCCTTGGCGGGTAGCCGGGAATTTTTTGGATTTTTTGTCCTTAGCCAAGGGGCAGCTACAGACCGCGATAGCTTGAATGAACGCCAACCATGCTCACCCGCTACATTCGCGGCAGCCTTCATGATAGAACAGCACCACTCCAAGCGGGCAGGATGGATGAACCAAGCAGACCGCATCCGTGAGTTTGTCACGGACGCCTACGTCAGACCTGCCCTGGCAGGCGATCTTAATGAGATTGAGGTTCGCGCTGGCGACGTTCATCGTGCCATGAGCCTGACAAATGCATTGCCTGCCATCTGCAGTGCCCTCGGCGGCAGCAAGTTTGAACAACATGCCGACGTAAGAATAATTGATCGGACGGGACCGCTAAATGGAGCGAACGCTTACTTCCGGTTTCGGTTGACAAGCGAAAGGGCAACAATCACAGAGCAGGCAAAATCGCCTACCAGCCCTAACCGTAGAAGCAAGGAAAAAATATCTCGGCAGTCGGTCCCCACCGCATCGTTCACAGTGACCCTAGTGTCATGCGTGAAGTCGAAACTGCCTCACAAGGCGACTGCAAAGGAGCTGTACACCTCCGCCCAGTTCCGAGGCGCAAGGCGCTTCGCTGAGGTAACGGGTGGGCGCTGGTACGTACTCTCAGCGCTATATGGACTGGTCGAACCCGATGCGATCATCAACCCTTATGATCGTACTTTGAAAATGCTGCCGATAGAACAGCGTCGTGCATGGGCACAAGAGACGTTCGACGCGCTAATGCAAGCCGAGCCGGGTCTCTTGAACGTCATCATTCTAGCAGGTCAGCGTTACCGCGAGTTCCTTGTCCCGAAACTGCTCCACCATGGTCTCAATGTAGACGTACCGATGGCCCATCTCCGTCAAGGGGAGCAACTGGCTTGGCTCGCGGGGAACTATGGCGCGGCTCGGTGATCTTCGGCAGTTCTATGGTCTGATGGACAGTCTGATCCGCCTGCAAAGCGGACCCCAGCGATTGGCGAACCTCGGCCCTTCAATGCCACGGCGTGGCGTCTATTTCTTCTTCGATGAAACCGAGCCTAGAACTGACAGCGGGTATGGTCCTCGTCTTGTCAGGGTCGGAACCCACGCCCTAACGGCTGGCTCCAGTTCGACCTTGCGTCAACGGCTCACCCAACATCGCGGCAAGCTCAACGGCGGCGGCAATCACAGGGGGTCTATTTTTCGCCTATTACTCGGTCAAGCACTTATCGTCAGCGGCGGGCCATCGTGCGCATCATGGGGAGTTAAAGGCGATCTCGCGAAGGCAGGTCTTGCTTTGGGGAAGGCACGTGCCGATCTCTTGGCCTTGGAGGCACCAATTGAGGCCGCAGTATCGAACTACTTGTTGCGCCTCTCGTTCGCCTTCCTAGCAGTAGATGACGAACCCAGTCCCAACTCGCTGCGGAGCATGATCGAACGCCATTCAATAGCCCTTTTGAGCAATTTCGAGCGTCCGGCACTCGATCCATCAACAGTAAACTGGCTTGGCCATTTCTCCGACCGTCCATTGGTCGCGGCATCGGGCTTGTGGAACCAGCGGCACGTGTCCGAGGAACACAATCCTGCATTTCTAGGTGCGTTATCTCACCTGATTGATCAGCAAGCCCGAAGATAGCGCAGGCTTTCCGGTTCAGAAATCGGGGAATGCAGGGACACGCCTCGGCACATCCTTTACCGTCCTATTCGTTCCGGTTGTCATGAGCCCAGTCGAGCAAGAGCCGCAATAGCTCATAATGCTTGTCTATGTCCTCTTTTGTCAGCCGTATTCGATACGTACCGCCGCCGTCACCGGGGTCATATCCCCTTGCGTCTAGACCCGCATCCTCAATCAATTTTTCGACATCCGTGGAAGAGGGCAGTCGTATGCCGAGTACAAGGTTCCCCCTCTTTCTCGGTTTCATATATATAAAATTATTAGGTCGGTCATTCTCAGCAAGACCAATGTAGAACTTGTTGTATTTCAGCTGCAAGCCCGGCTGAAACTCGTGGACGATCTTCAAGATATCGTCCGCCATAGCGACAGTCTCCCTCGACCCGAACCCGTTTTCCCAATAAGCGCGGTCGGCAGGAACTGAGGCGGCGTCTTCGTCCTCGTCTATCAAGCCGCGTTTCAGCTCGTTGAGCACGGTAGTGAATAGCAGCAAGATGTCATTCTCGACCTTCACGGCCTGCATCTTGATCGCTATGAGCGGAACGGTGCCATTGAACAACGCAAGCACGTTCAAAAATCGAGACGTAATGTCCTCGGCAACAATGACGGCGCAGTGCTCGTACTGGGGGTACCGCCTCCTCTCGATATCCCAATACTCAATGGTGCGGATAATGTGTGTCTCGTCAGTCGCGCCCAACTGCAACTCAAGCTCATAGCGCCTAGCGGTGTCAGGGTCTTGCAAGAGTAAGTCCAACCGTCCTGCCCTTGGCTGCCGCCGTTCTCGGTCCCGGAGGATAAGGTTTCCGAGACCCAGAATGGATGGATCATCCGCAATCCTTGCCTGTACCCATTTCTCCCCAAAATCCGGGTGGGCTTTCAGCAAGATGTTTTCCCCTTTTACATATTTGAGCATACGCCCCCCAACTCTTTGGCGTCCGCAAGGGCAGTTCTACCAAGGAACTTGAGGTAACATCTAGTGCCCTACGCTTAGGTCCGCTTCACTGGGACAGGCTTCTTGTGCAGACAAGGCGTTCACCGTCTGCGCGGTCAGGCGGTCCAGTGATTGGCGGATTTTGAGGCGTGTCGCGATGCTCTCATAGGCACCGTGGTGAGTAGCTGGAACCAATAGTCACAATTTGTCTTTCGCGCGAAGTTGCAGCTACAGCCCGCGAATTGCTGACCTAAGCAGTCTGCCCGCCAAGGCAACTCGGGCTGTGAAATCAATTTCACAGATCGCCTTAGGCGGTTGGTGCGCTCGCAGGCGGCAACGGGCCTCGCACGAGTTTCTCGACCAGTCGCCTAAGTTCGGAAGGTGTCGTGTGACCTCCGACGATCTCATGATAACTGATGCCTGCCCGTCGCAGAGCTTCTTTCTTTACGGCATCACGCGCCGCTGCTGTGCCTTGGTGATGCGCATGGCCTTGGTATTCGAGCACATGTCGAGGCAGACAGTTCTCGTCTACAAGAAGCAGGTCTACACGTTTGGAGTTGATGCAACTGTAGGCGTCGGCGTTGGCGCAACGCAGAATTTCGCCCAGTGATACTTGGGCCATCACCTGCCATCCCGGATTGCAGTCGATCACCATTCGATCAAGCTCCTTGAAGACGCGCACCTCGCTCGTGTTAAGGAGCGGTTGAATAGTGAAGTTCGCACCCATGACAATCCGCAACTGGTCAGCAGGATCAGTTGGTTTCGGTGGCGCGGAAACAGGCTTCGGGGCGGCCCACAGGCCGCTAAGGATGTCGCCCTCATTGCGCTCTCTCGCCCAACGCAAGCGGTTCCTTTCCCTCCACGCCTGCCTCCGCCTCCTCGATAGTAAACGCTCCAAGGCCATGCCAGCGAGGACGCCAGCCAGCAGAATGCCAAACAGCGGAATGATTTGCTGCGCTTGCTCACTAAAGTAGGGTGGCATGCAGGTAGGTACCTCATTGGCACGGACCTCCACCATAGCAGCAAAGGGTGGCGACCGTCAGCAAATGCCAATTTCGGCATTCTGCTTCGATTAAAGCCATGGCCGTTGGGCGACCGATATGCGAGGAGGCCGCAACTTTCTATCCTCCAGAAGCCTCAACATCCGAGATTAAAAACATCCGTAAGTGGCGCGCCAATCAGTAATTTGGCGGACTTTTGAAGCCTTTCACTGTGCCTTCACCACTCCAACGGCGGGCAGCCCGGCAAGGCCACATATTTCGTCCATGCTCTGCTTCCCGGAAGCTTGTCCAGAAAACTGGCGACGCCAAAGCTCTTACAGCACAGGCAGCAACATTCAGGATGCACGAGGTTGGAACGATAGAGCGGATAGTTCATGGACCAAAGGCAGTTCTCTTGTGTAGCCTGTTGCCGTAACGCCAAATATCTCACAGAGTGACCAAAGGTCATGAGGGGCCTTGTAAATGACCACATTCTCAAATCCTTTGCTGTTCTCACAGCACTTCAACATTGATCCTGCGGCTTTGGTAAAGGCGGGTCTAATCGATCCATTCCTGACCGTTGACACGCAGCTGTTCATCGATCCGATCCTTTTGGATAAATCCGGCAATAAACTGATCCGAGAGGACGCATACCAAACCTTTCGCGCTCATTTTCAGCAGGTCGTACGCTTGTTGGTGATATGCAAAAGGGAAGGCGATCCTGCTTGGAGGGCGGCCCAGCGACAGATGAGCTTGCGGGAAGCACCCGCAAACGGTCTCGGCTACGGCACGAGCGACCGTCCGGGAAATTCGCGGCCCGAAGAACTGCGCGACGCAATTCTCCGCACCGCAAAGGAGATTGTGGACCTCGGGACGGAAGACCCGGAAATGATTTCGCTTATGGGGTTCTTCGAGGAAGACGTTGGACCCGACACAATAAGCGACCTAACATCCCGCGTAGTCCAGCCGCAACTCGCTGAACTTACAAACCAGTTCTGCGGTCCGCTAGGCGTCGCTATGAAGACTTCGGCTGCCACCCCGGACATCGCCTTGCCTCACTACACCAACGCGAGCGGAAACGAGCGAGCGATTGTACTTGTGCCTTCGGACGTTGTTCGGGAGTTACCAATCGCAAGAAGCTGGGACGACATCGAAGCCGCAATCAACGCGAACGCATTGATCCGACAGCGCGTAAATGCCTTGCTGGCGAGCATCGCACAGCCAACGGTGACAGATCGCAAGGAAGCTCTTCGCAGAGCAGCGATGCAGTCGAAGGATGTCTTTGAAGCTTTCATCGCCGCCGTAAAAGAGAACGCGACCTTTTATGATCCCAATATCGACGCACTCGGGTACTACAGACTTAAGGAGATACTTCAGAGCAAGCCAGATACCTTCAAAAGTGATCAGAAATACGATGTTGCCAACGGCGTTGATGAAATTAAGAAGGTTGTCCGAGATACCATAGAACGCTTCGCTCATCACGTTGAGAAGGGCAATTTATGGGAAGCGCTTTGGATCGGTGACAAGCCTAAGAAGGAAAGAGCTGCACAGCTGATCTATTTTGCGATGTCAGACTGCTTCTGCGAAGCCAACGACATCGACATATCGCCGGAAGCGAATATGGGCGGCGGCCCCATCGACTTCAAATACTCCAAGGGATACCACGCACGCGTCCTTGTCGAGATGAAGCGTTCGTCGGGGACAGTCGTTCATGGCTATGAAAAGCAGTTGGAAATTTATAAGGATGCCTCCCGCACCAATCACGGCTTTTTTGTCGTGCTTGATTATGGAGGTCTCGGCAAGAAGCTCGAAACCATTCAAAATATCCGCAATGAGCGCTTGGCACGCGGAGAGCCAGCTTCTGAAATTGTCGTGATCGACGCTAGCAAAAAAGTTTCAGCTAGCAAGAGGGGGTAGACAATCGCGCCGCCAAATCACGGGCGGATTTTCGACGCAGAGGCGAAATGGCACCTGACCCAAGATACAAAATTCCCAGCCGCGCCGGAACTTTTGTCCCCAGCCTAACCTAGTCAGGCTACAGCGCCGAGTGTGCCATGTGACTGGCTTAACGTTTCCCCTCGACATAGACGCGTCATGGCATCATGAACCCGTGCCGCTCGGGCCGCGATGAATGCATCATAGTCCCCGGCAATCAGCGCATCGTAAGGCACCATGTGGCTCTCAAGGCGGCTGCGGACATCAGCTTCCCCCAAGAGTGCATCGGCAGCACGTGCGGCAAGATAATCCCTCGGTGTCTTGGCGGCGATCTTGCGATTGGTCCGCCACGTGATCAGGGCGCAGTTCAATGCACGGCTCGCGTAGAGGCTATCCCGTTCCACCCCGAGCACGCCGACAGGAAACAAATGATGGTATTCCCGCCGCCCGACATTGTCGGCGTTGGCCTTGGCACCATCAGCGAAGTCGTATCCGCCCTTGTGCAGGGAGACCGACAGTATTGCGCGGGAAAGTCGGTCCCGACGGCCCGGCCAGCCCGCACGTGCGAGTTCTTCCGGCGACGGCAGCGGATTGGCGAGTTCATCAAATAGTTCGGGCGCGTCCGGTGCCTCGCGATTGGCTATCATTGCAGCTAACTTCATGTAGTCAGAATACGCGCGAGTTGCAGCGGTCTTTAGGTATCGGTCGGTGAAGCTTGCTCGCCAAAGCGCCTTGCGGATCAATGTTCGGGCGCGCCCCTCGACATCGTGCCCGTGCTGCGGCACCCGCGCCCAGAGAGCGGATACGAGATAGACCGCGACCTCTGTTGGGAGCAGTTTTTCCACGAAGATTGCCTCGTCACGGAGGAAACCTATGCCGCGCCCGATACCCTCACAGACGGCTGGCCAGACGCTCGCGAGGCCCTCGCCGAAGTCTTTTTCCAGATAGGTCTTCTTGAGAGGCGGCTTGCCAAGCAACAGCGCAGCGACAGCCAATGCCAAATCCTCCATTCGCCCGAAGTCCTTCGTCGCAGGCACAGCCTGTCGGAGTTCCTCGATCATGGTGTGGAGTGAGTTGCCGACGGCCCCCTCAAGCTGCGCCACCACGATGTCGAAATCCTTCAGTGGGGAAGCTGAAGTGTTCATCCGAATGAAGACATCGAGCGCGGTTTCTTGCTCCGTCTCGACTGGGAGGGATAGGAAAGGCATCGGGTAAGATGCCACCCGAGCGCGGAGCTTAGCGATCCGCATCACCGTCGCCGTTTCGACCCCGGCCTTCACGCACCAGTCGTTCATGCGTTGCTCACCAGCCGAGCCGGGGCAGAGTATGTGGACCGGAACGAGCTTGGCGGCGAACACCTGCTCTGGGCTTTCGAGCCAGACGGGATACCGAACCGCGTTGCGGTCCCAACGCTTCTTGATCTCTATCTCCGGTGCCTTGTCGTCTTCGCCAAGCTCGACGAAAATCGACATGTCTTCGTAGCTGTCATTCAAAGACCGCCAGATGGATGTCATGCGCTGCTGGCCGTCAAGCAAGTGCATCTGTGGCCGTCCGTTCAGCGCGGGAGCGCCTACGATGGGCCGGGAATGGAACAGTTCTTCATCTCCGACCTCCAGCGTCAGCAATGCGCCGATGGGAAGGGATGGCACCCGCACGATGTTCTCTAGAACGCCTTCAATTTGGTCGGCCTTCCAAGCCCCGTGTCTCTGGAACCGAGGCAGAGCCAACTGCCCCTGATTGATCATCGAAAGCCAGCCTTCGATTGTTTTTGTTCGCGCTTCCAAATTCTTTACCCCTCTTGCTGCCATCCGAGAGGTAACATTCAGCATACAGCAACGCCATGCCGATCTTGTTAGCACAACAGTATTTTTCGTTACGTCGATTTGGTCAGAAACAGACGCTGAAACCAATCACAGCCCCCAGTCCCCGCATTTCGACATGTTCAGTCTTTTGCATTGCCATTTACAGATCGCGGCGGGTAGTTTGCCGTCATGGGGGAAATTCAGATCGACACCGAAAAACTTGAAGCTCTGATCGCTGAGGCGCGTGCCTCTGGTGGGTCTGAGCTGGCCAATTATCAGCTTTTCATCGAGCGCCTATGCATAGCGCTTAACCTGCCGCGCCCCGCCATGGCGCAGGAACAGAACCAACTAAACGACTACGTCTTCGAGCGCCGGGTGGACTTCAAGCATCCCGATGGGACGCGCTCAGCGGGGCGGATCGATTGCTACCGACGAGGATGTTTCATTCTCGAAGCCAAGCAATCCGGCAAGCGTCAGGGTGCGAGGTTCGATCCCAGCCAGCTTCTGCTGATCCCGGAAGACGCAACCCAGCGCAAGCCCGGTCAGGCCAAACGCGGCACGCGTGGCTGGGATGTGGTGATGCTGGCTGCCCGCAAGCAGGCCGAGGACTATGCCCGCGCTCTGCCCATCGAGCATGGCTATCCGCCATTCCTGTTGGTGGTAGATGTCGGTCACACAATCGAGGTTTTCGCTGACTTCTCCGGTCAGGGGAAAAACTATGCCCATTTTCCCGACCGTCAGACTTTCCGCATCGGCATGGACGATCTTCGCGACTGGAAAGTTCAGGCGCGGCTGCGAGCGATTTGGACCGATCCGCTGTCACTCGACCCCACCCGCATATCAGCCGAGGTCACGCGCGACATAGCGGAACGGTTGGCCAAGATCGCCAAGCGGCTTGAGGGTAAGCACGACGCGAAGGATGTCGCGGAGTTCCTCATGCGCTGCCTATTCACAATGTTCGCGGAGGACGTGAAGCTCATCCCGGAGAAGGGTTTTCAAAAGCTGCTGGGTCAGATGAAGGATACGCCCGAGCACTTTGTGGCCGCGCTGGAAAGCCTATGGGGTGTGATGGATGGCGGCGGCTACGCGCCGCACCTCAACGCCACCTTGAAGAAGTTCAAGGGCTCGCTGTTCAAGAAACGCACCGCACTGCCCCTCGACAAGGACGACATAAACGAACTCTGGATAGCTGCGGGCAAGGACTGGTCCGATGTCGAGCCTGCCATCTTCGGCACGCTTCTTGAACGTGCACTCGATGCACGCGAACGGTCGAAGCTAGGCGCGCATTACACGCCGCGCGCCTATGTCGAGCGTCTGGTCGTGCCCACGATCATCGAACCGTTGCGCGCCGATTGGGAGCTAGTTAAGGGGCAAGTTAAGGAGCTGCGCGATAAGGGCGACCACGTCGGGGCCTTAGCGGCGGTCAAGGCGTACCACCACAAGCTCTGCACGACACGGGTGCTGGACCCGGGCTGCGGCACCGGCAACTTCCTCTATGTCAGCCTTGAATTGATGAAGCGTCTCGAAGGCGAGGTGCTGGAGGCGCTGGACGATCTTGGCGAGGATCAAGCGCGGTTCGCCATGGAGGGTGAGACTGTCAACCCGCGACAGTTCTACGGGCTGGAGCTGAACCGGCGCGCGGTGCCCATCGCCGACCTTGTGCTGTGGATCGGCTACCTGAAATGGCAGCTCAAGACCGCCGGTCTCGCGTCGATAACCGAGCCGATCCTGCATGCCTATGGCACCATCAAGGAGCAGGATGCGGTTATCGCCTTTGATCGGCAGGAGCTATTGCGCGACGCCAGCGGACGGCCTCTCTCGCGCTGGGACGGCGTGACGAAGAAGCTCCACCCGATCACGGGCGAGGAAATCCCCGACGCGGACGCGCAGCTGCCGCTGTATTCCTATGTCAATCCTAAGCGTGCTCCGTGGCCAGAGGTCGAGTTCATCGTCGGCAATCCGCCTTTCATTGGGGGCAAAGACATGCGAGCCGAGCTTGGCGACGGCTACGCGGAAGCCTGTTGGGCGGCACGCCCGCACATTTCGGGCGGCGCGGATTTCGTCATGCACTTTTGGGATGAAGCAGCGACCCGCCTTCTGCGCAAGCCGATGAAGGGCCAGACGAACCCGCTGACGCGTTTCGGCTTCATCACCACCAACTCCATCACCCAGACCTTCTCCCGCCGTGTCATCGAGCGCCATATGGCCGCCAAGGAGCCTCTTTCGCTGGTATTCGCCGTCCCGAACCATCCATGGATGAAGGCAGCGGACAAGGCTGCCGTACGCATTGCGATGACAGTCGCGGAGAGAGGCGAGCGGGAGGGCGTTCTGGCTGAAGTCGTCTCGGAGGCGAGGCTGAATACCGACACGCCTCAGGTTCAGCTCGAGAGCCGGGAGGGCAAGGTGCGAGCCGACTTGACGGTTGGGGCTGATCTGTCATCGGCGCGTCATCTCGCGGGCAACGAGGTGCTAGCCTATCGTGGTGTCCAGACCATTGGTGCGGGCTTCATCATCACTCCCACACAAGCAAAGGCGCTGGGACTTGGGACGGTTGAGGGGCTGGAAAAGCACATCCTTCCCTATCGAAATGGGCGGGACGTAGCGCAGCGCCCGCGCGGCGTCATGGTCATCGACCTGTTTCCGCTGAAAGTGGAAGAAGTCCGCGCACGTTTTCCAGCGGTCTATCAGCACGTCATGGAGAACGTGAAACCGGAGCGAGATCACAACAATCGAGCTAGCTACCGAGACCTCTGGTGGATTTTCGGTGAGCCGAGACGGGACTTGCGTCCGGCACTGGAAGGGTTGCCGCGCTATATCGTAACCGTCGAGACCACCCGGCACCGAACATTTCAGTTTCTGGACGCCAGCATCAGACCGGATAATATGCTGGTTTGCGTCGGTCTCGACACTGCGGAGCACTTGGCTATTTTGTCGTCCCGGTTGAACGTGGCATGGGCCATCGCGACGGGCGGCTGGCTTGGCGTGGGCAACGATCCCCGATACTCAAAGTCGCGGACATTCGATCCCTTCCCGTTCCCACTGGCGGTCGATCCGAAGTTGACGCACGATGATCCGCGGTTCGCCCAGCAGGAGCGGCTACGTGAACTCGGCGAACGGCTCGACGGCTTCCGCAAGCAGCGCTTGGCCGCGCACCCCTTCCTCACAATGACCGGCCTCTACAACGCGCTGGAGCGTCTGCGCGAGCTGGAGAACGGCTGCGAGGTACCGCCGTTGACCGACGCGGAGCGCGATGTGCATCAGGCGGGGCTGATCTCAATGTTGAAGGAAATCCATGACGACATCGACCGTGCAGTGCTCGCCGCCTATGGCTGGGAAGACCTTCTCCCAGCGCTGGTTGGTAGGCCCGGCGCAACACTGCCGTCGCCCCACAAGACAGAAGCGCAGGAACAGGCGGAAGAAGAACTATTGGTTCGGCTGGTCTGGCTCAATCAGGAACGGGCGGCGGAGGAAAAGCGCGGCGTAGTGCGCTGGCTACGCCCCGACTACCAGATACCGAAGCTGGGCATGAAAGCGCCGAAGTTGGAAGGCGAGCACGTCGGCACGCTCGACATTGAACTACCAGATATGGCCGACCGCCCGAAATGGCCTACAGACGGTCTAGAGCAAATTAGGCTTGTGCGCGACCTTCTCGCCAAGGCTCCAGCCCCAACGCCGCCCGAAGCCATTGCTACGGTGTTCGATGGAAGGAACTCCGCCAAACGTCGCGACCGGATCGAGGAGGTTCTGGAAACGCTGGTCGCGACCGGGCTTGCCCGAACAGGCGAACATGAGGGGCAACGAAGATACTTCCTGCCGAGGTAGTGGCGAATGGGAAGCGAAGGGGAGCAGCGTGGCCGTTAGGATCGTAGTGGCAGTTACGGATGACGGCTGGTTCGACCAGCTACGTCGCCAGCCCGATCTTGCGGAGGTAAACTTCTGGTCGCCTTCGCCAAAGTCGTTCCGCGCCTTGCAACCCGGCGAGTTGTTCCTTTTCAAGCTTCACGCGCCGATCAACATGATCGTCGGTGGTGGCATCTTTGCATCCTCTACGATCATGCCCCTGTCGCTCGCATGGGAGGCGTTCGGAATGGCGAACGGCGTCAAAAGCCTCGCCGAAATACGGTCCCGCATCCTACGCTATCGGAAGGTGGACACCGCTACTATTGGGCCGCTGGAGATCGGGTGCCGCATCCTTACCCAGCCGTTCTTTCTGCCGGAAGGCCGATGGTTTCCTCCGCCCGCGTCGTGGTCTCCGAACATCGTCTCTCTTCGCGGCTACAGCAGCGACGAACCGGAAGGTCGGGCGTTGTGGGATGCCGTGCAGGATGCGATTGGCGCGCGTTTACCAGAACCGGGGTTCGCTAAACCACAGGCGCGCTATGGAGAACCGGCCCTGATCCGGCCACGCCTTGGACAGGGAGCCTTCCGTCTTGTCGTCACCGACCTCTATGGCAGACGATGCGCAATCACTAAAGAGCGCACTTTACCGGCACTGGAAGCAGCTCACATCCGACCCTACGCCGACGGCGGGGAGCATTCCCCGAGCAACGGCATCCTTATGCGGCGAGACATTCACAGCCTCTTTGACCAAGGCTATGTAACCGTCACACCCGAGCACCGCTTTGAGGTCAGCCGCCGCATCCGAGAAGAGTTCGAAAACGGGCGGCACTACTACGAACTGCATGGCTCAGCTATCACATTGCCAGTGATCCAAGATGCGAAGCCGGAGGCAGAGGCGCTAGTGTGGCACAATGAGAGCAGATATCTCGGCTAGATGCCGCCGGATTTTTGGATGGGCTTCGCGTTTCCTCGCCGCTCATCGGATGGGCAGTTGGGGGACCGCGAATGCCGCCCTGTCCACCGCAGTTGTCATTACCCTGGTTGCAGGTGCCCAAGCTAATGCGAAGGAATGCCCTCCCGGACATGCTGCAAACGAGAAGGATGGTTGGAAGTGGATTGCCAATAACGCTCTCAGGACGGCAGATAACTATGTAGTGGAACGTGGCAAGCCCGAAGCGACACCATCGTTTGGAGCCGTTTCTGTGTACTATCAGCTAGGTGGAGAATATCAGGGCCATTATCTGGTTGGCATACTCGACCGAGGCACTCTCGGAACTACGTTTATGATGCTTAATCCTCGCTTCGATTTTTGCAGTGACCCCGCTTCACTCGACGACGAAAGAACCGATTTGTTTGAGGTGGTGGTCGCCAAGTTCAACGGTAAAAAGTTCTGATCGAAAGCCGCCTAGCGAAATGTCGCAACCCTAAATCCGGTGGGTGTCCGACTGGTCAACGAGGTCCGTTGTTCAGAGCCGCTTCGATGACGCCTTTGAGCCATTGCAGATCATTTTCGGATAGAGCAGCCAAACGTGTCGTCAATTCTAGGAGCGGGCCGCGTCGCAATGCCCCGGATGGGATTTCTGGGCTGAAAAGCTCGGCGGGATCGACCTGAAGGGCCAGCGCGATCTTTTCTATCATCGGGAACCGGGCGCCCGTTGCCCCCACCTCGATCTTCGAAATCGTGTCGATACTAACCCCGGCTCGCTCGGCCAGTTGCTCTTGGGTGTAGCCCGCGCGCTTGCGGTGTGTCATCACCAATCGACCGAAACGCCGTCGCAGGTCTTCCATTCGCTTCTCCACACATCAGGTGTAGAGGCGGGACGGCATTCGCTTTAGGGGCACGAACCCTTGATTTTCATGAGACTTGCAACCTATTTGCGGAAACCCGCAGGTCGGCTACTATTTTGTGGCGTTTCGGCAGTCGTACATGGGGAGATTATCGCGATGAAACAGGTCATGTTTGCATTCGCCTTCGCAACGGTCGTGACCGTTTCCGTCGCTCACGCCGGGGAAGATAACCGGTTTGACTTCAAGGGTGTGGTCCTTGGGGAAGTCGCAACCCCTGAATTTATTAAACGGAAGCTCGGAGCTGATTGTGGAGCAGGCGCTAATGGTGTGCAGGTTTGCAACGGAGGCGTGACCATCGCACAGGCTCCAGCCGCAATGAACCTAGTCATCGGAAAAACTGGCCGCGTCGTTCGTATCCTGCTTCAATTCAATTCCGACGACTACGCCAACGTCGAACAAGCGCTAAGTGCAAAATTCGGTGCCCCAACGGTCCACCGGTCTGTTATCCAGAATGGCAGTGGTGCGCAGTTTGACCAAATACAGAGCTATTGGGGAGATGACGAAGCGTCGGTGACGCTCCATCGATATGCGGGCACAGTGCGCCAGAGCCTTGTCTACTTTTCCACCGCGGAAGACCCCGCGATGAGAAAAGCAAATGCTGCTGCGATCAACGGCGACCTTTGATAATCGGGCAAACGCAAAATATTCAGAAGGCGAGCGTTCCGGAGGTCTTTGGCCCAACATCTTCAGCGCATGAGCAGCGTTGGCCCGAGCGTGTTCAGCGTGCTCTCACAGCGATCAAGTGGACCGGGTCTCTCAGATGATTTGTGAAATTCTCCCAGCGTAGCTAAATCCAATGCAGCCGCGGAGAGGTCTCATCAATGGAAATCACCAAGAGTTTTGGAAAGTGGTTCTTGGTCAACTGGGAACGGGTGTTATTCGTCGTTGTCGGATTGGCCTTTCTTAGCACCTGTTTTTATTTGATTTTTGCCGAAAAGGTAACCGAAGCGGCTGTTGTCTTCGGGCTTGGCTTCCTCAGCTTTATTTACGCGAACGTTGCCCGTTTCAAGCGGTTCAAGGGTTTGGGATTTGAAGCCGAGCTATGGGAGGACAAGCAGCAGGAAGCAGCCGACTTGATTGAACGGCTGAAGAACGTCGTGTCGATCTACACTCGTGAGATTATCATGAGCAAGGTCACAGAAGGCCGTTGGGGTGGCAAGCCAAAGTGGCAATCTCATTGGGCACTGTATGACGAATTGGCAGAGCAGCACGATCAGCTCGGTCAGAAGATAGACTTTTCCGCATTGAAGAAGTCCATGGACGACTATTTTCTGTTCGACCTTTGCGAGCTTCCGACCGACCGTCTCACCAAGATATTGTGGGACGAAAGGGCAAAAGTTCGACAGATGATCAGCAAGGAATTCGGAAGCCCGATCAGTGACGCGGATGGGCACGGCAAGCGAATTCGGCAACTTAACGAAACGGAGTTTCGTATTGTTGATGCTTTTGAGATTTCTAAGAATGGGAACCTAGCGCAAGACACGCTCGACGCATTCAACTCCGCCTGTTCAAAATTCAAAGAGTATTTCAGGCTGGAGCCGAGGGCTGATCAACCAACTCTTGATCGCATGTCGAAGCTGGCGGAACTCTATCGCCATCGTCCAGTACACGTCACCGCAGAACTGATCGCATGGAGCAATGAGCAAAAGGGCGAAAATGCCTGAGACGTTGACGCTGCGCCCGTTCCTCTTTCCGTGAGCCGATTGTCGGTCTAAGCGCGGGCGACCTCGACAGAGTTATCGGTCTATGATCCGCTTCTAGCAAGCTGAGCGTTTCCGACTTCGGTGATGTCATAAAAGGTCTTCAGGATGCGGTATCCGAGCAACACACCGAAAAGCCCGAGCAGCAAACCAAAGATCGTGAATGCGACCGTGAATAACTGGATCAACGACCATATGCCCACATAGCCGATGACGTAGAGGGAATATGCGTAGGGGATGAGGCCGCTGAACGCGGCGACAGCTTTCCTAGCGCTGGGCTGTGCTCCGCTTTCGATGGTGCGGGCATAGACAAAAACACAGACGGCGGACAGGGTGCCGCCGACAACCAAAATGGTTCCATTCGGCCATACGAAAGGCAGCACGCCTTCTTGCGCCACGCGATAGACGCCGTAGATGACGACGATAGCGATGGCCAGCAAAGGCTTGCCAACCAATTCGGCCTGCTTGCCAGCGTCCAATGGTCCTGCCTGCATTTTTTCCCCCTATTTCCTATCGGCCTAGCATAGCGTGAAATCAATTTCACTTCTTAACTCTCGGCAGCATATGCTGCGTACGCCTGCCAATTTCAGCGACATCTTTCCGAAGAGCGCGAAGCTGGGATTTTAGCTCTACAACTTCGTCCCTCAGACTTTCATCGTTGCTCGATGTCTGAGGGCGGTGAAGGCTCATTCCCCCAGTGGCAAAACCCCATTCCAATCGCGAGACGATTTCCGCGTTTAGCGTCCGGTTGTTCAGCCGTGCCGCTTCTTCGACCTTGCGCCGAAGTTCAGCCGATAGGCGAACCTTCATGTCCGGTGGGTTCGTTGTCATGGGGCATTGCTTACCCCGCCACGGGTTTGACTTCAATCCTTGGTTACTGTACCCATTATGGGGTAATGATAACCCAATCGGAGGGAGCGGTATGGACATCAAGGATATGAAAATCCGTGTTCCTGCTGAACTGAAACAAAAGCTGACGGATCGTGCGAACCGCAATGATCGGACGATCAATGGCGAAGTTCTTCAAATCCTGAAAACAGCACTGAGTGCCAAACACCCGAAGGCCGCTTAATGGTGCTCAATTTCATCAACAAACGCGCCAAGCTCGCTTCTGACCGTATGTCAGAGGGAGATGCGGCCCGATGGCTGGGCGTCTCTGTCCCCACACTCCAGCGCATCAGGAAACGCGGGGAGATAGGGTTCGCCAAAGTCGGCAACCGTTTCCAATACACGGTGGAAAACCTCCAGTCCTATGTCTCTAGTAGGAGTTCAAGACCATGTCCGAAGATCGATTTCAAATCGGGGACTACTACCTATCCCGGCACAAAAACTCTCCAATCTGGAAAGCCACTTGGTACGACAGTCACGCCCGACAAACAAAGCGCATTAGCCTTGGCGCAGAAGACCTTCAAGAAGCCAAATTCCGGTTAGCCGAGTTTGTCACCAAGAACGTAGTCATCAAGAACCAAGCCCCGGCAGACATCGCACTGGCGACGATTTTAGTTCGCTATTGGAACTGTCACGCAAAGAACCTGCCTTCACACGAAGCAGCGAACTACGGCCTTGGCCGGTGGACCGAGTTTTGGGGCGATGCGACAGTTGCCGACCTCACCGTTCCACGCCAGAAGGAATTTATGGCGTGGCTGAAAATTAAGGGTTTCAGCAACAGCTACGTGAGCCGGGTCATGGCCGTAGGACGTGCCGCCATTCGCATGGCGTGGAAGCACGGGGAGATCACATCCGTGCCATTCATCATAGATGAACGGGACAGGTCCGATGCCAAGCAGTATCGGCGCTTGGACAAGGAGGAAATGCGGTTGTTTCTTGCAACCATTCAGCGCTGGCCGCACCTTTACGCCTACACGATCATAGCCCTAAACACTCTGGCGAGGCCGGAAGCCATCCTTGACCTTGCCCCCGCTCAGGTTCGGCTTGATGACCGCCATATCCATTTGAACCCGAAGGGCAGAAAACAGACCAAGAAGTATCGGCCAATCGTGCCAATCACAGATACGCTTTTGCCGTTCGTACAGCGACGCGACGTGACCAAGTTCGTCAACTGGCACGGCGCGCCGATTGATAGCATCAAAAAGGGTTTCAAGACTGTGATTAGGGCGGCTGGTTTGCCAGATGAGATCAGCCCTTACAGCCTGCGCCATACCATGGCGGTAGAGCTTCGGAAGCGGTCAGTACCCGCATGGGAAGTAGAGGGACTTCTTGGCCACCGCCGACCGGGGGTCACCGAAACTTACGCGGAATATTCGCCGGACTATCTGTCCAAGGGCAGGGAAGCGATAGACAACTATTTCAAAGATTTGGGCGTTTCATTGCCAGTGCCGGAAATGCTTCGCGTGTCAGCTGCGTGTCAGCCCCAAAAAACGGAGGAGCCCAAAGAAGGCGTCTTTGCCAAGGTTGTGAAGGGATTGGATGGTGGGCGTGACAGGGATTGAACCTGTGACCCCTGCAATGTCAATGCAGTGCTCTCCCGCTGAGCTACACGCCCATCCGAAGCCGCGCATACACCATTTTTGGTCCGGCGCGTCAATAGCGGGAAAAGAGGAAATCCATGTCGTCTCGCCGCGGCTGTGGATTGACGACCGGCGGCTTGCGGGAGGCGGCTCAGGCCGCCTGCAGCATCTTCTCGACCTCGTTGACGAGATCGCGCAGGTGGAAGGGCTTGGACAGCACCTTGGCGTCTTTCGGCGCCTTGGAATCCGGGTTCAACGCGACGGCGGCAAAACCGGTGATGAACATCACCTTGAGGTCCGGATCGATCTCGGTCGCGCGACGCGCCAGCTCGATGCCGTCCATCTCCGGCATGACAATGTCGGTCAGAAGCAGCGAAAACGGTTCCTCGCGCAGCCGCTCATAGGCGCTGGCGCCGTTATCGAAATCGCTGACCTGATAGCCGGCGCGCTCCAGCGCCTTGACGAGGAACCGACGCATATCGTCGTCGTCTTCCGCCAGAAGAATGCGTGCCATGATATCCCGTCCGAATCACCCGCCCGAGACTGCCGTGGGGCAGGCCCGTTAACCATCCTGTATATGAGGAGGTGAGAGTAAACATCAAGTGAACGCGGACGCGCTTGACCCACATTTGCCCAGCGGCACGACCGCCGAAATGCTGGACATGCGGCCAGCAAGGTGGCAGTTTCATGCCATGATGCACTGGTGTTTTCGGGTTCGTTCAAATTGAAGACGGCAGCCGAGGATTTTTCGGTCTTTCCACCCTTCGAAATCCGTTCGGGCGCCGAGCAGCGCGTCCCCTTCCTCTTCAATTCACCGCATAGCGGCCGCTACTATCCCGAACGCTTCCTTGCCATGGCAAGGCTCGACCGCAACGCCATCCGCCGCTCGGAGGATTGCTATGTCGACGAGCTGTTCGGCGGCGCCGTGGCGCTGGGCGCGCCGATGCTGGCGGCGAACTTCCCGCGTGCCTATCTCGACGTCAACCGTGAGCCCTGGGAACTCGACCCGCGCATGTTCGCCGAGCCGGTGCCGTCCTTCTGCAACATCCGCTCCGCGCGCGTGGCCGGCGGGCTCGGCACCGTGCCGAAGCTGGTGGGCGAGGGGCTCGACATCTATGCGGGCCGCTTGCCGCTCGCCGAGGCGGTTGCCCGCATCGAGGCCGTCTACAAGCCCTATCACGAAACGCTGAAGCGGCTTTTGACCAGGACCCACGCCCGTTTCGGCTTTGCCGTGCTGATCGACTGCCACTCGATGCCGGCGAGCATACGCGTCGGTGACAACGGGCTGCGGCCGGATTTCATCATCGGCGACCGTTTCGGCATCTCGGCCACCGCGGCCCTGACCGAAACCGCGATCGGCCTGCTGACCGCGATGGGCTATACCGTCGCTCACAACAAGCCTTACGCCGGCGGTTTCATCACGGAACACTATGGCCGCCCGGCGCGTCATCTGCATGCGCTGCAGATCGAGGTCAATCGCGGGCTCTACATGAATGAGCGGACATTCGAGAAAGCCGCCGGCTTCGACGCGCTGGCCGACGATCTGACGCGATTTTCAGCCGACCTGATGGCAATGCCAAACCATCATTTCATCGACCTGCCGCTGGCCGCGGAGTGAAGATCACGCCTTGTCTCATGCGTGCCACTGCCCCAACACACTTTGCAGTATTTGGACCCTTTGCAGTGTTTGGACCCTTTGCAGTTTTTGGGCGGCACGCTCCGGGAGCGGCGGTGAAAAAAAGACCGCATCGTTTGCACGATACGGTCGAAGTCTAGGGAGGAAACGCCCAAGGAGGGCATGGACAGGAAAACCTGTCCGAGATTGAGGGTATTGTGCAGCGCACAAATGTCAAGCGACGTTTAGGCTTTTTTAATTCAGAGTGATGTGGAAATTGCGTTTCGTTGGCGGGAACGTGACATTTGGGCAACAGATGTCGCTGGCGAATAATCCTCGAACACCCTTGTTTTGGCACGAAAGTGGCGGCAAACGACAGTCCGGGCATGCCGTAATGCGGGAGAATCAGTTGGACATCAGCGTCGACTTCATGCGCCGCATCGCGCAAGCGGCGGCCGCGGAGACCTTGCCGCGCTTTCGCGCCCAAGGTGCGGTCGCCAATAAGGAGAAGGGCAGTTTCGACCCGGTCACCGAGGCCGACCGCGAGGCCGAGCGCGCCATCCGGGCGCTGATATCGGCCGAGTATCCCGATCACGGTATCCTGGGCGAAGAGCATGGCAGCGAGAACATTTCCAGCCGGCATGTCTGGGTGATCGATCCGATCGACGGCACGCGCGCCTTCATCTCCGGCCTGCCGGTATGGGGGACATTGGTCGGGCTGACGATCGATGGTGACGCGGTCGCCGGCATGATGGCGCAGCCCTTCACCGGCGAGCTGTTCTACGCCAATGGCTCCGGCTCGCACTATGAGGGACCGGGAGGTCCGCGAAAACTGTCGACCCGCAAGACGACGAAGCTGGCCGAGGCGACGTTGTTCACCACAACGCCGGCGCTGTTCAAGGGCGAGGCGCGCAATCGCTACGACGCGTTCGAGCGGCAAATCCAGCTCGCCCGTTATGGCGCCGATTGCTATGCCTTCGCCATGATCGCCTCGGGAAGCGTCGACATCGTCGCCGATCCTGGATTGAAGCCCTATGACATCGTGGCGCTGATCCCGATCATCGAGAAAGCCGGCGGTGTCGTCACCACTTTCGACGGCGGGCCGGCGGAGAATGGCGGCGATGTTCTGGCGGCGGCGACACCGGAGCTTCATGCCGCCGCCATGGCCGCCCTGCGCGGCTGATATCGCCCCTGGTCAGTGCAGCCTTATCGAGCGCTGGAATTCCGCAGGGGTGCGCCCGTAGACCTGCTGGAATGCCGCCTGCGTCTGGGAGAGGTCAGGCCGTCGGATCATCCGAGCCGGGGACGAAGGCGTCGAAGGCGGCGAGGAATTGTTCGCGGTAGAAGTCGGCTTCCTGCAGGATTTCGTGTTTGGCGCCGTCGATCATCAACAGCGAACCGAGTCTCAGATTTCTCGCATATGCTTCCACCGCCTTGGTCGAGACGACCTGGTCGGCGCCGGCGGCGATGATCAGCAGAGGCACCTGAATGCGGGCCATGAAGTCGGGGTCGCTTATGGCTTCCGACGCCTTCGCCGCCGCCTGCAGCCAGCGGACAGTCGGGCCGCCAAGTGCCAGTTGCGGATATTCTTCATAGATGCGCGTGTTGCGGCGATAGCGTTGCGGATCCGATGTCACCTTGTTGACCTCGAAGGGCAGCGTCTGTCTCGGGCGTGGACCCCAGGCGGCATAGAGCCTGCCGAGCCCCAGGGCGCAGAAAATCGAACAGACCCGGCGCACCGTCCCTATCGAGACCGGCAGGTCGGGCAACGTCAGGAATGGCGCGATCAGCACCATGCGCCGCACGCGGTTCACCATCGACGGCGCGGCAAGCAGCGTGATTACCGCCCCGGCGGAATGGGCCAGGATGTAATAGGGTCCACGGCAGTCCGGCAGCACGATCTCCTCGAAGAACTGCTCCAGATCGGCCGTATAGTCGCGGAACGACCTGACATAGCCGCGCTGGCGATCGCGGATCAGCCGGTCGGAATCGCCCTGGCCGCGCCAGTCGAGGGTGGCGACACCGAAGCCCCGCGCGGCAAGGTCGCGGATGGTCTCGAAATATTTCTCGATGTACTCGTTGCGGCCGCCGAGCAGCACCACGGTGCCCCGCACTGGACGCGCCACCGCCGCGAACAGGCCATACCGGATCTTCTTGCCGTCGCGCGTGGTGAAAAAGCCGCCCGTGGCGTTTTCCGGTCGCGGATTGCCTTCAACTTCGTGAAAAAGGGGTGTGTCGTGGAAAAGATCCGTCATTCGGCGCTTTGTGCTCGGCGTCTTGGCGCGCCAGCCCTTCACGGCCAGCCTCGTCAAGGTGATAGACGCCCACACATCAAAAGCAAAGCAAATCCGGGTTACGGAGGCCTGCAACGGGGAAGGCCGGAAGCGGCTTTGAGCGCGCTTCCGGCCCCTGTCGATCCGGGAGGAAGGGACGTTAACACCCGGTTCGGCCTCGATGCGGCACCTCTGCAAGTCCGGCGCCGCCAATCCTTGATCTTGAAAGCCACTTTAGCGGCGGCTGTCTGAACGGGCGCCGAAGCGCCGGTTCATCTGCCGTTCATCAAAGGCCGGCGGCCTCACTCTTTTTGCCGTCAAACGAAACTTGAAATGCTTTCGAACGCTCCCCAGATGTGGGTTGCGGCCGCCAATGTCGGGGCCGCTGGTCCAGCCGAAACGCCGCTTACGGGTTTCGCACCGGCCATACGCAAACCATGTTGCTCAACAGGAGAACACCTCATGCGTCACGTTGATTTTTCCCCGCTTTATCGTTCGACCGTCGGCTTCGACCGTCTCTTCACCATGCTCGATTCGCTCGCGCAGCCCGATGGCGCGCAGACCTATCCGCCCTACAACATCGAGCGCACCGGCGAGGATTCCTACCGCATCTCGATGGCGGTTGCCGGCTTCTCGGATGACGAGATCTCCATCGAGGCCCACCGCAACGTGCTGACCGTGAAGGGTGAGCGCAAGGACGAGGGCACCGGCGAAGGCTCCGAGCTGCTCTATCGCGGCATTGCCTCCAGGGCTTTCGAGCGCCGCTTCCAGCTTGCCGATCACGTTGAAGTCGTAGGCGCCGCGCTGAAGAACGGTCTGCTCTTCGTCGACCTCAAGCGCAACATTCCCGAAGAGCTGAAGCCGCGCAAGATCGCGATCACCTCAGCTCCGGCCAAGGCCAAGCAGATCGAGGCCAAGACGGCAGCCTAAAGGTTCAGTCTCCCTCCCGAGACGGAAAGCGGCGCCGAAAGGCGCCGCTCAGACTGCTGACAAACCCCCGTCGAATTTCGGCGGGGTTTTGTTTTATGGGACTGAATGGATTTGCGATTTTGGTGTCAGGATAATTTGACG
>NZ_AZUY01000071.1 GCF_000513935.1 Mesorhizobium sp. WSM3626 | reverse complement strand
GGCGCATGCCCGAAATGTCGCCGGCGCGCAGGCCGAGACGTGCAAGCAGGAGAAGCACTGCGCGGTCGCGGACGCCCATTGGCGTCGTGATGTCGCACGACGCGATAACCCGCTCGACCTCCGCCGTGGAGATGTAGCGCGGCAAGGCCGCCAACCGCCATTGCGGCACCGTCGGGATCGCATGATCAAGCCCCGACCGGCATAGGCCTTGGGTTGCTAAATATCTGAGGTAGCCCCGTAGCGCCATCGTCATCGTCTTGAGGTTTGCCCGCGAATTGCGCTGCGCTTCCCCCAGGATCGCTTGCCGAATGAGGCGGGCATCGTAATGCCTTGGATCGGGACCCAAAGCGGGAAGCAGCCGCATCACCATCCGGCCATGGCGATCGATTGTGCGCTCAGAAATGCCCCGGTGCCGTCTCAGCCAAATCTGGAATGCAAGGACATGGTCGTCGTGGGCACGCGGCTCATCCTGCGTCCATGGCGTCACGATCCCGCATTCCGCCAGAAAACTCACGAACCGCCGCGCCCGGTTCACGTATTTGGCGGACAGGCGATCGGCTCGTCGCACGCCGGGACAGCGGCATCGATGTCGCGCGAAACGGCGAACCGTATCCTCGTTGATCTCCGCGACAGCGATCTTGGCGCTTTGCAGCCAATGTCCGAAGTGACGAGCCGAGGCTTCGTAGCCTGACACCGTCAGGCGGGTGTGTCCCAGGCTCAACAATCGGCTCGTGAACGCTTCCACGAACGGTCGCAAGGCGCCCGGGTCCATCAATCGCGTGCATTCGAGCATAACTTCCTTCGACTTTGACAATGTGGTCCCCTCTCAAGGTCAAATGACGTCGAGAGACGACAAAATTATGCCGAGCAAGAAAGCGATTGAGCGCTCTAACACCTTGAAGTTGGCTTGATTGCGGCCTACTCTGCATAATCCAGCGCTCCACATAATTGCGGAAGTCCACCGGCTTCGTCGCAACCATCACCTTGGCCGCACCCGTCGGCCCGATCACGACGGCGCCTTCAGCGCACGGATCACCGCCCCACCGTCCTAGCGTCGGCGCCACGACCGACCCGCATGGCGACGCCGTCAATCTCCAGCTCGATCACGCCGGCTTCTCGCGCGGCCTTCCGCTTCCGTGTCGATCTCGCGCGCTTCCCCGCCGGTTCGGGCTCCTGTGCCGCGACCACTGCTGGAACAAACAACGGCTCCGGTGCCGGCGCATTCGCCAACGGCACACGCGCGGACCGGCGGACCAATGCATGTCGCCGAGCCACCGCGCTGACGGTCTCGCCAGCATCGTAGCTTTCCGCCACGATCCGCGCCTTCTCCTCCGAGCAACCATTCGCGCCGCCGTCCAGAACCCGTGAATATCTCAAGCCGTCGAACCGGATCCTCGTCCCTGGACTTAAGCGTAAGCTCTGAAATCGTCATGTGTCGAAGCCCTCAAAGGCTCCGAGCATCGTCGCTCACGACCATGCGCGAAAGGTGCTACCGGGACAGCGAGGTGCTATGGCAGCGAGTTCACTATGCCTGGCGCAGGAGGGTCGGCCGTGCCGTTGAATCAAGGAGGCCATCGCAAACGGCGAACAGCTTGATTTCGGGCTGTGTGTCCACGTCTTGCAGATGAATTCGTAGGGCGTGAGGCCCTTGAGGGACATTTGGATATCCCCATCGTAAGCCCTTGAAGCGGCTTCAGTAGCCGGTCCCACACACCTGCCCGCCCGAGAGATGTTGGGCGGGCTGATCGGTGGCCAGATCCTGCTTGCCGACCGCGCCCGTCGCTTCGAAGTCGCAAACCACGGGTCGGTCATAGGCCTGCAGAGCCTCGATCAGGCGGTCATGTTCCACCACATCGAACCCGGCAACCCGATGCAGAATGGCTGCTCCGCTGCCCGTCGCCTCACCTGGCCGACGGGGTAACCAACGCCGGAAACGAACTCAGAACTGGATAAAAACTGGGCAACGTCACCAACCTTCAATCGCCGCGTCCGCATCACCACGCAACGTCTGTTCACGGGTGCGGCCTCAATTGAACGACAATAGCGGACAGGCCGGCGGCTCAGTCCAACATGTCTCTAGCTCACCGTCGCGATCCCGTACTTTCGCCACCCCTTTCTGTGCACCGCCATAAAAACGCTCTGCATTTTGCAAAGGTCTACATAAACTAAAAAATGCGCAATTTGCGGCGCATGAGGTCGGGTCCGAAAATTGGGCAGTGCTGACCTCCGTCGTGGCGAGCTGCACCTGAGCGACATCAATCCGGTCTCCTACATCGCGGAAACCCTGGGTGATCATAGATGGCCATCCTCAAAGCCGAATCGAGGAGCTCATCCCCCTGGAACTTCCGGAAAGCGTCAAGCCAAGACACATAGGGGATCGGCGAGGCACTGGAGCTTGCAACCGAGCTGTCCAATTATGGAAAACCGAACTGACTTGAAGCAAGCACATAAGTGCGGAAGGGTGGTTCCGTATCAGCGTGGGCCTCGCCGCGGCACATCGCCGTGGCTGTTGACACTTCCGCGATCCCGATAGAGTTCAGCCATTCTGCGAGCCCGGACTGCTGACGGAGAACTACGCGAGTCAATGCTCCGAGACGTTGTGAAAAAAGCAAGCATAACAGGCGTCTTGCTTGGTAGGTGTCACATGCGATGACCGGCCCGGCGACTTCGACACTCCCGTACCGTAGGATCGCAGCATAGCCAACCACCTTCCCCGCATGCCGGATAACGGCAACCAATCCCTTGTTCCAAAGTGTGGATATCAGCGTTCGCCGATCTAGTCCCGTAGCCCTTCGGTCGATATCGGAAATCTGCTCTAGATCATCTCGGGTTGCCCATTCAGCCCCATGCTGGGCCTCCATGCAAGGAATTACCCCTCGATGAGTATGCACAGCTTCCAACCGATCAAATCCGAGCTTGAGATAGAGCGGCTTTCCATCGGACGTTGCTATGAGGCGGCATTCGGGTTCGCCCGCTTTTTCTAGGGCGAGTCTCATGAGTTGACCACCGATTCCCTGGCGACGCATCTTCTCGTCGACAACCAGAAGACCGATAGTCGCGACCTCTCCAAAGAACGTCATGCAAATCGACCCGACGAGATGATTGTTCATAGTAGCCACATAGCCGCAGCCCAAGTCCAGAAGCATCAACAAATTGTCCATGAAGTTGGTCCACCCGGCCTGAGCCGTGAGCTCCAGCGTCTCGTCGACATGTTCGGCTCGGAACTCGGCAAACTTGGTATCGATGATCCGCATAGTCTATTGCCTTTTCGATGTTAGGCTTAAGCAGCGCAGCAGCCGGCATTGCAGCTAGACCGCGCGCGCAGCGCTTGCCTATGCCAGGTTCTCGCCCACACGATCCCATTCTGATCGAGTACCCGACAAGCTTGCGCTATCTTCAAGATTCCGATCAAGTGCTTCTCGCGTAGATGTCACGATAAGAAAAGCAGGAACTATGCCAGCGCGAAAAAAGTGTCGGTTCAATAAGTTGGTTTTCCGTATCCGATTCTATCTGTTCGCTGTAGGACAGTTTTGTCAGGCTTACAGCAACGGGCAAGAATTGGGTCGCGAAGGGCACCACCTTAGGCACAGCAGAGAGACGACACGGAAAAGACGGGAAAACTTGACCTCGGCCGTGAGCAATGAGCGGGATCAGGGCTTCGAGTTTGATCGGCTGATGGTGGACGGCGGCGAGGAGAAGCCACAAAGAACCCTTGAGCCACTGAGCAGGAGCGAGAAGTTGTAGTCGGCGGAGGTCCGGATTGGGTTGACGCATCGCCCTGCTCTCCGGCGAGATAGTTGCGGGCCATCCGGTGCTCCGCATTGATGTCGCCCATCGCGGAGCGGCGGCGACTCTCAAAATTCGGCTCCAGGTTCCGGCTCTGGCGCCGACAGGCTGGTGCAGGTGAAAGCGGCTGCGGAGAAGGAGGCCGACCCTGCAGTTTGTGCAATTCCGATCGCGGGCGAGGACCGGCCGGTCGAGCACGCCGGCGCAGCGAAGCACGAGGTGCCCGCATCGGCCGATCGGGTTGAGCTCGAGATCGGTGAAAGCCGGCTCGTCCTGACGGACTCGGTCGATCCGACCCTGTCGGCCGCGTTCGTGGACGCCTTGCATGTGCGGGCGGTGAATGCGTGAACGTCGCGTGGCGTCGCGGCCGCTCGACTTACGCCCCGGCATCAATGGCCTCGTTGCACTGGTCCCCTCTCTTGCCACACGCGCTTCAGTAACGCGCCACCCCCAAACGGTTCTCCGGCAGATCGCATCATATTGGCGCTGCGCTCACTCGGCCTCATAACGCGCCCGCTCGCGCCGCAGCGCCCACTGCCGCCCAAGCCGATGCGTCTTCTCTTCGATCTGGCCCAGGACGGCGATGGCGATGGCGATCTTGTCCGGCCTCAAGGCCTCGAGCAGGATGCTTTCGACGGGTGCGCCGATCCGTCTTGATCGGCGCACCCGTCGATCGCCGCAAGAGAAGTCGCGCGAAGCCTTCCCTGCTAGAGCTGGATGAGATTTGTAAGATTGATCGGCATAGGAGGACGCCTCGCGGCGCCGCCCCTCCTAGACGAGCATAAAGATCACGTACCACGGCCGTCCGGCCGGATTAAGCTTAGACAGAGACATAGAGACTCGAGAGAAGGAGCGACTCGAAATGGTGGTTGCGCAGGGCCTGTTGGACCGCCGGGTGTCCTGACATGGCCAGAATCCCGTCAGTGAACCGGCAGCAACCGCGGCCCGGAGCTTTGGCACAGCACGACGGCGCAGCTGTGCCCCTTCCCACACCTGAAGTATTGCGGCAAAGCGCCGCCAAGGTCATGCGCCTGGATCCAGACGAGTTCATCCGGCGTTTTCTCCTCCAGGATACTCGATGGGACCTTCGTGAGCGTACGCGCCCTTGGGGCGCACTGATATATACGGGTGGGTCAACGCATAGCGGTGTCGAACAAAGCCCTTCCGACATCCTCTGTCGGGTTTGTCGGGTCCGCCACAGGCTTGTTTAGCCATTCTCTCGTTGTCTTAAGCTAAATGGCTGAAAAGCATTCAAAAGATTCGTTTTCGCCTCGATCAGTCAGAATGGCATAGATTTTGAGACCTTCATTGCGAGGGAGAGCTTGCGACCGGGCACCAAGAGTAGCAATCCTGGATGATGCCGAAGCAACCATAGGAATTTGGCCATGCCGACTGCACACATAGACCAAGGCGCGTGTATCTTCACAGACGACGTCGGCTGCGCAAGGCGGCTCAACGTACCTGACGTAAGCGTGCTCGACACCAGTGACGATAGGGGCTGCGGCGTATTCGCTGCCCGCAATTTCGTGGCGGGCGAGGTTGTTATCATTGGGCTACTTGACTCCATGGAAAGGCTGCGGACGACAAACTCGATCCAACTGAGTTGGGACGCCCACGCTCTCTTTGAGAAGCCGGCAACGTCATCAAAACTATCGAAGAGCCCGTCCATGTGTGCGGGTACTGTCATGCGCGCGCTGCCGGAGGTTGTGCGTTGAGCAATTCGCCTTAGGGAGTGCGAAATGGAGTCGCAGATGCGAGACTTTTTTGTGGAGTGCGATAAGGCACCACGATTGAATGAAATGGCCGATTTTTTTTCGGAAACTGCTGCGGGGCGATCAGGAGTTCCGATCAAAGTGCCGAGCGTTGATGCGCGCCTTTTCAAAGGGGATATGTCGCTGGAAAGCTTCGCCGAGGTACATCGCCAGCTCTGGGGCCGTTTCGACCCTCATTATTTTGGCAGTATCCCTTATCGCCTAGAGGAGGCGGTTCGCCTTGGCGATGCCTTCTTACGATATGGATGCGCTATTGCAAATGATGATTGCGCGGCTCGCATCTATGTACTGGGAGACGCCGAGGGCACACTCGCTCGTGCGCTAGCCAAGCTGGGCAACGGCAAGATTAAAACCCTCTCGTGCAGTCCTAACAAGGAAAACGAGCAGAGCTTCTTTCTCCACGGGCGCCCCGCACATGCAGTATTCTTCCTTGGCCCGTTCCATCACCTCACGCGGAGTAGAATAGCGTCGACGCCTAGTTTGAGGCATTTTTCCGAAAGGTTCGACATCATCTTGGAGGACACCACGTTCCAAATGTATTCTGCCAATCGAAAGGAGCAGATTGGCTTTGTGAAACGCAATTTGAAAGACGACGGCATTTTCCTATTCCTAGAGAAATTCAGGCAGGCCGACGGGGGGGAGTACTTGCGTCGTGAACTTCAGAAAGATTACGGATATAAAATCCGTTTCTTCGATCCGGATGAGATCAAAAAGAAGAACGAGGTTATCCTGAAGCGAATGAATCTCAACGAGACTACGCTTAATGATATATCCTCAGCGTTGGCCGCGTATTTCAAATATGGATGCGTGACGTGGAATAGCGGCAATTTCTACACGCTTGCGGCCAGCAACAGCGCAGACAATCTGCAGCGCCTTATTTCGGCGATGGCCCCGCCCTGCATCCCCAATGAATATGTCTACATAGAAGCTCCCGCTTCGCTGCCGGGATTGGCAGTTGAACTACCACCATTTCGAAGCTTGGGACATCCATCATATGAGTGAAGCCGTTCAAGGGTCGACGCCTCGCGCAATGCATCGTTTAGGGCGGGGCGCGTTCTTGCGGTACGCCTGGCGCGCAGCATGGCAGGTACGGGTGTGGCGGAGGACATGGTTGCATTCTTGAATCTAACAGCGTGCAGACGTCACTTCTATGGTGTTCTCGGGATGGTAATCAGTGAGCGGCGGGGCCGGCTTGTTGCGGGCTCTGTCGACCGGCGATTGGCCACTGCGTGCGATACTAGCGGGTCCGGTGCTGGTCGGCCGAAAGCTGACCGATGCCGATCTCCTGCGCATAATCCGGGTCCCTTTATCGGGCGGATGAAGGGCAGTCCGAATCTGGCAATGGGATCAGGTTAATTGTGTATGGGCCAATTGCACTGGCCGATGCTCGAGTTAGGGTCCGTGGCCTCCGCGTAGTTCGGCGTCATCGTCGTCGAGGCATGGGCAGCTTTCAGTCGTCGACCGGGTAGACCTGGTCAAAAACCAGGGATTAAATGCAATGGAATCGTTGTCTCCAAGGCCCGTAGCCGAAGCGTTGGCGTGGCTTATGCCGTACATTTCCCGGTACTCGACACTTCCAACTGGTGCATATGCGCATGCCGTTTATAATGCGAAACCAGCCGCTGGCGATCCTGTCCGTAAGCACGCTCTGGAGCAGATGGAACTGCTACTTGCAGATCGCGCCTCACGTCTGGGTTATGGGCGTCAGCAGATTGAAACACTTGGCAAACAGCTTCGCAGTCGACCGGTCATTCAGACCGGCCCACATTGTCATCTGATTTTTGAACCCGATGCATTCTATACGCACATCTTTAGTGCCTTAGGACTTCGCGCGCATAATGACGGCTGGTATGTGTCTTATTCGGTCTCGAACGTCAAATTCCGTCAAGGCGGCAAGATAGGCCCCGGTCTGCTGCGGTTGGGTGATAAAATCGTCAATGTGTTCGGCTTGTCGCGCAGCAAAATGGACCCGTACAGTATTTGCGGCCGCCATTCGCCAAAGCGGTTTGCTCTGACGACTTCGGAAAAGATGACTGGTGCGGATCATCTAGTCGAGCAATTACAAAGAATTCTCCCAAAGGGTGATTTTCCCTCGGCCGCCGATGCTATCAAGACAGCTAATCAGAGCCTCTGGCGCCAGTTTTTCGCATCGGATCTACAGTTACTTCAAATCGACGATATGGACGTGGGGGAACTTGTTGCCCAACATCTTCGCGATCCGTCATCGTGGCTTTCGTCAACGCTGTTTGGAGCAGGCTCTTTTGCTAAAAGAGTGCTTGCCCACCTCGAATCGTTTAATCGCGGCCAGTGGAGGGGCTGGGCAAAGACGACCACGGACTTTTTCTGGCATTTGTCAGGAGGGCGCATCGTTCCCATGCGATTGAGCGACGGCGTGTTTTTGAATGCCGAAGGGAGCTTCTCTGCACCATGCGCGCCTGCAGCCCTTGTCCGATCTTTGAACGAGGGGGAGATCATACCCAGTCTGTTCCTGTCATTTTTGGTGATGTCCATACTTCCTGGATTGCGGGCGCTCGGCGGTAGTCGCCAGATCATCTACTATCCAATTATGCGCAACGCCTTGTTATCTACCCTCTCCGAGTTTCCAGCACCTGCAAATCGCAGCCTAGCCGCCTCCCTAGGTTCCGATGAGGAGCCGGGTATGTGGGGCCATCGGACGATCTCGCCTGATCACGCCATCGATCCGTTCAGTTTAATCTCCCAGAATGGCTCGTCCTGTTTTGAGCAGTTGATCGATTGCTATGGCGAGATGCGCTTGAGCGAGGCATGGGGCCGCTTGCCAGCATTCACCGGCGATCCCCTGTGGCAAACGCTATGCGAGCGGCTTGCAAAGGGGCGAGCATTCGAGGACCGCCCAATTTGGCTCGCTGGCGCTCAGCATTCTGTAGTTCCACCACAGCTCGATATCTGAACTGAGAACCGATAATATTGGTATTCGATAGCAATAGTGACAATCGGCGTGTCTTATAATTTTTGGAGGTCACACATTAAAACGTCGAAGAACTCTGGCCAGATGAAGACGGTCTGGACCAGCCCGCGGAAGTGGGCTGGCAAGAATTAACGAACAGCGGCGACCATTTTGCCGCCAGCGAAGCCGTCGCCCGCGAGACGCTCGCAAGCGTCCTGGAAAAGGCTGCAGCAAGATCTTTTGATCGACGATGTTCGCGAGAAACTGCGAGGCCGCCCCTATCACCTGGTCTCGGTCGCCGGCGGCTGGAGCATCGTACGCGTCCAGTTCCGCCGCGTTATCGGCCAGACAGGCCGCGTAGGCGGTGTAAGGCCATTGGGGCATCGAAAGCAGGTTGCATTGGGTCCCTCGTCGTCGTCTTCGGCTACCAAATACGGCTTTCGTCGGGCACTTTGCCTTCAACCTCCTTAGAGCTATCGTCGACAAGCGATCCCTAAGAGCAGGCGCAAGATCGCAGGCCGGGATACCACCTACCTCCAGACATTCTCGTAGCCTCAGCTGCGGAGCCTTCTGTGGTTGCCGCCTGTGATGCAAGTGGCTTCTGGCCCTTTTCGATGTGTGATTGAGTGCGGTCTTCTGTCAGGCCTTCATGTGGCTGGCCCGTACAGTGATCTGCAGGTCAGGTCCAAATCTCAACAACCAGCGCATTGGCTCTCTGGCCCCAGCCTGTGGTAGTGTGCTGAGAGTTCTGCAAATTCGCTGAGAGAGGGCGGTCATGGCAGGCTGGTGATGTTCAACGTCACCTGATTTCCGCGAAGGAACGGCACAAACCAAGATTGAGAGTAAGACCGCCAGCGCTGCCGTCAAAGACATTCTGCTTTCGAATCCTGAGGGTCTGCACGAAGTGATCCGTGCGGTGATGCAGGAGGTGCTCGAGGCAGAGATGGAGGATGAAGCGCATGATGCAGGGCGTCGCCCGGCAGGTCTCGCTCGATCCTAATACGGCATAGAGCTGTGAAACGCGATGCCGAAGAAGCCGCCGAAGAAGCAGCGCCTGTCGGTTTATCTCGACCCAGACGTCAGGAAGGCACTGTCGGTCTATGCGGCACGCCGGGATCAAATCCCGGTCGCTGATCGCGGAAGCTGCAATCGCTTCCTTCCTGTCGCCGGACGCCGCCGAGCGCCGGGAGGCTGCAATCATCAAATGCCTCGATTAGCTCGACCGCCGGATGACCCGCATCGAACGCGATCAAGGCATCTCGGTGGAGACGCTCGCGGTGTTCGTGCGCTTCTGGCTGACCACCAATCCACCGTTGCCGGAACCAGCACAGGCGGCGGCGAGGGCCAAGGGCGCGGAGCGTTACGACGCTTTTGTCACCGACCTTGCACGGCGTCTCGCCAAAGGGCCGAAACTGAGACAGGAAATCTCGGAGGATGTCTTGCCCGAGGATGGTGTGAATTAGATCGGGCTTCTAGGAGGTGTCGTCCGCTCGCCGACAGTGTTAGCCGCCCGCATCGATCGTCCCCGCGTCGCCCGCTGGCGCGAATGATTCTCGGGAGGGATAGCGAACCGGGTCAGCCAGTGAGGGCGCCTGCACCGCATTTTGCAAGTCGCTTCACGTCGCGGCGCGATCGCCGGTTTTGCTTGTTGCAAGGCACCTGTTCCTGCTTCTTCTAATCATCCCCGATCGCGGCTCTAACCAAATCGCCGCGAGGAAACAGGCATCATCGTGGCAATTAATTATCACGCCGGCAGGGAAGCGGTCTCGCGCGGCGCCCGCATGCTGCGGACGGCGCTCGGTCCAGCGATTGCCGGCTATCTCGAAGACCCCGCCATAGTCGAGGTGATGCTGAACCCTGACGGGCGCCTGTGGGTCGACCGGCTGAGAGAGGGACTGTCCGCTACCGACGACACCCTCACCCCAGCCGATGGCGAGCGCATCGTGCGGCTGGTTGCCCACCATGTCGGCGCGGAAGTTCATTCCGCCGCGCCTCGGGTTTCAGCCGAACTGCCAGAGACGGGAGAGCGGTTTGAGGGATTGCTTCCGCCGGTCGTGGCCGCACCGACCTTCGCTATCCGCAAGCCTGCCGTTGCCGTGTTCACGCTTCAGAACTACGTCGCGTCTGGCGTCATGACCGAGGGCCAGGCCGACGTGCTGCAACTGGCGGTCACAAGGCGCAAGAACATCCTGATTGCAGGCGGGACGTCGACCGGCAAGACCACTCTGGTCAACGCCCTGCTGGCCGAAATCGCGAAATCCTCGGATCGTATTGTCCTGATCGAAGATACCCGCGAGCTGCAATGTGCAGCGCCCAATCTGGTGGCGCTTCGCACCAAGGATGGTGTCGCATCGCTCTCCGACCTCGTGAAGTCGTCACTGCGGCTTCGCCCCGATCGCATCCCGATCGGCGAAGTGCGTGGCGCGGAAGCGCTCGATCTCTTGAAGGCGTGGGGCACCGGGCATCCGGGCGGCATTGGCACGATCCACGCCAGCTCCGGACTTGGGGCGCTGCGTCGGCTTGAACAGCTCGTTCAGGAAGCCGTCGTGACCGTTCCGCGCGCGCTGATCGCCGAAACGATTGACATCGTCGCCGTGCTTGCCGGCCGCGGTTCGGCCCGCCGCCTCGTCGAGATCGCACTCGTCGACGGGCTCGATCCTAGCACCGGCGACTACCGCATCCTCGAAGCCAAAATCGAAGCCGACCCTAACCCGAATTCGCAGTCCTCTGGAGCCTCAGAATGAATCCGCTTTCCTTCATTTCATCGTCTATCCGTAAAATTGGTGCGATCCTTCCGCCGTTCGCCGCTACTGCTGCTGCTGCGGCCACGATGATCGTGCCCGCCCATGCGGCCGGCTCCTCGATGCCGTGGGAGCAACCGCTTCAGCAGATCCTGGAATCGATCGAGGGACCGGTCGCCAAGATCGTGGCGGTGATCATCATCATCGTCACCGGCCTGTCGCTGGCCTTCGGCGACACCTCGGGCGGATTCCGACGTCTGATCCAGATCGTGTTCGGACTGTCGATCGCCTTCGCGGCGAGTTCGTTCTTCCTTTCCTTCTTCTCGTTCGGCGGCGGAGCGCTGATCTGATGGAGGAGGATGTCCGCGGCTTCTTCGCGCCGGTCCACCGTGCACTCACCGAACCTATCTTGCTCGGCGGCGCGCCTCGTGCTGTCGCTATTCTCAACGGCACGCTGGCCGGCGCGGTCGGGCTCGGTCTTAGGCTCTGGCTCGTCGGCGTCCTGATCTGGGCAATCGGTCATTTTGCGGCCGTCCTGGCGGCGAAGCGCGACCCCCAGTTCGTCGACGTGGTTCGCCGGCACCTTCGCTATCCCGCGCATTTCGGCTGCTGAGAAGTTTTCCCAATGATGAACCTCGTCGAATACCGCAAGCGCTCGCAAAACCTCGCCGACTATTTGCCCTGGGCTGCATTGGTGGCACCCGGAGTCGTCCTCAACAAGGACGGCTCGTTCCAGCGAACCGCGAGTTTTCGCGGCCCCGATCTCGACAGTGCAACGCCGGCCGAATTGGTCGGCACGACGGGTCGCCTCAACAATGCGCTGCGCCGTCTCGGCTCCGGCTGGGCGATCTTCGTCGAAGCCGCTCGGCTTGCAGCGCAACACTATCCGGCAGGTCTTTTCCCTGACAGCGCCTCGGCGTTGGTGGATCTTGAACGCCGCGAACAATTCGAGGGTGAGGCCGACCGCGGGTCGCCCCAGTGGAGCGGCGGCGAGCCCCATGCTGAACTCTTTGAAAGCAGCTATTTTCTCACCTTTGTCTGGCTGCCGCCGGCCGAGGAAGCATCTCGGATGGAGAGCTGGGTCTATGAAGGCCGGGAAAAGAGCGGTGTGGACTCGCGGGAGCTGTTGAAAGGTTTCGTGGATCGCACCGACCGCATGCTGAACCTCATCCAAGGTTTCGTTCCCGAAGTCGACTGGCTCAACGACAGCGAGACATTGACCTACCTGCACTCGACGATCTCGACCAGACGCCATCGCGTCCGTGTTCCCGAGACGCCGATGCATCTCGATGCATTGCTGGTGGATCAACCGCTCGCCGGCGGGCTGGAGCCGCGGCTCGGCGAGTCCCATCTGCGCACGCTCACAATCATAGGCTTCCCGACCTCGACCTTTCCTGGGATTCTCGACGAACTCAACCGACTTGCCTTCCCATACCGCTGGTCGACGCGAGCAATCATGCTCGACAAGACCGATGCAACCCGGCTGCTCACCAAAATCCGCCGCCAGTGGTTCGCCAAGCGGAAATCGGTCGCGGCGATCCTCAAGGAGGTGATGACCAATGAGGCATCGGTCCTGGTCGACACGGACGCTGCCAACAAGGCAGCCGACGCGGACGCCGCGCTTCAGGAACTCGGCTCCGATCAGATCGGCGAAGCCTATGTCACTGCCACTGTGACTGTGTGGGATGCCGATCCTTCAATCGCTGACGAAAAACTCCGGCTGACGGAAAAGACCATCCAGTCACGCGACTTCACGACAATCGTCGAGCGTGTAAACGCCATCGAGGCCTGGCTCGGCAGTATCCCGGGCCACGTTTATGCCAATGTCCGCCAGCCACCGCTATCGACGCTAAACCTTGCCCACATGATCCCGCTTTCGGCGGTCTGGGCGGGGCCGGCAACTGACGAGCATTTCGGTGCGTGGCCATTGTTCTTCGCCAGGACGGAGGGCTCAACGCCGTTCCGGTTCAGCCTGCATGTCGGTGATGTCGGCCATACGCTTGTCGTCGGCCCCACCGGTGCCGGCAAGTCGGTTCTGCTCGCACTGATGGCGCTGCAGTTTCGGCGTTATCCAGACAACCAGGTCTTTGCCTTTGATTTCGGCGGATCGATCCGCGCGGCCGTGCTTGCCATGGGCGGAGACTGGCAGAATCTCGGCGGCAACCCGTCGAGCGGGCAGGGACCAGATGATCCGCTTGCGCTGCTCACATTCGCTGACCTGACCGATGACACCGGCAACGTTTCGCTGCAACCCCTGGCCGACATTCATCAAACGCCCGAACGGGCCTGGGCGGCCGACTGGCTCGTCGACACTCTCTTGCGCGAAGGCGTGCCCGTCACGCCGGAGGTCAAAGAGCAGCTCTGGTCGGCGCTGACCTCATTGGCCTCCTCGCCGGTTCAAGAGCGGACACTAACCGGATTGTCGGTGCTGCTGCAGTCGACGCCACTGAAGCAGGCGTTGCGACCCTACTGTATCGGCGGTCCCTACGGTCGGTTGCTCGACGCCGAACACGAGCGTATCGGCGAAGCATCGGTTCAGGCTTTCGAAACCGAGGGGCTGATCGGCACCGGCGCGGCGCCAGCGGTGCTCGCCTATCTCTTCCACCGCATCGAGCAGCGGATGGACGGGCGGCCGACGCTGCTGATCATCGACGAGGGTTGGCTGGCGCTCGACGATGGCGGCTTCGCGCAACAGCTGCGCGAATGGCTGAAAACCCTTCGCAAGAAGAATGCTTCCGTCATTTTCGCTACGCAGTCGCTGTCCGATATCTACGGTAGTAAGATTGCGCCGGCCATTGTCGAAAGCTGTCCAACGCGGGTCTTCCTGCCGAACGAGCGGGCAATCGAGCCGCAGATCACGGAAATCTACCGACGCTTCGGACTGAATGATCGCCAGATCGAGATCGTCGCACGGGCAACCCCGAAGCGCGACTACTACTGCCAATCGCGCCGCGGCAATCGGTTGTTCGAGCTCGGTCTCGGTCCGATCGCGCTGGCCCTATGCGCCGCCTCGTCAAAGGCTGAGCAGGCCTCAATCGAGCGGATCATCGCCGAGAGCGGCCGTGCCAATTTCCTTGAGGCCTGGCTTGCCTATCGTGGCCTTTCCTGGGCCGCCGACCTCGTTCCCCACCTCACCAACATCGTCGACCAATCCGCAGAGGAGGTTTCATAATGAAATCTGTTCCCAACCGTCTCCGTGTCCGGCATCTGGCTGCTGCTAGTGTTCTCGCTGCCGGCGTCGCCCTGTCGTGCAGCCCGGCTTCGGCACTGATCGTCTTCGATCCCAGAAACTATACCGAGAACCTACTCTCTGCCGCCCGCGCGCTGGAGCAGATCCAAAACCAGGTCACCTCGCTCCAAAACGAGGCGCAGATGCTGATCAACCAGGCGAAGAACCTCACCTCGCTGCCGACATCACTGCTTGGTCAGATCGAGTACAATTTCTCCGAGATGAAGAGCCTGCTCGGCGAGGCCGACAGGCTTGCCTATAGCGTCCAGGACATCGAGAGCCAATTCAAGTCGACCTATGAGAATTTCGGTTCGAACCTCTCTGGGCGGCAGCTTGTCGATGGTGCGCGTGAACGCTGGCAAGCGTCCGTTGCTTCGTTCGAGCATTCCTTGAAAGCCGGAGCTATCGCTGTTGGCAACATCGAGGGGACGCGGGAGCAGACGAGCACGGCCGTCGAGGCCAGTCAGTCGGCGGTAGGCATCCTGCAGGCGACGCAGGCCGGCAATCAGCTTCTCGCCGTCCAGGCGAGGCAGGTCGCCGATCTTACCGCGATGATGGCCGCGCAAGGCCGGGCCGCAGCCCTTGAGAGCGCCAGGCAGGCAGCCGCCCAGGAACAGGCGCGAGAACAGTTCAGCCGGTTCATGGCGGGCAAAAGCTACAGCCCGAGCAGCGTGCGCATGTTCCACGATTAAGGGTTTGCACCAATGGACTTTAAGACGACCGCCCGCTTGATCGGGGTGACGGCGCTCGCCCTGGCGGTCGCCATCACCATCATCTCGCGCAACGACGACAAATACACCGCCCCGCCAATCCTGCGCCCGGCCGATCCCGATAGTGGTCCGCTGGTCCGTGAGCTCACGCGTTGCCGCACGCTCGGCGAACAGGCCACCCACGACGTTGCCTGCAAGGCCGCCTGGGAAGAAAGCCGACGCCGCTTCTTCATGCCCGGTAATCACGACCGACCGGCGTGGCCGGCCGACGACCGGTTCGGCCGTATCGACCGCTCGCTCGGCGAGGACAAGACACCATGAACGATACCGGGGTCATCGACCGCTTTCTGGAAACATTCACCCGATACATCGATTCAGGCTTCGGCCTGCTCGGTGGCGAAGTCTCCTTCCTCACCTCGACCCTCATCGTCATCGACATCACGCTAGCGGGGATATTCTGGGCCTGGGGCGCTGACGAGGATGTGCTGCACAGGCTGGTGAAGAAGACGCTCTACATCGGCTTCTTCGCCTTCATCATCGGCAACTTCAATCGGCTGGCCGGCATCGTCTTCGAGAGTTTTTCCGGGCTGGGTCTGAAGGCGGGAGGGTCGACACTTTCCGAGTCTGCGCTGCTGCAGCCAGGCCGCGTCGCGCAGGTGGGTATCGACGCCGGCAATCCGATCCTCGAAGCCGCCAGCCAGCTGATGGGCTACGTCTCCTTCTTCGAGAATTTTGTCCAGATCGCCGTTCTGATGATCGCCTGGGCGATCGTGCTGACCGCCTTCTTCATTCTGGCCGTGCAGATCTTCGTCACGCTGATCGAGTTCAAACTGACGACGCTTGCCGGCTTCGTGCTGATCCCCTTTGCGCTGTTCAACAGGACGGCTTTTCTCGCCGAAAAAGTGCTCGGCAATATTGTCGCTTCCGGTGTCAAAATTCTGGTGCTCGCCGTCATCGTCGGCATCGGCTCGGGTCTGTTTGGGGAATTCACGCAAGGCTTCGCTGATCAACCTACCATTACAGATGCGCTGTCACTTGTTCTCGGCGCGCTTTCGCTGATGGGGCTGTCGATCTTCGGCCCGGGCATTGCTACGGGCCTTGTCTCCGGCGCTCCGCAACTCGGCGCGGGTGCCGCGGTCGGCACGAGCCTCGCCGCCGCCGGTCTTGGCGCCGCAGGTTACATGGGCACGCGTGCTGGACTGAGTGGTGCCGCAAATACTGTTGGTGCCGGGGGGCGCATGTCGGCCGCAGCGGCGCGCGGCAGTGCGCATCTGGCGGGAAGCACGTCCACCGCCTTCGGCCTGGCCGCTGCTGCCTCAGGACAGAGTGGTGCCGGCGCAGTTGCCGCTGGTCTGGGCGGGGTCGCCCGAGCCGGCGTCGGGGCCGCCGTTCAGCCGGTCAGGCAAGCCATGTCGCGCGCCGCGTCGTCGCTCGGCAGCAGCAATCAATCCGGTCGTTCTGCGGGATGGAATGCTACCGGTGGGCAATCGCCGGCCGGCCCCATGAGCGCAGCCGCAAAAAATCCCTCCTTTGCCGGACCGCCCCCCGCATCACGTTCCAATGCCACAGCCGGCTCGCCGCCGGAATGGGCCGCTCGCATGAAGCGCGGCCAGGCCATGAGCCATGGCGCCAGCACGGCCGCTCATTCCATCCGCTCCGGCGATCACGGCGGCGGCTCGATGAATGTCTCTCTCCACCAGGATGATCACCGATGAACCCCTTCAAACGACCTTCGGTCCGGTACGGTAAGACGACTCAGCCGGAGACGCCGTATCAGCGCGCAGCCCAAGCGTGGGATGAGCGCATTGGCTCGGCGCGGGTGCAGGCGAGAAATTGGCGGCTGATGGCCTTCGGGTCGCTCGTGCTCGCCGGCGGTTTCGGTTCGGCGTTGGTCTGGCAATCGACGCGGGGCTCCGTCGTTCCCTGGGTGGTCCAGATCGATAAGTTTGGCGAGGCCCAGGTGGTGGCGCCGGCGATGGTCGAGTTCAAGCCCACGGATCCGCAGATCGCATGGCATCTCGCCCGGTTCATTGAGCAGGTGCGAAGTATCGCGGACGATCCTGTCATCGTGCGTCAGAACTGGATGCGCGCCTACGATTACACGACCGATCGCGGCGCCGTCTCTCTCAACGATTATGCCCGCCTGAACGACCCCTTTGCCAAGGTCGGCAAAGTACAGGTGGCAATCGACGTCTCGAGCGTCATCCGCGCCTCACCGGACTCGTTTCGCGTCGCCTGGATCGAGCGCCGCTACGAAAACGGCAGCCTGGCCAGCACCGAGCGCTGGACCGCCATCCTTACAATCGTGATTCAGCAACCCCGCGATGCCGAGCGGCTGAAAGCCAATCCGCTCGGTGTCTACGTCAACGCCATAAACTGGTCGAAGGAGCTTTCATGATGCGTGCGGCACGGACACGGAAATCGGCGAGACAAACCGCGCGCAGTATCACGATGACGCGCATGCTTGCCGTAGGCCTGTTATCCGCGACAGCGCTCGCCGGTTGCGCCTCGAAAAAATACATTCCGCCCGAGATCGACTACGACGATGCGCCTGCTGTCCGCAAAGCCGATCCTCCCGGTCCGGTGAAGGTGGTGGAGGTTCCAAAACCGCTCCCGCTTCCCGGTCAGCTGAAGCCGGTCGTAATTAGCAAGGCGAAGACTGAGCCGGCCGATCCGAAGCAGCGGATCAGCCAGGCGAATGAGGCGGCGCGCATGCAGCCTGTACGCGATGGCTTTATCAACGCAATCCAGCTCTATCCCTGGAGCGAGGGTGCGCTCTACCAGATTTATGCCGCTCCCGGCCAGGTCACCGACATTGCCCTGCAGCCCGGCGAGCAGCTTGTCGGCTCAGGACCTGTCGCCGCCGGCGACACGGTGCGCTGGATCATAGGCGATACGCAAAGTGGGGCAGGGGAGCGACTTCAGGTCCATATTCTCGTCAAACCGACGCGCCCCGATCTCCAGACCAACCTTGTCATCAACAGCGACAGGCGCACCTATCATCTCGAACTGCGCTCGACCGAGAAGACCTATATGGCCTCGGTGTCGTGGCAATATCCGCAAGACCAGTTGATCGCCCTCCGGCGCCAGAACGCTCAGGCTTCCGCCGCGCAGCCAGTCGCTTCGGGCGTCGACATCCAGAAACTCAATTTTCGATATCGCATCGAGGGTGACCCTGCGCCCTGGAAGCCGCTGCGCGCTTTCGACGACGGCGCGAAGGTCTATATCGAATTCCCATCGGGCATCGGTCAAGGTCAAATGCCGCCGCTGTTCGTCATCGGTCCGTCAGGTGGCGCTGAACTGGTCAACTACCGCGCACGCCAGAACTACTATGTCGTCGACCGGCTGTTTGCCGCGGCCGAGCTGAGGCTGGGCGACAAGACCAGCGAAAGGCGCGTCCGCATCGTGCGGACCGACGGCAAGAAGCCGCAGCGCAGCGTGGGGCTGTTTCGATGAGCGAAACTTCCAATTTCTATAACCCGGATATCGAAGGGGAGCTGCAGCTGCGCCCTGAGCCCGCCAGGGTGACGCGACTGTCGCGCAAGGTGCTCATTGGCCTTTGCGGCGTCGCGAGCGTCGCGATCCTCGGCACGCTGTTCTGGGCACTCAATAGCAGAGGCCGCAGCGCCGAGCCGTCATCCGAACTGTTCACCACGGAAAACCGTACCACCGCCGACGGACTGCAGGGCCTGCCGAAGGACTATTCGGGCGTCCCGAAACTCGGGCCTGCATTGCCCGGCGATCTCGGAAGGCCGATCCTGCGCGCGCAAGAGCGAGGCCAGCAGGTTCAGGTTCCAGACATCCAAACACCGCGTGCCGATCCGGACGAACAACGCCGCCTGGCTGAGATCGAGGCCGCCCGCGTGGCAAAGCTGTTCACCGACGCGAATTCGCGGGCCAATTCAGCGCGACAGAGTTCTGGCGGCGCAATTGGCGGCGGCGACGCCTTGTCAGGATTGGCGTCGTCACCCGAGCTGCCGGCGCTTGAGCCGGGCCTGACTCAAAATATGCAGGATGGCAAGCTCGCCTTCGTCAATGCTAAGCCCGATCGCCGCACCGTCAGTCCCGATCGCCTCGCCGAAAAAGCCTCGCCCTACGTTGTGCAGGCCGGGACGGTCATTCCAGCTGCCCTGATCACTGGCATCCGCTCTGACCTGCCCGGCCAAATCAGCGCTCAGGTCACGGAGAATGTCTATGATAGCCCGACAGGGTCATACCTGCTCGTCCCCCAAGGAGCAAAGCTGATTGGCCAGTATGACAGCCAGGTCGCCTTCGGCCAGTCGCGCGTGCTGCTGGTGTGGAACCGGCTCATCATGCCCAATGGCACCTCCATTGTGCTGGAGCGCCAGCAGGGCGCGGATACTGAAGGGTTCTCTGGGCTCGAGGACGCGGTCGACCATCACTGGGGCCAGCTGTTTCGGGCTGCAGCGCTCTCGACGCTGCTTGGGATCGGCACCTCGCTTGGTTCCAGCAATGACCAAGGTGATATCGCCAAGGCCATTCGCGAAGGCGCACAGGATTCGCTCAGCAATGTCGGCCAGCAGATCGTGCGCAATCAGCTCAATGTCCAGCCGACACTGACCATCCGGCCGGGTTTCCCGGTTCGGGTCATCGTCAATCGCGATCTTGTTCTGGCGCCGTACGGTGCAGCGGAGGATCCGACATGACCACGCTGAAGCTCTCCGCCATTCCCGATGATCGGCCAGTCAAGGTGACGGTCGCGTTGCGGGCGGCCGTAAATTGCGATCTCAATGGTCAACATGTCTCGGTCGCATTTTCTATCGGAGGCGACGCATGGCGAAGCTGAAACTTGGTCCATTGCCAAAATTCGGGACGGTCCGCATGACGATCTCGCTTCCCGAGCCGCTTAAGGATGAACTGGAGCGCTACGCGGCGGAATACAGCCGCTTGTATGAGCCCGTCGAAGCGGCGGCTCTGATCCCCCATATGCTCGAGGCGTTCATGCGATCGGATCGCGGCTATCGCAGCCGCAAGGCGCAAGCGGCGCGAGGACAAGTCCGTTAACGAGGGGTCGGCCGTGTCGACACCGGCGTGGGCGTGGACGGATCCGAGGCGGCAGGGATCATCAGCTTTCCGCGTTCTGCTGAGGCCAATGTGGCGATCCGGTCTCCAGCGCTGAGCTGCAGTCCGACAGGGTTGAGTCTGCACCCAACGGCGTCACGCATGTCTTTGAGGAGAAGCATCGCTTAAGAAGGAAGCCGGTGCTGAGGCAGCGCACTGGCTAAGGATGATATCCTGCTCGCGACAGAGTGCGGCAACCCGCCTCATCGCGCTAGAGAAATGTCGGCGATCGGCAGGCAGGCTGGCTCTTGTGCACAGGCAGACAGGTCGTGGAGATCGCGCCCGTGCTTCTGACGAGCGCCGAACTGCTGCTGCTCGACAAGCCGACCATCGATGTTGGCCGCCGGCTAGTGCCTACACATAGGTGTCCGTGTCCGAAATCTGACAGCGACAGAACCCCATGGCGGTTTTGCTACAAAGGGCGACCTTGGCCGATGAGGCGTCCTTGAGCAGAGTCATAGGTTTACTGGCGCTGAGCGAGGTGGCACGGCCTTTGCTTAAGCTGAAGAGCGGCAATACGGACTGAGGGCTGCCCATATGCTTCGGTCGTGTGTTCCGTTTCCCACGGGAACAAGCTCGCGCAAAGCGCATCTGGCGATAGTTGGAGAATGACATGGTGCTTCGGATGGATTCCCCGGCCCCTGCGATCAAGGTGGAAAACTGGCTGCGTGGCGAGCCGCTGACCGCCTTCCAGCCTGGGAAACTCTACATCGTCGAGTTTTGGGCGACGTGGTGTGGCCCCTGCGTGGAGGCGATGCCCCATTTGGCGGAGCTCCAGGAGAAATACAAGGATCGCGGGCTTGAGGTTGTCGGAGTCGCAAGTTCTGAAGATGCTCCGACCGCGGACGAAGCGCGTACTAAGCTGGACGCGTGGTTGACCGAAAACTGCTCGTATCTGAATTATCGGATAGCGTTCGACTTCGCGGGCGAAATGGACAAGCTTTGGATGGAACCCAGCCTCTCCCTCGGGATTCCGACCTCGTTCGTTGTCGATCGTGATGGCGCCATCGCCTTTGTCGGTCACCCGATGGACCTCGCTAAGGTCTTGCCCAAAGTGATCAACGGCCGCTGGCGCACCAGCAAGCAAGCAAAAGCCGATGACGCGAAGCGGGTTGCCGAAGATGAAGCCACAATGCGTGAACGAGCGGTGAAGACGCCGATTTTGGACAAGTTTTATGCGGCGTTCAAGGCACAGGAATGGCACACGGCGCTGACGGCTATCGAAGAGGGTGTCGCATTGTTCCCGGACGATCCCCTCATCCGCACGTCCCATGCGCGTCTGCTGATTCACGAAATGCGGGACATGCGCGCGGGCTTGCCGGCCATGCAGCTCTTCGTTCGCGACGCGATCAACCAAAATTGCGTGAATTGGCTCTCTTATGCGCTGCAACAACTCTTCCATCCGGAGGAGGACTATTCGTACCTTCCTTCTGCCGAGCGTTTCGCGATGGGCAAAGAGCTATCCGAACACATCCTCCCTCTTCTGGAGCCCGCGACAGGCGACGGCGCCTTCAAGTTCCTGTATTATCCGGCGCTCGGTCAGTACTTTTACGAGAGCGGCGACAAGGATCGCGCGGTCGAGTTGATCGAAGTGGCACTGAAGTCGCTCGCCGATTGGGAGGATGGCTCAAAACAATCCAAACGGCAGATTGGACAGGAATTGCTGCAGGCCCTGGCCAACTACAAGAGTGAGCAGGTTTGCTCACAAGATGTTTGTGTGGCTCCGCAACAGGATTTCCCGAAGCCAAACCGCACCCGGAAGACGGAAGATGAAGAGGGATGACAGGCCGGAAATCCCGTGGCCTGAGTGGGCGAATTTTGGCAAGCGCATGTGCGTCGCAAGCACGCCTAAAGCGAAGGGCTTATGCGCCCCGTTGCCATCCTGGGTTGGATGTTATGCTATCCCTGAGCCCACTTTGCGCGCAGCAGCAAAGGCCTGCCTCGCGGGCTCAGGCGGGCCGTCGTCAATGATGGCCGGTTGGCGCCGCGCGGCATTGGCTCTCCAACAACCGGAGCGTCTTCGGCGCGAACCTTGTTGGAAGCGGTACTCCTCGCGC
>NZ_AZUY01000070.1 GCF_000513935.1 Mesorhizobium sp. WSM3626 | reverse complement strand
ATGGACTGCCCGGCAGAGCGTTACGCACCCTCAACGCGGCCCTATGCCGGCCTGCCCGATCTCGATTATCCGTTTCACGACAAGGCCGTCATCGTCACCACCTGCGGCCGCATCTGCTATAACAGAAAGAAGATCAATCTCAGCCTCGTCTTCGCCGGCCAGACCGTCGGCATCAAACAGGTCGAGGATCACATCTGGTGGCTAGCTTCATGGACTATGATTTGGGATATTTCGACGATGAGACATGCAGGCTCGAACCACTCCAAAACCCGTTCGGGCCAAAAGTGTTACCCATGTCTCCGGTATAAACCGTAACCCATGTGTCCGGAACGGACCTTGGAAATGATGGTGCCCAGAGGCGGATTCGAACCACCGACACGCGGATTTTCAGTCCGCTGCTCTACCAACTGAGCTATCTGGGCCTGTTCCGGCTAACGAAAACTCGTGCTCCGGATTTCATAAAGGCACCGTGGGCACCCCTTGAAAGCGCGTGGGTTATAGCACGGGAATCCGGCCTGTCCAGCGCCCAGATGTGGATTTCCTGCAGGAAAAGAAATGCCGCCCGATCGGCTGGTTTCCATGCCCTGCGCCCGCCTATCTGGCGCTTGCCAGTCCCTTGCGGAAGTCGGATGGCGTCATGCCGGCGAGCTTGCGGAAGGATTTGTTGAAGGCGCTGAGCGAGCCGAAGCCACTATCCATGGCCACGCGCAGCACATTGGCGTCCTGATGCATCAACAGCGCCTGCGCGTAGCTCAGCCGCAGAAGGTTGACATATTCGTTGAGCGTCATGCCGGTCGATTTCTTGAACAGGCTCATGGCGTATTTGGGGTGGATGTCGGCGGCCGCCGCTATGTTCACGCAATCGATGTCGTAGAGGAAATTCTCGGCGATGAAATCGCACATGCGCCCGACATTGCGCGACGACTGCTGATCGAAGGGGTTGCCCGCTTCCTGCCCGGCGGCGTTTCCCGGCACCAGCCGGTAGGGTTCGAACCGCACCCGCTCCAGCCGCAGCAGAAGTTCGTTGACGGCGTGCTCGGCCTTGGCCGGATCGCCTGAGCGGGCATAGCGGTTCCAGCGGGCGAAATTGTCGTTGTCGGATTGATCGGTGGCGCTGGTCACCAGCGTCGCGCCCGTCATCAGCCGATGGCGTATGTCCGCCGGTAGGTGCAGCCGAAAGAAATGCACCAGCGGCAGATGCGCGCCGGCATAGACGGCGTCGTCGCTCAAATCATCCATCTGATGCGGCAAGCCGCCCCAGAACAGGCACATCTCGCCGGCCGAAAGCGATATTTCGTGCTCGTTCATGCGGTAGTGGACGGAGCCGCGGACGATGAAATTCACCTCGACCTGGGCATGCCAATGCGGCTTCAGCATCACCAGCGGGTTGGTGTGGAACATCTGCAGCGCCAGCGGAAAACCCTCAACGCTGCTGGCGCCGGGCTGGTAAAACGGCCTGTCAGGCATCTTACTTTCCGCCAATTCCATATTCCCTCTGTCAGGGACAGGCCCTCACCGGTGCCTAGTCTAGCCACGCTCACAGAGAGAGCAAATGAAATGGGAGGATTTCAATGCGCATCACACTGTCCTGCGCCGCGCTAGCGCTTGCCCTGGGCTCCGCCCCGGCCTTTGCGCAATCCGGCGAAATCACGATCTGGAGCTGGAACATTGCCGCTTCATCCCTGAAGGCAACGGTTGCCGGCTTCAACAAGCTGCATCCCGACATCAAAGTCACGGTCCGGGATCTCGGCAACCAGCCGACCTACGACAAGTCGATCGCCGGATGCGCGGCCGGCGGCGTCGGGCTGCCCGATATCGTCACCATCGAGAATGGCGAGGCCGAGAACTATTGGAGCCAGTTCCCCGACTGTTTCGTCGACCTGCATACGCTGGGCTATACGGCGGAAGACCAGAAGAAATTCCCCGATTTCAAGCGCACCGAACTCGAAGTCGGCGACAAGGCCTATGCGATGCCGTGGGATTCCGGCCCGGTCGCCGCCTTCTATCGCCGCGACTTCTATGAGAAGGCCGGCGTCGATCCGGCATCGATCAAGACCTGGGACGATTTCATCGCCGCCGGCAAGAAGATACAGGCCGCCAATCCGGGGGTCTCGATGACCAATGCCGATTTCAACGGCGACAGTGAATTCTTCCGCATGATCTCCAACGAACAGGGCTGCGCCTATTTCGCCGAGGACGGCCAGTCGATCACGGTCAACCAGCCCAAATGCGTCGACGCCATGACCAAGGTCAAGGAGATGAAGGACGCCGGCATCGTCTCGTCCGCCGACTGGGCCACCAAGATCACCAACAACACCGCCGGAGCCGTCGCCACCCAGGTCTATGGCGGCTGGTACGAGGGCACTATCCGCACCGAATCGGCAGGCGAAAACGGCAAATGGGGCGTCTACCTGATGCCGAGCCTGACCGCGGACGGCCCGCGCGCCGCCAATCTCGGCGGCTCCTCGCTCGCCATCACTTCGGCGTCGAAGAACAAGGAAGCGGCCTACGAGTATTTGAAATACACGCTCGGCACCAATGAAGGCCAGATCACCATGCTGAAGGAGTTCGGTCTTGTCCCCTCGTTGGTCTCGGCCCTGAACGACCCCTATGTCAGCCAGGGCCTGCCCTACTGGGGTGGCCAGGCGGTGTGGAAGGATATTCTGGGCACCTTGCCCAAGGTTGTTCCGAGCCGCGGCACGCAGTTCCAGAGCGATGCCGAGATCATCGTCCGCGCGGTGCAGACCAAATATCTCGCCGGCGGCTATCCCGACGCCAAGGCGGCACTCGACGACGCCGCTAGCCAGATCGCCTCGGCGACTGGGCTGCCTGTCAAGTCCTGACCTCCCAGGACGGGGTCCGGGATGGCAGAAGTGCCGTCCTGGACCCGCCACTTGCTCGCTTGTCTTCAACACCAGGGATGAAGGAGGAGAAAAGATGCGCAACCGCAATGCCACGGCCTATCGCTTCCTCACGCCCTATCTCCTGATCTTCGCCATCTTCTGGGTGTGGCCGATCATCTCCTCTTTCCTGATCTCGTTCCAGGCGACGCGTACCGTGCCGTGGCGCTTCGCGCCGGGCTTCAACTGGGGCCGGTTGATCGGCGACCCTGCCTTCTTCAACGCGCTGAAGAACACGCTGCTCATCCTCGTCATCCAGGTTCCGGTGATGATCGCCCTGGCCATGGTCATGGCGGTGTTGCTGAATTCGCCGCTGCTCAAGGCGCGCGGCCTCTACCGCTTTGCCTTCTTCGCCCCGGTCGTCGTCGGCGAGGTCGCCTACTCCGCGGTGTTCCGGCTGATGTTCAGCCTCGATTTCGGCATCGTCAACAAGCTCTTGAACAGCATCGGCCTGCCGAAGGTCGACTGGTTCTCCAATGTCACGCCGGCCATGGCGCTGATCATGATCGCGGTCACCTGGCGCTGGGCCGGGTACAACGCCATCATCCTGCTGGCAGGCATGCAATCCATTCCCGATGATGTCTACGAGGCGGCGACGCTCGACCGGGTGAGCAAGCTCAAGCAATTCTTCTACATCACCCTGCCGCTGTTGAAGCCGGTCATCGTCTTCTGCGCCGTGCTGTCGATCATCGGCACCATGCAATTGTTCACCGAGCCGTTCCTGATCACCGAGCGCGGCGGGCCGGGCGGCGGCACAGAGACGCTCGGCCTGCTGCTTTACCGCCAGGGTTTCCGCTCGCTCAACTTCGGCTACGCCTCGGCCGTCGCCTACACCATGGCGGGGCTCGCCATCGCGATCACGCTGGTGCAGCTTTGGCTGACGAGGGAACCGAAATGAGTTCGCTCTCATCGGCAAGACTGAAACGAAGCATCGCACTGCACCTCTTCCTGACGCCGCTGGCGCTGATCTGGCTGTTTCCGCTGTGGATGATGGTGGTGTTCTCGACCATGCCCGACAACGGCATCTTCAGCCCCGGCATCGAACTGTTGCCGCACGGCAACTTCATCGACAATTTCAACAATCTGCAGCGCGACACCGACTTCGTCGGCGCCATCATCATCTCCGTTTGCGTGGCGGTGACCTACACCGTCCTGTCGGTGCTTTTGACCTCGATGGCCGGATGGGCGCTGGCCCGCTACCAGTTCTTCGGCAAAAGCGTCGTCGTCGCCATCATCCTGGGCACCATCACGCTGCCCTATGCGGTGGTGCTGATCCCGCAATTCATCATGGTGGCGCGTGACTTCAAGCTCGCCAACACATGGGTGGCGCTGATCGTGCCGCCGCTGTTCAATTCGCTTGGCGTGCTGTTCATGCGCCAGAGCTTTTCCATGATGCCGGACGATCTGTTCGATGCCGCCCGCGTCGAGGGCGTCAAGGAGTGGCGCATCTTCGTCTTCATCGCCTTGCCGTTGGCGCGGCCGATGCTGGCCGCACTCTGCATCATCCTGTTTCTCGCCTCCTGGAACAATTATCTCTGGCCGCTTTTGATCAACAGCCAGCCGGGTTCGATGACAGCACCCGTGGCGCTCGGCACGCTGATCGGCCTGACCAAAGTGTCGTGGGGCGGCATCATGGCGGGCGCGGTGATGCTGACCGTGCCGATGCTCATCGTCTTCGTGCTCCTGCAGCGTCATTTCATCGCCGGCATCGCCGCCGGCGCAGTCAAATAAGGAGCAGAATGGCAACCGTCACGCTCACCAATGTCGCCAAGCGCTTCGGTGCGTTCGAGGTCGTCCACGGTGCCAACATCGACATCGCCGATGGCGAGTTCGTCGTCTTCGTCGGCCCGTCGGGCTGCGGCAAGTCCACGCTGCTCAGGATGATCGCCGGGCTGGAGGACATCAGCGGCGGTGAGATCGCCATCGGTGGCAAGGTTGTCAATGATGTCGAGCCCGCCGACCGCGGCATCGCCATGGTGTTCCAGTCCTACGCGCTTTATCCGCATATGAGCGTCGAACAGAACCTCTCATTCGGGTTGCGCATGACCGGCAACCCCAAGGCCGACACCGAGCGGCGGGTGAACCGGGCGGCCGAGATCCTGCGCATCAGCGAATTGATGGAGCGCCGCCCCAAGAAACTTTCCGGTGGCCAGCGCCAGCGTGTCGCCATCGGCCGCGCCATCGTGCGCGAGCCGCAAGTATTCCTGTTCGACGAGCCGCTCTCCAATCTCGATGCCGAACTGCGCGTCCAGATGCGGGTCGAGATTTCAAGGCTGCATAAGGAACTCGGCGCCACCATGGTCTATGTCACCCATGACCAGACCGAGGCAATGACGCTCGCCGACCGGATCGTCGTGCTGCGCGCCGGCCATATCGAGCAGATCGGCAGGCCGCTCGAACTCTATGACAATCCCGACAATATTTTCGTGGCCGGCTTTGTCGGTTCACCGAAGATGAACTTCATCAAGGCCCATATTGTCGGCCGTGATGCAAAAGGCGTTGTGGTCGAATTGGCGGGCGAGGAGAAGGCCCGTGTCGTCCAGCCGTTGACAGGCGTCGCGCCCGAGCCGGGCAGCAAGGTCATCGTCGGCGTGCGGCCCGAACATTTCGGCGTTGCCGGTGAAGGCGACGCTGACCTTACGGTCGCCATCGACGTGGTCGAGCACCTGGGCGGCACGAGTTTTCTCTACGCCAGGACGGCCCATGGCGACGACGTGGTGATCCAGCGCGACGCGGCAAAGGTCCCCGAAACATCAAATGTCACCGTTTCCATCCGCAAATCCTACCTGTTCGACGAAAAAGGGATGCGGCTGCGCTGACCGGCCGCCCCTTTCCCAGCCCGCAAGGAGAATGACATGACTGCATCAACGCCCATTCGCTGGGGCATTCTTGGGCCGGGCGGCATCGCCAAGGCCTTTGCCGGCGGCGTCGCCGGTTCGCGCACCGGTAAACTGGTTGCCATCGGCGCGCGCAATCCCGGCAAGCCGGGACTGGCCGAGAGCTTTCCCGGCGCCCGCATCCTCGACGGTTATGACGCTCTTCTTGCCGATCCGGAGATCGATGCGATCTATATCGCGGTCCCGCATCCAGGCCATGCGCAATGGGCGATCAGGGCGGCGGAAGCGGGAAAGCATGTGCTCTGCGAAAAGCCGCTCGGGCTGACGGCCTTCGAGGCCGACGCCATGATGCATGCGGCGCGCAAGGCCGGCACCTTCCTCGGCGAAGCCTTCATGTACCGGCTGCATCCGCAGACGCTGCAACTGGTCGACTTGATCAAGTCCGGCGTCATCGGCGAGATCAGGATGATCAAGTCGAGCTTCGGCTTCGCCATGCCTGGTTTCATGCCGCGGCACCGGCTCTACGCCAACGATCTCGCCGGCGGCGGCATTCTCGATGTCGGCGGCTATCCCGTTTCGATGGTGCGCCTCATTGCCGGCGCTGCCGCTGGAGAGCCATTCGCCGAACCCGACAAAGTCGCCGGCACCGCCCATCTTGGTCAATCCGGCGTCGACGAATGGGCCTCCGCTGTCCTGCATTTTCCCGGCGGTATCGTCGCCGAGGTCTCCTGCAGCATCTCGCTCAATCAGGACAATGTCCTGCGTATCTTCGGCACCAAGGGGCGTATCGAAGTGCCCGACTTCTGGTTCGCCGGCGGCGACCGCGATGTCGGCCCAGGCCGGATCGACGTGATCGGTGCCGACGGCGCGCAAGAGACCATCAGCGTCAACGAGAAGCGCCATGTCTATTCCTTCGAGGTCGATGCCGCCGGCGAGGCGATCCGCGCCGGGCGTCGGGAATTCGCCTGGCCGGGCATGGGCTGGGCCGACAGCCTCGGCACCTTGCGCGTGCTTGACAGATGGCGCGCGGCGGTCGGGCTGGAATATGAGATCGAGAAGGCCTCGCTGCGCACCAACACCATCTCCGGGCGACCCCTGCGCCCGGGCGGCACCGCGATCGGCAAGCGCACCATTCCGGGCCTGGCGAAGCCGGCCTCCGTGGTGGCGCTCGGCTTCGAGGATTTCCGCACCTTCTCCTCCGGGTCGATCCTGCTCGATGCCTTTTTCGAGGCCGGCGGCAATCTCTTCGACACCGGCTATGTCTATGGCGGCGGCTACACCGAGACGCTGCTCGGCCAATGGCTGAGGAACCGTGGCGTGCGCGAGCAATCGGTTGTTATCGCCAAGGGAGCGCATTCGCCGCTCTGCTATCCCGACGTGATCGGCAAGCAGCTTGCCCAGTCGCTCGACCGCCTGCAGACTGACCACGTCGATATCTATTTCATGCATCGCGACAATCCGGACGTGCCGGTCGGCGAATTCGTCGATGCCATGGACCGCGAGGTCAAAGCCGGGCGCATTCGCGGCCCCTTCGGCGGCTCGAACTGGACGATGCAGCGCATGGACGAGGCGATTGCCTATGCCGAGCGAACCGGCAAGCAGAAGCCCGGCGTGCTCTCCAACAATTTTTCGCTGGCCGAAATGCTGGAGCCGATCTGGGCTGGTTGTGTCACCTCCTCCACCGATGACTGGAAGGCCTGGCTGACATCCAGGCAGATGCCGAACTTTGCCTGGTCGAGCCAGGGACGCGGCTTCTTCACCGACCGCGCCGGGCGCGACAGGCTGGACAGCGAGGAACTGGTGCGGGTCTGGTACTCCGAGCGCAATTTCGGCCGCCGCGACCGCGCGATCGAACTCGCCGCCCGGCTGCGCAAGAGCCCGATCCATATTGCGCTGGCCTATGTGCTCAACCAGCCTTTCCCATCGATTCCGCTGATCGGGCCGCGCACGCTTGGCGAACTGGACGACAGTCTGCGGGCGCTGGACATCGCGCTTTCGCCCGCCGAACTCGAGTGGCTGGACGGCGGCAGCCTGCACGCGGCCTGACAAAACACGGCCCCAAGCGGCGTCAGGTCTCGTCGTCCGACAGTCTGGCGCCGCGCCTGGCCGGGGTTCGCAAGCTGGCATACATGCCGGTCGTGCGGAATTGGCTGGGCGTCGTGCCGTAGAGCCGGCGGAAGACCTTCGAAAAATAATTCGCGTCCTCGAAACCGCACAGAATGGCGACCTCCTTTACCGGCAGGAAGTCCGCTTTCGTCAAAAGCTTCGCGGCCCGTTGCAGCCGCTGCTGCAGCACGAACTCGGCGGGCGGCAGGCCTTCGCTTTCTGCGAAGCAGCGTGAGAAATGGGCCCGGCTAAGCCCGCTGATCTGAACGAGGTCCGCCACCGGCAGGGCCTTGTCGAGGTTGGCGTTGATGTGATCGATGACCGGCTGCATCGCGCTCTGTTTTTCGGCAAAGGCATGCGAGCCGAACACATCGTCATAGAGTGCCATCGCCGCCTCGTAGGCGATCGCCGAAGCAGCACCTGGCGAAGCGGCCCCCTTGATGAGACGCAGGCTGCAATCGGCAAGATGATCGATCGTCGCCGGCTGCAGCCGAAAGACCGGTCCTGACACGTCGAGGATCGACTTGTGGATGCGCAACGCCTCCTCGCCGTTCATCGAGATCCAGAAATATTCCCAGCGCTCGTCCCTGGCCAGCCAGTAGCGGTGGTTGTGCGGCACCAGCACCAGCAGCGTGTCGTTCGTCTGCAGGCGGTAATCGCGGTTCTCGTAGCGCAACCGGCCGGTGCCGCTGATCGTATGCTGCAGTACCGTGAATGGTGTCTGGCCGCGCTTTCGCCCGTCCCAGTCATAGGTCACGTCCTCGCGCACCTCATAGCCCGTGCTTGTCGGCATGGCATGCAGACGCTGGCGGCCGCGCGGCAGCGAGACCGTCCGCATCGACTGTCCGTTGGCGATCAAATCCCGCAGCACAAAATTACCCCTGAAAGCATAATCCTTCTCTGGCCGCGCCCGCGAATATGCGCATAATCCCGCCTCGAAGAACGCGAATAACCCGCGATCGAGGAGCGGGCGGGAGGAGAGAAAGCCGGATTCCGGTTTGAATGGCTTGCACGTCAAGGCGTGTAGCCGTCTTCCTCCCTTGCTGCTCCTTGCCTAGCATTCGAATGGATCGAGGTGAAGGTGATGAGTTTCAAAATCGCTATTATCGGCGCCGGCAGCGTCGGTTTCACCAAGAAGCTGTTCACCGATATTCTCTGCGTGCCTGAATTCAAGGACATCGAATTCGCGCTGACGGACCTTAGCGAGCACAATCTGGGGATGATCAAGGCGATCCTCGACAGGATCGTCGAGGCGAACGGATTGCCGACCAGGGTGACCGCGACAACTGACCGCCGCAAGGCAATCGAGGGCGCTCGCTATATCATCAGCTGCGTGCGGGTCGGCGGCCTCGAAGCCTATGCCGATGATATCCGCATTCCCTTGAAATACGGTATCGACCAGTGTGTCGGCGACACGATCTGCGCCGGCGGCATCCTCTACGGGCAGCGCAACATTCCGGTGATCCTCGATTTCTGCAAGGACATCCGCGAAGTCGCCGACACCAACGCCAAATTCCTCAACTACGCCAACCCGATGGCGATGAACACCTGGGCGGCGATCGAATACGGCAAGGTCGACACGGTCGGCCTCTGCCATGGTGTCCAGCACGGCGCCGAACAGATCGCCGCGGTGCTGGGCGCGAAATCGCCGCGGGAACTCGACTATGTCTGTTCCGGCATCAACCACCAGACCTGGTTCATCGATTTGCGGCTGAACGGCCGAAAGATCGACAAAGATGAGCTGGTCGCCGCCTTCGAGGCGCACCCGGTCTATTCCCAGCAGGAAAAGCTTCGCATCGATGTGCTCAAGCGTTTCGGCGTCTATTCGACTGAAAGCAACGGGCATCTCTCCGAATATCTGCCCTGGTACCGCAAGCGCCCCGACGAGATCACGCGCTGGATCGACATGTCGGACTGGATCCATGGCGAAACGGGCGGCTATCTCCGCTATTCCACGGAAACCCGCAATTGGTTCGAGACCGAATATCCGCAATTCCTGGAAGCGGCATCGAAGCCGATCGACGCCTCAAAGCGCTCCAACGAGCATGCCAGCCACATATTGGAGGCGCTGGAAACCAACCGCGTCTATCGCGGCCACTTCAACGTCAAGAATGACGGCGTGATCACCAATCTGCCGCGCGACGCCATCATCGAATCGCCCGGTTTCGTCGACCGTTTCGGCATCAACATGGCCGCCGGCATCACACTGCCGGAAGCCTGTGCAGCCACCTGCATGGCCTCTATCAACGTCCAGCGCATGTCGGTCCATGCCGCCATCTCTGGCGACATCGATCTTCTGAAGCTTGCCGTGCTGCACGACCCGCTGGTCGGCGCCGTGTCGACGCCGGAGGAGGTCTGGCAGATGGTGGACGAAATGGTCGTCGCCCAGGCGCAATGGTTGCCGCAATATGCCCACGCGGTTCCTGCGGCCAAAGAGCGGCTGTCGAAATCCACGCTCAAGACCCGGGAATGGGCGGGTGCCGCGCGGCGGAACGTGCGCTCGATCGAGGAGCTGCGGGCAGAAAAGGCCGCGCTGAAACAGGCCGTCTGAAAACCGGCGCGGCGGCGGACCCTCGGGAGGCAGGTCCACCGCAGTCAGCCGTCCGGAGAAATCACGGGAGAAGTGTGAAGCGGTTCTCCGTCCGGAATTGCATAGAGACATAGACAAGACGAGCAGCAGCAAACGTCTGAACACGAGGGAGGACACTAATGAGGAACCTACGCAGTATTGGCATTGCCGCTGGACTGGCGCTGAGCGTCTCCGTTCCAGCGCTCAACGCTTTCGCTTCCGAACCGACCGTCCCGCCGGTGCCGGCGACGTTTCCGGCCGAGGGCAAGATCAAATACGTGGCGCGCGACTCCATCCTGGAGTTCAAGGCGCTGCCCGAGTATCACGAGCCCGGCTGGGTGACGGAAAAATTCGTCAAGGCCGGCAAGCTGCCGCCGGTCAAGGAAAGGCTGCCGAAGGAGCCGCTTGTCTTCAAGACGGGCAACATGCCGAACGGCGTCGGCGTCTACGGCGATACGATGCGCCATGTCATCGGTGGCCGGCCGGAAGGCTGGAACTACGGCGCCGGCCAGACCCAAGGCTGGGGCGGCATCGACATCGGCCTTTCCGAGTGCCTGACGCGCACCGCGCCGCTGTTCCAGGTCGAGGCGAAGGATACCGAGCCGCTGCCCAACCTCGCCAAAAGCTGGGATTGGTCAGCCGATGGCCACAAGCTGATCATGCATCTCGTCGAAGGTGCCAAATGGTCCGACGGCGTGCCATTCAACGCCGACGATGTCATGTTCTATTGGGACGACGAGGTCATGGATCCCAACGTCTCGCCGCTCAATGGCGCCACCCAGGAAACCTTCGGTGTCGGCACGACGCTCAAGAAGATCGACGACTATACGGTCGAGTGGACCTTCAAGGACGCCTTCCCGAAACAGCACCTCTACGCAATGGCCTATGGCACCTTCTGCCCCGGTCCCGCGCATATCTTGAAGCCGCAGCACCCGAAATATTCGAAGAACACCTACGACCAGTTCAAGAACGCCTTCCCGCCGGAATACATGAACATGCCGGTCATGGGCGCCTGGGTGCCGGTCGAATATCGGGCCGACGACATCATCGTCATGCGCCGCAATCCCTACTATTGGAAGGTGGACGAGAAGGGCAACCAGCTCCCCTATCTCAACGAATTGCATTATAAGCTGTCGACCTGGGCCGACCGGGACGTTCAGGCGGTCGCCGGCGCAGGCGACTTCTCCAATCTCGAGCAGCCGGAAAACTTCGTTGCCTCTCTGAAGCGCGCGGCGGAGCCGAATGCGCCGGCACGTCTGGCCTTCGGCCCGCGGTTGATCGGCTACAATCTGCGCCTGAACTTTTCCGCCAATGGCTGGGGTAATCCGGACGAGCGCGGCCAGGCGCTCCGCGAGCTGAACCGCAACGAGGATTTCCGCAAGGCCGTCACCATGGCGCTTGACCGCAAGGCGCTGGGCGATTCCCTCGTCAAGGGGCCGTTCACCGCGATCTATCCTGGCGGCCTCTCCTCGGGCACCAGCTTCTACGACCGCAAATCCACCGTCTACTATCCTTTCGACCTCGAGGGCGCCAAAGCCGAACTCGCCAAGGCCGGCCTGAAGGACACTGACGGCGATGGTTTCGTCAACTTCCCGGCCGGTACCGCCGGCGGCAAGAATGTCGAGATCGTGATGCTGGTCAACAACGACTACACCACCGACAAAAGCCTCGCCGAAGGCGTGGTCGCGCAGATGGAGAAGCTTGGCCTGCGGATCGTGCTCAACGGGCTCAACGGTACCCAGCGCGATGCCACGCAATATTCAGGCCGTTTCGACTGGCTGATCCGGCGCAATGAGCAGGAGCTGACCTCAGTGGTGCAGAACACCGTGCAGCTCGCTCCAGTCGGCCCCAAGACCAGTTGGGATCACCGCGCGCCGGAAAGCGGGGAGGTCGATCTGATGCCTTTCGAGAAGGATCTCGTCGACATCGTCAACAAGTTCGTCTCGTCGGCGGACAATAACCAGCGCGCCAGTCTGATGCGGGACTTCCAGAAAATCTCGACCGAACACGTCTACAATATCGGCCTGACGGAATATCCCGGCGCGCTGATCATCAACAAGCGCTTCTCGAACATTCCGCAAGGCACGCCGATCTTCATGTTCAACTGGGCTGAGGATTCGATCGTCCGCGAACGGGTCTTCGTCGCGGCCGACAAGCAGGCCAAATACGAACTGTTCCCGGAAGAACTCCCCGGCAAGCCTGGAGACAAGGGTCCGATGTAAGTTTAAGGGCCGATGCAAGTTTACCTCCCCTGACTGAGAGAGACCCGGCCGCGCCGCTGGCGCGGCCGGGACAAACCAACCCTCCGAGCGCCCCCAAGGAGCGTCCGGCGAGATGAGGAAGCGGACCGCCCATGCTGCGATTCCTGCTCACGCGTATAGCGTCGGCAATACCGGTTCTCGCTATTCTGAGCCTCGTCACCTTTGCCATCATCCAGGCGCCGCCTGGCGACTATGCCGATTACATCCGCTCGCAATTGATCAACCAGGGCGGAGCCTCCTTCGCCGAGGCCGACGCGCAAGCTCAGGCCTATCGCGTCGAGCACGGCCTCGATAAGCCGCTGCCCGTCCAGTATCTCAACTGGATCGGCGGCATCGTCACCCACGGTGATTTCGGCTACAGTCTCTATTACAACAAGCCGGTGGCCGACGTCGTCGGCGAGCGCCTGCCGCGGACGCTGCTTCTGGCTTTGGTCTGCCATCTGCTCGCCTCGGTGCTGGGCATCACCTTCGGCATCTGGGCGGCGACCCGGCAATACACCTGGATCGACTCGACCCTGTCGGCGGTTTCGTTCCTCGGCATGACGGTGCCGCGCTTCCTGATGGCGCTGATCATCGTCTATCTCCTGGTCTTCCAGTTCAATGTCTCGGAGATCGGCTCATTCTTCTCGCCGCAATATGGCGGCGCGCCATGGTCGTGGGCGAAGTTCGTCGACCTGGTCAAGCATGTCTGGCCGGTGGTGGCGATCGCCACCTTCGGCGGCCTTGCCTACAATATGCGCGTCATGCGCGGCAATCTGCTCGATACGCTCAACGCGCAATATGTCGAGACGGCCAAGGCCAAGGGCTTGACCGGGAGCGCCGTCGTGATGCGCCACGCCGTGCCGAATGCCCTGCATCCGCTGGTCATGTATCAGGGCGTGGTGCTGCCCTATATGCTGACCGGCGAGATCGAGACGGCGATCATCTTCGCGCTGCCGACCGTCGGTCCGGCGATCGTCGGCTCGATGGCGGTCGGCGACGTCTATGTCACCGCCACCTTCATGATGGTGCTGTCGGCGACGCTGATCGTCGGCAACATCATCGCCGACATGCTGCTCGTCCTGCTCGATCCGCGCGTACGCCAGTTCGGGGAGGGTTAGATGCTGGCACGAGATCCTTCACCACCGCCACTGCCAGCCGAGCGAGCCACAGTGGCGCCCGCACGCGGCAATGAGAGCTACATGGCGCTTGTCTGGCGCCGGCTGAAGCGCTCCTGGACCGGCATGGCCGGGCTTTGGCTGGTCGTGCTGCTCCTGGTCATGGCCGTATTCGCCGAATTCCTGGCGCCGATGGATCCGAAGGCGACCGATGTCGGCTTCGCCCCGCCGCAGCTGCCGTCCTTCCACGACAAGGACGGCAATTTCGTCGCGCGGCCGAGGGTCTATGCACTGTCCGATTCGGCCGACCTCGATCCGGTCACTTTCCAGCCCATCGTCGGCCCCGACTACGACCACCCGAGGCTGCTTGGCTTCTTCGTCGAAGGCGCACCGTACAAGCTCTTCGGACTGATACCGGCGAACCGGCATTTCTTCGCCTCGACGGACGGCCAGCCGGTGCATTTCCTCGGCACCGACAAATTCGGCCGCGACGTGCTGTCGCGCGCCATCCACGGCTCGCGCGTCTCACTGATGATCGCGCTGACGGTCGTCTTCATCATCACCGTCATCGGCACCACCGTCGGCATGGTCTCCGGCTATTTCGGCGGCCGGTTCGACGTCTGGATGCAGCGCTTCGTCGAACTGGTGCTCGCCTTCCCGCAACTGCCGCTCTACCTGGCGCTGACGACGTTGATCCCGGTCACCGCGCCGACCAATGTGTTCCTCGCCTTCGTCATCATCGTCATGTCGGCGCTGGGCTGGGCGCAGATGTCGCGCGAGGTGCGCGGCAAGACGCTGGCGCTGGCGCGCATAGAGTATGTGCGCGCCGCCATGGCGGTCGGCGCGACAGACCGGCGCATCATTCTGCAGCACATCTTCCCCAATGTGATGAGCCACGTGATTGTCGCCGTGACGCTGGCGATCCCGACGGTGGTGCTGCTCGAATCCTTCCTCGGGTTCCTCGGTTTTGCCGTCAAGCCGCCGCTGATCTCCTGGGGCCTGATGCTGCAGGACACCGCGACCTATTCGGTCATCGGCACTTATCCCTGGATCCTGTCGCCGGTCGGTTTCGTGCTCGTCACCGTCTTTGCCTTCAACGCGCTGGGCGACGGCCTGCGCGATGCAGTCGATCCGTATTGAGGGGAACCGGGATGACCGTCGTACTCGCCGAGCCCTTCGCACCAGCCTTCCGCCTTGACCATGATGGGCGCCAGGGAGAGCCCGTCATCGATGCCCGCAACATCGAGGTGGCCTTCAAGGTCGAACACGGTGTCGTCGAGGCGGTCAAGGACATCTCGTTTCAGCTCTATCGCGGCGAGACGATCGCGATCGTCGGCGAATCCGGTTCCGGCAAGTCGGTGACGGCGCGCACCGTCATGGGGCTGCTGTCGCGCCGCGCCACCGTGTCGCCGAAATCAAGTATCTGTTACGACGGACGGGACATCCTGAAATTCCCCGAAAGCGCCCGGCGCAAGCTGCGCGGCAACCGCATCTCGATGATCTTCCAGGAGCCGATGAGCTCGCTCAATCCGATCTATACGGTCGGCAGCCAGATCGTCGAAGCAATCCGGGTGCATCGCAAGGTGAGCCGCAAGCAAGCCTGGGCGCGGGCGCTAGAGCTGCTGCGGCATGTGCAGATCCCCGAACCCGAAGCGCGGCTCAAACAATATCCGCACCAGCTCTCGGGCGGGCAGCGGCAGCGCGTGATGATCGCCATGGCGCTCGCCAACGATCCCGACGTGCTGATCGCCGATGAGCCGACGACCGCACTTGATGTCACGGTCCAGGCGCAGATCCTTAACCTGATCCGCAATCTGCAGAAAGAGCTGCGGATGGCGGTGATCCTGATCACCCACGATCTCACCGTGGTGCGCAAGTTTTCCGACTACGTCTATGTGATGCAGCATGGCGAAATGTGCGAGCACAACGTCACCGAACGGCTCTTCGCCGCTCCACGGCATCCCTACACCCAGCGGCTGCTTGCCTCCGAGCCACGCGGCCGACCGCAACCGCTGCCCGAGAGCAGCGGCACCATCCTCGAGGCGAACGGTGTGCGCGTCTGCTTCATGCTGCGCCACGGCACGTTCCTGAAGCCGGACTGGCGCGAACTGGTTGCCGTCGACGACCTCGACCTCAAGCTTTGCCGCCACGAGACGCTGGGACTGGTCGGCGAATCCGGTTCCGGCAAGACCACATTCGGCCAGGCGTTGCTGAGGCTGACCGACGCCAAACGCGGCGAGATCCGCTTCGATGGCCAGCCTATCCATGGCCTGTCGCGAGGCGAGATGCGGCCGCTGCGTTCGCGCATGCAGATCGTCTTCCAGGATCCGTTCTCCTCGCTCAACCCGCGCATGACGATCGGCCAGATCATCGAGGAAGGGCTGATCGTCAACAGCATCGGCGCGACACGGCGCGAGCGCGTCGAGCGGGTGCGCGAGGCACTGGTCAGTGCCGGCATGCCGGGCGATATCCTGTCGCGGTTTCCGCATGAGTTCTCCGGTGGCCAGCGCCAGCGCATCGCGATTGCGCGGGCCATCGCACTCGAACCCGAATTCATCCTGCTCGACGAGCCGACATCGGCGCTCGACCTCTCCGTCCAGGCGCAGATCATCGACCTGCTGCGCAAGCTGCAGGACGAGCGTGGCCTGAGCTATCTCTTCATCTCGCACGACCTCAAGGTGGTGCGCGCGCTGTGCCACCGCGTCATCGTCATGCAGCACGGCAAGATCGTCGAGCAGGGCCCTGTCGACGAGGTCCTCACCAATCCCAAGACCGCCTACACCGAACGGCTCGTCAGGGCCGCTTTCGACGTGGCCTGAACACATGCCGGAGGTTACATTGGCAAGACATCCCAGGATCACTTTCATCGGCGCCGGTTCGACGGTGTTCATGAAGAACATCGTCGGCGACGTGCTGCAGCGCCCGGCACTTTCGGGGGCCACGATCGCGCTGATGGACATCAATCCGCAGCGGCTGGAAGAAAGCGCCGTCGTCGTCAACAAGCTGATCGCCACACTCGGCGTCAAGGCGAAGGCCGAGACCTACACGGACCAGCGCAAGGCGCTGGCGGGCGCCGATTTCGTCGTCGTCGCCTTCCAGATCGGCGGCTATGAGCCCTGCACCGTCACGGATTTCGAGGTGCCGAAGAGATACGGGCTGCGCCAGACGATCGCCGATACGCTCGGCGTCGGCGGCATCATGCGGGGCCTGAGGACCGTGCCGCATCTGTGGAAGATCTGCGAGGACATGCTTGCGGTCTGCCCGCGGGCGATCATGCTGCAATACGTCAACCCGATGGCGATCAACACCTGGGCGATCTCAGAGAAATATCCCGAGATCAGGCAGGTCGGGCTGTGCCACTCGGTGCAAGGCACGGCGATGGAACTGGCGCACGACCTCGACCTTCCCTACGACGAGATTCGTTACCGCTCGGCTGGTATCAACCACATGGCCTTCTACCTGAAGTTCGAGCATCGCCAGCCGGACGGATCCTACCACGACCTCTATCCCGATCTCGTGCGCGCCTATCGCGAAGGCCGCGCGCCGAAGCCCGGCTGGAACCCGCGCTGCCCCAACAAGGTGCGTTACGAGATGCTGACGCGGCTGGGCTATTTCGTCACCGAAAGCTCGGAGCATTTTGCCGAATACACGCCCTATTTCATCAAGGACGGCCGCCCCGATTTGATCGAGAAATACGGCATTCCGCTCGATGAATACCCCAAGCGCTGCATCGAGCAGATCGAGCGCTGGAAGGACCAGGCGCAGGCGTATAGCTCGGCCCTACGTATCGAGGTCGAGGAGTCCAAGGAGTATGCCTCCTCGATCATGAATTCGGTCTGGACCGGCGAGCCGTCGGTGATCTACGGCAATGTCCGCAACAATGGCTGCATCACCTCGCTGCCCCGCGATTGCGCGGCCGAAGTGCCGTGCCTGGTCGACGCGTCCGGCATCCAGCCGACCTATATAGGCGACCTGCCGCCGCAATTGACGGCGCTGATCCGTACCAACATCAACGTGCAGGAACTGACGGTGCGGGCGCTGATGACGGAAAACCGCGAACACATCTATCACGCGGCGATGATGGACCCGCACACGGCGGCCGAACTCGACCTCGACCAGATCTGGTCACTGGTTGACGATCTCCTGGCCGCCCACGGCGACTGGCTTCCGGCCTGGGCGCGTGGTGATCGCAAGAACCAGGCCGCCTGACCGGCGGCCCTGGCTTCATTTCGGCCCTGGCCTCATTTCGGCTCGTCGGCGTCCGGTTCTTCCTCGTCGTCGCGGGCGGAGATGACATAGGCGCCCTTCAGCCAGCGGTTGAGATCGATGTCCTTGCAGCGCGTCGAGCAGAACGGATAGGTCTCGCGCGCCGACGGCTTGCCGCATTCGGGGCAAGGGCGCTTGGGCCGCAGTGGCGTGACTTTGTCGTCCGGGCTCATGGTCGCGCGGTCAACCAGTTTTGATGGGTCTTGAAACCTTCGCCCGACAGCAGCGCCGCCGTCTCATAGAGCGGCAGGCCGACGATGTTGGTGTAGGAGCCGACGAGCTTGACGACGAAGGCGCCGGCCAACCCTTGCACGGCATAGCCGCCGGCCTTGCCCCGCCATTCGCCCGAGGCGACATAGGCGTCGATTTCCTCGCGTGGCAGCCGCTTGAAACGCACCCGCGTCTCGACCAGCCGCTGGCGCATTTTGCCCCCCGGCGTGATCAGGCAGATGCCGGAATAAACCCGGTGCGAACGGCCGGACAACAGCCCGAGGCAGTTGGCGGCGTCATCCAGTGTCTCGGCCTTGGGCAGGATGCGTCGCCCGACGGCGACCACCGTGTCGGCCGCCAGCACAAAGCTTGGTGCATAGTCGGTCTCGGCCTTCAGCGACGCGAACGCCTTCTCGGCCTTTTCCTTCGACAGCCGTTTGGCCAGCGAGCGCGGATGCTCGGCACGCAGCGGCGTTTCGTCGATATCGGCTGGCAGGATGCGGTCCGGCTCGATGCCGGCCTGCTGCAAGAGTTCGATGCGACGCGGCGAACCCGAGGCAAGCACCAGCTTATGCAAAATGCTCATCACGCTCGGGTCTTGATCTTACTTGAAACGGTAGGTGATGCGGCCCTTGGTCAGGTCGTATGGCGTCATCTCGACCAGAACCTTGTCGCCGGTCAGCACGCGGATGCGGTTCTTGCGCATGCGGCCGGCCGTATGGGCGATGATCTCGTGTTCGTTTTCGAGCTTTACCCTGAACATCGCGTTGGGCAACAATTCCGTGACGATACCCGGAAACTCGAGGACTTCTTCCTTCGGCATTCGATACCTTTGCTTGGATGGCAGTTCCGGCGCCTAGAGCATGATGCCGAAAAGTGTGAAGCGGTTTTCCGACGACATCATGCTCTACTTCTTTGACCTAGAGTCGAATGATTTCAGGTCGGACAGACCTGAAATCATCCGACTCCAGCCGGAATTTCGGCGGAACCTATATGATAATCGTGCGCTTGTGAACACGCTTAATCCGTCGCGTTTTTTACTTCGGGAAGCAAAAAACGTCGGCTTATGCGCAACTTCAGCCGCTCGCGCACGTCGCGATAGCTGGCCATGATCTGTTCCCGCGTGCCGTCGGCACCGGTCGGGTCCGGCGTAGGCCAGTATTCCACCTCGACGGCACGCGAGCGGGTGAGTTCGAGCGCGGCATGGTGCGCCTCCGGCGCCAGTGTCACGATCAGGTCGAAATAGTCGTCCTCGAGATCGTCCAGCGTCCGTGGATGGCGTTCGCCCAGCGTCAGACCGTCCTCGGCAAGCACGGCATCGACGAACGGGTCGCGCTCCCCGGCGCGCACACCCGCCGAGGCGATGAAAATGGTAGCGGGAAGCATCCGGCGCGCCAGCTGCTCGGCCATTGGCGAGCGCACGGCATTCATGCCGCACAGGAACAGGACCGAGCGGGGCAGGGCGCCGGCGACCAGGATCAGCCCCGCCAGTGCAGCACGCAGACCAGCGTGAACAGCCGTCGCGCCGTGTCGAAGTCGATGTCGATCTTGCCGGAGAGCCGATCCATCAGTGTCTGCGAGCCCTCATTGTGCAGGCCACGGCGGCCCATGTCGATCGCCTCGATGTGGCTCGGCGTCGAGGAGCGGATGGCGTCGTAATAGCTCTCGCAGATGATATAGTAGTCCTTGACGATGCGCCTGAGCGGCGTCAGCGACAGGATGTGGGTGACGACGGCGGCGCCGTCCTCGCGCGCCACGGCAAAGACCAGGCGGGACTCGGCCAGCGACAGCTTCAGCCGGTAAGGACCTGTACCGCTGTCGTTGACAGGCTTAAAACTGTTCTCCTCGATCAGGTCGAAGATCGCCACCGCCCGCTCATGCTCGACATCGGGCGTCGAACGGCCGATCGATTCATCGAGTTCGACATCGATCAGTTTTGCGCGGGTTTGATCGTGGCCCGTCATGCCGGCCTACATGTTCAGACGTATGGCGACAGAGCGGCCATGCGCGTCGAGCCCTTCCGCCTGAGCGAGTGCGATCGCCGCCGGTGCCAGCATGCGCAACTGCTCCGGCCCGAGCTTCAGGACCGAGGTGCGCTTGACGAAGTCGAGCACGGAAAGGCCCGACGAGAAGCGCGCCGAGCGCGCCGTCGGCAGCACGTGGTTGGAGCCGCCGACATAGTCGCCGATCACCTCCGGCGTGTGGCGGCCGAGAAAAACCGCGCCGGCGTTGCGCATCTTTGCGAGGAAGCCCTCGGCATCGTCGATGGCCAGTTCGACATGTTCGGCAGCGATACGGTCGACCAGCGGCAGCGATGCCTCGATCGTTTCGACCTCGATCACCGCGCCGAAATCGCGCCAGCTCTGGGCCGCCGTTTCCGCGCGCGGCAGGCTCTGCAGCTGGCGTTCGAACGCATGTTCGACCGCTTTGCCGAAAGCCGGGTTGTCGGTGATCAGGATCGACTGCGACGACACGTCATGTTCGGCCTGGGCAAGCAGGTCGGCCGCGATCCACTCCGGATCATTGCCGCCGTCGGCCACCACAAGCACCTCCGATGGCCCGGCGATCATGTCGATGCCGACAGTGCCGAATACCCGCCGCTTGGCCGCGGCGACATAGGCATTGCCGGGGCCGACGATCTTGGCCACCGGCTTGATCGTCTGCGTGCCATAGGCAAGTGCCGCGATCGCCTGCGCGCCGCCGACGCGGTAGATTTCGGAGACGCCTGATATATCCGCCGCCACCAGCACCAGCGGGTTGACGACGCCGTGCGGTGCCGGCACGACCATGACGATGCGCTCGACGCCGGCTACCTTGGCCGGCAGGGCGTTCATCAGCACCGAGCTCGGATAGCTTGCCGTGCCGCCCGGCACATAGAGCCCGACCGCCTCGATCGCGGTCCAGCGCGAGCCGAGCTCGACGCCGGCGGCATCCGTGTAGCGTTCGTCCTGCGGCTTTTGCCGCTGGTGATGGGACCGGATGCGGTCACGTGCGAATTTCAGCGCCTCGACCGTGGCCGGATCGGCCTCGGCATAGGCGCCGGCGATGTCTTCCGCCGAGACGGCAATGCCGAGCTTGGCGAGGTCGCCTCCGCCGAATTTCTGCGTGTAGTCGATCAGTGCCGCGTCGCCCTCGGCACGCACGCGCGCGATGATGTCGCGCACCACGGCGTCGACATCGGCCGATACCTCGCGCTTGGTCAGGAGGAACGCGGCGAAACGCTGCTCGAAATCGGCGTCGGACTGGCGAAGCGTGATGGCCATCGTATGCTCAAGCCCTGTGTATGGGGCGCGACGTGGCTTCCCACGCGCCGCCAATATCGGCAAGGCGAGCCTCGATGCATTCGACATCGAGCATGATCGTGCCGCCGCCCGAAAAGATCAGTTCGACGATGCCCGCGGGCTTGCTGATCTCGATGAAGCTGATCGCCAGCAGGGAGAGAATTTCGGCCGGCTTGTCGCGGGCGATGCCGTTGGTCTTGGCGCCCAGCACCCGGTCGAAATGCAGCACGGCCTGCCGTCGCTCATTGTGTTGGCGAAGCAGGCCGGATTTGGCTTCCCACACGAAACGGTTCATGGTCAGCACGAAACGCTTGGCTTTGGGCAGGAATTCGAGGTCCGAGACCTTCATCACGGCGTCCTGGAGATGGGCCGAGACGATGCTCAGATCCTGGTCGTCGAGCGCGATGAGTTTTAAGACCATGCGGATTTCACACCTAGAGGTTGGCAACCAGCCTTTCTGTTAGGCGGTCTTTCCGATCGGTGCAACCGCGCCAAGAATGCTGCCGGAGGCAATTGCCTCAGTTTTGCGCACCCCTCATCGGCCCTGCCGGCACTTCTCCCCGTATAGTGGCGGGAGAAGGACGCTTCGCAGATGATTTCGCCAAGGGACCGCGGATCGTTAAGCCGAAATACGCTCGATCACCGCGCCGCAATTGGAAAGCTTTTCCTCCAGCCGCTCGAAACCGCGGTCGAGATGGTAGACGCGGTTGACCGTGGTCTCGCCTTCGGCCGCCAGGCCAGCGATGACCAGCGAGACGGAAGCGCGAAGATCGGTCGCCATGACCGGCGCGCCTTTCAGCTTCGCCACGCCGTCGACGATCGCCGTCTGGCCCGAAAGCGTGATGTGGGCGCCGAGCCGAGCCAGTTCCTGGACGTGCATGAAGCGGTTTTCGAAGATCGTCTCGGTGATGCGCGACTTGCCCTTGGCCATGGTCATCAGGCCCATGAACTGCGCCTGCAGGTCGGTCGGGAAGGCCGGGAAGGGCGCCGTCGTCACATCGACCGGCGAAATGCCGGCGCCATTGCGCCTCACGCGGATGCCGGAATTGGTCTGCGTGATCTCCGCGCCCGTCTGGGAAATCACGTCGAGCGCCGTCTGCAGCAGCTCCGGCCGAGCGCCTTCGAGCACGACGTCGCCGCCGGTCATCGCCACAGCCATGGCATAGGTGCCGGTCTCGATGCGGTCGGGGATGACGCGCACGCGCGCCCCCGAAAGCGCTTCGACGCCGTCGATGGTGATGGTCGGCGTGCCGGCGCCGGAAATCCTGGCGCCCATGGCGTTGAGGCATTCGGCGAGGTTGACGATCTCGGGCTCGCAGGCGGCGTTTTCGAGCACCGTCTCGCCCTTGGCGAGCGATGCCGCCATCATCAGCACATGGGTGGCGCCGACCGAGACCTTGGGGAAGGCGTAACGGTTGCCGACGAGGCGGCCATTCCGGGTCTTGGCGATGACATAGCCGGTATCGACATCGATGTCGGCGCCCAGCGCCTGCAAGCCTTCGAGGAACAGATCGACCGGACGCGTGCCGATGGCGCAGCCGCCGGGCAGCGAGACCTTGGCCTCGCCCATCCGGGCCAGCAGCGGCCCGATCACCCAGAACGAGGCGCGCATCTTGGACACCAGCTCGTAAGGGGCGGTGGTATCGACGATGTTGCGGGCGGAGAAGTTGATGGTGCGCGAATAGCCCTCATTCTGCTTCTCGCGGCGGCCATTGACCGAATAGTCGACGCCGTGATTGCCGAGGATGCGGATCAGTTGCTCGACATCGGCCAGATGCGGCACGTTTTCGAGTGTCAGCGTATCGTCGGTCAAAAGCGAGGCGATCATCAGCGGCAGAGCGGCGTTTTTGGCGCCCGAGATCGGAATGCTTCCGGCAAGCTTGTTGCCGCCGACAATTCTGATGCGATCCATTAGAGAATGTCCCTCTCAGCCAGAAAAGGCCGGTTCAATCGTTTGAGTGTATCGGCCCGTCTAGACCATTGACCAATGTGGTTCAAGAAATAGGATTTCGCCCACCCCGGCCCAAGAGTGGCCGATTTGAGTTAATCTTTCTTCATTTCCTTGACCGCGCCGAGCCCGTCGGGCCGTTGGTCGGCCTCACCTGTGCGGCGCGAGCGCGACTGCGCCTTGCGCTTCTGCAGATTGGCGCGCAACTGCTCGGCGAGCCGTTTCTTGCGGGTTGTTTCGCTGCTTTTCGGTGGATTTGTCTTGTCGTTCATCATCCCGCCCCGGTTGGCGACCAGCCAACCCGCCATTCAGGGATAGCCAACATTGTGGCGCCGCCATGTCATGGAAAGCTATCCGGCAAAGGCTTTCACAGAAGCGTTGTTCTTGGCCTTGCGCTTGCCGGTTCGATATGGCAGAAGCCCGCCATCGGCGGCTGCGGTAGCTCAGTGGTAGAGCACTCCCTTGGTAAGGGAGAGGTCGAGAGTTCAATCCTCTCTCGCAGCACCAGCCTATCTTGGTGAAATCCCGCAACCATTTAACAAGCAAGGCCTTGCGCTCGAAAATACCGTGACAGGTTCGCCGGCCTGCTTTCCGATGACGTGCTAGGGCGTAGTGACGATTTAACTACCTGAGCCAGATAGCGATAGCGGCAAGTTTGACAAAGCCCATGAAGTTGGCGAGCAACTTGTCGTATCGTGTTGCGACGCGGCNGAACTNTTTGAGTTTGTTGAAGAAACGCTCGATGATGTTGCGCTCCTTGTAGAGATCAGCGTCGTAGGGACGCTGATGTTTTCGATTGCGCTTGGGCGGGATGACGACGTCGGCGCCTATTTCTGCGATCTTTTCAAGCAAATGGTCGGCGTCATAGCCCTTGTCGGCGATCGCTGCGCCGGAAGCCGTCG
>NZ_AZUY01000069.1 GCF_000513935.1 Mesorhizobium sp. WSM3626 | reverse complement strand
GCCCCGGCGATATCACGCTCCAGGAGCCCGATTTTCCGCCGCTCCCCTTCAATCGTCTGCCTGGCCTCGGCCAGAGACCTTTCCGCGGTATCGCGTGCCGCAACGGCCTCGGCATTCAGGCGCGCCTGCGCCACGTCGCGCGCAAGCCCCTCGGCTTTTTGCCGCTGCGCTTCAAGGGGAGGTTGCGGCTGGTTCGTCGGGTCGGCGACCGCGCGCGACGGCGCGCTTGCGTTTTCTGTAGCGCGCCGCGTGGCAGCCAGTTCCTGGCGAGCCGCCGCCGATTCGCGGGGCAGATTTTCCTCATGCGCACTGCCGGTCTTGAGTGGATCGATATCCTTGTGCAGCGCGAGGAAGCGCTGTTCATTGGCGGCGCGTTCGCGTTCAGCCTGGTCATCCTCCCCCTTAGCCCGGACTTGCGAGGCAAGCGCTTCGGCGCGAGTTGCCTCGCTTTCCATTCGAGCGGCGGTCAGACCACGCCTCGACGCGTCGACCCAAGACCGCTCCCACCCCAGGGCTTGTTCCGCCGCAGCAGATGCCGACGGTACGCCCTCCGGCGGCGCGATTTGGGTTGGAGCGACAGGAGGTTTCGTTGCTGGCGGAGCGAGGCCGATTGCTGCACATCCAAGCAACATCATGAGGCAAAACGGAATGAGGCGCAGCGGAGCGGCTCTCGACTGTTTGCGGTCGTCCTGCTGTTGACGGTCGTCATGGAACAAGGCAGCGATCGTGTATACTCGGTCAGGACAGTCGCCGAGGGGCGCGGAAGCCGAGTCGGATCTCCGCCCGTGATCCATAGCGAATCCTCCATGGCGTCGACCACGCAGGTGAGATGCTGCGGCGTTAGTCGGCGTAAACCCGAGCGCCCCGCGCTAACACGCCAGGCGAACGCTTAGGCAGATCATCAAGCTACCACAGGCAGGTCGGGGTCGTAAGCTACCGAATTAGGGTAGGGGACTTCCGAATCTTCTCAAAACTGTCGGCACAGGTCCCCTAAAGTACTAGCCCCCGGCACGGTCACCGATGCGGACGGCTCGGCCCGCTTCTACGGATCGCGCCAGCTCGAAGGCTATGGCACACAAAGCGTCACCGCCGACGCCAGTGGCAACGCCAACATCGCGGCGAGCTGGCGCAATCTGTCGACGGAGCCGGTGAGCTCGACCAATTTTCAGGTCACCCGGTTGGGTGAAAGAGCAGCCGGAATGGACCATTGGGTGCTTCTAAAATGATTGGAAGGATCGGGTGTCGGTCTGGAACCTCTTTCCGGCTGGCGCATTGAGCGAGGTTGAAGGGGACTCGGAGTCTGCATGGAACAAAGGGTTTTGGGCCCCGGAGCCTTTGCGAAGGGCTTTCGTGCTGATGACAACAGCCGCGAAGGGGATTCGGATGCTGTCGTAAGGAGCGAACTGGAAGATTTCTTCGAGAACGCGGCAGTCCCTCTCCACCTGGTGGCCAATGACGGAACTATTCTGCGCGCCAACCGCGCCGAGCTGGACATGCTCGGCTACACAGCTGGCGAATATGTCGGGCGTAGCATTCGGGACTTTCACGCTGATCCCGCCGCGATCGAAGACATTTTGAACCGGCTCTCCCGGCGCGAGGACCTCCAACACTACCGCGCGAGGTTGCGCGCCAAGGATGGCTCCATGCGTTGGGTGGAAATCACATCCAACGTGCGTGCGGTTGGCGGGCGGTTCCTCAACACGCGCTGCGTTACGATCGATGTCACGGATAAGATCAAAGCGGAAGAGCTGTTACGCGAACAGGAAAACAGGCTTGCTGTCACCTACCAAAGCGCAGGGACGGGTATTGCCGAGGCCGACGCCGGAGGCCGGCTGCTTAGGGTGAATGCCCATTTGTGCGATCTTTTAGGCTACGCGCCGAAGGAACTGGTTGGACGGTCGATTTTCGACCGGACCTTCCCGGCTGATGTGGAATCCGACCGCGAGCAGTACCGGCGACAGGTTGCAGGTGAGATAAAAAGCTACACTCTGGAGAAGCGGTTCGTTCGCAAGGACAGGTCTCTTGTCTGGGCCCTCGTTACTTCCTCCAGCGTCTTGGACGCCGAGGGGCAGTTTCGCTATGCGGTACGGGTGCAGCATGACATCAGCGAGCGCAAGGCGATAGAAGCCACACTCGCCCGAAGGGCGGAGGAGCAGGCTGCGCTGCATAGGTTTACCGAAAGGCTGCAGCATGCCCGCACACCGGCTGACGTCCATGAGCCTGCGCTCGACGCCATCCAGCGTGCGCTGGGTTGTCAGCGCGCTTCGATCCTGCTGTTGAACGACGGGATCATGAAGTTTGTGGCCTGGCGCGGCCTTTCGGACGCATATCGCGCAGCAGTGGAAGGCCACTCGCCCTGGCCGGCCGACTGCGCCGATCCTCAGCCGATTTGCCTGGGCGATATGGAAAAAGCCGAGCTTCCGGAAGAACTGAAGCGGACAATCCGAGCCGAGGGCATTGGCGCGGTTTGCTTCGTTCCGATAACGGAGGGAGGCCGACTGCTTGGCAAGTTCATGGCCTATTTCGACCAGCCATGGGATTGCTCCGCAGACCAGGTCGAAGTCGCCAGGACCATCGCTCGCCAGCTTGGCTTCGGGATCGAGCGCCTTAAGGCGCAGAATGCCGCTCAGCGTTTGGCGGCAATCGTGGAGTCGTCGCATGATGCGGTTGTCAGCAAGGACCTGAACGGCATCATCTCGACCTGGAACCGGGGCGCCGAACGCCTATTCGGCTATTCGGCCGCGGAAGTGATCGGAAAGCCAATCACCATTGTCATCCCGGACGACCGGTTGGATGAGGAACCTCTGATCTTGGGTCGAATCCGCAAGGGTGAACTCGTCGACCATTTCGAAACGGTTCGCCGCCGCAAGGACGGAACACTGGTGGATATTTCGCTGACAATATCGCCGGTTCGCGACGCGACGGGTCGGGTGGTGGGTGCTTCCAAGATCGCCCGGGATATAACCGGTCAAAAAATGTCCGAAGCAAAGGTGCGCGACAGCCAACGTCACCTTCAGGATCTGCTCGCCGCTATTCCTGCCGCGATCTACACCACCGATCGCGATGGCAAGATCACTTATTTCAACGAAGCCGCGGTTGCACTTGCCGGGCGGACTCCGGTAATTGGCAGTGACGAATGGTGCGTGACCTGGAAGCTCTTCTGGCCCGACGGCACGCCGCTTCCTCACGATGAATGCCCGATGGCGATCTCCTTGAGGGAAGGTAAGCCGGTCCGCGGATATGAAGCCATTGCCGAGCGGCCGGACGGAATCAGGATCCCTTTCATCCCTTATCCGACACCGATGCGGGACGCGGATGGGAACGTCATTGGTGGTATCAACATGCTGGTCGATGTCAGCGAGCGAAAGCAGGCCGAGACCCAACAGCGAATCTTGCTCGACGAACTCAACCATCGCGTCAAGAACAACATGATGATGCTGAAGTCCTTGCTTTCCGTGGCGGCGAGGACGAGCCGAAGCCTGGAAGCCCGTGACGTACTAGACGAGGCAAGCAAACGGGTTGCCGCGATGGCGGCCGCACAGCGCGTCCTTTACGATACCGCCGACGCCAGCAATTTCAGTGTGCAGCCGTTCCTCGGGGCCGTTTGCGAGACTGCCAAGCAAATGTTTCCACCGAATGTACGGCTGGTTTGTGAAGCTGACAGCATCAAATTGCCGAACGACGTGGCCATGCCGCTGGCCCTCATCGTCAACGAGCTTTTGACCAATGCGGTCAAGTATGGCCTCAACGGCAGCGCCGGAGGGACCGTCCAAGTCAGCATCACCAAGAAGGCGGAGGGTAATTCGCTGGTGGTTAGAGACGAAGGCTCCGGCTTCGACCTGAACTCGGTGCGCGCGACGGCCTCGGGACTGCGGCTTGTAGAGGGCCTCGCGCGGCAGATCGGCGGAACCTTCGAAGTTCATCGAGACCCATGTCGATGCGTGGTGACTTTTTCTCAAGCACCGCTGGAGATCGGCCGTGCGACTGGAACCCGCGATGACTGAGCCAAGCCAAGCCGGGGAGTTCGACCGCGCATTCAAACCCCAACTGGCCTGGTCGCGAGAGGAGATGGGCGGCGGTGAGGCAACGCCTACGGCCGGTCGGACGATACTGATCGTCGAAGACGATTACCTGATTGCGCTCGACGCGGAAGCCGGACTGACCGCGGCGGGGTTCTCGCTGGCCGGAACGGCGGTTAGCGCCGAACAAGCTGTGAGCCTCGCGCTCTCGACCAGGCCGACGCTCGTCCTCATGGATATCCGCTTGCTTGGAAAGCGGGACGGAATTGATGCCGCGCTGGAACTTTATCGCGACCACGGCATACGATGCATATTCACAACCGCGCATGGCGACCAGGAGGTGAAGCTTCGCGCCGAAGCGGCAAGGCCACTTGGCTGGGTGCAAAAGCCCTACTCGATATCCACTCTGGTCGACGCCATCAGAACAGGATTCCAACAACTCGAGCAACAGAGCTGAGGCGCGGCGGAATTTGGGCCCACCGATCCACGCGTGGACGCAGGACAGGAACGCGCAAGTTTATACCAGGCTGGCCAGGTTGTGGCACCGATCGGTTTGCAATGCGCGCCCGGAGAACCGTTGTTGCCCTTGAGCGTCCCTGCCTCCGTTAAGACGGTCGACGTTCTGCTTTCGATCCCTGAGGGTCTGCGCGTCCGTGCGGTGATGCAGGAGGTGCTCGAGGCGCAGATGGAGGAGGCGCTGGTTGCTTCGAAGGGCGACACCGGAGCGCCTCGGCTACCGCCGCGAATACACGCCGCCTTTGATGATTTGCGATGAGCTTCAGGGCCTCATCACCGTCGTCATGCCCGAACCTGTCATTGACCAGCTGAAATGTGGATGACAAGGAGGGCGCCCATACGTTCGGTTTTTCGATCGGCGACGCGGTCCACAAAGCCGTCCACAATCGCCATGAACGCCCGCCTGTTCAGACATGAGGTAAAGCGCGTCCTGCGGTCTGCCGGATCCTACTGGCGGCGCTTAGACTAGCCGCGGGGCTACCCAGCGACCCCGCCTCGTACTACCATTGCGCTTTCGCTGGACATTAGGGGCCGCACCCATTTCATTGCGGTTGCATGTGAGGATGAATTGGACATCTTCGAGCGTCTTGAGGCTTTGATAGACGTGCCCAACACGGCAGCGGTGGAGCAGGCGCGCGAACTGCTAAGACAGCTAGAGGAAAGGTCAGACGGTGCAACCGACACGATCGACCAATTTCTGCTTGATCTAATGACGGTGGACTTTGTCGTTGAGTCTTGCCACCCGCGTTTCGATGCTCCCGCGCGGAAACTGGCGCGAATTAGGCTGACAATGCTCAAGATGTTGTGCGGAGCTCCCGCCTGACAGAGCCCCGCTGCGTCTCCGGCGTTCCCGACGGAGTCGGCCGCGTCCGGATCAATTCATTGGTGACACGCGCAGCAGCCCGCCACCTCGAGCATTGGGCTTTGCTCACGGCGCGAGATCATCAGGCCACGCTGACGCAGTCCCGCAGCGCTGGGTATCGCATCTCACAATCCCGGATATCGCCTTGAACAGGGGATTAGTGCTGAAGAAAAGGCGCCGCGTGGAGCTAGCTTCACTGCCCTCGACGAGGACTACTGTTGTGCGAGGACAGTCCGCCTCCCCGTTGGCTGCCGTGTTCCAGGGAATACGCATGAGTGAACTCGGCTCCGAGAAGAAATATCAATGACGCGTAGTAGATCCACAGCAGCACAACGATCAGCGCACTGGCCGCACCGAACGAAGACGCCACGGCACTGCTGCCAATGTAAAGGCCGATTAAGCTCTTGCCGATGGTGAACAGTGCAGAGGTGACAAATGCCCCGAACCATACATCGCGCCACTGCAACGCCCTATCCGGTAGGACTTTGTAGATCGCTGCGAATAGCAGGGCGATAAGGAAAAAGGAGAACAGGATGTTCAGCCCTTCAACGATGACTGATCCGAAGGGCAGCAGCTGGTTGATCCAGCTACTGAGGGCGCTAATTGCTGCGCTCGCCGCCAGCGAGACGAGCAATAAAAAGCCGAGTGCAATGACCAATCCCAAGCTGGCCGTCCGCGCCCGGATCAGCCGAGCAATCGAGCTTCCTTCGGGTTTGGCCTTCCAAATTATGTTCAATGCCGATTGCATTTCGCCAAATACACCGGATGCCGTAAGAAGCAACGTGCACAGGCCAACTAAGGTCGCGATCATTCCCGACTTCGGATTTGAGGCGCTTTGCAGCGCGCTTTGTAGCACCTCGGCGCTTTGGGGTCCCATCAATCCAGAAAGCTGACCGGCTATTGCAGCGCGTGCGGCGTCGTGTCCAAACACCAGGCCCGCCACGGCCACGACCAGCAGCAAAACAGGTCCAAGTGACGTGACCGCAAAGAACGCCATGGCTGCACCGTGACTGAGAGCGCCGTCGGCAATGAAGCCCGCCACGCTGGCCTTCGCAATGCGCCACGCCTCAAGCATGGATTTCCTCGACGGAAGGTATCAACTTTCCCGGACAAAGTTCATGCCTGATGTCCCGAAGGGGCAAACTTGCGACAAAGGGAAGCGTTCCACACCTGTGAGAAAGTCCCGCGCGGAGTTCGGTCCCAAGCTCCATCGCGACACGGGTTTTTTCCGGGTCTATGTCTAATCGCTCAAGGCCGCCTAGGCTTTTTGGCTTGCCGGCGCGAGGCTTCTGGCCAGCACCTTCTTCCCGAGACTGCTTATAGTTGGCGAGCCGTTGGCGGACCGCATTTTCCGTGCTTTCGGCCGCGGACCTGACGACGTCGCGGACGTTGTCGGTCAGCGTGCCTTCGCGCGACGCCTGCCGCGCAGCTTCGGTGACTGCCTGATAGCCTTCGGCTGCGATCCTCTTAACCTCAGCAGTGCCCTTTTCGAGCTTAGCTGCGGCAACGTCCCGAAGCTTGTCGCGGTAGCCACCCAACTCCCGCCGTCGATTGACCTATGCTGGTTGGTCCAAGCACTCCAGACGTGCCTCGGGTTCCAACCCGATGGGCTCTTTGTTGGGCTGCTGGAACATGTGTCAGAGACCAATGTTCGGGAGCCGGCCCGCTTTACTCCCGGCGGTCCTCCCATGTGACTGCCCGCTGGCTATGGCCGGCGGGCTTTTTATGTGCATATGGGAACTTGATTATTCGTCGGCAGGTTCGAAGAGCGGCGGCTCCCGTGCTGCCGGTCAGGTCCCCGAGACCTGGCCGGGCCCGCTTCCCTCGCCCGTGAGGCGGGCCCTGTGCGATCGGCAAAGGCGGCGGCCCTGGAACCTGAACGACTGTCGCTGGTTGGTAGATTGGTGGCAGTGGCTCTCCAGGGCTCGCCGCCGGTTGAGGTCCGGGCCTCAACTGCCCGCGCTTCTGCCGAGGGGCGCGGGCGACCATTTTAGGGGACCGATATGCCGCGCAAGGTTGACAAGCTAAGGCACGAACGGGCTGACCGCGAATCTCGCGTCGTCATCGATGCGGAGCGCAAAGCCCGTGAAGCCAAGACAGCTCGTCTGAGGGCCGATCGGCTGGGACAGCGTTCCGTCAAGCCTGCGAATGCCGACCCGACGAAGTCACGCTAGGTGCACGTGGAGGCGGCCGACGCAGTGCCTGAGTCTACCGCGCCGGCCATGGCGGCTCGGAGGTCCGCCGCGCGCTGACAAGATAGGACGAGGGTCACACGGTCAAGTAGAGCCCCAGGGATTAGCGTGGCTGTCTGGGGATGCGACTCGGCCTCGACACTGTCGCGCTTGTTCCTAAGAAGGGCAGGGCACAACGGAACAAGGCCGACTGCGATGCCTATTTTGCCTTCGCGCCGCCCTAGTGGACTATGGCAAGCTTCGGAACCTGGGCTTCGTGGATGATTCTAAGAGCTTCGTCCCTGGTAATGCCGACCTTGCGGGCCTAGTACTCGGCTTCTCGCGCCCGCTCGCGATCCACTGGGCGTTCCGCCCCCTGGTTGTTCGCCTTCTGCTTTGCCTTCTGTCCCATGAGGCGAATTATAGCACACCATGGACCCAGGCTAAACCGTGCGGCGGCCTGTTCGCCTGCCTAGCAGGAGTAGGGCTTAGACGCCACTGTCTGGCAGGTACCTGGTTCATCCGTTCGAATGACGCCCGTCGGCAGTCACAACGCTGGTTGGCCAATCTGGCGGCAGGAAAGACTGGCAAGGTGGCTCCTGATGTGAGCGGACCGCGTCATCGGCAAGAGGCTGGCGATCACGCACGACTTCCTTTCGATAATGCTTGGGATGAGGCGCCCGGTGTGACGCTGGCATTCCAGGTGCTCAAGGGGCAGGGACTGATTCAAGGCCGGCGAGGAGAGGTCACAAATAGGGGATTGAGCCGGGCTGTTGGCGATAGCGGGCGTGGTTACGGTCACGAAGCCGCCGACCGGTCACTGAGATAGCTCCCGCCCGAATCTCCGCTCCGGACCAAAGCGCTGGGGCTTTTCCGAGCCCTAAGGGTTCATTGCGCTTGGCTTGGCTGCTAGCCGATCCAGCAGCTTGCGGGGCTCTTCGATAACGCGGCGAGTGTCTTCAACGTTCAAGCGAAGATCGTCAATCTGTGCCGCCGCCCATCGCTGGTACATACGAGCGCTGACATTGCGTAAGGCGTCAGGTTCCCACGGCTCCATCACCATCAGACCCGTTGCGTACTAGTTCGAACGTGACTTTTACCACAAAGAGCGGTTTGCTGGTACCCTCATGCACATGCAAGGCGACCTCTCGGAAGGTGCCGTCCGGCATTTTGTCCTTTGCTATTTCTAGCAGCGCCCTTGCTGCCTCATCTTCAGCGGATACCAGGTTCGGAAGGTCGGTGCCTTCGGTGTCCGGGTAGGCGGTTCCGTTATCGGTTAGATCGAAATAATAAAGCACCATGGGAGTCGAACAAAAAGGCGTACCCTTTGTTCCTTCGACCCGAAGCTGCACCGCGCGGTGGTTAGCGCCTTACTTCCTGATGATCCAATCCACCAACGCAGGCTCGACACGCTCGGACCCGGTAAACTCGTGAACCAGGTACTGAGCGACGGCGCGCCATTGAGACCTTGGCCTCTTCGTTTCGACGACCAAATCGTGAAAGACCTTACAATGTCTGCCTCCCACGCGGATACCCGGTGGTGCTCAGCGTCTCTGAGTGCCTCCCCTATTTTGCGGTGGCGAAGCCGCTTTAGAAGCTCGCGTGATGCCGCGATTGCGCGCCGGGTTTGGGCTATGTCACCGCGAAGTGAGGTAATGTCGGCCATAGAGCGGTGCTGAGACAGGAAGCTGGCGTCGATCATCGCCTGCGCCATGTCTATATGGCTTACGATCATAGCTACCTCCCAATAGCTAAGACTCTAGTCTTATAAGCTAATGCAGCCCGTAAAGGATTCAAATGTCGGTTTGATACCAAGGGAATAGTGTGGCCCAGCTCAGTGTGGCTTCCCTGTACTCGTCGACCGAAATTCGAGGATTGTCGCAGGCCGCTTCGGCTGCAGAGGCTCACGGCCAGGCACTTTATGCCAGAAGACTTGACGCAAATCCGCCGATCGACCGGCTGACCGCATCCGGGACAATTCTAGGAAACGGGCACCTCGTGGAGGACGATTTTTCGCAGCAGCCCCTGAGCGCATCAAAATTCATGGAGCAAGTTAGCCAAAACCGATCACCCTCCCGGTCAGCCGCCTCGTCGCTGACCCCAAAGCGGCAGTTGATCTGTTCCAACACCGAAGTAAGAATCGAGGCGATGGTATGCGACTTTTCGGGCGAGCGACGCGCAGCCCAGGCTGCCAGCCGCTCTAAATCGCCATCGCTCATATTTCAGCCTTTGATCGGCACCCTGCGGTCGCGGCGGGATTTTGCGTTTTGCATCAAGCATGTCTAGCTTCCCGGTTGGGGGAAAGGCTATGCGCGACTTGCCCAAGGACGTTGACGCCGGCGCGGTGATTGAGATCGGCCGCTACCTTGATGATCGAGGCAACGGCGCGCGCATCTCCGTTCACGAGGCTATCAGGATCGTTCGCAATAAAACGAGGACCAAATTGACTGATGCTGGCCTCGAAGAACTGATTGTGGAATGTGCGGCAGCACGGCACTTGGCGATTGTTCTGGATTCGTGACTGATCGTAATGCTTATCCAGAAAGCCCGCCAAGTGTACTGAGAGCTGGCGCTATCCGCGCAGTCTAGGTCTGGATCCCAACGAACTTTCCGTGGGGTTTGCGGCCAATCTGGCGGTTCGCCGAAGCCAAAGCGCCTTCTTTCTTCGTGCCGGTAACTCGACGTAGTCGCCACCATCAGCAAACGCACCGCCGCGCTTCGCCGCAATCGTATAGTCAGCCCTGTTCGTTCGATAGTCTTCTTTTTGCAAGGACATCGCTTTCTCCCACTTCGCGGCCTCTCTCCCTTTTGGCCTGACGCACGAATTAGCTGCCGGTGTAACGCACAAGTCCACCAATTGAGGATTGTATTAGAATGATACACCCGTGTACGCGACGACCAGGGGCACGCGCGGAGCTGCCCGACGTCGGTCGCGTGGCGCGGTTCTCCTCCTTCAGACTGGCGCCGCAAGCCCGGTATATGCATTTTTGCTAAAGTTCTCGGAACTGATTGCCGTCGCACGGTTTGACTCCCGGTTCCGGGAGTCGCGAGCACATGAGCAAGACCGAAGACCGGCTGTCGTTCATCGAGTTTCAATCGCCGACGCTGGTGGAGAAAGCTCCTGATGGCGGCAACTGGCTTCACGAGATCAAGTACGACGGCTACCGGACTCAACTTATCCTCGAAGGTGGAACAGCGCGAGCCTTCACCCGGCGAGGCTACGACTGGTCGCATCGGTACAAGAGAATTGTTCAGACGGCGGCGAGCCTGCCGGTGAAATCCGCGATCATCGATGGTGAGGCTGTGGTCTTAGGCGATACCGGGCTGCCGGACTATCAAGCCTTGGAACGGGAGCTAGGCAGTCCGAACTCGTCGAGGCTCATGTTCTACGCGTTCGACCTGCTTCATCTCAACGGGCGCGATTTCCGGCAGCAGCCGCTTTCGGAACGCAAGGCTGCATTGGAGAAGCTGCTCAAAGATACAGCTCCGACCCTGACCTATGCCGAGCATCTGGACGTAAGCGGGAAGGACATGTTCGCCCACGCCTGCAAGATGGGGTTGGAGGGCATCGTCTCCAAGCGCGCCGATTCCCCCTATCGCTCCGGCGTCCAGACAAGCTGGGTCAAGATCAAATGCATCAAGAGCGACACCTTTCCCATCGTGGCTTTTGTCGAGAAGCTTGGCGCTCACCCGCGTCGCATCGCCTCGCTCTACATCGGCAGGCGTGAAGGCGACCGGCTGGTTTATGCCGGGAAGGCTCAGAGTGGCTACAGCTTGATCACCGCGCGGCAGGTCCGCGAGCGGCTCGACCCGCTGATTATCGACAAGTCGCCATTGTCGGAGCCGATCGACAAGCCCAAGGCCACATGGGTTAGGCCGGACGTTCTGGCCGAGGTGCAGTTCAGCGGCGTGACCGACCGCGGCATCTTGCGGGAAGCGGTATTCAAGGGCCTTCGTGAAGACCTCGTCACGATCCCCGCAAAGCCGCCCGCCCCATCTAAGCGGCGGCACGAGGCCGACGAACGCGGTGTGCCTCGTGAGAACATCCTGCAGCTGCTCCCAGACGCGGTGTCGCCTTCCAAGGGTGAGCTTAGGGGCTACTGGGAGCATGTTGCCGACCAAGCTCTGGTTCATCTCAGCCACAGACCGTTGAAACTGGTCCGGCATGCCCATGGGGCGACTTTCTATCACAAGGGCCCCTTGCCCGACATTCCGAGGGCCGTGCATCAGTTACGCGTCCAGAAGCGCGAAGGAGGCGAAGGAGTGCGCGTGTGGGTCGACGATCTTGCTGGTCTGCTCGGGCTGGTCGAAATGGATGCGGTGGAGCTTCATCCTTGGAACGCCACCATTGATGACATCGATCGCGCCGATCGCGTGGTTCTCGACCTCGACCCAGGCGAGGGCGTCGAATGGAAGCAGGTGATCGAAGCGGCCCTGGCGCTTCGCGACATCATGGAGGCTGCAGGTCTGAAGAGTTGGCCTAAGGCCACCGGCGGCAAGGGCATCCATTTGATGGCGCCTATTGAACCAAAGATGACCCACGACAGCGCCCGGCAACTAGCCAAGTCGCTTGCCCGAAGTCTTATCCACGTTCAGCCCGACCGTTACCTTTTGTCCGCTGCACCGGCAGCACGAACGGGACGCATTTTCATCGACTATCTTCGCAACGGGAGAGGCAACACGGCCGTAGGTGCGTTCTCCCCACGAGCACGCCCCGGGTTTCCAATCGCGCATCCAGTGACATGGGCTCAGGTTGAGCGGTCCATTCGGCCCGACGCCTTCACCATGGATCATCCGTTCAGGGCAGCCACTAGGAAGGCAGCCTGATCCGGCGAGGACCGGAGCAGCGAACCTGGATCAGAAGTGGGAGCTGCCGTCAGCAAATCGCAGCGACCTCAAAGGTCCGCACGAGCTAACAAACCACGGGTAGTATCGTAGCCGAGGCGCGGTTTTCGTTTTCGGTTTGAGGCAATGCGGCTCTCCCGACGAGTTGGCGGGCTTGGGGATCGGTCCAGCCGCGATTCTCACCGCGTTCTTTGGCGGGTTATTCTGCCTGAGCGCATTTTCTGGCTTTGGGATTGCTCCTCAGGGTGCAGGGTTCTCACCCACAGCACTGGCTGGGATCGTTTCCGCCAGCATTGCTGGCGGGTTGATCGGATCAATGGCAAGTAGACAGGGCGCGGAACCTCTCGAGGGGATCGTCTTAGTGACGGCGCGCATCAACGGCGCTAGCGACGGTGTTTTGGCGCTCTACTCTGATGGACGCAGCGAGATATCGAGAGTGGGTCACCAACGTTGGAAGGCGCGACGCCTATGCTCGGACGGCGCACATTGTGTGCGAACTCATGGTCAGCTCGGCGTTACCCTCAAGTTCCGCTCACCAATGCTCGTCAGGTTCTATTCGTTTGGTTGAGGCGCGAGAGGTGGCGTATTCGGGTCCGGGCAACCAAGGGTCGACAATTGACCACATCGAGAGGGCCGATCGCCAACGCTGCCATAACGTTCCACGAGTTTTGCGAATCCGTACGCGAACGCGAAAAGAAGCGCCAAGACAACCACTATTCGGACGGCCATAAGGGATTGTAGCAGATCGGCACTGGCGCAGCAGTCCGCAAAAAAAGCCTGCACCAGGAAAGGCTCGACAAGGTTCAATTCAAAGAAGCTAGTGTCCCGCTGGTGCGGGACCACGCTTGGCGGCGCGCGTCCCACTGGCCTCAATGCCTTTCCCTAAAATCCTGCAGCGACACATGGCGAAGATCCTCCTCGCCCCGTAGGTGCCTGACGCGGCCGACGATGCCCGGCTTGACCATTGCGTCGCCGGCCGATTCATGCCCTTCGGTGCCGGCCCGGGGTGTTCCTGCACGCGTTGCCAAAGCCGCTCGCGAATCCCACGGCCGGGCTTGATAAAGGCCGAACCGACATAGCGCCCGGTCTCACGGTCCGCCATCAGCGCGAAGGCGGGCTTGCCGGCCTGGCGCTCAACGCCAAGCAGGTCGAACTCGTCGATGGCATCGTCTTTAGCCAGGCGGTCGACTCGCCGCTGCGGTATTTGCTGTTCAAGATGCAGCGTCCAATTTCGTTCCGGAACATTTTAGCTAAATTTAATGTTATAATGATTACAATGATTAAGCTATCCGATCTCGGCCCATTTGAACCTCATCTCAACGGCAAAATTGCCGACCACGAAAGTGAGTATTTCTACCGCTGCCCGCAGTGCGGCCAGATGGTGGATGAACGGGACGCGCGCCAAGTGGTCTGGCATTCCTTCTCGACGCACGAGCGGCTACTGGTCGATGGTGATGCACCTCACTTCCCATAACGACTTGCAGTTGACCGCTTGGACTTCTTCCGTGACAACTTCGAATCCAGCAAGTCTGGATGCGCCGAAACTGGTTGAGATTGCAACATCAGTGGCGTCGCAACCCGTCGCCATCAGGATCCGGCCTATGCGAGGGCGATTATGCCGAGCGTCAAATACGAACCAATGACCGCTTAGATATGCCTGAAACCATGCGCTGAAATCCATCGGATCCTGCGCCGGAGGCACGCCAATGTCGCCCAGATATCCGGTGCAATAGCGCGCAGGGATATTCATGCAGCGGCACAGCGAGATTGCCAGATGCGCAAAATCGCGACAGACCCCGGTTCGATCGGTGAGAGCCCCATAGGCGGTCCGCATTGGGTCCGCGGCTTGGTAACTGAAAGCGATATGATCGTGCACGAAATTGCAGATCGCCTGCACCCGCCCCCATCCGGGCGTGGTATCGCCAAAGTTAGCCCAGGCGAAATCGCCAAGCCGGTCAGTATCGCAATAGCGGCTGCCGAGCAGAAACCTGAGCACGTCGTCCGGTAGTTCCTTGATGTCGTGCTGAACGGCGTCTGGCACGATGACATCGGACTTGCCGGTGTCGTAAATTTCGAAGTTCGTCGATATTATCGTCCGCCCCGCAGGCGCTTCTATTCTCGTGCAGGCGTTACCGAAAGCGTCAATGTAGCCGCGGGCTTCAAGCGGGCGATCAAAGCCTATAACCTGTTCTGTTAACAAGTCGACGCGGCGCGATGGGTGGATCTCAAGGACCAGCAGCATTGGTATTGGCTGCGGACATTCGTAGGTAAGGTTGAAACCTGCGCGGATCCGCACCGATGCTCCATTCAGGATCCGGGCAAACTCCGTGTTCCTCAAACAGTTCCGCAGAACTTCAGGCTGAACTAATTTTGTTGCCGCCGGTTTCCTTTGCCACCTTCACCTCTACGGTAATGCCCAGAAAACTCGACGCGCTTCCGGAGTAGCTTCCGGAAAGAGGGATGGCTTGCTGGGGATGGCGAGCCACAGCGACCCTGATCAAATCCCGGTTGCCGACAATGCCATTTGTTGGATCGAACTCGATCCAACCGGCCCCAGGCAGGTAGACTTGGCACCAGGCATGTGTTGAGCCTCCGCCGCGGACAGCATCACAATCGCGACTCGGCACATAAACATAACCGGTCACGAAGCGAGCGGCAAAGCCGAGCGAGCGGACCGCTTCCATCATGAAAAGCGCAAAGTCCCGGCACGTGCCTTTGCGCAGATGCAGAGTCATGAGCGGGGATTGCGTTCCGGTTTCGAACCGACGGGAATACACGAAGCTCTCGTGGATGGCGTAGCAGAGCGTCATCAACAATTTTCCGGTCTCGGTATTACCTGTGGCACTGACGAACTGTCTGGCCCATTTGCCAACCTCGTCGCCGTCATCGGCATGATGGCGCTCCATCGTTCGCGCGAGGTCGGCAACCTCGTCAGGATCGTAAGAGAATGGATAATTCAACGCGGCCTCATCAATCCGGAAATCAGGCGCATGCTGGGGCGTGTGATTGAGCCGAATGTCTGTCACGAAATGAAGTTCATTGGCCGAACCCTTGAATTCGATCACGGCAACGCAGTTTCCAAAAACGTCATGGATCCATCGAACCTCCTTGGGCTCGGGTTTCACGAATAGAGCGTGGTCCAGAAGCCGTTGGTCGAAGCTGTCACGCGGCCTGAACATCAGGCGGTGGTCGCCAAAACTCACCAACTGTTTATAGCGATAGACAGTGCTGTGCTTGACTGAAAAAATCGGCATCCGCTTCCGTCAACGATCTCTCTGGCACGTCCATAGCAACCTAGCGCCTTATCGGATCCTGGACGAACTGTTTCCGATCCCGGCCGAAACGCCGCGTCAGAGAGGCTCGATCGCCCAACGCGTCTCGACAGAGCCTTTGCCTAGTTCGCTTGGCCAGCAAGCCTAGAAAGGCTACCAAGCAACATTGTTTTGTCCTTGCCGATCATCAGCACGCCGCTGTCGGGAGCTAGCAGTGCCGAAAATGGCAACATGGCCGCGCCGATAGGCGAGGCCTCCGGGCCGAATTGTCCCGATACGATTTCCGGCGCAACAATGCCGATGGCGCTGGTCCGGTTGAACTGGGTCTGCACCCTTGCCAGCAGTTCGATGTGGATGGGCCGCGGCAAGATGCTGTCGAGAACGATGGCCTCGATATCGATGACGGAGGTGATGGCGATAATGGCTTCAACCAGTGCATTCGCACAATCGTCGACCCATTCGAACAAGGGCTCGCGTGCTCGAGACGGCAACGGGTCCAGCTCCCGCACACGATTGATCTCGATGCCGCGAGACTTGAGATGATTGACCAGCACGTAGATCGAGGCGCGATGCAGCAAGCTCTGGTAGCGCGCCGGCTTTGCTGCCACGGAATCGAGGCTTGAAGGCGAGACTGGAAGCGGGCCGAGCGCAGCGCTGTTGCCATGCGGGCCGGTGTGGACCTTGCCGCCTTGCACCAACCCGCCACCGACGAAAGTGTCGATGGAGATATGCATGAAGTCGCGGAACCGCGCGCCGGCCCCTTGGATGAGTTCGGCCAGCGCCGCCGATGACGCGTCGTTTTCGACGAACACCGGGGTTTTCGGCCTTGTGGCGAAGAATGTCGAAAGCTCAATTGCTTCCCAGCGGTTGCCGAGGTCCTCCGGAAAGCCGAGTTCTTCACTCCAGCCGCCGAGGAAATAGGGCGAAGCGATGCCTAGGCCGACAATGCTGGCCTCGCCAAGCCCGGCGACCACCTTGTCGAAATTGGCGAGCGACTTATTTCCGGCCCTGAGGACGAGATCGGGATCGGGATAGCGGTATTCGTGTGACTCGCGAGCGCGAACCTCACCGGCGAAGTCGACCAGCACGGCTTCCAACGCACGCCGACCGATCTTGATGCCGACGCTGTAGATCCGCTCCGGCGTAAGCCTGTAGAGAGTCGATGGAGATCCGCGTTGCCCGAACCTTTTGCCCACTTGCTTTACGAATCCAGACGACTCCAAGCCGTCGACAATGGTGGCGACTGCGGCCGGCGTCAGATTTGCCGCACGCGCCAAGTCGGACTTGGACGCCTCCTTCAGGCGGCGGATGGCGTCGAGCACGAAACGTTCGTTATAGTGCCGAACCTTGACGGAATTGCTGCCTTTTCCGGACAAAATTGGCGCTCCCATATGTTTTTGCCGAGCTCCGCACGGCCACAGCCGCATCGTGCGAAGCGCCCCGGCCCGGCGCCTTTGCGCGATGCGACAGTGCGCGCCGGAGCTGTGGAAGTCAATTTTCTCGTTGCGGCTTCGACCTATTTAATATAGCAAATTGAAAAAATAAGCTGGATCAGGGAGGAAGGGCGTTGCAGCTTGGCGCATATGGCGAAGCCGATGCCGCGGGACGCAGGGATGTGACCGTTCCGGTCGCCCTGGTCCATGCAACCAAGGCCTTCGGCGGGACGATTGCTCTCAGGGATGCGACCTTCGAACTACGCTCGGGCGAGGTGCTGGCGCTGCTTGGCGAAAACGGTGCCGGCAAGAGCACCTGTGTGAAGCTTCTGGCTGGCGTGCATTCGCCAAGCAGTGGCCATGTCGAGGTCGATGGCACGCCTGTTGTCTTGCATTCGCCGCACGACGCCCAGGCGGCCGGCATTGCCGTCATGCACCAGCATCCTGGCCTGTTCCCGGACCTCTCGGTCGCGGAAAATATCTATCTCGGTCACATGCCGCGCGACCGCTTCGGCGGCATCGACAACGCCGCAATGCTTCATGGCGCTCGCAAGGTGTTAGCAACGGTCGGCCTCAACGTGCGGGCGGCAACGCGGTTGGGCGCGCTGCGCACCTCCGAACAGCAATTGGTGGAAATCGCCCGCGCGCTGTCGCTCGACGCGCGTGTGCTCATCATGGACGAGCCCACGGCGGCGCTGTCGCAGCGCGAGGTCGAACGGCTGTTCACCGTCGTTGCCGATCTCAGGCTGCATGGCGTGGCGATGATGTTCGTCGGTCACCGCATGGACGAGATCTTCCGCATCGCCGACCGCATCGCAGTGCTGCGCGACGGACGCCTTGTCGGCGTTAAGCCGAAGGGCGAGCTTGGCCGTGCCGCCGCCATCAGCATGATGGTCGGCCGCGAACTGACCGACCTCTATCCCGAACGGCGCCACTCCACTGGCGCGCTGGTGCTGGAGGCGAGGGGGCTGTCGCGCGCCGGCGGCTTTGCCAGCATCGATCTCAAGCTCCATGCTGGAGAGGTGCTCGGGCTTGGCGGCCTGGTCGGCAGCGGGCGGACCGAGATCGCGCGCGTGCTGTTCGGCATCGACCAGCCTGATGCCGGCGAAATCCTGATCGACGGCGAGGCTGTGCGCTTCGCATCGGCGCGTGACGCCATGGATGCGCGCGTCGCCTATGTCTCTGAAGACCGCATGGGCCAGAGCCTGGTGATGGATTTTTCCATTCTCGATAATGCCGTGCTGCCGATACTCGACAAGGCCGCCTCGGTAGGCCTCTACGGCACCGATCGCGCGATTGATCTGGTTGCGGACTGGCTGAAGCGCATGAAGCTGCGCTTTTCCGGCTACGGACAGCCGGTCAAGGAACTGTCCGGCGGCAATCAGCAGAAAGTGGTGCTGGCCAAATGGCTGCGCACCGACCCGCGCGTCCTCATCCTCGACGAACCAACGCAAGGCATCGACGTCGGTACCAAGGCGGAGGTCCACGCCGTGATCGCCGATCTTGCCGCGCAGGGTATGGCGATCCTTCTGATCTCCTCCGAAATGCCCGAGTTGATAGGCATGTGCGACCGTATTGTCGTCCTGCGCGAAGGCCACCAGACGGCCGAGTTCGCCCGCGGCGAAGCGACCCAGGAAAAAGTCTTGGAAGCGGCGACCAAGACCGATGAACGTGCCGACCAGGCACTGCACTCGGAGCGCGCCTTTAGCGAGGAGGAGGCCAAAGGACCACTCGATTTCCTGAAGCGCCGTGAGTTCGGCTTGCTCGCCGCGATGCTGGCGGTCGCCATTCCTGTCACCATTGTCAACCCGCGAATGGTGAGCGCGGCAAACCTGACCGCCGTGTCGATGGATGCTGCCTTGCTGGTTGTTGCGGCACTCGCTCAGATGCTGGTGTTGATCACCCGCAATATCGACATTTCGATCGCAGCGGTAATCGGCCTTTCAGCCTACATGGCGGCCAGCATGGTTCAGGCTTATCCGGCACTCGACATCGGGATCGGCTTGGCAACTGCATGCGCGGTCGGCAGTGTCGCTGGCCTGATCAACGGCCTTGTCGTCACTAAGGGAAAAATCCCGGCCATCGTCGTCACTCTGGCCTCGATGTCGATCTTTCGCGGCTTCAACTCGATCTGGGCGGCGGGCGACCAGATCAGCGCCGACGAGGTCACGCAGGCCTGGCTCGACATGACCGGTCTGAAGATTGTCGGCGTGCCGCTGATCGTCGTCATCGCCATTGTCGTCCTGTGCGCCGGCTACGTGCTGCTCTATCGCACGGCGATCGGGCGCGAGCTGTTCGCTACCGGCTCCAACCCGGACGGCGCACGTCTCATCGGTATTCCCGTGGACAGGCGCATCCTGCTGGCCTTCGGCATAGCCGGTCTGCTCGGCGGCCTATGCGGCGCCCTGTGGGCATCTCGTTATGCCACCATCGACGCCCGCGTTGCGCTCGGTTTCGAACTCACCGTTATCGCTTCTGCGGTGGTCGGCGGCGTCGCCATCCGTGGCGGCTCCGGCACGCTGCTCGGCATCGTCCTCGGGGCGCTCACGCTACTGGTCATTAAGAACGGTCTGACGCTGGTCCGCGTCGATCCGCTGTGGCTGCAGGGCGTCTACGGCCTGGTAATCCTGACCGCCATCGGCATCGACACCTTTATCGTGCGGCGCGCGGATCAAGCCAGGCAGGCGAGGGGAAGATGAAAAAATTCCTGCGCTCGATCGACTTCTGGGATCTGCTGCTGGCGATCTCTTGTCTGGCCATATTCTTCTATGCGGCGTTCTTCGTGCCGAACTTCGTTTCTGGCTTCAATCTCTCGCAACTGGCTGCGAGCGCTTCGGAAAAGGCGCTGCTCATCCTGCCGATGACGCTGCTCATCATCACCCGCGAGATCGACCTGTCGATCGCCTCCGTTTTGGCGCTGACGTCCGTGATCTTCGGCCTGCTCGTCCAGGCCGGCGTGCCGACGCTGGCGGCAATCCCGCTGACGCTCGTCGCCGGCGGCCTGTTCGGCGCCTTCAACGGCTGTCTGGTCTCGGGCTTGGGATTGCAGTCCCTGGTGGTGACGCTCGGCACAATGGCGCTCTATCGCGGTATTGGCTACATCCTGCTCGGCACCGGTTCGGTCAACATCCTCCCGCCTGCGGTCGTCGATTTCGGCATCAACAACCTGCCGGGCACGCAGATACCGTGGACGATCGTGCCATTCCTGGTGCTGGCGCCGGTGTTTGCCGTCATCCTGCAGAAGACGCCGACCGGCAAGCGCATCTACGCACTTGGCGGCAGCCCGGAAGTGGCGCGCTATTCCGGCATCAACACGCGCCGGATGGTTTTGAAGCTTTTCGTGGTTTCAGGCATCATCGCCGCCATTGCCGGGATCGTCTATACCGCCCGCCTCTCCAATGCCCGTGCCAACAATGCGCTGGGCATGGAGCTTGACGTTATCACGATTGTGCTGCTTGGCGGCGTCAGCGTCTTTGGCGGGAAGGGCCGCCTGACCGGGGTCATGCTGGCGCTGGTCCTAATCGCCATTATCCGCAACGTGCTGGCGCTCAACCAGATCGGCGGCGACGCGCAGGGGATGATCATTGGCCTGCTCCTGATCGGCTCGCTGCTGGTCGGCAACTACTGGCGCTCCGCACAGGAGCGGCTCTCAAGATCGCGCGTCTTGCGCGAAACCAAGGGGTGATCTCGGGCCCCTTTCTTCAAGCCCGAATTTAGATGGAGGAGTCACAATGAAAGCGTTTAGATTAGCCCTGCTGGTATCCGCGGTTCTGCTCGCACCGGCGTCGCTGGCCTTCAGCCAAGAGTGCGCCAAGGAACCTGTAAAGGTCGGCTTCCTGCCCAAGCTCGACACGGACCCTTACTTCAAGGTGGCTTTTGGAGGCGCCCAAGAGGCTGCAAAGGAGATCGGCGGCACAGCCACTCAGGTCGCCCCGTCTCAGGCGACAGCCGAGGCGCAGATCGAATTTATCAACAGCCTCGTGTCACAGAAGGTGGGCGTCATCGCCATTGCTGGCAACGACGCCAATGCCGTCGCACCTGCGCTGAAGCGCGCCGTTCAGCAAGGCGTCCGCGTGATTTCGTATGACTCCGATGTGGCGGCCGACGCCCGCGCTGTATTCGTGAATCAGGTGAAGGGCGACAGTCTGGCCGAAATGATGCTGGAAAGCGCATTCAATCTTAGCGGCGGTGAAGGCGAATTCGCGATCTTGTCATCGACACCCACGGCGACCAACCAAAATGCCTGGATCGACTTCATGAAGGCAAAAATGACGGCCGAGTCGAAATTCTCCAAGATGAAGCTGGTGCAGGTTGCTTATGGGGAAGAAAGCGAGCAGATCAACCAGCAACAGGCACTTGCGCTGGTGCAGGCATTTCCCAATCTCAAGGTGATCATCGTTCCAGCAGGCATTGGCCTTCCTGCGGCCGCTCGTGCACTCGAGGAGGCGGGCATGATCGGCAAGGTCAAGCTGACGGGTCTGGCCCCTGCCACTTTGATCTCGAAATACATCAAGGACGGCGCCGCGCAGGATATTTGGTGGAATGTCACCGACCTTGGCTATCTTACCTATCAGACTGCCCAGGCGCTTGCGCAGTGTAAGATCACCGGCAAGGAGGGTGAGAAGTTCAAGGCAGGCCGGCTAGGCGAATATACGATTGGGACCGGCGGAGAATTGATCCTTGGACCAGCGAAAATCGTGACCCCCGAAAATTTGGCCGAGTTCAAGTTCTGATACGGCGGGCATCGAACCACCCGGGGGGCGCCGATTTCGGCGGCGCCCTCGCAACTCGATCTATGGGTACAAGGTGGGTTAACTATGAAAGTGCTACTTGCAGGGGAAACGTTCGCAGCGACGACTTCGGTCGCCGTTGGCGGCGATGTGCTGACCAGTGCGACCTCGATAAATGGTGCAACCGCCTTCGAAGCCGCGCTTGCCGCTGAGGGCATCGCGATGACCCAGATCGGCGGTGACCGCTGCGCCGCCGAATTCCCCTTCGACCTCGATGCGCTTTCTCAGTATCAGGCAGTGGTGATCTCGGATGTCGGCGCGCTGACCTTGCTGGTGACGGCGGAAGCCCGCGCAGGGCGTGTCGGCGTAAACCGCCTCGAGATGCTGAAAGCCTACGTCGAAAGCGGCGGCGGGCTGATGTTGGCCGGCGGCTATATGGGCTTTCAGGGCATGTTCGGGACAGCGCGGTTCCACGACACCCCGGTCGAAGACGTGTTGCCCGTGCGCTGTTTGCCGTTTTCGGATGGCATGGAGGTGCCCCAAGGCTTGCAGGCCTCCATCTTGGAGTCCTCCCATCCGATCTTTGCAGGGATCGAGAAGCCGTTGCCGCCGATCCTTGGCATGAACAAGCTGGATTTCAAAGGCGACGGTTCATCCCGGCTGCTCGCGACCTGTCATTATCGCAGCACGGACTGGCCGCTCCTTGCTGTTCGCAATCATGGCCGCGGGCGCACGGTTGCCTGGGCGACCGACATCGGGCCGCATTGGCTGTCGCAGGACTTTCTCGGGTGGTCGCTCTACGGCCGGCTGATGGGGAATGTGGTGCGCTGGCTCGCGGGCACCGAATAACCGAATAGAGAGGCGGATACCGGTTTAGGGCAGTTGCCGGTTCTCGCTGCAGGCCTACAGCGACACAGCAACGCTTCTACCGACGGCGGTGAGGTCATTTTGGCGGTCGTCACAATGTTAAAGTGTCACTTCTGCAGATCTATTGGAGAGCGCTGGGATATCTGGCTGCCGACAAGAAGCGCGTCGCGCTGATCTGTGCGGCCAACGTCGCGCTTGCAGCCATCGCGATCCTTGAGCCGATCCTTTTCGGCCGGGTGATCGGCGCTATTTCCGAAAAAGGTCCGGTACCTGCACACGCGATTCGTCCGAAAGGGATATTTGTGAGGTCATACCCAAAACACTTTCAAGGCAATAGTCCGCCGAGCGCGACATCCCCGAGTCCGAATGGAACAAGCAAGCTCGCAACGTCGTGACCATCTTTTCCTACCGGGAGAGTTCTCCTCGAAGTCAAAGGCTGAGATCACCGGGCGATTGTGTCTCATCGCTTCTCTCTGGGGTCCGACGTCCAGCCAAACAGTCGAGGCGGAGGCACCACCATTACTTTCCAACGTGTCGCCATTCGACGCATTTACCTGCGTTAATGGCAACTAGGACTCCGTCACTTCTGCTCGTGACGAGGAGCAGCGAGTTTGCAACTTAGCCACAGTTGGACCTGCCCGCGAAGAGTGGGGCGACCGACGCCGGTTGGCGGGGGGCGGGATAGACGCCGGTCGCCTTCAAGGATGGGGACCATGGATTCAGCAAACTGCGTCGCGATTGGTCCTCGGACAAGAAGAGGCGATTCGCACACGAATAGCAATTGGCCCGAAGTGCCTCTTTCCGGTTAAATCTCTGGGACAGATGGCTTGGCGAACGTCCGACGGAAGGAATAGCCTGAAGGGTAATGCCATAGGCTAGCTTGACGGTGATGTGCGGCCACTGGCTTTGCAAGCCGCTCGCGCTTTTTTAGCAGGCGCGACCGCCGAAAAGCGCCGGGAACATTAGTGCCCCATGCAAGTTCGGCATCTAACTCAATCCGGTCACTGAATTTGGCACATGTCCCTTCCCCGAACATTTTGATCCGCAAGCTCCAGAACATCTCTGATCTCACGCAGTCAGACATCGCCGTTTTGGAGAGCATCCAATTCCAGACACGGGACTATCAGGCCGATCAGGACATTGTGCGCGAGGGTGATCGTCCCACCCATTCGTTTGTGGTCTTGGACGGTCTGGTGGGGTCCACCAAGCTTACAGGCGAGGGCAAGCGGCAGGTCACTTCGTTCTTTGTTCCGGGAGACATTCCCGATCTCCATGGATTGCATCTCTCGGTTTTGGATTGCACGTTCTCACCTCTCACGCGCGTCCGCGTGGGCCTCATGCGGCACGATGCCTTGCGGGCCATTTGCGACCAACATCCTTCCGTAGCGACGGTGTTTTGGCGCTCGACTCTGATCGACGCAGCGATCTATCGAGAGTGGGTCACCAACGTGGGAAGGCGCGACGCCTATGCTCGGACGGCGCACATCCTGTGCGAACTCATCGTCCGGCTTCGCTCCATTGGGCTCATCAGCGACCATGTAGCGGAGCTTCCGATCACGCAGGCGGAACTTGCCGATGCGGTAGGCTTATCCACCGTGCACGTAAACCGCACGCTTCAGGAACTTCGACGCAACGGGTTGATTGTCACCGAGGGCTCGCGATTTCACGCCGTTGATTGGGCCGGGCTCATTCGAGCAGGAGATTTCGACACCACCTACCTGCACCAAAAGAACGCGAGAACGTTGTAAGGGCGGGCTCGATGGCGAGATATTTCTTTGACACCGGCGACAGCAATGCGGTCATCAAAGATGAGGTAGGCATCGAATGNGATGGGATCGTGGCAGCACGTCGTGAGGCCATGGAAGGCCTGATCGACTTGGCCAGAGAATCCCTGAAGGATCTCGACGGCCAGCAATTGTTCATTCAGGTCCGGGATGAGAAGGGCAAAAAACTGGCGAGGCTGAGCCTTTCCCTTCAAATGCAGCCAAATGCAGCCGAGGATCAATGAGCTAACCGACCCGAGCCTACCTGCATGACGCACGCATTCAAGCGTGTGGAAGGCCGCCCTATCGTAGGCGCGCATAGCGTCGGGCCCGTCACATTAGGCTCTAGGTCGAGAAGGCGCACGCCATGCTTCGTGCCTGCTGCGAGATAGA
>NZ_AZUY01000068.1 GCF_000513935.1 Mesorhizobium sp. WSM3626 | reverse complement strand
ATGCGGGTCATGACGACATAGAGCAGCACCGTCGTCACCAGCATGTTGCCGGTTACCGAGATGCCGTAGGCGGAGGCCAGCTTGCTCGATTCGCCGAAGCCGACCACCAGCATCATCACCACCAGGGCCAGCAGAAGATTGACGCGCGGCATGTAGATCTGGCCGGACTGCTTTTCCGATGTGTGGAGGATTTCCAGCCGCGGCAGCATGTTCAGCTGCACCGCCTGGCGGGTCAGCGAAAAAGCCCCTGAAATGACCGCCTGGCTGGCGATGACGGTAGCCGCCGTCGCCAGCACCACCATCGGGATAAGAGTCCAACCCCCGTTCATCTCGAAGAACGGATGGCCCACCACGCCGCCATTCGCCAGTATGAAGGCGCCTTGCCCGGCATAATTGAGCAGCAGGCAGGGGAACACGATCGCAAGCCAGGCAAGCACGATAGGCTTGCGGCCGAAATGGCCGAGATCGGCATAGAGGGCCTCTGCGCCGGTCACTGCCAGAAACACAGCACCGACAGTGACGAAGGCGACGTCGGGCGAATTGATCAGGAAAGCGACGATATAGTGCGGGCTGACGGCCCACAGGATTTCCGGATCGACGATGATGTGATTGATGCCGGACAAGCCGATGGCCAGGAACCACACCGCGGTCACCGGGCCGAACACCAGCCCAACGCCGCCGGTACCGAAGCGCTGGACGGCAAACACCATGGCGAGGATGACCAGCGTCAATGGCACGACATAGGGCTGGAATGTTGGGGTGACGACATTCATGCCCTCGACCGCCGAAAGCACCGAAATCGCCGGCGTAATGACCGCGTCACCGAAAAAAAGCGAGGCGCCGACGATGCCGATGCCGAGAATCACCGCCGAGCGCTTCGGAAAACTGCCGCGGGCCAGCGCCATCAGCGACAGCACGCCGCCCTCGCCGCGGTTGTCGGCACGCAGCACGAACATGATGTACTTTACCGTGACGGTAATGGTCAGCGACCAGATGATCAGCGACAGCACGCCGAGAATATCGGCACGGGTGGCGACATCGCTGCCGGACGAAGCGTGCAACGCCTCCCGGAGCGCATAGATCGGGCTGGTGCCGATATCGCCATAGACCACGCCGAGTGCGCCCAGCATCAACACCTTGGTGCTGTGCTGCTCGATTTCGGGATGACTCGATTGGTCGACGGGTTCTGCCTCACTACCAGCATTGGCAAGGGCCATGTACGACACTCCGATAAACGCGCGGTGCTCTACGCTTGCTGCAACGCAATATCAAGTGCCGTAACGTTATGGCACTCATATTGGCAGCGCGCAGCTTCTTGTCGGCGATTTCCCGCGGGTGTCGATTCCTACGACGTTCGCAGGCTCACGTCCGGACCACGGCACAACCTGCGGGCCGGCGAGCACGTGTCTGTTAAATGGCAACCTGCGTGCCGATTTCAACGACGCGGCCGGTCGGGATCTGGAAATACTCCGTCGCGTCCGCCGCAGAGCGCGCAAGGCCGATGAACAGCCTGTCCTGCCACACCGGCATGCCGGAATTGGGCGAAGCCTTGAGCGAGCGCCGCGACAGGAAGAAGGATGTCGTCATGATGTCGAACTTCCAGCCCTGCTTGCGGCAGATCGCCAGCGCGCGCGGGATGTTGGGCTGTTCCATGTAGCCGAAGGTCAGCGTCACCCGCATGAACAGCTCGTTGACCGTCTCCATCTTGACGCGGTCGCTGTCGGGCACCACCGGCTGCGGCGCGGTCACCACGGAAAGGATAACGTTCTGCTCGTGCAGAACCTTGTAGTGCTTGAGGCTGTGCATCAAGGCGGTCGGCGCGCTGAGCGGATCGCTGGTCAGGAACACCGCGGTGCCCGAGACGAGCTGCGGCTTCTTCTTCAGCAGATTGCCTGCAAGGAAATCGAGCGGGATCTCGTTGCGGCGCGTCTTGTCGAAGAGATAGCGGGTGCCGCGTATCCACGTCCACATGATCAGCCCCATCAGGCAGGCAACGGTGATCGAGACCCAGCCGCCTTCCACGATCTTCACGACGTTGGCCAGGAAGAAGCCGCTGTCGATGATGCCGAACAGCAAGGTTAGCGCCAGGGCGAGCGCCAGCTTCCATTTCCACATCTTGCGCATCACCACGAACAGCAGGATCGTCGTCATCAACATTTCGCCGGTCACCGAGATGCCATAGGCGGAAGCCAGCGAACTCGAACTGCCGAAACCGACCACCAGCAGCATCACCCCCAACGCAATAAGAAGGTTGACGCGCGGCATGTAGATCTGCCCGGACTGCATTTCCGACGTATGCTGCACCTCGATGCGTGGCAGAAGATTGAGCTGCACCGCCTGGCGGGTGAGCGAAAAAGCCCCTGAGATGACCGCCTGGCTGGCAATGACTGTCGCGGCCGTTGCAAGTCCCACCATCGGCATCAGTGCCCAGTCTGGCAGCATCTCGAAGAACGGATTGGTCGGTTTTCCGCCATGGGCGAGCACAAACGCGCCCTGCCCGAAATAGTTGAGCAGCAGGCAGGGAAACACCACGGAAAACCATGCCAGCACGATCGGCCTGCGTCCGAAATGGCCGAGATCCACGTAGAGCGCCTCGGCCCCGGTCACTGCCAGGAAGACAGCGCCGACAGTGACGAAGGCGGCGGTGGGCGTGCTGGCCAGATAGGCGACCGCGTAATAGGGATTGATGGCCAGCAGGATCGATGGGTCATCCATCAAGTGATAGATGCCCGCAACGCCGATGGCCAGGAACCACAGCGCCGTCACCGGCCCGAACACCGCCGCCACCTTTCCCGTGCCGAAGCGCTGCACGGAAAACAGGATGGCAAGGATGACCAGTGTGACCGGCACGACATAGGCGTCCAGCGTCGGGGTCACCACCGTCAGGCCTTCGACCGCCGACAGCACCGAGATGGCCGGCGTTATGATCGAATCGCCGAAAAACAGCGCCGCGCCGCAAAGGCCGATCACAAGGATCAGCCGGGCGCCTTTGGGATAGGCGCTGCGTGCCAACGACATCAGCGACAGCGTGCCGCCTTCGCCCTTGTTGTCGGCACGAAGCACGAAGGCGACGTATTTGATGGTCACGATGATCGTCAGCGCCCAGACGATCAGCGACAGCACGCCAAGCACGTGAACGCGCGTTGCGATGCCGGGCGAAGCATGAAGCGCCTCTCGGAAGGCGTAGATCGGACTCGTGCCTATGTCGCCATAGACGACACCGAGCGCGCCCAGCATCAGAACCTTGGTGCTGTGCTGCTCGACCGCGGCATGGCTCGATTGGTCGACGGTTTCAGCCTCGCTCCCGCTATTGGCAAGGGCCATCGACCACTCTCCGACAAGCGCGCGGTGCTCTATGCATGCGGCGATAAACTATCAAATGCACGCGATGGCTGCCATACCAATACGAAGCATTACCCCTACCAGCCGCAAGCCCTGAGAAACCGCCCCACCGTGCCGGCCATGCCATACTCCAATGCGTCGGCTGTCAACCCATGTCCGATCGACACTTCGGCCAATGCCGGAATGCGCTTTGCCAGCGCGGGCAGATTGGCCACCGTCAGATCGTGCCCGGCATTGACCTGGAGGCCGGCGGCAAATGCCACGTCAGCGGTTTTTCCCAGCCTTTCCAATTCCTTGGCCGCCTTACCGGAATCGGAATGGTAGCTGCCATAAGGGCCAGTATAGAGTTCGATACGATCGGCGCCCGTATCGCGCGCAGCCCCTATGCCGGCGGGATCGGCGTCGGAAAACAGCGAGACCCTGAAACCGCCCTTCTTCAGACGCTTGACGATCGGCGCCAGGAACGCCGCATCGGCGATGAAGTTCCAGCCGTGGTCGGAGGTTGCCTGTGCCGGATCGTCGGGCACCAGCGTCACCTGCTCAGGCTGGTGCTTCTCCACAAGCGTCAGGAAATCCTCGTTTGGGTAGCCCTCGATGTTGAATTCCGCCTGCGGGAATTCGTCGTCGATCAGCGCCCTGATCTGGGGCAGGTCGGAATGCCGGGTGTGACGTTCGTCGGGGCGCGGATGCACCGTCAGCCCATGCGCTCCGGCGGCAAGGGCAAGGCGGCCGACGCCGATTACGCTGGGCCATGGCAGGTCGCGCCGGTTGCGCAGCATGGCGATGGCGTTGAGGTTGACGGAAAGCTTGGCGGGCATGGGCTGGCGTCCGTGAAACAGGCTATCGAGGCGCGCCACGCTCGTTCGTTCCGGCACGGCGCATTGGAGACGGCGCATCTATAGCGTCTTTAACGGGAACAGATAGGGCCTTTCCGGTGTTCCAGAAGACCAACATACTCCACGAAAAGGAGGCGCTACCTTGAATTTCCTCCAATCCGTGCCGGCGATCCGCCGCATCGAGACCAGCCGCGACGACCTCTTTGCCATCGATGTGGTCGGCCATGTCTCGGCCGCCGATGCCGAGAACCTGTTTGGCCTGCTCGAGGCGGCCTACTTGCTCCATCAGAGAATCGACGTGGCCGTGCGCATAGTCGATCACGAGGGCGTCGACTGGGCCGACATCTCCGATGAGACCATCAAGAAGGGTGCCGTCCACGCATTGGAACATATTGGCCGTTGCGCGGCGATCGGCGCCCCTGACTGGACGCCGAACGCACGACGCGCCTTGCCCGCTTCGTCGCCCGTCGAATTCAGGCATTTCAAGATCGAGGACGAAGCTGCTGCCTGGGAATGGCTCGGGGCGCGGCCGACCGGCCAGGAGGCCAAGGCCGCTCCAGAAAGAGGATGAAACGGTCCTACCCGCCGGCCCTTCTATCTGACGATCGTCAGGCGTTCAGCGGCCCGGGTGATGGCTGTATAAAGCCAACGCTGGCGCGTTTCCTTGAAGGCCCAGCTTTCGTCGAACAGCACGATCTCGTTCCACTGCGAACCCTGCGCCTTGTGCACGGTCAGCGCATAGCCATAGTCGAAATCGTCGAAGCGCTTCTTCTGCTGCCAGGGGATTTCGGCGTCCGGATCCTCGAACGCCGCCTTGAGCAGCTTGATCTTGGCGACACCACGATCCGGATCGTCCTCTTCGGGCGACACCAGAAGGTTGATGCCGGGCTTCACCGTCTCGCGCGACGAGGTCATCACCTTCCACAGCGAGCCGTTGAGCAGGCCTTTGGCTGGGTCGTTGCGCAGGCACACCAGCTTGTCGCCCGCTTGTGGGTAATCCGCATTGAAGCCCTTCAACTCGCGCAGGCGCTGGTTATAGCGCCGCCGCGTCCGGTTGGTGCCGACCAGCACTTGGTCCGCCCTGAGCACCAGTTCCTGGTTGACGTCTTCCTTGCCGATCACCTGCGCGCTGCCATAGTCGCCGCGCATGAATTCGCGGCCCTCGCGCACATCGAGCGCCAGCCGCAGGATCGGATTGTCGCGCGCCTGCCGGTGGATCTCGGTCAGCAGAAAGTCGGGCTCGTGATCGGTGAAGAAGCCGCCGCCCGAGATCGGCGGCAACTGGCCGGGATCGCCCAGCACCAGGATCGGCGTGCCGAAACTCATCAGGTCGCGGCCGAGCTGTTCGTCGACCATCGAGCATTCGTCGATGACGACCAGTTTCGCGCGTGAGATCGGGCTCTGTCGGTTGAGCGAAAAGGTCGGCGACATCGACGTCTTGCCGGTCACCTCGTCAGCCACCGATTCCTCGCCCTTGGGCCGGTAGATCAGCGAATGGATGGTGCGGGCGTTGACCGCCCCCTTGGAGCGCAGCACTTGCGCCGCCTTGCCGGTGAAGGCGGCGAACTGCACCTGGCCGTCGACATGCTCGGCGAAATAGCGCGCCAGCGTCGTCTTGCCGGTGCCGGCATAGCCGAACAGCCGGAACAGCTGCGGCTTGCCGGTCTTCAGCCAGCGGGCGACCGCTTGCAGCGCCTCATCCTGTTGGGGTGAAAATTCCATCTGATCGTGTGACCGGATTCGCGAGGCAAAGACAAGATAGCCGCCACCAGCATCGACACAGCCGGTGGCGAACTCCCCTACGGTTCAGGCTATCAGCCGCAACCAAGAACGTAAAGGGAACGAAACAGCCTGCATTCAGTTGACAGCGCCCGGGTCGTTCTCCAGCAGGATCGGCTTGCCATGCGGCGTGGCGTGGGCGGCGCGCTCCCAGGCCTGCGCCATCGCATCGACGTCAGGCTTGGCGGCCAGCCCCTTGGAAGCAAGCAGGGTTTCAAGCGCCGCCAGCCAATGCTCGTAGTAATCATGGCCGTCCGCCGCGGCATCCGGCTTCTTCACCTCGGCGGACAGGGCATCCGCCCACTCGCTCCACGAAAACAGGCCCTTGTCGTGCAGCGCCACCGTCATGGCGAAGGCTTCGGCCTGCCATGGCTCGGCGAAAACCGGTGCGTCGAGGCCGGCGGGCAAACCGGCGGCAGGCCCTTTCGCCTCACGCCGGCTCAAGATAACTCTCCCAGGCGTCGATCGAGACGGTCAGTGTCGGGTCGGCGCCCTCGCCCCAGATTTCCGTGCCGTCGAAAACCACGGTATAGACCCACTGCGGATTCTCGCCCTGCCCATGCGCATTGCTGTCGGGGAAGACGAAGCCGTCGCGCACGGCCTCGATCATCCCGTTCTTGTCGCGCGCATAGCGCGGCAGCCTGGTATGGCCGGTCGGATTGAAGTTTTTGGTCCGCACCGAATCACCAGCCTTGAAGCGCGGCGCTGTCTCGACCGGCCGGTCACACGGACCGCCCTTGGCCAGCACGGTCGGAACGTTTTCCGCCTTCAGCACCCGTTTCGGAGTCGCCGCCGGATCGATCGCCTCGCCTGCCCCGAGGTCGCGTTCGCTGACGAAGCCGTGCCGCTTGAGCAGGATCTCCAGTGCCTTGATCCATATCTGATAGTAGCTGGAGCTGTAATAGTCGGCCGGATGCAGCGATTCCCGCGCGTGCCGGCTCTCGTCGATGTTCCAGGCGCCCATGCCGCCGGCGCAGAGCGTCACACCCAGCGCCCGCCGCTCCCACGGAGCGTGGAAATAGGGTTCATCCTTTTCGGGCGCGACCGGGCCGAACCCCATCTGTCCGCCGAGATCCTGCGGCCCGTTCATGCCCGTTGACTCGCCAGCGCGGTGCCGATCATGGCATCGCGGCTCACCAGCTCCGCCAGCCGCTCCTCGCTCCAGCCTTCGGTGCCCTCCGGCCGCATTGGCACGACGAGATAGCGCAGTTCCGCCGTCGAATCCCAGACGCGTATCTTCGTCCCGGCCGGCAGCACCAGCCCGAATTCCTCGAGCACGCCGCGCGGATCGATTACCGCGCGCGACCGATAGGGCGGCGCCTTGTACCACACCGGCGGCAAGCCAAGCACCGACCACGGATAACAGGAACACAGCGTGCAGACGACGAGGTTGTGGGTGTCCCCAGTGTTGAACACCGCCTGCATGTGCTCGCCTTGCCGGCCGGTATAGCTCAGCGATTCGATTGCCCGCGTCGCGTCGCGCTTCAGCCACTCGGCAAAAGCGGGATCGCTCCAGGCCTTGGCCACCACCCTGGCACCGTTGCGCGGGCCGATCTTCGTCTCGTAGGTATCGACGATGACGTCGATCGCGGCCGGATCGATCAGCCCCTTGCGGGTCAGGATGGTTTCCAGCGCCCGCACCCGCGCGGCAAACGGATCGAGTTCGTTGTCGTGGTCATGATCGTGGGACATGGCCGCAAATTACGGTTCCGACCCGCCGGCCGCAAGCTCCATGGCTTGGGCCAACGGGGATCGGCGCCTTGCCTGCCTGCTACTCGGCAGCTGTTTTCTGTGGCTCGCCCGGGATGTCGTCATTGGTGCCGAACAGCGAAGGCTGATCGCCCTCTTCGACCAGATGCAACTCGGCTTTGCGCTTCGGCATGAGCCCGACCAGCCAGCCTGAGAAATTCTCCATGTAGACATAGATCACCGGCGTCACGAACAAGGTCAGCGCTTGCGAAGCGAGCAAGCCGCCGACGACGGCTACGCCCAGCGGCTGGCGAAGTTCCGCACTGGCGCCGGTGCCGAGCGCGATCGGGAACGTGCCCATCAGTGCTGCCAGCGTCGTCATCATGATCGGCCTGAACCGCATCAGGCAGGCCTTGTGGATGGAGTCGGTGGCCGACATGCCTTCTCGTCGCAGTTCAAGCGCGACATCGACCATCATGATGCCGTTCTTCTTGACGATGCCGATCAGCATCAGGATGCCGATCACCGCGATGACGGACAGATCCATGCCGGCGAAGCGCAAGGCGACAACCGCCCCGAGCACAGCCGACGGCAGGCCCGTCAAGATGGTGAGCGGGTGGATGAAGCTCTCATACAGAATGCCGAGCACGATATAGATGGTCAGGATGGCGCCGCCGACCAGCAGGCCCTGGTTGGCGAGCGAATCCTGGAAGGTCTTGGCCGTGCCGGCGAAGGTCGTGGAGATCGCCGCCGGCATGCCGATCTGTTCTTTCAGCGCGTCAATGCGTTTCACACTGTCGCCTAGAGCCACGCCCTGCGGCAGGTTGTAGGAGATGGTCACGGCCGGAAGCTGGCCGAGCTGATTGACCGTCAAGGCGCCGGCCGTGCGGTCGACCCGGGCGAAGGCGCCGAGCGGCACCAGGCTGCCGCTCGCCGTCCGCATCTGGATGGCGAGCATCCGCTCCGGCGACCATTCGATCTTGGGATCGAGTTCGGTGATGACTTCGTAGCTGTCGGCCGAGCCGAAGATCGTTGAAACCTGGTCGGTGCCGAACCCGCCATAAAGCGCCGAGCGGAGCGTGTCGGTATCGATGCCGAGCTGCGCGGCCTTGTCGCGATCCACCACCAGCGACGCCTGCAGCGCATTGTTCTGCAGGTCGCTGGTGACATCGGCGAAGGTCGCATGGTCGGCCGCCATCGCGTCATTCATCTTCTGCGCCCAGATATCGGTCTGTCCGGTATCGAGGCCCTGAACAACGAGCTGGTAGGCACTGGCCGACGATCGCGAACCGAGCCGCAGATTCTGCACCGGCTGCATGTAGGTCTCGATGCCCGCCACGCCGGCCAGTTGCTTGCGCAGGTCCGAAAGCACCTTCTCGACATCGGGACGCTGGTCCTTGCCCTTGAGCTGGACGAAGAGCTGCCCCTGGTTGAGGGCATTGTTGCCACTGCCCGCCGACCACGCCACATGGTCGACATAGGGCGACTTCGAGAACACGCTGGCCACCTGCCCTTGCAGCTTGGCCATGGCGTCGAACGAAATGTCCTGGCGCGCGATCGTGGTCACCGAAATCTGGCCGATATCCTCCTGCGGGAAGAAGCCCTTCGGCGAGACCTCGATCAGCCACACCGAGGCTGCCGCGGTGCCGATGAAGACGAGGAACACCAGGAAAGTATGCCGCAGGCAGAAGCTCAGGATCCAGTCATAGCCGCGCGTGATGAAATCGCGCTTGTGGCCAGCGCCGTGCGCCTCGCGGTCGGCCTTGGTCACCGACAGCAGCCGCGAGCACAGCATCGGCGTCAGCGTCAGCGACACGAACATCGAGGCCAGGATGGCGACGGTCACCACGACGGCGAACTCGTTGAAGATGCGCCCGATCACGCCGCCCATCAGGAGCACCGGGATGAACACCGCCACCAGCGAGATCGAGATCGAGATGATGGTGAAGCCGATCTCGCGCGCGCCCTTCAGCGACGCATCGAAGGCCGACAGCCCGTCCTCTTCCATATGGCGGAAGATGTTTTCGAGCATCACGATGGCATCGTCTACGACGAGGCCGACGGCGAGCGTCAGGCCCATCAGCGAGATGTTGTCGATGGAAAAGCCGAACAGGAACATCGCGCCGAGCGTAGCGATCAGCGAGATCGGCACCGCCACGGCCGGGATGATGGTCGCCGTCACCCGGCGCAGGAACACGAAGATCACCAGGACCACCAGCGCGATGGTCAACAGCAGCGTGAACTGCACGTCGTCGACGGCCTGGCGGATCGAGCTCGATCGGTCGTTGAGCAGCTTGATCCGGGCGGCGGCCGGCATCTGGTCCTGGAAGGACGGCAGCATCGCCTTGACCTTGTCGACGACGTCGACCGTATTGGCGTCGGGCTGGCGTTGCACGGCCATGATGATCGCGCGGGTACCGTCGTACCAGCTCGCGGTCGTGGTGGTCTGCACCGAGTCGACGACACGGGTCACCTCGCCCAGCCGCACCGGGTGACCGTTCTTGGTGGCGATGATGAGGTTGGAGAAGCCGGCCGCATCGGTAAGCTGCGTGTTGGCGGTGATGGTCAGCTGCTGCTTGTTGTTCTGCAGCACGCCGAGCGGCGTGTTGCTGTTGGCCGAAGCCACAGCCGCTTGCAGCTGATCGATAGAAATGCCCCGCGCGGCAAGCGCGGTCGGATCGATCTGGATGCGCACCGCGTATTTCTGCTGGCCGAAGATCGACACCTGCGCGACGCCATCGATGGTCGACAGCGACGGCGAGATGACGTTTTCGGCAAAGGCATCGAGGTCGGTCAGCGGAACCGTATCGCTGACCAGCGACATCAGCAGGATAGGCGCATCGGCCGGATTGACCTTCCGATAGCTCGGTGGCGACGTCATCTGCGGCGGCAGTGATTTCTGGGTGCGCGCGATCGCGGCTTGCACGTCGGCCGCGGCCGCATCGATATTCCGGTTGAGGACGAATTGGATGGCGATCGAGGTCTGGCCGAGTGCGTTGGTGGTCGAGATGGAATCGATGCCGGCGATGGTGGCGAACTGCTTGATCAGCGGCGTCGCCACCGATGTGGCCATGGTTTCCGGCGACGCGCCAGGCAGCGAGGCCGAGACGTTGACCACCGGAAATTCGGCGCTCGGCAATGCGGCGACCGGCAGGAATTTGTACGCGAACAGCCCGCCCAGCACGAGGGCGAACGACATCAGAAGGGTGGCGACTGGCCTGCGGATGCAGAATTCGGAGATCATTGGCCTGCCTCGCCGGCGTTGCTGGCCTGGGCAACCTTGGGCGCGGCTTCCTTGCCTTCATGCACCGCGGCGCCGTCCTTCAGCTTTGTCTGGCCTTCGGTGACAACCTTCTCGCCGCTTTTCAGCCCCTGGCTGATGGCGCTGTTTTGGCCTTCGGTCAGCGCCACCTGCACTGGCCGCATCTCGACGGTGTTGTCCGGCTTGACCACATAGACGAACGGTCCCTTCTGGCTGGGCTGGACCGCGACGGTCGGAACCGAGGTCATCTGCGGCATGATGCCGGCGTCAAGGACGACGTTCACATACTGGCCGGGCCACAAGGAAAGATCGGCATTGGGAATGCTTGCCCGTGTAGCGATCGTGCCCGAAGCGGTGTCGACGCTGGAATCGACGAAATCGAGCGTACCCTTGCCGATCGGCGTCGGGTCGCCGCTTTGGGTCAACGTCACCGCGTTCTGCTGTGGATTGGCAAGCGCCTTGTGCAGCAGGGCAAGGTTGCTTTCCGGCAGATTGAAGTTGACCTGCAAGGGGTCCATCTGGGTGATCGTCACCAGTGGCGTCGCCGTGCTGCTGTTACCGTTGCTGACAGTCACGAGATCGCCGACGGCGACATTCACCGCACCCAGCCTGCCAGCGATCGGCGCGGCGATGGCGGCAAAGCCAAGCTGGACATTGTCCGCGTCGATCGTTGCCTTGTCGGCATCGACGGTGGCCGCCGCCGCTTTCTGCGCGGCAACGGCCTGGTCGTAGGTCTGCTGCGTACCGGCCTGCTTGGCGACGAGGTCCTTGGCGCGCTGAAGGTCGGAATTCGAGCTGGCAAGCAGCGCCTGGTCCTTGGCAAGCGCTGCCTGGTCCTTGGCGAGTTGAGCCTTCAGCGCCCGGTCGTCGAGCGAGAACAGGAGGTCGCCTGCCTTCACCATCTGCCCGTCCTTGACGTCGATCGACACGATCTGGCTGGAGACGCGCGCGTTGATGTTGACCACGGCCGGAGAGGAAACGAAGCCGATGGCATAGCGGCGGACCGGAAAGTCAGCCGTCGTTGCCGTCGCCGAAACGATCGAGGTCGAGCGGGCGCCGTTTCCGCCACCGCCCTGTTTGCCGCCTGCCGCCTTGTCGGCCGCCGGCTTGTCTGTCGCGGCGACCTGCTTTGTGCCGATGATCTGCTGAGCCTTGTTCAGCGCGTCCGGCGACAGATAGAGCCAGGCCGCACTCGCACAGGCGACCGCCAGCAACGACAGAATGACTTTTCCACGCATCGACAAAAGACCTCTCCGTTCGACACGCCATAGCCAGGTGGTCGTATTCTAGCGCAATTCACGGCTCATTGCCGCGATTTCGCCGAATAGATAGGACGCGGGTTTGTCGGAAAAGGGCCAAAACACGGCATTACGAAGATTTAATGTGCACTGCACAATAGCTGTGCAGCCGGGCTAACAGGACACATTCAGCGTTGGGAGACGAGATCACGCACTTCGCCCGGCCGCCGTGAGTTACTGGGCAAGCCACCCCGTCGAAGCAGCAGACGCCACGTGGTTGCATCGCCTTTGTGGCGAGTTAGCCTGCGAGGCGTGCCTCGGCAGGATTGTCCCTTGGTGCGGGCTCGGCCGTCAATCTGAGCCCGAGCGCCTTCATGACGCCGAGCAGGGTTGAAAGCTTGGGATCGCCCTTGTCGCTTAGAGCCTTGTACAGCGCCTCGCGCGTCACGCCAGCGTCTTTGGCAATGGATGTCATGCCCCGAGCCCTGGCCACGTTGCCGAGCGCATGGGTGATAAGGGCGGGATCGCCGTCTTCGAAGGCCGCTTCGATATAGGCTAAGATTGCCTCCTCGCCGTCGAGGAATTCTGAAGCGTCCCATTTGGTGGTTTCAATGGTCATTTGACCTCCTTCGCCATGCCAATGGCCTTCTTGATGTCGGCCTTTTGTGATGACTTGTCGCCGCCGCAGAGCAGAATGATGATCGTGTTGCTCGCCTTGACGAAATAGATGCGATAGCCCGGACCATGGTCGACCCGCAATTCGCCGATGCCATCGAAAAACTTGGCATCGCCAAGGTCGCCAAATAGTCAAAGCAGATGTGAACCAGAATTTACAGAATGCGCGTGCCGCGCCTTGAAGGCTTTAACTTACCGCAACATCGGCCAAAGCGTCGCCGCCAGCAGCGCGCCCATGGCGATGTTGAACCATTTCAGCCGCACCGGATCCGAAAGGAAACCGCGCAACGCCGTGCCGAATCCAGCCCAAACCGAGACGCTGGGAAGGTTGACCACGGTGAAAGCCACACCAATCAGAATGACGGACAGGAATGGTCGTTCCGGATTGGTGTAAACGGCCATCGCGGTGATGGCCATCACCCAGGCCTTGGGATTGACCCATTGGAAAGCCGCTGCATCGATGAACCGCATCGGCCACGCATCCGTCTCGCGTTTGCCGCTGAGCGAGCGCGACATGGCGATCTTCCAGGCAAGGTAGAGCAGATAGACGGCACCGGCGATCTTCAGCCCGGTGTGCAGCGCGGGAAACGCGGTCAGCACCGCTCCCAGGCCGAGCCCGACGGCCAGGAGCAGCACAAGAAACCCGATACTGATGCCCAGCATGTGCGGCACGCTTCTGACCAGTCCAAAATTCACGCCTGATGCCAGAAGCATAAGGTTGTTCGGCCCTGGCGTGATCGAGGTCACGAAGGCGTAGACAAGCAGTGCGAGGAATGCGTCGAGGGACATGAGATCCTCCCAGATACGTCAGTACTATTGTCTCTTTCCGACGACTGCACAAAAGCCAGTGCCGACCGTCGGTCGCGCCAGTCCTGCACTCGTACAAAAATTCCGATGGGCTAAGTCGGCCTACATCCCTTGCGGGCCACGGTTCATGGCCGCCACTCCGGTGCGGCAGATCTCGACAAGGCCGAGCGGCTTCATGATGGCGATGAACTGGTCGAGCTTGGACCCCTTGCCGGTGATCTCGAAGATGAAATGCTCGGTGTTGGCGTCGATGACGCTGGCGCGGAAGGCGTCGGCGAGGCGCAGCGCCTCGACCCGGGACTCGCCGGTGCCAGCAACCTTGACCAGCGCCAGTTCCCGCTCCAGCGGCCGCTCCTGCCCGAACTCGTGCGAACGCACGGTGAGATCGACCACGCGGTGCACCGGCACGATGCGCTCGAGCTGATGCTTGATCTGCTCCAGCACATGCGGCGTGCCGCGCGTCACGATAGTGATACGCGACAGGTGTTTTTCATGCTCGGTCTCCGAGACGGTCAGGCTCTCGATGTTGTAGCCACGCCCGGAAAACAGGCCGATGACCCGGGCGAGCACGCCCGGTTCGTTGTCGACCAGCACGGAAAGCGTGTGGTTTTCCGGCCGTTCCGTTTCCTTGGCGATGAAGTAGGCGGAACCGGTGGGTTGAAGGTGCTGTGCGTTCATGACATGAATCTCAAATTCTGGATCTAATTATCTGTTTTCGCACGGCTTTTTTTGACAAGCCCTGCCTTGGCTCGTCGTCTACACCAGTTCCCGGCCCTTGGCGTCGATGGCATTGGCCACGGCCTCGTCGGTCGCCTCGTCGGGCAAAAGCATCTCGTTGTGCGCCTTGCCCGAAGGGATCATCGGGAAGCAGTTGGCGAGTGTCGCCACGCGGCAGTCGAACAGCACCGGCTTCCTGACCGAGATCATCTCCTTGATCGCGTCGTCCAGTTCGTCGGGCTTGTCGCAGCGAATGCCGTGGCCGCCATAGGCCTCGGCCAGCTTGACGAAGTCCGGCATCGCCTCGGTGTAGGAATGCGACAGCCGGTTGCCGTGCAGCAGCTGCTGCCACTGCCGCACCATGCCCATATACTGGTTGTTGAGGATGAAGATCTTGATCGGTGCGTCGTGCTGCACGGCGGCACTCATCTCCTGCATCGTCATCTGCACCGAGGCGTCGCCGGCAATGTCGACGACCAGTGCATCGGGATGCGCGATCTGCACGCCGAGTGCGGCCGGCAAGCCGTAACCCATCGTGCCGAGCCCGCCCGACGTCATCCAGCGGTTCGGCTTCTCGAAATGATAGTGCTGCGCCGCCCACATCTGATGCTGGCCGACCTCGGTGGTGATGTAGGTGTCCATGTTCTTGGTCAGTTCATAGAGCCGCTGGATGGCGTATTGCGGCATGATCACGTCGTTGTTCATCTTGAAGGCGAGTGAATCGCGCGCGCGCCATTTGGCGATCTGCTCCCACCAGGGATAGAGCGCCTTCTTGTCGGTCTTGGCGGTTGCCCGCCACAGCCGCACCATGTCTTCCAGCACCCGGCCGACATCGCCGATGATAGGCACTTCGGTGTGGACATTCTTGTTGATCGAGGACGGATCGATATCGATGTGGATTTTTCGCGAATTCGGCGAGAAGGCATTCAGCCTGCCGGTGATACGGTCGTCGAAACGCGCGCCGATGCAGAGCATCACGTCGCAATCATGCATGGCCATGTTGGCCTCATAGGTGCCGTGCATGCCCAGCATGCCCAGCCAGTTCTTGCCCGAAGCCGGATAGGCGCCGAGACCCATCAGCGTCGAGGTGATCGGGAAACCTGTCAGGTCCACCAGTTCGCGCAGGAGATGGCTCGCTTCCGCGCCGGAATTGATGACGCCGCCACCCGAATAGATGACCGGCTTCCTGGCGGTGGCCATCAGTTCGACCGCGGCCTTGATCTTCTCCAGGTCGCCCTGGACCTTCGGCTGGTAGCTGGTGCGCGGCGCGATCTGCGGCGGGACATAAAAGCCCTTGGCGAACTGCACGTCCTTCGGGATGTCGACCACGACCGGGCCGGGACGGCCGGTCGTCGCGACATGGAAGGCCTCGTGGATGGTCGCGGCGAGTTCGTTGACGTCCTTCACCAGCCAGTTGTGCTTGGTGCAGGGCCGCGTGATGCCGACCGTGTCGCATTCCTGGAACGCGTCGGAGCCGATCAGCGAAGTCGGCACCTGGCCAGTCAGGCAGACCAGCGGGATCGAGTCCATCAGCGCGTCCTGCAGCGGCGTCACCGCATTGGTGGCGCCGGGGCCTGATGTCACCAGCATGACGCCGGCCTTGCCGGTCGACCGCGCATAGCCCTCGGCGGCGTGGCCGGCGCCCTGTTCGTGCCGCACGAGAATGTGCTCGACCTCGTCCTGCTGGAAAATCTCGTCATAGATCGGGAGAACGGCGCCGCCCGGATAGCCGAAGACATGCTTGACGCCATTGTCCTTCAGCGCCTGCACCACCATTTCGGCGCCCGTCATTTCCCTACTTGGCATTTCGCGCCGCTCACTTTGTCCATTGCTCATCGGTCTGATCCCGTACTGTCGCCATTTGGGCGTTGCTGGTCGTTTAGTCGTGTTTCAGGCAATAAAAAAGGCCCCCGAGGGAGCCTGTGTGGTGCGCATGGGAGGTCTTCGCCCGGCGGTTACACCGCCTTGCCCACGCGCCTTCCTACGAGAATGAGTGCCGTTTTCATGGTGGCGGACCATAAAGGCGAACTCGCGGGGTCGTCAATGGGGGATGATGCGAATTCACTCGCCTGTGAGACGGGGCTCCGCTACGCGCTACCATAGTACAGTTGAGCCCATCCCATCGACGCACCACTATGCCGGCTGACGACGTGCCTGGGAGGAGACGCGTTGCCGGCGAACGGGAGTCCCACCCCAGGTAGGGAGGTCCTGGCCGGCCGCTTGCTGTTCCAGTGGAAGCCTGAACAGGCGTTCTTGGAAACCGACAACCGGAGGAGAAACCATGCTCGAGAGAACACCCACAACGAAGGCGCAAGCGCTGCTCGACAAGTTTGGCAAGGCGCTGGATACAGGCGACATCGACGCCGCGGTCAACTGTTTCCAGGCGGATTGCTACTGGCGCGACCTGGTCACCTTCACCTGGAACCTGAGGACGATGGAGGGCCAGGACCAGGTCCGCGACATGCTGAAGGCAACGCTGGCTGAGACCCGACCGAGCAACTGGAAAGTAGCCGAAGGCGAGGAGGCGACCGAGGCGGACGGCGTCAGCACCGCCTGGATCACCTTCGAGACCGAGGTGGCGCGCGGTTTCGGCCTGGTGCGGTTCAAGGGCGACCTGATCTGGACCTTGCTCACCAGCATGGCCGAACTCAAGGGCCATGAGGAGAAGGCGGGCTTCACCCGGCCGCTCGGCGCCAAGCACGGCCACGGCAAGGACAGGAAATCCTGGCGCGAGGAGCGTGACGATGAACTCGCTGAACTCGGCCGCAGCAAGCAGCCCTATGTCGTGATCATCGGCGGCGGCCAGGGCGGCATCGCGCTCGGCGCGCGCCTGCGCCAGCTCGGCGTTTCAGCCATCATCATCGAGAAGAACGAGCGCCCCGGCGATTCCTGGCGCAAGCGCTACAAGTCGCTCTGCCTGCACGATCCGGTCTGGTACGACCATCTGCCTTATATCGATTTCCCCAAGAATTGGCCGGTCTTCGCGCCCAAGGACAAGATCGGCGACTGGCTCGAGATGTACACGAAGGTGATGGAGCTGAACTACTGGTCCTCCACCTCGGCGAAATCCGCGAAATACGACGAGAAGGCCAAGGAATGGACCGTGGTGGTCGAACGCGACGGCGAAGAGATCGTCCTCAAACCCAAGCAGTTGGTGCTGGCCACCGGCATGTCCGGCAAGGCGAACTGGCCGAAATACAAGGGCCAGGACATCTTCAAGGGCGAGCAGCAGCATTCCTAGACCCATCCCGGCCCGGACAAATACCGCGGCAAGAAGGTCGTGGTCATCGGCTCAAACAACTCCGCCCACGACATCTGCGCGGCTCTCTGGGAGGGTGGCGCCGACGTCACCATGGTGCAGCGTTCCTCCACGCACATCGTCAAGTCCGACACGCTTATGGATATCGGGCTCGGCGCGCTCTATTCGGAGCAAGCGGTCGAGAGCGGCATGACGACGCGCAAGGCCGACCTTATCTTCGCCTCCCTGCCCTACCGCATCCTGCACGAATTCCAGATCCCGCTTTACCAGCAGATGAAGGAACGCGACGCCAAGTTCTACGCGGATCTGGAAAAGGCCGGCTTCCTGCTCGACTGGGGTGATGACGGCTCGGGCCTGTTCATGAAATATCTGCGCCGCGGTTCAGGCTACTATATCGACGTCGGCGCCTGCGACCTCGTCATCGACGGCTCGATCAAGCTCAAGAGCGGACAAGGCGCCGCGGTGGAGGAGCTGACGCAAACCGGGGTCAAATTCGCCGATGGAACCGAATTGCCCGCCGATCTCGTGATCTATGCCACAGGCTACGGCTCGATGAACGGCTGGGCCGCGGACCTCATTTCACAGGAGGTGGCGGACAAGGTCGGCAAGGTCTGGGGTCTTGGCTCCAACACCGCCAAGGATCCCGGCCCCTGGGAAGGCGAGCAGCGCAACATGTGGAAGCCGACCCAGCAGGAGGCGCTGTGGTTCCATGGCGGCAACCTCCATCAGTCGCGCCACTATTCGCAATATCTGGCGCTGCAACTGAAGGCCAGGCAGGTTGGCTTGCCCACACCGGTCTACGGATTGCAGGAGGTCCACCACAAGGGATAGCCCGTATCCCCCGCATCAGATGGTGAGCCCTCGGCGACACCGAACGAAACGGCAGCGGTGAGCCCGCCGGGCTCACTGCTGGTCGGCGATGGCGCCCTCGTCAGCCAAACACTCGCGGCAGGTCTCCAGGCTACCGCGCTTCCGCCATCGAAGCAGAGGCACATGGCTGTCTCCTCCCGGTGATTGGTCAGGCGCGATTGGCGAAATCGTGCACGACGCGCTGCAGCAACGGCACATAGTCGCGAAACGCCCGCGTCCGCATATTGGCGACCTTGCCGCCCTCGTCCCAGATGCGAACCCGCACCGCTTCCTCATGGAACGGGTTCTTGCGGAACTCGGCCACCTCGTCGGCACTCATCGGTCCGCCCTGCAGCGACAGGGTGTGAACCGAAGCCGGCGACAGCTTGGAGAAATAGGTCGGGTCCGTGGCGCAGAGATAGCGCTTGGCGGCGACATGCAGCCGAACGCATTCGACGATGACCGGCGGGAAGAACGGCGCCAGCACCTCGCCGCCGGCCTCGTCATGGTGCTTGTCTTCGACATCGTCGGGCGAATAGGTGCCGAACTCGCTGGTGTAGTGGCCGATGTCGTGCAGCAGCGCGGCGGCCACCAGCACCTCGGGCGCTCGATCCTGTTCCGCCAGCCAAGCTCCCTGGAGCATGTGCTCGGACATCGTCACCGGCTCGCCGAGATAGGATTCGGCACCCCGGCGCTCGAAAATGTCGGCTATAAACTCGACGATGGTGTCCGCGTTCAGATCATGGCTGCTCATTCCGCCGCCTCCTTGAAGCCGTGTTCGATCGCCGCGAGCGTCGACAAAAGGCCGTCCTTGTCTGCGTAGCATCCCTGCAGCCACCGCTTGCCGGTGCCCGAAAACGCCTTGCGGGCATGCATGACGCGAGTGTTGTCGACGATGAAGGCCTGGCCCGGTTCCAGCTTGAAGGTCACTTCGAAGGACGGATCCTCGATCAGCTCGGCAAAGCGGCGGTAGGCGGCGTAGTAACGATCCATGTCGGCGAACGGCACATCGACGGTCGGCGCCAGCGAGCGGTTGTTGAAGCGGATGCAGATCAGTTCGCCGTCGGGTCCAAGCTCGATCATCGGCCGTTTGGACTGCAGCCGCACACCGGATGAACCTGCGTATTCGAACCGCGCCGCATGGGAGCTCAACAGCCGAAAACCTTCGGGGTTTTCCGCTTGCAAGGCAGCGGCGACGGCAAAGCCGTCGACGACGCTGGATTCGCCGCCCTCCACCGTGTTCTCGATGCAGGACAGGATCTGCAGCGTCGGCACCGGATCGCGATAGGGATTGTCGGTATGCGCCTGCAGGCCGAGATTGGTGTAGGCGAGGTTGTTCGGATTGACTTCGGCGCGCACCTCGAACCAGCGCCCGTAATTGGTTTCCCTAATATAGCCGAACAGGTCGGAAACCTTGCACAGCGCCCCGGATTCGGCCGGCAGCCCGTCCATCACCGCAAAGCCATAAGTCCTCACCGCCGAAAGCCATTCGCGCAGGACACCGCGGCCATGGAAGGCCGCCGGATAGCTGGCGCGCGGCACCGAGTTCTGCATCGTCGCCGTGGTCCAGCGCTGGATAACATCGCCTGTCCAACCGGGCTGGCGTGTCTCGTCGCGATCATAGGCATTCGCACGCAGCCATTGGGCGGGAAAGCTGACCGTCTTTCCCTCCGGTTCGAAGCTGATCTCCAGTGCTCCGGCCTTGACCGATGCAGCGCCAATTCTCGTGCCGGCCGGAATGTCGAGGATGGTGACGAGCCGCTGGCCATTGCCGGCGCTACGCGTCTTGTCGTCGAGCGCATTGTCGCGCAGCCAGATGGCGTGAAAGCGGGTGCGCCTTCCGTCCTGCCAGCCAAGTTCGATTGTTCTGCCTTCGTCGCCGATCAGCGCGTGGGTCAACATGGAGATCAGGTCCTGTGTCTATCCGCCCACCGCCAGATCCGGGGCTTCGATTGCATGTTGAGCGTACCCAAGGCATAACTCAAATTATCATTTTTTAGCCAAAGGCCGAAATTTCGTAATGGCTCGGAGACTTGTCCCCACGCTGCCTCCCCTCGACTGGCTGCGCAGTTTCGAGGCTGCGGCACGGCTGTCGAATTTCACCGCGGCGGCTGCCGAACTCGGGCTGACCCAGGCGGCCGTCAGCCAGCATATCCGGCTGCTCGAGGAACGGCTGAAGACGCGGCTGTTCTCGCGGCTGGCGCGTGGGGTCGCGCTGTCGCCCGAGGGCGCCGCCTACCTGCCGCACATCCAATCGGCCTTCGCCACCATTGGCAGCAGCACCACGGAATTGTTCGAACCGCGCGCCGTCCGGACCGTCTCGATCCGGGTGCCGATCTCGTTTGCCTTGCTGGCATTGGTCCCGGCGCTACCCGATCTCGCCGAGGCGCTGCCGCGCGTCCAACTCGATCTGGTGACGATCCACCGCCCGACCGACTACGATCTGCCAGGCTCGGCGCTCGACATCCGTTTCGGCAACGGATCCTTTCCTGGACGCGAGGCCGAGAGGCTGACCGCCGAGCGGCTTGTGCCGGTGGCAAGTCCGGCCCTCGCCAGCGCCGCCGCCAACTGGACATCGCTGCCGCTGCTTCTCGTGGCCGGCGCGCGCGAGATGTGGGCGGAATGGTTCGCGGCGGCCGGATTGGCTGGCCATCCCCGGCGGTCGCACCGCTTCGACAGTTTCGTCGCCGCCATGGAGGCGGCGAGCGCCGGCGCCGGCGTGCTGCTGGGGTCCCGCCCCTTGATCGACGTGGCGCTCGACGGCGGGGCGCTGGTCCCGCTTTCCGATTTTGAGCTCCCCAGCACGTCGGGGCATTTTCTGACCAGGCCGTCGACCGCGCAACTGACCAGTGCCGAGCAGGATTTCCGCCACTGGCTGCTAAAGCGCCTTGCCGGAAAAGCCCGGACCTGACTGGCGCTACGGCGATGCTGTGCCGATACGCTTCCAGTAGATCAGCGTGCCCGTCAGCCCGCCATGCGGCTTCAGCGCATAATCCGGTACCTCGCCGGCCAGGGTGAAGCCGAGCTTCTCATAAAGTCCTGAAGCACCCTCCTCCGTCGCCGTATCCAGAACCAGCAGCGTGCGTCCCTTCTCCGCCGCGAGGCGTTCGGCGGCCCGCATCAGGCGTGTCCCGACGCCCCTGCCCCGCTGCTCGACTGATGTCATCAGCTTGGCGATCTCGGCCCGATGCGGCTGATTGGGCGGACAGTCGAGCAGCAGCGTGACGGTGCCGACCAGAGCCCCGCCGTCCCATGCCCCAAGCACCACTCTTTGCCCTCGTGCCGCCGCGGCCAGCGACGTCTCCCAGAATGCCCTTGCCGCCTCCGGCGCCAGCGCATGCATGAAACTGACCGATCCGCCGGCGGCAACCGTTTCGACCAGCAGATCCGTCAGCAGTGCGAGTGTTTCCCGGCTGGCGGTCAACGGCTCGATCTCTATGGCATTCATAGCTGGTCCTCTGGAAACGATGGATGGGGTCGATAGCGCCGGCGTCAGTCGAGATGGCGGGCACGGCGCCGCTTGCGCGCTGCCTTGATGGCGCTGATGCGTTCGGTGTCTTCTTCCCTGAGATGCCGACCGCGCTCGAGGATTTCGAGCGTGTATTCCTCATAGGTCAGGCCCAGCCGTTCAGCCTTGTCCATGCGCATCAGCATCACTTCGCGGCTCGGCGCCTTCCATGCCTTGGCGTGCGCCGCCTGCCAGGCCAGGAAGATGTAAGGATCGCCCTTGCCCCATGGCGGCCCCTTGTAGTCGTCAAGAGGCGGCCCCCCATTGTGGGAGCGCTTTGGCCGTCTTGCCATGATGTCAGCCCCTGACCAGAGCGACGAGATAGTCGGCGCCCGGCCCCAGCGCATGGAAGGTGCAGTCCGACGGTGCCCCGAGCGCCAGGCAGTCGCCGGGTTCGAGCCTGTGCACCTGATCGCCTTCGGTGAATTCGAGTTGTCCCGAGATCAGCCAGATCTGCTGCTTGATGAAGGCGTAGGAAGCCGCGGGTAAGCTGACTTTCGCGCCCGCCGGCAGATGGACCTTGATCAGTTCGAGCGGCATGTCGCAGGCCGGCGACAGATGCCGCCTGACATAGCCTGTATCGGGGTCGCGCCACACCGGCTGGTCGGCCGCGCGCAACAGCCCGCCGCCTTGCAATTCCGCGCGCGCGATAAGGGTCGACAGCGTCATGCCGAAGGCCGCCGCAATGCGCACCAGAAGCGCGGCCGTCGGGCTGGTCATGCCGCGCTCGATCGTACTCAGCATCGCCTTGGAAACGCCTGACCGTTCTGCGAGTTCGGCCAGCGACCAATCCCGCATGATCCTCTCGGCGTGAATGCGCCTGCCGATGGTCGAGGAAATGTCGTTCGCTATATCATCCATTCGTCCATTATAACGAAACAAGAATGCGAGTGAAGACCATCTCACGATAATTTTCATCGCGTCCTTAATCCTCTCTACACCATCCGACCTCATCCGACCTTAACCCCGTTCCTGTAGCGTCCGGTCTCCAGGGAAATGGGGATAGGCCTGTCCATGTATGTCGAACGCGAGGCTTCCGTCGGAGAACCGACATCGCAGGAGCGCCGCAACGCAGAGCAGAACGATCGGCGCATCCTAGGCAACGTCGTGCAATGCGACGGCGCGCGCGCCACCATCAGCGCCTATGCCGACGACGTCGACGGCGCTATCACCGGCCTGTGGACGGTCGGCAAGATGATCTCCATCAATCTGGGCACGACGCGCACCGTTGGCCTGGTTTATGCGATCGGCAAGTCGGATCGCGCCTGGAGCAATGAGGGCCAGAACGCCATCGAGGTCAGCATCGAGCTGATCGGCGAAGTGCGCGACGGCGCCGAACCCGGTGCCAAGCCGATCTTCGACCGCGGCATCACCAGCTATCCGCATATCGGCGCCGTCGCGCACCGCATCCGCACCCGCGACCTGCAGGCGGTCTATGACCTGGCCGGCCGCCATTCCATCACCATCGGCTCGCTGGCGCAGGACGAGGCCATCGCCGCCAACATCGCCATCGACGACACGCTGGCGCGCCACTTCGCCATTGTCGGCACGACCGGCGTCGGCAAGTCGACCGCCGTGTCGCTGCTGCTGCGCAAGTCGATCGCGGCGCGACCCGACCTGCGCATCCTGATCCTCGATCCGCACAATGAGTTCGCGGCCTCGCTGCCCGAATATTGCGTAAGGGTCGATTCCAAGACGCTCGACCTGCCGTTCTGGATATTCACGCTGGAGGAATTCGCCGAAGTGCTGTTTCGCGGACGCGAAACGGTGCCGGAAGAGATCGACGCCCTTCGCGACCTCGTTCCGCTCGCCAAGAACCTCTATCGCAACCCCGGTTCAGGCGCCTACCTGAGGCGCGGCAGCGATGCGCTGACCGCCGATACGCCGGTACCCTACCGCATCGCCGACCTGCTCAAGCAGATCGACGAGCGCATGGGAATGCTCGAAAGCAAGACCGATCGTCCGACCCTCAAATCGCTGAAGACGCGCATCGAATCGGCGGCTGCCGATCCGCGCTACCGCTTCATGTTCAATTCGCGCCTGATCGAGGACACCATCCACGAGACGATCGGCAACATCTTCCGCGTGCCGCATCATGGCCGCCCGGTAACCTGCTTCGAGATGGCCGGCATGCCCTCGGAAGTGGTCAATTCCGTCTGTTCGGTGCTGGCGCGCCTGGCCTTCGACCTCGCTTTGTGGAGCGAAGGCAAGCTGCAGCTCCTGTTTTTATGCGAGGAAGCGCATCGCTATATGCCTGCCGATCCGCGCCTCGGCTTCGCGCCGACCAGGCATGCGCTGTCGCGCATCGCCAAGGAAGGCCGCAAATATGGCTGCTATCTCGGCGTCGTCACCCAGCGCCCAGGTGAGCTGGACCCGACCATTCTGTCGCAATGCTCGACCTTCTTCGCCATGCGGCTCGCCAATGAGCAGGACCAGGCGATCATTCGCTCGGCAATCGCCGACTCGTCCGCCTCCACGCTCGCGTTCCTGTCTTCCATGGGCCAGCGCGAAGCGATCGCCTTCGGCGAAGGCGTGGCGACGACCATGCGGCTGAAATTCGAGAGATTGCCCGCTCACCTGCTTCCCGGCACGGCCAAGCGCGAGGAAGAAGTGACGTCGAAGGCCGGTGAGGTCGATCTGGTGGCGATCGTCGAGCGGCTGCGCAACGTGCCGAAACCGCAGAGCCAGGCAATGGCCTTCGCCGAGGTGGTCGATTCCGGCCGGCAGGCCGGCGACCCCGATTACCGCAAACCGCCGGCGGCGGCGCGCGTGCAGTCGGACGAAGATTTCGACACGCGCTACGGCCTCAAGCCAGCCACCTTCGGCCTGCGTCCACAGAACGATTGAGGCTGAGCGCCCCGCCCCCGTCTACGAAAAGTCCTGAAAGTCCGTGCAAGCGGACGATCCGTCTTCGTTGGACAGCTTGGGTAAATCCCATCAGGGAATTCGTCAGGCTGAGTCGGCTGGTGTCGTTTTCGAGAACCGGAGCGGAGCGGACATTCAGTCCGTGTTGGGGTGCCAGAATGAGGTCGTTGCAGATCTCAACAAGGGAGACCGTCCGTGGATAAACTTATTCGCATTGGCATGGATACGTCAAAGAGCGTTTTCCAGTTGCATGGGGTGAATGAAGCCGAACAGCCTGTATTGCGCAAGAAGCTGCGGCGCAATCAGGTGCTCGCCTTCTTTGCGGGGCTTCCACCACTGAAGGTTGGCATGGAGGCCTGTGGCGCGGCTCATTACTGGGCGCGGGAGTTGCGCGCGTTGGGTCACGAGGTGCTGCTGATGCCGGCGCAGCACGTGA
>NZ_AZUY01000067.1 GCF_000513935.1 Mesorhizobium sp. WSM3626 | reverse complement strand
GCGATGGCAGGCGAGACATATCAAGATCGGGTCAAGGAGGAGAAGCGCGTCGCCTCTGTCGCAGCGGCCACCAAGCTCTTCTTCGAACAAGGTTACGGAGCAACATCACTTCAGCAGATTGCAAAACTTGCTGACGTGTCGACCGCAACATTGTTCAAGCGCTACCCAACCAAGGCATCGCTTTTTGAAGCCATCGTCGAGGAATTCTGGACATTGGAAAGCGGTTGCCACGCGGACGTTCTCGTCGGCGATCCGAACGCGAGCCTTAGCAAGATCGGGCGTGACTATGCCGAGCGCATGCGCCAGCCCAGAATGGTTGCCATTTTCCGGCTTATCATCGCCGAAAGCCTGCGCTTTCCCGATTTGGGGCAGATGCTGTTCGACCGCGGATTCGAGCCCTATCTCGATCGGCTGAGCGCTTATGTGCTTGACGAGACGGAGGCCGGAAACCTCATGGTACCCGACGCCAAGCTCGCTGCACAGGCTTTCCTGGCCACGATCGCCGGGCAGGCTTTCTGGCCTGAACTGATGGCGCCGGGCTGTGGCGGCACCGACGAAGGCTTGTCAGTCATCATTGACGAAGCTGTCGCCACCTTCCTGGCGCGCTACGGCGCCAAGCTCGCTTGAATGCCTGCGAACGCAGCCGTCAAACCCACCAAAGTACCTTCGTCTGGAGCAAACCCTGGGACTGAATTCTCCCTCACCCTCGTCAGCAATCCATTATGTCCGTTTGTGCAACGAGCCGCGATCGCTCTTAATAAAAAGGGCGTGCCGATTAAGCGGATTGACGTCGACCTCGCCAATAAGCCGGATTGGTTTTTGGCCATGTCGCCGACCGGCGAGGTGCCCGTGCTCCACGCATTCCAGTCGCGCCGCCTCGTGCTCGGCAACGGCCCGCGGCCGCTTGTTGGTGAAGGTTATGCAGCCTTCTTCGTCCGCTCCAGCGTATCGGCCACCACATCGCCGAAGGACGAGGGCGTCGGCACGATGATGACGCCGGCCTCTTTCAGGATCTCGACCTTCTCCTGCGCGGACTCGCCGAAGGCCGAGATGATGGCGCCGGCATGGCCCATGCGGCGGCCTTTTGGCGCGGAAAGCCCTGCAATGTAGGCGATCAGCGGCTTTCTCGTATTGTCGCGCGCCCAGATCGCGGCTTCAGCTTCCTGCGGTCCGCCGATCTCGCCGATCATCACCACGGCGTCGGTTTCGTCATCCTGCTCGAACAGCTTCAGAATGTCCTTGAAGGAAGAGCCGTTGATCGGATCGCCGCCGATGCCGACGCTGGTCGAGACGCCGATGCCGAGCGCCTTCATCTGCGAGGCGGCCTCGTAGCCTAGCGTGCCCGAGCGGCCGACGATGCCGACACGGCCGGGAAGGTAGATCGAGCCGGGCATAATGCCCATCAGCGCCTGTCCCGGCGTGATGATGCCGGCGCAATTCGGACCGACCAGCCGCATGCGGTCCTCGAAGCGGTAGCGGCGCATGTAGCGCTTGACCTGCATCATGTCCTGCGAGGGGATGCCGTCGGTGATGCAGACGCAGAGCTTTATCCCCGCATCCGCCGCCTCCATGATCGAATCGGCGGCAAAGGGCGGCGGCACGAAGACGATGCTCGCCTCGGCGCGGGTTTCGCGCACCGCGCCCTTGACGGTGTTGAAGATCGGCAGGCCGAGATGCGTCTGGCCGCCCTTGCCGGGGGTGACGCCGCCGACCAGCTTGGTGCCGTAGCGCTTCATGTCCTCGGCATGGAAGCTGCCGATCTTGCCGGTGAAACCTTGCACGATGACGCGCGTGCTGCGGTTGAGCAGGATTGCCATTTTCCGTCCTCCCTCAGGCTGCTTTTTTCTTGGTGGCCGCGCGCCACGCGGCGACGGCTTTTTCGGCGGCTTCGGCGAGTGTGTCGGCGACGATCACCGCCTCGCCGGAATCGGCCAAGATCTTGCGCCCTTCCTCGGCCCTGGTGCCGGAGAGCCGCACCACCAGCGGCACGTTGACGCCGACCTCGCGGATCGCCTTGATGACGCCTTCGGCAACCCAGTCGCAACGGTTGATGCCGGCAAAGATGTTGACCAGGATGGTTTCGACATTCTTGTCGCCGAGTACGGCGCGGAAGGATTTCGCCACACGCTCGGGCGAAGCGCCGCCGCCTATGTCGAGGAAGTTCGCCGGCTCGCCGCCGGCGATCTTGATCATGTCCATGGTCGCCATGGCGAGCCCCGCGCCGTTGATGATGCAGCCGATATTGCCGTCGAGGCCGACATAGGAGAGGCCTCGGTCGCTGGCGAAGGTTTCGCGCGGGTCTTCCTGGCTCTTGTCGCGCAATTCGGAGATTTCCGGCCGCCGGAACAGCGCGTTCTCGTCGAACGACATCTTGGCGTCGAGGGCGACCAGGCTGCCGTCGCGGGTCACCACCAGCGGATTGATCTCCAGCATCGAGGCGTCGTAGTCGCGGAACACCTGGTAGCAGCTGAAGATGGTCTCGGTCGCCTTGCCGATCAGGCTGTCCTCCAGCCCGAGCCCGAAGGCGATCTCGCGCGCCTGGAAGCGCTGCATGCCGACGCCCGGATCGACGGTGGCGCGGATGATGGAATCCGGCGCTCTTTCGGCGATCTCCTCGATCTCCATGCCGCCGGCGGCCGAGGCCACGATCATGACGCGCTCTTCCTTGCGGTCGAGCACGAAGCCGAGATAGAGCTCCTGCGCGATGTCGACGGCTTCCTCCAGATAGAGGCGCGAGATCAGCTTGCCGCGCGGGCCGGTCTGGTGGGTCACCAGCTTGCGCCCGAGCATGGCTTCGGCGGCGCTCGAGATCTCCTCGTCATTGGCGCAAAGCTTGATGCCACCGGCCTTGCCACGGGCACCGGAATGAACCTGCGCCTTCAGCACCCATTTGCCGCCGCCGATCTCGCGCGCCCGGTAGGTCGCCTGTTCGGGACTGTAAGCCAGGCCGCCGCGCGGCACATGCACTCCGTGCCGGGCGAGCAGTTCCTTCGCCTGATATTCGTGGATGTCCATTTTTTCTCCTCCCCAAATCGTCGAAGTGCCGCGACGCGCGGTTCTCGTTGGCTAGTTAAGCTGGCCGGCGCGTTCGATGGCGTCGTTGACCACCAGGACGTTACGCGCCATGCGTTCCGATGCGGCGTCGATCATCTTGCCGTCGAGCGCGGCAGCCCCCTTGCCCTGCGCCTCGGCCTCTTTCAGCACTTCGAGGATGCGGCGGGCGCGCGTGACTTCCTTCTCCGGCGGCGAGAACACCTCGTTGGCCAAGGCAATCTGCGAGGGATGGATCGCCCATTTGCCTTCGATACCGAGTGCGGCGGCGCGCCTGGCGGCCGCCTTGTAGCCTTCCGGATCGGAGAAATCGCCGAACGGCCCGTCAATGGCGCGCAACCCAAAGGCGCGGCAGGCGACAGTCATGCGCGACAGCGCGAAATGCCACTGGTCGCCGGGATAGTCGGGGTTGAGGCCGCCGATATTGACGGTCCGCGCCTTGTTGCTTGCGGCATAGTCAGCAACGCCGAAATGCATGGCCTCCAGCCGGCCTGGCGTGGCGGCAATGGCCTCGACATTGGCCATGCCGAGCGCGGTCTCGATCAGCGCTTCGAGGCCGACGCGGGTCTTGAAACCCTTGGCCATCTCGATCTGGTTGACCATGGCCTCGACCATGTAGAGATCGGCCGGCACGCCAACCTTCGGCACCAGGATGGTGTCCAGCCGGTCGCCGGCCTGTTCCATCACATCGACGACGTCGCGATACATGTAATGGGTGTCGAGGCCGTTGATGCGCACCGAAACGGTCTTGCCCTTGGCGCGCCAGTCGATGTCATTGAGCGCCTGGATGATGTTCTTGCGGGCGCGTTCCTTGTCGGGCGGGGCGACAGCGTCCTCGATGTCGAGGAAGACGAAGTCGGCGGCGCTGTTGGCCGCCTTGTCGATCATCTCCGGGCTGGAGCCGGGAACCGCCAGCTCGCTGCGCTGCAGCCTGAGTTTCTTGAGGTGGTTGATGGTGTGGCTCATCTTCTCTCCCCTCAGGCGGCTTCGGCGACAGGCATTGCCGCCGAGGCGCGGAAATGCTGGATGGCGGCGCCGACGCCGGAGCCCGGCGCCAGCCGGACGCTGCAATCGAGCAGCGCCATTTCAGCTGACGACAGCGAGGCCAGCACCATCACTTCGTTCAGCCAGCCGAGATGGCCAATGCGGAAAACCTTGCCGAACACCTTGTTGAGGCCGCCGCCGAGCGACGTCTGGTAGGCCTGGTAGGCGCGCTTGACGACGTCGCCGCTGTCGATGCCATCAGGCACGAGGATGGCGCTGACCGTGTCTGAATGCCATTTCGGCGCCTTGGCGCAGAGCTTCAGGCCCCAGGCGTCGACCGCCTTGCGCACGCCTTCGGCGAGACGATGGTGACGGGCGAAAATGGCGTTGAGCCCTTCGTCCTCGATCAGGTCGAGCGAGGCGCGCAGGCCGCGCAGCAGCTGTGTCGCCGGCGTGTAGGGAAAATAGCCGGCATCGTTGGCGCGGATCATGTCCTCGAAGGAGAAGAAGCAGCGCTGGTGGGTGGCGGTTCTGGAAGCCACGAGCGCCTTCTTGCTGACCGACAGGAAGCCGAGACCGGCCGGCAGCATGAAGCCTTTCTGCGAGCCGCTGACGGCGCAGTCGACACCCCATTCTTCCTGGCGAAAATCGATCGAGCCGATCGACGAGACGCCGTCGACGAAAAGCAGGGCAGGGTGGTTCGCATCGTCGAGCGCTGCGCGGCAGCCGGCGACGTCGCTGGTGACGCCGGTCGCCGTCTCGTTCTGGGTGCAGAAGATCGCCTTGATGCGGTGCGTCTTGTCCGCCTTCAGCCGCTCGGCATAGAGGTCCAGCGGAACGCCGGTTCCCCATTCGCAGTCGATCACGTCGACCTCGAAGCCGAGCCGCTCGGCCATGTCGACCCACAGATGGGAGAACTGGCCGAAGCGAGACATCAAAACGCGGTCGCCGGGGCTGAGCACATTGGTCATCGCCGCTTCCCAGGCACCGGTGCCGGAGGATGGATAGATGAAGACGCGACCGGTCTCGTTCCTGAAGACGCGTTTGATGTCCTCGAACAGTGGCAGGGTGAGGTCGGGGAAGGTGGCCGCGCGCATGTCCTCCATCGGCAGGTTCATCGCCTGCCGCACCTGTTCGGGGATATTGGTCGGCCCGGGAATGAAAAGATGGGTGAAACCGGCCATGGTGCGAACTCCTCCTGATCCAGCAAAAGCGGTGATGGGGAGTTTCGTTTCGACGGCTGATGTCAACAACACCTTGGCGGGTAAGAACTTGCCGCGTGCGGGTGGGTATGGCCTACCCGGTTGCCCTACCCGAAAGGCTGCTTCTGGCTGCGCCTCTCTCGTGAATAGAGTGCGACCGCCATGGCGCGGTTGCGGACGTCCAGTTTGTCGTAGAGATTCTTGAGATGGTACTTCACCGTATTCTCGGAGATCCCGGTCCGGGTCGCGATCTGCAAATTGGTCCAGCCATCTGACAGTACCGCCAGCAGTTCACGCTCGCGCACGGTAAGCCGGGACAGAGGCGTGTCGTTGACCTTGTTGATGTCGATATAGGGGATGCAGATGCGGCCGTGCGCGACAGCCAGGATCGTGTCGAAAATGATGGCGGGATCGTCGAACTGGAAGCAGTAGCCTTGCGCGCCGAGGCGCACGCACTGTTTCAGGATGCCGATGTCATGGTCATTTGAAAACACCGCGATGCGGATGTTGAGCTTGCGGCCCTGGACCTCGGCCAGGACATCCGCGCCGTCCATGTCGGAGAGCTTCCAGCCGATCACGGCGACATCGAATTCCTGTGCCGCTGCAAGCTCCAGGAAATGCCTGCCGCTTTGTACCGAGGCCAAAAGTTCGCAGCGCCCGTCGCAGTCCAGCATTTCACGCAGAGCCGATATGACGAGCGGATTGCGTTCGGCCACGACCACGCGAACGCGCCGCTCTTCGATTGCCTTGTTCTCTGTCCGTGACCTGATCTTCAAGGGCTTCCGCTTTTTTTGTTCCGGTCTGGCGGGTCCAGCCGATGCCTGGACCTGCATCATGACAATTCTGCTCCAATGGCGCGGGGGTGCTCTTTCCCCAGCGACATCGGCTGTCGCGCCACAGGAAGCCGAAGCGTGGCCTGCCTTTGATGAAATCGACAGTTCGCGCGGGGACGGCAACTCGGCATTGGTGAGCGGGCAAGCAAGTGTTTGGCCTGAAATTCCCGCGCGTTGGAAGAACATGTTGCGAAGTTGAAGCGTTCCGGATCGCCGTCACTTTTGTATGGGTACCGGACCGAAACCGGTTTCCACTTTGCGGACTCATGGTCTAGACCTGATTTGCACCTTTTCCGGATTCTGATGGCGGGAGGCGCTGGTGGAAGGCCAGGACGAACGGACGACCGGCGCCAGGGCCGCCGACGAGCACCACGCTGATATCTATGGCGAGGACGGTGCCGTCCTATCGTCCTTCCTTGCCCAAATTGGTGCGGCGATCGCCGATCGCGATACGCTGACCCTCAAGCGCCAAGTCGACGACCTGCATCAGTCGGAACTTGGCGACCTCATCGAGGCGCTGCACCCCGAACAGCGGCGCGCGCTGGTCGAGCTGCTGGGCGCCGACTTCGATTTTTCCGCGCTGACCGAAGTCGACGAGGCGATCCGCATGGATATCGTCGACAACCTGCCCAATGCGCAGATCGCGCAAGCCGTGCAGGCACTCGATTCCGACGACGCGGTCTACATCCTCGAAGACCTGGAGCCGGAAGACCAGGACGAGATCCTGTCACAACTGCCGTTCACCGAGCGGATCAGGCTGCGCCGTTCGCTCGACTATCCGGAAGAGACCGCCGGGCGGCGCATGCAGACCGAGTTCGTCGCTGTGCCGCCTTTCTGGACCATCGGCCAGACCATCGACTACATGCGCGAGGACAAGAACCTGCCCGACCGCTTCAGCCAGATCTTCGTCATCGACCCGACCTTCAAGCTGCTGGGGGCCATCGATCTCGACCAGATCCTGCGCACGAAGCGCGCGGTCAAGGTCGAGGAAGTCATGCATGAGACGCGGCACGCCATCCCGGCCACCATGGACCAGGAAGAGGCGGCGCGGGAATTCGAACAATACGACCTTTTGTCGGCCGCCGTCGTCGACGAGAACGAGCGGCTGGTCGGCGTGCTGACCATCGACGACGTCGTCGACGTCATCCAGCAGGAAGCGGAGGAGGACCTGCTGCGCATGGGCGGCGTCGGCGACGAGGAGCTCTCCGACAGCATTCTGGCGACCTCGCGCTCGCGCGTTCCCTGGCTGCTCGTCAACCTGCTGACGGCATTTTTGGCGGCATCGGTGATCGGCCTGTTCGATCGCACGATCGAGCATATCGTCGCGCTCGCCGTGCTGATGCCGATCGTGGCCGGCATGGGCGGCAATGCCGGCTCGCAGACCATGACCGTCACCGTGCGGGCGCTGGCAACCAGGGATCTCGACATCTACAATGCCGGCCGCATCATTCGCCGCGAAATGGGTGTCGGCTTCATCAACGGCATCGTCTTCTCCATCCTGATCGGCATCGTCGCGGCTGTCTGGTTCCATGACCCCAATCTGGGCGGCATCATCGCGGCGGCGATGATCATCAACATGTTCGTGGCGGCCCTTGCCGGCATCCTGATCCCGTTGCTGCTCGACCGGTTCAAGGTCGATCCCGCGGTCGCTTCAGCGGTTTTCGTCACCACCGTTACCGATGTCGTTGGATTCTTTGCCTTCCTCGGCCTCGCGACCTGGTGGTTCGGCGTCCGGTAAGTGTCTTAATTGACTTTTACGTAAATGCCGTGCGAGGCTCGTGCGGGGTGCCGCTTCGATTCCAGCGGCAAGGGTTTGGTTCGGGACAGATGGGCGACGCCGCATGGCGATCACCCGGAATTCCGGCATGGAGTGACAATGCGGGAATATTATTCGATCACCGAACTGACCCGCGAATTCGACGTGTCGACGCGGACGCTGCGTTTTTACGAAGACGAGGGACTGGTGCAGCCTGTGCGGCGCGGCCGTACGCGGCTGTTTCGCCCTTCCGATCGTCACCTCATCCGGCAGATCATGCGCGGAAAACGGCTCGGCTTCTCGATCAACGAGATCCGCGAGATCATCCAGATGTACAAGGAGCCGCCGGGCGAGGTCGGGCAGCTCAAGCTGATGATCAAGCGCATCGAGGAAAAGCGCGAGGACCTCAGGCAAAAGCGCCGCGACCTCGAGGAGACGCTGGCCGAACTCGACCAGGCCGAGGAGTCTTGCGTCGAGCGGCTGGTCGAGCTCGGGGTCAACACCTAGCCGAAATTTCGAGATGTTGGTGGGACGGCGCCCCCCTCTGTCCTGCCGGACATCTCCCCCACAAGGGGGAAGATTGGCAACTTTAACGCTGGCTCAGATCCAGCGTCGCACCCGCTTGGCATAGTCGCGGTATTTCTTGCCGAATTTCGCCGCCAATATCTTTTCCTCGCCCTCGATCGCGACCTTCTGGGTGACGAAGGCGGCGACGAAGGCAAGCAGGAAAAACCAGGCGATGCCCGAGACGAAGGCAACGCCGATCAACAGCAGCGTATTGGCCAGGTACATCGGGTTGCGGGTGATGCCGAAGGGGCCGGTCGTGACGAGATGATCGGGCACGGCGTTGGGATTGAGCGTTGTCCTGGCCCGCATCATGGTGCGGATCGCGGTGAACCAGAGAACGGCGACGGCGAACAACGCCACCCAACCAGCGGCGAACAGGATATCGCCCAGGAGGTCTCCGATCCAGGGCAAGGGATAGAGCATGCCGAGGATGATGCTGATGGCGATCGCGGCAGCGTAGATCACCGGCGGCCACGGTATCATTCCAGGCTTCGGCTCGGTCATTGTGTCCCTCCCTCCGTCATCTTGTCCTCGGTCTTGGCGGTGCACGTTGCGGCAAGATCGGACAGATGCGCCCTGAAGTCCGCAGTCTGGTCGTTGTTGAAGAGCCGATCAAGAGATCCTTCGCCTTGCAGCGTATCAAGCATGCAGCCGCAATAGCTCGAACAGAAGGTTGCGTTGCGCATCTGCTCGCACGAGCGCTGGCAGGTTTTCAGGAAATTGACCTGCGGGGGCTCAACCTGGGCCGGCATCACTTGCGAGAACAGCCAGACGCAACCGATCAGCAGCGGCTGGTGGATCAGGTAGAAGGCCAGGCTGTGGCGGCCGATGAAGACCAGTGGATTGGCCCAGCGGCCGGGCACGAGGCTCGCCAGGCGTGCCCGTATGCCGGAAGCGGAAGCGAGTTTCGCCGCTCCGAGGCCGAGAAGCACCGCGCCGAACCAGGGGAACAGCGGCACGTAGTCGTTGGAGCGCGGATTGACGGCGGAAAGGCCGATCCACCACAGCCAGGGGTGATTGAGCGCCTCGAAGCGCAGGTAGACCGGCGCCGCGATGACCAGCGCGGCGACGACAAGCGTCAGCAGCGCCGGCAGGCGCAGGAAGGCGAGGCCAAGCAGGCTGGCGAGCGCGATCTCATGCAGGATGCCGAAGAAGATGAATCCATCCGGCGTGGCGATGCGGGTGACGACCGAGATGGCGACCGCCGCACCGGCGACCATGGCGAACCGTTTCCAGAAGGAGTTCCAGCGGATCTGTCGGCCATGGGCGAGATAGAGGCTGACGCCGACAAGGAACAGGAAGGTCGAGGCAATGCAGCGGGCGTAGATCTTCCACCAGCCGAAGGCGGTGAGACCGGGGTCGGTGTAACCGAAGAATTCCAGGTCCCAGGTGAAATGGTAGCTTGCCATCGCGATCAGCGCGATACCGCGCAAAATATCGATGGCAACGATGCGCTTCGATGGCTCCGGAACGGGTGCGGTCGGCGTGTGGATGCTCATGGTCTCGCGATCTGATTCAGCCCCTCCAAGACGACTATCACGGTTGCACCAGATAGAAGAAGACCGGTCGCCTTGGCCTGGACCGCGTGGCGGAGCCCGCGCCAGCCGCCGAATTGGGCCAGCGCGGGAAAGCCGTTGGCCGGCTTCGCTTTTCGCCGGCTGTGCGTCGGTTTCCTCTTAATGGGCCTGAAATGTCCACGGCAGATTTGACGCCGCGATTCTGCTTTGGGGAAGCAATGTCCACGCATGTGCGCCATCCGATCTGGCTTCCGGCCCTCAAGGCCGCGGATGCGCGCACCTTCGCCTCGCTCTACGCGGTCGAGTCCTTCGCCCGCGCCATGGTGTCGAGCGTCATCCCGATCCAGGCCTACGAGATCCTCCACAACGAGCAGATCGTCTCGATCCTCTACACCGTCGTATCCATGCTCGGCCTGTCGGTGACCTTGTTCATGCCGATGCTGATCCGCCGCTTCGCGCGGCGCTGGGTCTACACGGCAGGCGCCTGCCTGCTCGCCATCGGCTCGCTGTTCTTCGTCACCCATACGCTCGCCGGGCAATTGGCCGGCATGCTGTGCCGGGTGATGGGCGCCAGTGCGCTGTCGATCACACTCAACCTCTACATCATGGACCACATCCGCAAGACCGACTTCATGCAGGCCGAATCGCTGCGCATGGCGTGGTCGATGGTTGCCTGGACGGGCGGGCCGACGCTTGGCATTTTTCTTTATGCGCATTTCGGCATCTATGCCGCGCATGGCGCGGTGGCGGTTTTCGCCATGGCTTTGCTGGCGCTGTTCTGGACCTACCGGCTGGGGGACAACCCGTCGATCCGCTCGGGCAAGACGCGGCCGGCAAATCCGCTCGCCAACATCGGCCGCTTCGTGGCGCAGCCAAGGCTCAGGCTCGCCTGGCTGATCGCCTTCGGCCGGTCCTGCTTCTGGACGACGTTCTTCGTCTATGGACCGCTGTTCATGGTGATCACCGGCGAGGGTGAACTGGCGGGCGGCCTGCTGGTCTCGGCCGGCAATGCGCTGCTGTTCATGGCGATCTTCTGGGGCAAGGCAGGAAAACGCTTTGGCGGCCGACGCACCATGACGTTTGCCTACTTCGCCATGTCGGCGTCGCTGCTGGCGGCGGGCACGGTCGGAGCGGCAGAGCCGTTGCTGACCGGCGCCTTCCTGTTGTGCGGCGCCTTCTTCACCATCGCGCTCGACGCGCTGGGCTCGACCGCCTTCATGCGCTCGGTGCGCTCCTATGAACGCGCGCAGATGGCGGCGGTCTACCGCACCTATCTCGACTTTTCCGAATTGACGCCGCCGCTGGTCTATTCGGTGGTGCTGGCCTTCTTCGGATTGGGATCGGTGTTCGTCACGCTCGGCCTGCTGGCGGCGTTTTGCGGCTTCATGACCTGGCGCTACCTGCCTAAATCCCTCTAAAAAATCAGAGCGAAAGCCCGGTATGGCGCTCGCGCACCCAATTGTGGAAGCCGTGCAGCTCATATTCCTCGGGCATCAGCACGCCGGCTGTATGACGCATCGAGCGCAGGCCCTTCTGGTTGACCTCGCAGATCGCGGCATCCTCCTCCAGCACCTGTGTGCCGAAGGCGACGATGTTGTCGATATCGGTGGCGGCGAGCGCCTCGGGCGCGAACAGCCACTCGGCGGTCAATTCGGTCTGTTCGGGACCGAGCGGCACCAGCCGCACGGTCCTGACATAGTCGACATGGCCGACCATGAACATCGAGGGCAGGCTGGTGGCGTAGGTCTGGCCGGCGATGCGTTCCGCCTGCGTCAAGCCGGGGAAAACCGGCCCATGCGTCTGCCCATCACGCGACCATGTTTCAGCCCCGGCGCGCAGGCCGCCGGAGAATTCCGGCGCATCATTGTCGGCATGGCGCGTCCATTCGGGATCGTCATGCCGGCTCATCAGGCCGCGGCCATAGATCGGCACCAGCCGCGACAGGTCCTTGTGGACGCCCGGGCAGTGCAGGCACTCGTTGAAGTTTTCCCAGAAAATCTTCCAGTTGCAGTTCATCACCTTGCGCAGCACATGGCCTGACACCAGCGTGTCCAGCGGCCAGTTGCCGAGGTCGCCGGAGGCCGGGTCGAAGGATGACTGCGCTGAGCCGGCGGCATCTTCAGCAAGATTGACGAAGACGAAGCCCCGCCACACCGAGAGCGCAACGCGATAAAGCGGGTGGTCGGCCTTGTCGAAGCCGTCAGGCAGCGATTTCGACGGTACACGCACCAGATCGCCACGCAGCGAATAGGACCAGGCATGATACGGGCAGGTGATCAGCCGCGCCTTCAGGCGTCCTTCGCTTTCCTGGCAAAGCTGCGAACCGCGATGCCGGCACGTGTTGTGGACTTGCATGCAACTCGCCGGCGTCGTCGCGCAGCACAACGATTTCCTGCGTACCGACGCGGAAGGTGCGGAATGCCAAAGGCTGGGCAAGGTCGGCCTCGCGGCAGACGAGCAGCCAATTTCTGTACCAGATGGCGGCGAGATCACGCTGATAGTTCTCCTGGTCCCAATAAGCCGATGAGGGCAGCGTCGGCTCGGTTCGGGTCAGGCCGCTATGGGGCTCGCGCTCGCTGGCATCACGCTGCATGGCTGGCTTCCTGTCAGGTTGGCAGCCGACACCCGGCCATGAAGTTTGTCAATCAGGAGGGGAGCGGCCTTGCCGATACGACGCTCCTGCGCTGGCGACTGTCGGAATTTGGTTTGCCGCGCGCGGCGAATTTCCCTATAGTCACCAACGTCGTCGGTTCCTTTTTGGAGTCAAGAGGGAATGCGGTGCGGACAGGAATTCCTGTCCAATGCCGTGGCTGCCCCCGCAACTGTGTGCGGTAGTCCTCTCCATATGCCACTGAAGGTTTTCCTTCGGGAAGGTGGGGAAGGGCGCTTATCCGCGAGCCAGGAGACCTGCCGGCGACAGGAAACTGACTTCGATGCCCTCGGGTGGAGGGCGAAAGGACAAGACATGACTACCGCTTCCGTCTCCCTCGGCGCCTCCGTCTCCTCGCAGTCGCGCTTCCTGCAACTCGCGCTCGCGGCGCTGCTCGGCATGTTCGTCGTCGGCTTTGTCGGTTTCTCGCATATCGATGCGGTCCACAATGCCGCCCACGACTATCGCCACTCGATGGCGTTTCCCTGCCACTAACGAGGATCTGACATCATGAATCTGTTTCGCAACGTCGTGTTCGTCGCGGCGGTCGCGGGGCTCGTGGCCGGTGTCGTTCTCGCCTGCCTGCAGGCCTATGCGACAGTGCCGCTGATCCTCAAGGCGGAAGTCTACGAACAGGCCGGCGGCGGCCGTCACCATGACCACGCGGCTGCACCAGCAGCGAGCAACGATGCGGTGAGCACGGTCGCGCCCGCTGGGAATGCGATGAGCTCTGCCGCGCCCGCAACCGCCGAAGTCACGGCACCGGCGGAGGAAGATGAAGGCTGGGCGCCGGCCGACGGCGTCGAGCGTTTTGCCTTCAGCGTGGTTGCCAATGTCGTCACCGGCATCGGCTTCGCGCTGGTCCTGGTCGCGGTTTCCGAGTTTGCCGGCGGCGTCGGCAATTGGCGCCAGGGCGTGTTCTGGGGGCTGGCCGGCTTTGCCGTGTTCACGCTGGCACCAGGCCTTGGCCTGCAGCCGGAACTGCCGGCGATGCCGGCGGCCGATCTGCTTGCGCGCCAGATCTGGTGGACGGCAACGGCGGCGGCCACCGCCATCGGCCTTGGCCTGATCGTGTTTCGCAGATCGCTGCCGTTGACCATCCTTGCCGTCTTGCTGATCGTTGCCCCGCACATCGTCGGCGCGCCGCAGCCCGACAGTTTCGAGACGCCTATCCCGGAAGGCCTGCACCATCAGTTCGTGGTGGCGGTGACGATAACCAATCTGGTGTTCTGGCTGGTGCTCGGCGCGGTCGTGGGCGTGGTGCGTAGACGCTTCACCGGCACGGCCACCGGCTTGCGCGACAGCTTTGCCTGATCGCGGCAAGCTGACTTTCATCATCGGTGGCGCGCGCTCCGGAAAGAGCGCGCACGCCGAAACATTGGCGACGGCATTGCCCCCGCCATGGGCGTATGTCGCCACGGCGCAAACCTATGACGATGAGATGCGCGAGCGCATCGCGTTGCACCGCTCGCGGCGCGGCGAGGGCTGGTCGACCGTCGACGCGCCGCTCGACCTTGCCGAAGCGCTGGAGGCCTTGCCGGATGATCGGCCGGTGCTTGTCGACTGCCTGACGCTATGGCTGACCAATCACATGCTGGCCGATCACGACGTCGAGGCTGAGTGCCGACGGCTGGCCGACGTGCTGTCGCGGCCGCGCGGGCCGTGGTTCGTGGTGTCGAATGAGGTCGGGCAAGGCATCGTGCCCGACAATGCGCTGGCGCGGCGTTTTCGCGACGACGCCGGCCGGCTCAACCAGCGGGTCGCCGCGGTTGCCGACACGGTGCTGTTGATGGTGGCGGGGCTACCGCTCAAGGTGAAGTGAAATGACTGACATCGACGGCAAGGATGAAGAACGCCATCGCGCCAAGATGGCCAAGCGCAAGGCCGTGCAGGACGCCGAGGTTGCGAGCAAGACGGTCGAGAAGGGGTTGCTGATCGTCAACACCGGTCCCGGCAAGGGCAAGACCACGGCCGCCTTCGGGCTGGCGCTGCGGATGCTCGGCTACGGCAAGCGCGTCGGCGTCGTGCAATTCATCAAGGGCAAATGGCACACCGGCGAGAAGGATGCGTTTGCCGCCTTCGGCGACCGCGTCGTCTGGCATGCGATGGGCGAGGGTTTCACCTGGGAGACCCAGGACCTGAAGCGCGATATCGCCGCTGCCGAGGCTGCCTGGGCCAAGGCACTGGAATTGATCGACGATCCCTCGATCAGCCTTGTCGTGCTCGACGAGCTCAACATTGCGTTGCGCTACGACTACCTCGATCTCGACAAGGTGGTTGCGGCGCTGAAGGGCCGGCGCGAGGGTCTGCATATCGTCATCACCGGCCGAAACGCCAAGCCAGCGCTGGTCGAGGCTGCCGATCTGGTCACCGAGATGGGTTTGACCAAGCATCATTTCTCGGCGGGCGTGAAAGCTCAGCAGGGCATCGAGTTTTAGAAAACCAGAACAGCGATCACCGCGACCAGGCCGAACAAGCCCATCAGCAGGAAATCAGCGATACGGTAGAGTTGCAGCGCGCGCCTTATATCGCCGCTGTCGACATCGCTGCGGCCGCCTTCGCCCATGAAGATGTCTTCGACCATGACACCGCCATAGCTGCGTGGTCCGGCAAGCGCGAGCCCAAGCGCGCCGGCCATGGCCGCTTCGGGCCAGCCGGCATTGGGCGAGCGATGTTTTTTCGCGTCGCGCCGTACCGCTTGCCAGCCGCAGTGGGGGGCGGCGCCCTCGACCAAGAAGGAAGCGAGCACGATCAGCAGCGCGGTCAGCCGCGATGCCGGCAGGTTGATCCAGTCGTCGAAGCGCGCCGCCGCCCAGCCGAACGCCTCATGGCGTGGGGTGTGGTGGCCGATCATCGAATCGGCGGTGTTGGCCGCCTTGTAGGCGGCGCCGCCGGCCAGCCCGCCAACGCCGGTCCAGAAGGCGGGGGCGACGATGCCATCGGAAAAATTCTCCGCCAGGCTTTCGATCGCCGCACGGCAGACGCCTGCCCGGTCCAGCGTTTCGGGATCGCGGCCGACGATCCGCGAGACGGCGGCGCGGCCCATGTCGAGGCCTCCACTGTCGAGCGCGTCGGCGACGGCTTCGACATGTTCGTGCAGGCTCTTCTGCGACAGAAGCGATGTTGCCAGAAGGACGGCAATGATCCATCCCAAGGGGACGAGCCAGAGCAGAACGAGCTGCACGCAAAGACCTGTCAGCGCCGGCACCAGCACGATGACCAAAAGCGCCTGGACACCACGTTGGCGACGCAGTGCGTCGGGATCAGTGGCGCGGTTGAGCCTCAAGTCGAGAAAGGATATCAGCCTGCCGAACCACGTCACCGGATGGCCGATGGCGCGAAACAGCCAGTCGGGATAACCAAGGACGAATTCGACAACCAATGACAGGAAAGCGATCAGGACTGACATGAGGCTTCTTGAAGGAGCGGTGGACCATGGTGGAAGTCTTGGCCGGGCAAGGGCGCTTTTCCCCAATGCCGTGCCGCCTTTCGTCGACCTCTCGACCGGTATCAATCCGCACTCCTACCCGCTTTTCGACCTGCCCGCCACCTCCCTGTGGCGGTTGCCGGAGGCCGCGCGTGGGCGCGAACTGATAGAGATCGCGGCCAACACCTATGGCGCGCCTTCCGCGGGAAACGTGGTGGCGGCGCCCGGGACCCAAATTCTGCTGCCGCGCGTAGCCTCGCTGGTGAGGCCCGGCAAGGCGATGGTGCTGGGGCCGACCTATGCCGAACACGCCCGGGCGGCGGCGATTGCCGGGCATGAGGTGGTCGAGGTCGCCGATTTCGCGGCGCTGGTCGACGCTGACCTCGCCATCATCGTCAATCCGAACAATCCGGATGGGCGCATCATCGAGCGCGACCGGCTGCTGATGCTGGCTGACGGACTTCGCGCCAAGGGCGGGCTGCTGGTCGTCGACGAGGCGTTCATGGATGTCGGTCCACGCGAACACAGCCTCGCCGGCGATGTCGCCCAGGGCGGCATCATCGTGCTGCGTTCGTTTGGCAAGTTCTTTGGTCTGGCCGGCCTGCGGCTTGGGTTCGCGCTTGCCGACGCGCCGACGGCTGAACGGTTGGACATGCAGTTCGGGCCGTGGGCCGTCGCCGGACCGGCGCTGGAATACGGCATCCGCGCACTCGCCGATCTCGACTGGCAAGATGCGATGCGGGCGTCGTTGGCGGATGAGGTGGTGCGGGTTGATGCGCTGTTTGGCCGGTTCGGCGTTCGCGTCGCGGGCGGCACCATGTTGTTCCGCTATCTCAGCCTGCCCGATGCCGGCGGCCTGTTTTCCGCGCTTGGCGAAAGTGGCATCCTGCTCCGGCATTTCTCCGACCGGCCGAATGCCCTGCGCGCCGGCCTGCCGGCAAACGAGGAGGAATGGCGCAGGCTTGAATCGGCCCTTGCCGAATGGGCGTCGCGGCGTGAGGATCGGTCGAAAGGTTCGAAACAATGATCCATGTCTGCTCGCTGGCGAAGATCGAGGAAACCGTTGCCAGGACCGGCGCCGACCGCATGCTGTCGCTGCTTGCCGCCGGCACCGAGGTGGTGCGTCCGACCTCGATCGCCCGGGAAAACCACCTGCATCTGGTCATGCACGACATCGCGGTGGCGCAGGACGGCATGACCATGCCGGGCGAGGAGCATGTGCGCGACCTGCTCGATTTCGCGCGCCGCTGGGACCGGGCAAAGCCGATGATCGTGCACTGCTATGCCGGCATCAGCCGCTCGACCGCCTCGGCCTATATCATCGCCGCGGCTTTGGCGCCGAAACGCGACGAGGTGGAACTGGCGCAGACGCTGCGCGCGCTGTCGCCCTCGGCGACGCCCAATCCACGGCTGATCGCGGTGGCCGACGCGCTGCTCGAGCGCAATGGCCGCATGATCGAGGCGATCGAAGCGATCGGGCGCGGCGCCGACGCCTTCGAAGGCACGCCGTTCGCACTCAAGATCGATATTTAGGCTACTTCAGCCACTCGGCGAGCTTGGCCTTGCGCACATCGCGCACCAGGCTGATGAAGCCATCGGCTTGATGTTCCGCCGTCAATCGGCCTTTCTCTGCCGTTGCAATGCTGGCGTCACCGACCACGCCGTTCGGGTTGAGATCGCTGGCGATCCAGGCGAAGGCATGCGTGCCGGTCTGGCGCAGAAGCGCGAATTCCTTCTCGGCGTCGGCGACGTTGGAAACGAAATTGTCGGCCTTGCCCATGTCGACGAGATCCGGCCGGAAATGCAGCATCAGCGAAGTCTCGACATCGCCGCCATGGATGCCGTGGCGGTCCTCAAGTTCGGTGTACATGCCGGCCGGACGGCCAAAGCGCTGCCAACTGGTCTTCACCGCCAGCATCTTTTCGCGCACGCGCAGTTCGCGCGTTACGATACCCATGATCTCTTCATTGCCGCCATGGGAATTGACGACGATGAGCTTGCGCACGCCGGCGCGCGCTATCGACAGGCCAAGCTCGGTCCACGCCTCGATCAGCGTCGTTGCCGGCAGGGTCAGTGTGCCCGGCGCGTGCAGATGCTCGTTCGACTTGCCCACCGCCTGGACCGGCAGGATGCGGATATCGAGGTCCTCGGGCAGGTGTGCGATCACCGTGTCGAGCATGCCGTTCATGATCGAAGTGTCGGTCGAGACGGGCAGATGCGGCCCATGCTGCTCGATCGCCGCGACCGGCAGCACCGCGATCGTCGTCTCGGGATCGATCGAGGCATACTCGGTTGTCCGGTAATCGCCCCACCAGACGCGTCTTTTTGCTACGGTCATGTCACGCCTTTCAAATGATCAGGGCAGACCTAGCGCGGTGTGCCCGGCCTGTCGATCACCCGGCCGCGATCGCCTCGACCTCGACCTCGAATTCGGGCCGGGCAAAGCCGGAAACGATCATCAGCGTCGAGGCCGGCGCCGGGCTCGAAAACAGCCGGTCGCGGACCTCCATATAGGGCCGCAGATGCGCGCGGTCGGTGACATAGGCATTGATGCGCACGATGTCGCCAAGCCCCAGCCCGGCCTCGCTCAGGATCGCCGCGATGTTCCTGAAGCAGAGTTCGGCCTGCGCGCCGGCGTCGTCCGGTATCTGGTCGTCCGCCGTGATGGCGACCTGACCGGAGCACAGCACCAGCCGCTTGCCGGCCGGCACCTCGACGCCGTGGCTGTAACGGGCAAAGGGCGGCTTGATCGACTTCGGGGTGAGGAATTTGAACATGGCAATCTCCTGGATATCGCCAGCCTAAGGCCGGATGCATTGCACCATCAAGATGGCGGTGCATGTCGCCGGTGCGATTGTGGACAGGCGTTCAAAAAATAGGCACGATGCCCTTCGGTGCAGCACGACCTTTCCGGCTTTCGCAGATGGCTGTGGTGCAGGCGGGCGGGTCCCGGCGCGCGACGCCGGTGGCATGTGTCTTGCTTCTTGAATCTTTGGTATCAAGCACGGCGCGCAGCGCGCCGGTGCAAATAAAGGGTGGTGGTCAATGTACGTGAAACAGAAGATTTCGGTCGCGGTGGTGGCTCTCCTTGCGGCCAGCACATTGGGCGCGGCGGCGAATGAAAAAGTGACTTTCGGCACCAACTGGCTCGCCGAGCCGGAACATGGCGGCTACTACCAGGCCGTGGCGGACGGCACCTATGCCGCCTGCGGCCTCGATGTCACCATCATGCAGGGCGGCCCGCAGGTCAGCGGCCGGCCGATGCTCCTTGCCGGCAAGATCGATTTCTACATGGGCGGCAATTTGCTGTCGGCCTTCGATGCCGTCCAGCAGGGCATTCCGATGCGTGTCGTGGCCGCCGATTTCCAGAAGGATCCGCAGGTCATCATGTCCCACCCCGGTGAGGGGCTCGACAAATGGGAAGACCTGAAGAACGCCGAGCAGTACATTCTGGGCGATGAAGGTGCGCAGACCTTCTTCCAGTGGATGGTCATCGAACTCGGTTTCGACGCTTCAAAGCGCGCGCCCTACACCTACAACACCGCTCCTTTCCTCGCCAACAAGAAGTCGATCCAGCAGGGCTACGTCACTTCGGAGCCGTTCGCGGTCAAGAAGGAAGGCGGCTTCGTGCCGAACCAGTTCCTGCTCGCCGACTATGGTTGGGACACCTATTCGACCACGATCGAGGTGATGCAGGACACGATCGACAAGAAGCCCGAGGTGGTCCAGTGCTTCGTCGATGGCTCGGCCAAGGGCTGGTACAAGTACCTCTACGGCGACAACAAGGCCGCCAACGACATGATCAAGAAAGACAATCCTGACATGAGCGACGAGCAGATCGCTTTCTCGATCGACCAGATGAAGAAGTTCGGCCTTGCCGATTCCGGCGACACCGAGAAGCTCGGCATCGGCGCCATGACCGATGCGCGGATCAAGAGCTTCTACGACAAGATGGTCAAGGCCAAGGTCACGCCTGCAGGCATCGACATCACGAAGGCCTACACGCTGGCCTTCGTCAACAAGGGTGTCGGGCTCGAGCTGAAGAAATAGGCCGGCCCGGCATGATGCGGGAACAGGTGGCGCAAACGCTCGCCTCGAACATGGCTCCAACCTTGCTGGCGCTGCGTGGCGTCGGCAAGGTCTTTTCCAATGGCGTGACGGCGCTCAGCGATGTCGACCTGACGATCCGGGAAGGCGATTTCCTGAGCCTGCTCGGACCATCGGGCTGCGGCAAGTCGACGGCGCTGCGGCTGATTGCCGGCCTGTCGACGCCGACATCAGGTGTGCTCGACTGGCGTGGCGGCGGTTCGCTCGACCGCGCGAATATCGGCTTCGTCTTTCAGGAGCCGACGCTGCTGCCCTGGGCCAGCGTCTTCGACAATGTCTGGCTGCCGCTCAGGCTGAAAGGCATTTCCCGCGCCAAGGCAGCTCCAGCGATAACGGAGATGCTGGCGCGTGTGCACCTGACCGGCTTCGAAGACGCCGTGCCGCGCGAACTGTCGGGCGGCATGAAGATGCGCGTCTCGATCGCGCGCGCCATGGTGACCAAGCCGCGCGTGCTGTTGATGGACGAGCCGTTCGCGGCGCTCGACGAGATCACCCGCTTCAAGCTCAACAACGACCTGCTGGAACTGTGGCAGGACGAACGCTTCACCGTCGTCTTCGTCACCCACAGTGTGTTCGAAAGCGTGTTTCTGTCCAACCGCGTCGTCGTCATGGCGGCGCGGCCGGGCAGGGTGTTCGACGAACTCGCCATCGAGGCATCCTATCCGCGCGACGAGGCGTTTCGCACCTCGCCGGATTATGCGGCCCTTTGCCGGCAGGCCTCGGATGTGCTGGTCAATGCCATCAATTCAACTGCGGGCTCGCATCATGACGGTCATTGACGGCACGTTGAAACTCGACCCCGAGGAAGCGCGGCGCGTGCGCCAGGAGCGGCTCGAGCGGATCGGCCGCTGGGTGCTGCCGCTGGCGATCATGGTCCTGGCGATCTGGCTGTGGGACCGTATCTGCGTGTGGAACGAGATTCCGCAATACATCCTGCCGCGCCCCGGCGTGGTGCTGACAACGCTCTACAACGATGCCGGCCTGCTGTTTTCCGCACTGCTGGTCACCTTGCGCATCACCTTCCTCAGCCTGCTCCTCGCGGTTGTCGGCGGCGTCGGCCTGGCGGTCTTGTTCGCGCAGTCGAAGTGGGTGGAGATGTCGTTCTTCCCGTTCGCCATCGTGCTGCAGGTGACGCCGATCGTGGCGATCTTTCCGCTGATCAACATTTATGTCGACAATCAGACGACCAAGCTTCTGCTGTGCGCCTGGATCGTCGCCTTCTTCCCGATCCTGTCCAATACCACGCTTGGCCTGAACTCGGTCGACCGCAATCTGCGCGACCTGTTCAAGCTCAACGGCGCGACGCGGTGGCAGCAGCTGCGCTATCTCAGACTGCCGGCGGCGATGCCGTATTTCCTCGGCGGGCTGAAGATCGCTGGCGGCCTGTCGCTGATCGGCGCCGTGGTGGCCGAGTTCGTCGCCGGCGCCACCGGCCAGTCGTCGGGGCTCGCGTCACGCATTATCGAGGCCGGCTACCGGCTGAATGCACCCAGGCTTTTCGCGGCGCTGTTTTTGATTTCACTTACCGGCATCCTGATCTTCCTCGTGCTGTCGCTGATTTCGCATCTCATTCTGCGGCGCTGGCACGAGAGCGCACTGAAGCAGGAGCGTTAGTGCCTTGATCCCAACCTCCGGTCCCTATCACCTCGCCAATGTCCGGCTTCACGCGTCGCTGACGCCGGGCCTTGCCGCGGCTTTCGACAGAGATGGTTTTGCGCTGACCGACATCACCGTCGCGGGCGGCAAGATTTCCAGCATCGCCGCTGCGCATGCCGCATCGAAGGTATCGGCCGGCGCCATCGACCTTGGCGGCCGTGTCGTGCTGCCGTGTTTCGTCGACTGCCACACGCATATCGACAAGGGCCATATCTGGCCGCGAAAGCCCAATCCCGACGGTACGTTCATGAGCGCGCTGAATGCAACCGGCGCCGACCGCGTGGCGCGCTGGAGCGCCGAGGATGTGGCGCGCCGCATGGATTTCTCGCTGCGCTCGGCCTACGCGCATGGCACCCGGGCGCTCAGAACTCATATCGACAGCGTCGCGCCGCAGGAGGAAATCTCCTGGCCGGTGTTCGAGACGATGCGCGAGGCATGGCGTGGTCGCATCGAATTGCAGGGTGCCTGCCTGCTCGGCATTGAGGGCGTGCGCGACAAAAAATGGTTCGACAGGCTGGCGAAACGCGTGGCCGCCGCCAAGGGCGTGCTTGGCGTCGTCACCTATATGGTGCCAGACCTGGAAGAGCTGCTCGACCACGTTTTCGCGCAAGCGATCAAGCATGGGCTCGACCTCGATTTCCATGCCGACGAGACCGATGATGTCGCCGCAATCTCGCTGAAGAAAATCGCCGAGGCGGCGCTGTGGAACGGCTTCGAGGGAAAAATCCTCGTCGGCCATTGCTGCTCGCTGGCGCGGCAGCCGGATCTAGAGGTGCTGGACACGCTGGACAAGGTGGCGAAGGCCGGGCTCGCAATCGTGTCGCTGCCGATGTGCAATCTCTATTTGCAAGATCGTCGCGCTGATCAAACCACACCGCGCTGGCGTGGCGTGACGCTGCTGCACGAGATGAAGGCGAGGGGCATTCCGGTGGCCGTCGCTTCAGACAACACGCGCGATCCCTTCTATGCCTATGGCGATCTCGACATGCTGGAGGTCTACCGCATGGCGACACGTATCCTGCATTTCGATCATCCGGTCGCCGACTGGCCGCAGGCGGTCACCGCGACGCCGGCCAAGGTGATGCGGCTCGATGGCTTCGGCACGCTTGCCGCCGAAGGCGATGCCGACTTCGTGCTGTTCAAAGGTCGGAGCTGGACGGAATTGCTGTCGCGGCCCGAATCGGATCGCATCGTCGTGCGCGCCGGACGCGCGATCGACCGGCAATTGCCCGACTATGCCGAACTCGACGAGTTGATGGTGGAATGATGGATGTTTCGGCGCTGAAACGCGATCTCGATGGGATGAAGCTCGACGACAATCCGGCCATCGTCCAGCAGAAGAGCCGCGACTTCTACTGGTACAGCCCGGTTCTGAAACAGCAGCTCGACCATGTCACCGGCGACCTGATCGTGACGCCGAAGACCGAAGCCGAGCTGATCCGCGTGCTTGCGGCCTGTCACCGCCACGGCGTGCCGGTGACGCCGCGCGGCAGCGGCACCGGCAATTACGGCCAGGCGATGCCCCTGTCGGGAGGCGTGGTGCTCAATCTTGCGGAGATGAACGAGATCAAGTCGATCGGCCCAGGCCGCGTGGTGACCGGACCCGGCGCGATCCTGGCCGACATCGACAAGGCGACACGGGCACATTCCGGACAGGAGCTCAGGCTGTCGCCCTCCACCTACAACACCGCTTCGATCGGCGGCTTCATCGCCGGCGGTTCTGGCGGCGTCGGCTCGATCAATTTCGGCGGATTGCGCGATTTCGGCAATGTGCTGCGCTTGCGCGTGGTGACGATGGAGGCCGAGCCGAGGGTGCTCGAACTGACAGGCGAAGACCTGCACAAGGTGACCCATGCCTATGGCACCAATGGCATCATATCAGAGGTCGAGATGCCGCTGGCGGCAGCCTATGAGTGGATCGACGTCATCGTCGGCTTCGACGCTTTCATGGATGCGGCCCGCTATGGCAATGCGCTGGCGTGCCAGGATGGCATCCTGACCAAGCTGATCACGCCGATCGCAGCACCCGTTCCGCAGCTTTACTTCAAGCGGCACCAGAAATTTTTCAGGGAAGGCCAAAGCATCTGCGTCGTCATGGTGGCGCAGCATGGGCTGGACGCCTTCCTTGCCTTTACGCGCCGCGCTGGGGGCGAAGTGATCTTCAACGCCGCCCTTGCCGCGCCGGAGGAGAAAAAGGGCCTGCCGCCGGCCTATGAACTGGCCTGGAACCACACCACGCTCAGGGCGCTGCGCGTCGACCCCGCGATTACCTATCTGCAGTCGCTCTATCCCTTTCCCAACCAGCTGGCGCTGGTCGAGAAAATGGATGCGATGTTTCCCGGCGAGGTGTTCTCGCATCTCGAATTCGTGCGGCTGGACGGCAACATCACCTGCTTTGGCCTGCCACTGGTCAACTTCACCACCGAGGCGCGGCTCAACGAGATCATCCGCCTGCACGAGGACAATGGCTGCCCGATCTTCAACCCGCACCGCTGCACGCTGGAAGAGGGCGGCATGAAGCAGACGGACGCGGTGCAACTCGCCTTCAAGCGTGAGACCGACCCGCAAGGCCTGCTCAACCCTGGCAAGATGATCGCCTGGGAAAACCCGGACTATGATTATCGTTCGGGCCGGACTTTTCTGTTCAAGGGGCTGCAAAAGGCAGGCTGATAACGATGAAGCGTTGGCGCCAAGCCACCCCCCTCTGGCCTGCCGGCCATCTCCCCCTCAAGGGAAATTGGATGTCGCTTGGGCTTTCGCCAATTGCCAACGCCGCAACGGATTGGGGACGTCGAAACCGCCAATCTCCCCCCTTGAGCGGGAGATGCCCGGCAGGGCAGAGCGGGGCGCCTCGCGCTGACCTGCGGGATGTCCTCCCATGAACATCCTCGTCCTCTACGCCCATCCGGTCGAGACCAGCTTCAATGCCGGCCTGCACCGGATGATCGTCGAGCGGCTGACGGCGGCGGGCCATACGGTCGATGACTGCGACCTCTATGCCGAGGACTTCGACCCGCGGCTGACGCGGGCCGAGCGGCTCGGCTATCACGACCAGCGTGGACCAGGCGATGCGGTTACCGGCTACATTCAGAGGCTACAGGCAGCCGAGGCTCTGGTGCTGTCGTTTCCGGTATGGAATTACGGCTATCCGGCGATCCTGAAAGGGTTTTTCGACCGCGTCTTCCTGCCCGGCGTGTCGTTCAAGCTTGTCGATGGCAAAGTGCAGCCGACGCTACACAACATCCGCAAGCTGACGGCTGTCACTACCTATGGCGGCAGCCGATTCCGCGCCATGCTGATGGGTGACCCGCCGCGCAAGGTTGTGAAGCGCATGCTGCGCGCCACGATCAAGCCCGGCGCTCCGGTCTCCTATCTCGCCCACTATTCGATGAACCTGTCGACCGACGAGACGCGGAAGTCCTTCATGGCGAAGATCGCGGCCAGCGTGGATGCGTTCTGATGCGGGTTCTCGTCGTCTACTGCCATCCGGTGCCGGAGAGTTTTTGCGCCGCGGTCCGCGATACCGCCGTGGATGTGCTGACGCGGCGAGGCTGGGACGTGCGGCTGCTCGACCTTTATGCGGAAAAGTTCGATCCGGTGATGAGCTGCGAGGAGCGGCGTTCCTACAACGATCAGGCGCCGCGGGATCCGGCCCTGAAACCGCATTTCGAACTGCTCAACTGGGCCGAGGCGATCCTGTTTGTCTATCCGACCTGGTGGTATGGGCTGCCGGCGATGCTGAAGGGCTGGCTCGACCGGGTGTGGGCGACCGACATCGCTTTCAAGCTGCCGGCTGGCAAGGGAGGGATCAAGTCGCTGATGACGCATGTGACCAAGGTCGGCGTCATCACCACCTGCGGCGCGCCGACCTGGTGGAGCGTCGTCGTCGGCCAACCCGGACGCAAGACCTTGCTGCGCGGCATGCGGGCGCTATGCGCCAGACGCTGCAAGACGTTCTTTCTGGCGCATTATTTGATGGATGCCTCGACGCCGGCGACGAGGGCGGCGTTTCTGGTGAAGGTGCGGGCGAAGCTGGAGCGGTTTTAAGCGGCACTTCCCTTCTCCCCTTGTGGGAGAAGGTGGCCTCGCGAAGCGAGGTCGGATGAGCGACTATCTGAGGTGTCAAGTTGCATTTGCGAACTCGCTTCGCGCATCGCGTGCTTTTGCATTGAGAATGACGAGCAGCTTTCTGGCGAGAGCGATGCGGATGACCATCTTTTCCTTTCCGGCNGCCTGCAACCTTTGCTGGAAAGCGGCCAGATGCGGATCATATTTGGCAACGATGCTGGCAACGAGGAAGAGGACGCCTCGCGGTCCCGCACGGCCGCCACGCACCGGTCTTCGGCCGCTGCGCTTG
>NZ_AZUY01000066.1 GCF_000513935.1 Mesorhizobium sp. WSM3626 | reverse complement strand
GCTGACGAGATCGGCACGGCGCCTTCGACGTTAAGCCATGCGATGCGAGCGCTCGAGGAACGTATGGGCGTGCGCCTGCTGAACCGCACCACACGCAGCGTTTCGCCGACNGAAGCAGGTTACCAATTGCTTGGGCGCCTTCAACCGGCGCTTGCCTCACTGGACGAGGCGCTCGACAGCGTCGCGGGTTTTCGGGGCAAAGTTGCGGGAACAGTCCGCATTAACGCACCGCGGCTGGTGGCTGGCCTTCTGGTTCGCGCAGCTCTCCCCCGGATGGCGGAGATGCACCCTGACGTGACTGTGGATATTGTCGTCGATGGGCGCCTCATAGACATCGTGTCCAGCGGCTTCGATGCCGGCGTGCGCCCCCTTGGATCGGTGCCCAAGGACATGATCACCGTGTTGCTTGGGCGCCCGCTGACATTCATCTGTGTCGCCTCGCCCGCCTATCTCGATCGCTTCGGCGAGCCGGGAACCCCCGAGGAATTGCCGCGCCACCATTGCATCGGTCACCGCATGCCCAGCGGGAAGCTCTATCGATGGGAGTTCGAGCGCGCGGGCCAGGAACTCACACTCGAGGCAAACGGCACCATCGTCCTCGACGACGAAGAGCTGATGGTCGAAGCTGCAAGAGAGGATCTGGGCGTCGCCTACGTGGCCGATTGGGCCGTCGAGGCGGCCCTGTCCGAGGGCAGTTTGCGCAAAATTCTGACCGCGTGGGTGCCGGCTCCAGAAGAAGTTGCGGTCTACTACCCTGGACACCGAGCCGTACCGCCCGCACTGCGGGCCTTTCTCGACATTGTCAAACAGCTGCGGAAGAAATGACCGAAGCGACGAGCGGCCGCATCAAATCGTCGCGCGGCGCTGAAGGCGGTTGGGCGTACTTTGGGGCCGAAGTCCGCCTTGGTAGCTAGCCGGCGCGTTCCGTCGACGCCGTTGCATTGGCGCCGCCCCGGGTCGAAAATGCCTCCGATGAAAGCAGTTCCCAAGCTCACCACACCAAGGCTCGTGCTTCGGGCGCCGAGCGAGCGGGATATCCCGGCATGGTTTGCGCGCGCCACCCATGTCGAATCCGCCTCCCTTGCCGGCGATCCCGTTCCCGACGACTTAAGCGCCGGCGAAGAATGGTTGGCCCGTTCGCGTCAGCGCTTGGCTGACGGCAAGGCGATCCAGTGGTCCATAGACCGGGCATCGGAGGCGATCGGGACGATAACCCTGTCCTTCGCAACCGAAGCCAAGGCAGCCGCATTGGGATTTGTGCTGGCACGCGCCCATTGGGGACAGGGACTGGGCAGCGAGGCCGCGCGCCAAGTCGTTCGCTATGCTTTTGAGACCCTGGCGCTTGACCAGCTGACGGCCGAGGCGGTGACGCGCAATGTCGCGTCGCTGCGAATCCTGGCGAAGCTCGGCTTCAAACATGTCGAGAGCTTCGTCGACGAGTCCGACGGCGAGCACTGCGAGCGTTTTGCGCTCGACGCAGACGCCGGAACGTCACTCTTGGCGAGCCAGGTTTAGAGCCATCCGCTCGCGGCCGGGGCTGACATCGGAGCCCGTCAAAAGTCCCCGTGCTTGTTCAAATCAATCACAGGTAGTCGCGGCCTTGAGCGCTTCGGCACGGGCCGGTTCGGGCAAATCCGCGATCCGTCGGACGGAAGCGTAGAATCTCGGATAATCGCCGGAGCACAGGTCGAACAGGCGAAGAAACGCCGGAACCTGCTCGCCGTAGACGGCAGTCGCGGCGAGTTTTGCATTGTTGATCGGGGCGTTGAACCAGGCGTCATATGCCCTGTATCCGGCCCAGCGTCTGTCGCGCATTTGCCGGTAGCGCATCCGCAGCCTGTCGAGCGTGGCTGCCTTGGCAGCCGTCATCTCATCCGGCGTACGGGAGCTTTCATAGACCTGCCTCAACTCGTCGCGCGTTTTCGACACCAGTCCGAGAAAATCGGCGCTGCGTTTGCGACCGGCTTCGTAGCGGCGCAATCCGGCGCGATCGCCGGCCGCGCGGAGCCATTTTCTTGTGCCGGTGGTTTCGACGGCAACCGCGAAAGCCTCATTGAATGCGGAGTCGCCGTTCACATAGAGGCGCTGATGCGCCAGCTCATGAAAGATGAGGCTCGCGAGATAGGTGTCGTCCTGACGCAGCATGGTGCTGAGCAGCGGGTCACTGGACCAGCCCAGTGTGGAATACGCTGTGATGCCGGTGACATAGACGTCCAGCCCCTGTTCATGAAGTGCGACCGCGCTTTCGGTCGCGGATTTCCGATCGAAGTAACCCCGGTACGGAACGCAGCCGAAAACCGGAAAGCACCATGTCTTTGGCGTGAGCGAGAATTGCGGCGCGGCAAAAACGGCCCAGGTCACAGCATCCCGGTGGATGTCGACATAGCTGCGGTAGCTGCTGTTTTCGGGCAGTGCCAGCTCGTCTGTCGCAAACCGCCTTATGGCGCGCGCCGACGTCAATTTGGTGCGCAATGCCGCAGGGGTGGAAGGGGCTTGGATCAGTTTTCCGACGTCTTCGCGCGCGGCCATGATCCGGACATGACCCTCCAGCGATTGCGCGTAGTAGGAAATGCTGGTGCAACCGCTCATGGCGGACGCCACGATCGCCGCTGCAAACAATCGAAAAGCGCGCTTCACTTCTTCCCACCGCTTTGTCACCTGCCCATGGAGCACATGTCCGGCGGACCGTCCACTGGGCATGCCCCTTGAAGCAGCCGGTCTGCCGCTGGCCATATTGGCCGAGTGCATGTCTATCGCGAACCTCACCAGCACGAATCTCTCCAACACACCACGGCCCCGGCAGGCCGGGGCAGATGCCAAATCCCGCCCACCCCCTGACTCTTTTCCCGATCCTCAAACGTCTTAGCTACAGTGAAACACTGGAGCAGGGTCAATGAGCCTCAGGGATAAGAATATCGTGGTCACCGGCGGCAGCCGTGGGCTTGGCCTCGGATTGGTCGAAGCGCTGGTCGAGCAGGCCGCCAGCGTGACCGTGGTCGCGCGGGGCGCCGAGGCGCTGGAAGCGGTCGGTGTGCGGCTTGGGGTCGCCACCATTGCGGCCGATGTCACGGACGAGGACGCGGCCTATCGCATTCTTGGCGAGGTCCGCCCTGACATAGTGGTGCTGAACGCCGGTGCCACGCCCCGGATGGGGCGGCTGGACCAGTTGAAATGGGAGGATTTCTCCGTCGCCTGGGAAACCGACGTCAAGGCCGGGCTCTACTGGCTGCAGGCGGCGCTGAACCTGCCGCTCAAGCCGGGCAGCCGGGTGCTGGTGGGGTCGAGCGGTGCCGCCGTCACCGGATCGCAGATGTCGGGCGGCTATGGCGGCTCCAAACGGATGCTATGGTTCATGGCCAAATACGCCAATGGCGTGGCGCAGGAGAAGGGCCTCGGCATACGCTTCCAGGCGATCGTGCCGCGGCAGATGATCCTCGGCACCGGGATCGGCGATGCGGCGGCCGGCGCCTATGCCGGCTCGATGGGCATCACGCCGGAACAATTTGTCACCCGCTTCGGCGCGCCGATGCCGCCCCGGGCGTTCGGCGACAGGGTGGTTTCCGTGCTGGAAGACCCGCAATATGCCGAGGGCGTCGTCTTCGGCCTCAGCGGCGACGCGGGGGTGACGATCATGGAGGGTCCTTGAGCGAGGGAAAGCCAGCCGTGGAGCGCGACCGGCAGGAGGGGCTGCTTGCCCTTGCCGCCGCGTTGCGGCCGGAGCTGCACCGCTATTGTTCGCGGCTGATGGGCTCGGTCATCGACGGCGAGGATGTGATGCAGGATACGTTCGCGCGCGCCTTCGTTGCCCTGGACGAGTTGCGCGAGGTGCCGCAGCTCAGGCCCTGGCTGTTCCGGATCGCCCACAACCGCGCGCTGGACCTTTTGCGCAGCCGCGCGATCCGCGCCGCCGAGCCCATCGAGGCGGCGCTTGAGATTGCCGACGAGGCCGACCCGGTGGAGATGCTGATGCGCAGGCAAGCCGTGCAAACCGCCGTGTCGCGCTTCGCGGAGCTTCCGGTGCCGCAACGCAGCGTGATTATCCTGAGGGATGTGCTCGACGAGCCGCTGGCCGACATCGCCGCCTTGCTTGGCATCACGATCGATGCGGTGAAGGCGCATCTGGCGCGCGGCCGCGCCCGGCTTCGGCGGATCAACGCCGCCGCCAATCCGCTCCCCGATGCGCGCATCGCATCCGCGGCGACCGTTCGCTATGTCACTCTGTTCAACCGACGCGACTGGGATGGCTTGCGCGCGCTGCTTGCCGACGATGTGAGGCTCCATCAGTCCATGCACCCGCCGCGCGCGGGCGCCGCCGACGTCGGCATGTTCTTCACGATCTACGCCAAGAGCGACGGCTTGTGGCTCAGACCGGCATGGGTCGAGGGCCGCGAGGTGATCGCGGTGTTCGAGGACCGGGCCGCCCCGAAGCCGCATCATTTCATGTGGCTGGAATGGCACGAAGGCCGGATCAGCTTCATTCGCGACTACCGTTATGTCCGCTACGTTCTCGATGACGCGGGACTGGTGCTGGCGAGGGAAGCCGGCTCTGGTGGCAATGGACGCCGATAGGCGACAGCAGGTCGCGGGCCGGATCGACTCCTGACCGGGCGGGCGCGGGCCGCCGCATCAAGGCGAGGCGTCATGCCTTCACGAAGGGATCAGAGCGGAAACCTCGCGGTCGGACGGCCGCTCGCTCGCCGCCAGCCCCGCGGTCACGCCGGCGCGGTCGGCGGCGTTGCGGTTCTGGCTCATCTTGCGCTTGCCCTCGAGCCTGATGACCGGCATGCGCAGGCCGACAATGCCGCGAAGCTGCGACTGAATGAAGTCGGGCGGCGCGTCCGACACCGCCCACGGCGCGGCGCGCGCGCCCTCATGCAGGTTCGTCAGCCGGGTGACGACCTCCAGCAGCCTGTCCGCATCGTCGAAGAACTCGACCGGCCCATAGGCGTGGACGGCGGCGTAGTTCCAGGTCGGCACGACCTTGCCGGTTTCCTGCTTGGTCGGGTACCAGGCCGGCGTCACATAGGCATCCGGCCCCATGAAGATGGCAAGTCCGTCGCCGATCGCAGGAACACGCCACTGCGGGTTGGCCCTGGCCAGATGGCCATGGATGACGCCATGCTCGCCCTCGGTTTCGTCGAGAAAGAGGGGCAGGGGCGTGGCGAGCGGCCCGTCCGCCGTGGCGGTGACGAGGTTGGCCAGCCGGGCGGCGCGGATCGTCGCCATGAGGCTGTCCTTGTCGTCGTCGCGGAAGGCGGGCGGGGTGTACATTTTGAACTCCTTGCGTTGGCCTGACAGATGCCACACAATTCGGCCCGTTGGAAATGTCCCAGTTTCGAAGAGTCCAGATGTCCAGTTGATCCGGGACGAAGCCGCCGTGCTGGCCGGGTTGCGCTGAAATCAGCCGAGAAGGTTGCGCGCCGCGCGCATGAAGATCCTCGAGCCGATCGGGATCAGGTCGTCGGGAAAGTCGTAGTCGGGATTGTGCAGCGCCGGGTGGCGTTCGCCGGCGCCGAGGAAGAACATCGCCGACGAGGCGCTGTGGCCGAACAGGCCGAAATCCTCCGAGGCGCGCATCGGCAGGGCTTCCTCGCCATGCGCGACGCTCTCTTCGTCGAGGGCGCGCCGCAGATGCTCGACCGCGTCCGGCGCGTTGACGCTGGCGACGAAGATCTCGTGATAGTCTGAGCGTGCGGAGAGGCCGTGCCGGCCGGCGATCTCCTTGACCAGCGCCTCGGCGGCCGCACAGAGGTCCGCCATGCGCTCGTCGCGGCGGGTGCGCAGCGTCGCCCAGACCTCGGCGTAAGCAGGCGCGATGCCGAACACGGCTTCGCCCATGCGCGCGTGGGTGACGGTGACCATGGAGAAGTCGTCATCGGCGAAGGTGGCGCGGCCGAGCGCGGGCAGGGCCGGCATCAGCTCCGAGATCGCCGGCATGGGCGAGGTTCCGGTCTCGGGCATGGAAGAATGCGCGGTCTTGCCCTCCAGCACGATGCGCATGCCGCGCGAGGCGCAGTTGACCACGCCGGGCTTGAGCCTGACCTCGCCGAACGGCACGCCGGGCAGATTGTGCAGCGAGAAGGCGAAATCGGGCGCGATCTCGCCGAAGCGCGGATCGGCGACGACGCCGGCCGCGCCATTGCCGGTTTCCTCCGCCGGCTGGAACATCAGCACGACGCGGCCGCTGGCGGGCCGTTCGCGGCCGAACTGGCGGCCAAGCGAGGCCAGGATCGCGGTGTGTCCGTCATGGCCGCACATATGCGACTTGCCCGGCACTTGCGACGAATGCGGCACGCCGGACAGTTCCTCGATCGGCAGCGCATCGAGTTCGGACCGAAACAGGACGGTCGGTCCGTTTTTGCCGCTGTCGTAGATGGCCGCGACGCCGTGGCCGCCGAGGCCGGTCAGCACCTTGTCCGGCCCGGTGTCGGCGAGGAAGGCGACGACCTCTTTCGCCGTCTTCTCCTCATCGTTCGAGATTTCCGGCTGCCTGTGCAGCTTGCGCCGCCACTCCGTCAGTTCGACAATGTCGCGATTGGTCAGGGTCATGGTTTTTCGCCTCCACTGCAGTCCTGTGCTAGCGATAAACGGTGTGCCTGCCACGGTCCAACTCTGAGGCTTCGGCGGGCCAGGCCTCCCGACGGACTTACTTCACGCGGTTGGGGCAGAGCGCCTTGAACTGCTCGAGCGTATAGTCGTAGCCCGAGGCGCCGGAGCCATCCAGCACCACGTTTTCGTCGACGGCGGTGATCCGATAATCGGTCGGCACATCGGTGCCCTTGTTGCGGCCCTGGAACAGCATGGCGGCGCCATAGAAGGTGGTGAACTTGCCGGTCTTGCAGTTGGCGGTGATCTCGAAGTGCAGCGGAGACTTCATTTCCGCGTCGATGCACTCCTCGGTGAAATCGTGGCCATATTCACGGCAGTAGACGCGGGCATTCCGCCTGTCGTGTCTGGCCAGGATGCTGGCATGCGTGGAGCCGATGCCCGACTTCTTGACGATGGCAAGCTCCATTCCGACCCTGGAGCCGTAGTCGAGCGTCGCGGCGCCAGCCGGCGCGGCCAGCAGCATGGCGCAAAGCACAGCCAAGAGACGTCGCATGGAAACTCCTCCCCTGGGACAGAGGCCCCTGGGACAGAGGATTGACGCGCGGCATCCTCCGGTCAAGCCTTAATGTGGCCCTGCACTTACGCTTCCCTGGGCGGGCTTCAGGTCAGGTGGACCGCATTTTGCCGCACCTGGCCCAATCGCCTCGGCCCGGGAAACGGATGGTCATTATGAGACGATTGTTTATAACGGTCGCTGAAATCGCGATACCAAGGGGAGACGATGCGCTACATACGTCCGCTTTCAATCGAAGATGCCGTGGGCCAACTGGCCGGATCGGCCGGCCCGGCAGCCATCCTTGCCGGAGGCAGTGACCTGCTGGTGAGGATGAAGGGCGGCTTTGTCGAACCCGAACTGATCATCGACATCAAGTCGATCGCCGGCTTGCGCGACATCAGGGAAACCGCCGACGGCTTCAGCATCGGCGCCGCCGTGCCTTGCGCCGTGCTGGGCGAGAACGCCGCGCTGAAAAAGGCGTGGCCTGGCGTCGTCGAGGCGGCGAAGCTGATCGGCTCCAAGCAGGTGCAGGGACGCTGCACCATTGTTGGCAATTTGTGCAACGCCTCGCCGGCGGCCGACAGCGTGCCGGCGCTGGTGGCGGCTGGCGCTCGCGCCGTGGTGGTCGGCCCGTCGGGTAAGCGCACGATCGCCGTCGAGACCGTGCCGACCGCGCCGGGCCGGACCTCGCTCGCCAAGGGCGAGATCATCGAGGCGATCCTGCTCGACAAGCGCGCGCCGCGTTCGGCCGATGCGTATCTCAGGTTCATTCCGCGCACCGAGATGGACATCGCCGTGGTCAGCGCCGGCGTGAACCTGACGGTGGACGCAGCCGGCATCGTGACGGCGGCCCGCGTGGCGATCGGCGCCGCCGCGCCGACCGTGCTTTTGGTGGAAGAAGGGGCGCAGGCCCTGATCGGCCGCAAGCTCGACGAAGCGGCGCTGGAGCGGCTGGCCAAGGTCTGCGCCGGGGCCTGCCGGCCCATCGACGACAAGCGAGGCACAATCGAATTCAGACGCAAGGTTGCGGGCGTGCTGGCCAGGAGAGCCGCACAGACCGCCTATGCACGCGCAGGAGGCAAATGATGGCTGGTGTAGCTGTTTCAACCACAATCAACGGCGACAGCGTCGAATATCTCTGCCAGCCCGACGAGACGCTGCTCGACGTGCTGCGCGACCGGCTCGGGCTGACCGGCGCCAAGGAAGGCTGCGGCACCGGCGACTGCGGCGCCTGCAGCGTTATCGTCGACGACCGGCTGGTGTGTTCGTGCCTTATGCTCGGCGCGGAAGCGGAAGGCCGGCGCATCGAGACCGTCGAGGGCATGGCGCATGGCGACACGCTGCACCCGCTGCAGCAGAAGTTTTTGGAGCATGCGGCCCTGCAATGCGGCATCTGCACGCCCGGCTTCCTGATCGCGGCCAAGGACCTGCTCGCCAAGAACCCCGACCCGACCGAGGAGGAAATCCGCTTCGGGCTGGCCGGCAACCTCTGCCGCTGCACCGGCTATGACAAGATCGTGCGCGCCGTCCAGGACGCGGCAATCGTCATGAAACAAGCGTAGGAGCGTGACCATGAATTTCGATCCACGGTACTCCAACCGCAATTTCGCTTCCGTCGGCACCCGCCCGATCCGTCCCGACGGTGTCGACAAGGTCACCGGCCGCGCCCGCTATGGCGCCGATTTCAACATGGCCGGCCAGTTGGTCGGCCGCGTGCTGCGCAGCCCGCACGCGCATGCCAAGATCAGGAAGATCGACACCTCGAAGGCGGAAGCGCTTGCCGGCGTGAAGGCGGTGATCACCGCCGCCGACCTGCCCGATCTCACCGATGGCGACGCCGCCATGTACGACATCCTCGACAATTGCATGGCGCGCACCAAGGCGCTCTATGACGGCCATGCGGTGGCCGCCGTCGCCGCGATCGATGCCCACACGGCCAGGCAAGCGCTGAAGCTGATCGTGGTCGACTACGAGGTGCTGCCGCATGTCACCGATGTCGACGAGGCGATGCAGCACCACGCGCCGCTGATCAACGACACGATCTTCACCGAGGGGCTGGAGGAAAAGCCGGCAAAACCGTCCAACGTCACCAAGCGCTCGCAGTTCGGCCATGGCGACGTCCATCAGGGTTTCGGCCACGCCGACTTCATCGTCGAGCGTTCCTTCAAGACCGAGCAGACGCACCAGGGCTATATCGAGCCGCATGCCTGCGTGGCCAATGTCAGCTCCGACGGCACGGCGGACCTCTGGGTCTGCACGCAGGGCCATTTCGTCTACCGCCAGCACTGCGCGCAGCTGCTCGGCATGGAAGCCTCGAAGCTGCGCGTCACCTCCTCCGAGATCGGCGGCGGTTTCGGCGGCAAGACCCATGTCTGGGCCGAGCCGGTGGCGCTCGCTTTGTCGCGCAAGGCCGGACGCCCGGTGAAGCTGGTGATGACCCGCGACGAAGTGTTCCGCGCCTCGGGCCCGACCAGTGCCACCTCGATCGACGTCAAGATCGGCGCCCGCAAGGACGGCACCATCACGGCGGCCGAAGCGACGCTGCGCTACACAAGCGGCCCCTATGCCGGCACCTGGGCCGAGATCGGCGCCATGACGGCGTTCGCCTGCTACAGGCTCGATAACGTCAAGACGGTGGGCTTCGAAGTGCTGGTCAACCGGCCGAAGACCGCCGCCTATCGCGCGCCGTCGGCCCCGATGGCGGCCTTCGCGGTGGAAAGCACCGTCGACGAGCTCGCCAAGGAGCTCGGCATGGATCCGGTCGAGTTCCGCATCAAGAACGCCGCCCAGGAAGGCACGCGCTCGTCCTACGGCCCGGTCTATGGCCCGATCGGCATCGGCCCGACGCTGGAAGCGGTGAAGAACCATGCGCACATGAAGGCGCCGCTCAAGGCAAATCAGGGACGCGGCATGGCCTGCGGCTTCTGGTTCAATTTCGGCGGCCAGACCTGCACCGACCTGAACATCGGCATGGACGGCTCGGTCTCGCTCGCCGTCGGCACGGTCGATGTCGGCGGCTCCCGCGCCTCGCTGTCGCTGGTGGCGGCGGAGGAGCTCGGCATCGCCTACGAACAGGTCAAGGCCATCGTCGCCGACACGTCGAGCCTCGGCTACAACGACATGACCGACGGCAGCCGCGGCACCTTCTCGTCCTCGATGGCGACGATCTCGGCCGCCCGCAATGCGATAAAAATCCTGCGCGAGCGCGCCGCGCAGATGTGGGATATTTCCGTCGACGACGTGGCCTGGGAACAGGGCCACGCGGTCGCCAAGGGCGAGAAGCACGGCAATCTCGGCAAGCTGTCGCTGAAGGAGATCGCGGCGCAATCCGGCAAGACCGGCGGACCGATCGCCGGCCACAGCGAGCTGGTCGCCGACGGCGCCGGCGTCTCCTTCGCCACACATATATGCGACGTCGAGGTCGATCCCGAGACGGGTTCGACCAGGGTGATCCGCTACACGGTGGTGCAGGATGCCGGCAAGGCGGTGCACCCGACCTATGTCGAGGGCCAGTACCAGGGCGGCGCGGCGCAAGGCATCGGCTGGGCGCTCAACGAGGAGTATATCTACGGGAAGGACGGCCGGCTGCAGAACGCCGGCTTCCTCGACTACCGCATCCCGGTCTGCTCCGACCTGCCGATGATCGACACGCAGATCCTGGAAATCCCCAACCCCAACCACCCCTATGGCGTGCGCGGCGTCGGCGAAACCTCGATCGTGCCGCCGCTGGCGGCGATCGCCAACGCGGTCTCGAACGCGGCGGGCGTGCGCATGACCCACATCCCGATGTCGCCGCCCCGCATCCTGGCGGCGATCGAGGCGGAGCGGGAAGGCTAGGGCCAGATGAGGTTCTGATGGTCGAAGTCACGCTCTGGGGCGCGCTGGCCACGACCGCCGGAGGCAACAGCAAGGTCGAGGTCGAGGCCAAGGACATAAGGGAGCTGTTCAGGAAACTCGCTGAACAGTATCCCGGCCTGGAACCATGGATCGACCGCGGGATCGCCGTGGCGATCGACGGGACGATTTATCGGGATACCTGGTCGAAGAAGCTGCCGCCGGGGGCGGAGATTTTTCTGCTGCCAAGGCTGGCGGGGGGGTGAAGGGGGCGAGTCGCTAAGGACCACCCATCCCAAGCTAGACGCTTGCGCTCTGTAGGCAAACCATACCGGCCGATGGCGGACCCTGCACTGCGAGAAGAAGGCGTTCAGCCCTTTGAATGCCCTATAATTGACTGTGGTAAGATAATCCCCGCTTGAAGCTCGGTGAGATCTATTCTGAAATTAACTATCGAAGCGCAGACAAAACGCAGGCATGACTTCCATAGGTGGCGGCATCTTCCGGCACCATAGCCTGGACCGACACGGGATGTGAGCATTGGGGCCAGGTAGGCTTGAAATACCTCGACAATACTTTAAGCTTGTATATCAATTGCCCCATCTGAGAATCAGTGTGTCCGCCAGTTCTAATTTTTTCGCCACCATCGCGGCTAACGGCGGCGCAGTCGACGTCATTTTTGTGCACGGGCTTTCTGGAGATCCCGTGGACACTTGGACTTTTGAGGGTTCAAGCGAGGTCGAGGGCGGATACTGGCCGCATTGGTTAGCCAAAGACATTCCACAGCTTAATCTTTATACACTTGGTTTCCCGGCAAGCGTCTTTGCCCAATGGGCGAAGAAGGAGATGAACTTATATGATCGAGCCAAGAATGTTATCGAAACACTCGCCAGTTATGATTTTGGCAGTAGACCTATTGTTTTTATATGTCACAGTCTTGGCGGACTGCTGGTCAAGCAAATAATTAGGACCGCAAGGGAGTCGACATACGAAGACTGGCAAAATATCGGTGAGCAATGTGTCGGAGTTATCTTTATCTCTACTCCGCATAGCGGATCTAGTCTGGCAAATTTACTTAAGTTCTTCGTTAAAGGGTTCACGTCTGTTCACGTTGAAAAGCTTATAAATGACAATTCCGAACTAAAGGAATTAAACGAAAGCTTTCGCGCGCATTGTCAAAGAACTTCACTGACCATTGCGATCTATCACGAAAAACATTTGACTAAGAACGCGTTCCTTGTGGTTGATGAGAAGAGCGCGGACCCTGGTGTAAATGGAGCAATGCCCATCCCAATTGATGCTGACCACATTAACATTTGCAAGCCGGCGGATCGTAGCAGTCTGATCTATATCAGCATCAGGCATCGCATACGCAAATTGCTTCTCCTCGTCTGCTCCCCTGAGGCCCCCGTCAATGACGCGTTCGCCGCCGACGATCTCGACGAGCCATCAAGCAGCGATAGGCGAGATCTGATGTCTAAAATGGTCGCCGCCGGGCGGGAGCATCAGTATGATTTCGCAAATGACTCTCAGAGCAAATTTGCACGCCCATTTCTCCGGACGGGCCTGAAGACATCAATATCGACAATCTACAAGAGCTTACTTGCGGATATCGAACAGCGCTTTCAAAGTCTTATCTTTTATCCCTTGATCTGCAATGACGCGGATGAAGCGACCGTCGCTGCTGCAATCCAAACCCAGATTGTTGATCCGCTCAGCCAAAAATATGCTCCCGAAAGTGCGACGGCAAAGACGATCATGAATGCGCTCTACTTTCTTACTGAGCGCTGTCATATTCGATGGGATAAGCCGTGACATATCGGTTGTGGTATGCTCAGCTTGATCTTTTCGACACGGCCCGCCGCTACTTGGCACTGCTGTCGCATTGGAAGGGTGAGCCGCCGAATCGAGACCGACTCTTTGTCTCCGATTTTTATCTCGTCAATCCAAGTCTGCTTCATCTCACGCATATGAGCGCTGACGTGCGGCGCACCTTTACCGCGCTGCGCATCCCGAAACCCGACGAAACCTTCATTCAATATCCCTCCCCACCAATTCTTTATACCAAAATGGGTGGTATCCAGACACTAGCGCTCCACAACCTTGTCGGAAAGGGTCTGGTCGAATTGGAGCCCGTCAACCGAGACAGGTACGGCCTCAGTGAACACGGCCGTGATCTAGTATCTCAGCTAGGTTATCAGTTGGTTTTACCTGGGGAAGAAGAGATTCTAAATTTTCTAGTGACAGACTACGTCGCAATTGGACGAGGCAAGGGCGGCCTCCGCTCAATGACCGGATTACGAAGGATCGGTACTTAAACGTGGTTTCTTTCTTAGCACTCAAAAGACTTCGTGTCACCCGGGGGAAAGAGGTGGCCTACGATGAGCTATTCCATCGTGGTGTCAACATTATAAGAGGTGAGAATGGATCAGGGAAATCTACAATCGCTGATTTTATATTCTATGGACTTGGCGGCGAATTCGATCGATGGAAGGACGCTGCGAGCAATTGCTCAGCGGTTCGCATAGAGGTTGAAGCAGAACATTCAATACTCACACTTCATCGAGCGGTCGGAAGCAAACAGGAGCCTATACTTGTCTACTACGGCTCGCTGGAAGAGTCTTTAGACAAAGGTATCGATGATTGGCAGCGTGTTCCCATCCGGCGCCCATCCAGTGGGCTGGATTTGTCGTTTACGCAGATAGCGTTCCGAGCGGCTGGAATCCCAGACGCACCGAACGCGGCCAATTCCAATATTACCATGCATCAGTTGCTTCGACTGCTTTACGCTGATCAGCAGACCCCGCCAGGTAAGCTTTTTCGGTTCGAGAGCTTCGATACCCGTGAAATACGCGAGACGGTTGGACAACTTGTTATTGGCGTCAACGGATATGACCTCTACGAGAGTCTCATCAAGCTGAGAGAGGTCAAAGCCGACTACGCCGAAAAGGACCGCCTTTATAAAGCTGCGATCCTATCCTTGCCGAGTCCGGAAGGGCTGACTTCAGTTGCAATTCTGAACACGCGGCTCGGCGAACTAAATACTCGAAAAGTACGGATCACAAACGAGATTCGCACTGTTGATTCGATCGTTGAGGAAGACCAGGCCAAAAAGTTTGTAGCCGAACGCCAAGTGATGAGACGACGACTTCAGAAGCTGGCGGGGGAACTTCAAGGATCGGAGCAGCGTTTGAGTGATCTTGAAGGCGAACAGGGAGAGATTAATCAATTCATAGAGCACCTCGAACAACAGTTGGCCGCCCTCAGCGCCGCCGAGAATTTGTCGTTCCGATTGGGAACCATCGAGTTTCAATATTGTCCTGCGTGCCTGAAACCGCTTTCGGACAAGCAAGCTCAGCATTGCATAGTTTGTGATGAGATCATCGATGAGGACAAGGCAAAGTCCAAATATTTTGAACTGAAGGTGGATCATGAACTTCAGATCAGGGAGTCGCGGCAACTTCTGACCATGAAAGCGGCAGAAGTGGAGAGGCTGGAAAGTGAAGTCAGGACTCTGCGGCGGGCCTACTCCTCAACGATGGCCGATTTTTCGTCGCGGTATGACGTCAGCAATTCTCCACGCGAAGCCTATCTTGCCGAACGATACAAATTGCTAGGCGGGCTGGAACGGGAAGCCGAGTATATGGAGGAACTTCGCGCCACTCTTCAACGGATAGATGAGCTGTCGGTGCAGCGGTCAACACTCAATGATGAAATTGCATTGCTTGAGGCTAAAATCAAGCGGCTCGAGGCATCCTATATGGCGCGAGTTGCGAAGGCAATGAACTTGGTCGGCACTATTGGCAAGCGAATTCTGACAAAGGATCTCAAAAGACAGGAGGCTTTTGAAAACCCTACAGCCTTTTCCATCAATTTTGGCGATGATGCGATGTTGGTTGACGGAAAGATGAATTTTGCTGAAAGTAGTAATGTTGTTCTCAAGAACACGGCAATATTATCGCTACTCTTAGCTGCATCGTATGACGCGGATTTTTGGCATCCGAAGTTTCTTCTCATGGATAATATCGAGGATAAAGGCATGGAGGAGAAGCGGAGTCACAACTATCAACGGATTCTTATCGAAGAGTCGAAAAATGCGAAATTTCCTCACCAGATTATATTTACGACGTCGATGCTTGATCCCACATTGGAGCCAAGTGGGTTAACAGTTGGACCGCACTACACGAGACAAATGAAGACATTGGCGAACGTCTAGAAAGCGCCGGCCCACTCGCCAGTGCAGGAGATAAGCAGCGCCGACGACGTCGCGACGTCGCGCAAAGCGGTGGGCGTCGCATCCACTTGGTCATGACGATCGCCTGCCCCTTGTTGGTCGCCACCCTTCACACCCGTCGATTCCGTATTCACCTCCAGCGCCTCTTCCACCTCACGTCCTCGCCAAGACTTTCCTCGTGCACCGCCAATAAGCGGCCATTGCGGGCCGCCTGGTCTGTCGCCCCGACGCAATCCCGAACCGAAAACCGATTCACGCTCCCTACGCTCCAACCTTTGCCCGCACATACGCCAGCGCCGCGACCGCCAGATCCCCGACCGCCAGCCCTCGAAAAACAAACGCCGTGGTCTCGCTCGGGCTCTCCCGACCCGCAAAATCGCCACAGACCAAACCCGTCAGGTCGCCGGCGACCAGGGCGGGGTCGATCATGGGCTTGGGCATTTTCGCTTCCTGCTCCAGATCGTCGACGATGATGCGGTCGAAGCGGCGCATCGTTTCGGGCAGCCAGGGCAGGGCCTGGTCGGTCATCACGGTGAAGCTTCCCGGCTTCAGCCAGTTCGCGTCGAGGAAGGGCGGGGGTCTGGGCACCAGGGTCACCGTCGTCACCACCATGTCGGCGCCTTCGATCGCGGCCCTTGCCGTGTCGCATGGGATTGCTTGCAGCCCGCGCGAGCGCGCCATTTGGCACAGCGCGTCGCGATTGGCCGTGCCGCGACCATAGGCGCGGATTTCGCGCAAGGGGAAGAGGTCGGCGAATGCTTCGAGGTGGCCGCGCGCCTGCACGCCGCAGCCGATGAAGGCCAGGGATGACGCGTCGCCGCTGGCCATGCGCCTGGCGGCGACGGCGCTCAAGGCGGCCGTGCGTTTCTCCGTCACCCAATTGCCGTCGACCACGGCCAGCGGCAGCCCGGTTTCGGCATCGAGCAGCGTGATCAGGGAATTCAGCGTGGGCAGTCCGCGCCCGGCGTTGCGCGGATTGACGACCAGCGACTTCGTGGCCAGCACGGGCGGCGTGGACGCAACGCCAAGCGTCGCCATGATATAGCGGTCGTCGCCCGGCAGCACGACCGCCTTCGGCGCGCACCAGACCTCGCCACGCCTCTGGCCGACGATCTGGCGCTCGATCTCGTCGACCATCTCGGCCGTGGAGATCGACAGGCGGTCGAGCAGCGCGGATGACAGATAGGGCAAGGTTTCGGCGGCCAAGGGTTTCATCCTGTCATTCCCCAATGGGATCCTCAGACCCCGCGAGAGGGCCGAACGGCCCCCTAATCGCGGGCACCTCACGCCCCCAGCGTCGGCTCCGTATTCACCTCCAGTGCCTCTTCCGCCTCATGCTCCTCGCCCAGAACCTCCCCATGCACCTCCAGCGCCCGCCCGATCCAGATCGGGTCGACCAGATGGTCGCGCTTGGGGTTGGTGGTGTTGGGGTGGATGAGGATGCTCAGGCCCTGGTGGTTCAGCATCAGCCAGGGAACCAGCGTGGCGAAAATTTCGGGGGCGAAGGAAACCTGGTACATGGCCTGCCCGTGCGGGCCGACTGGTCCGTCGTGCCAATTGCCGAGGCGCACGCGGAAACGTTCCGCGATGCGCTGGCGCAGCCATTCCGCGTGCTGCCGCTCGGCCTGTCCGTCATAGTAGATGTGAGCGTGGTAGCTGGCGATCTCCGCCAGTGGTCTTGGCTTGGCGGGCCTCGGCTGCCCGGCCGGCGTTGAACTGGCTTTGATCATCTCGGTTCTCCCCCTGGGGACGCGTCCGGCGGAACTTTAGCCGAAGCGCTTGTATCTTGTCTGTAGCCGGGGCGGCGTGCGCAGAGACCAGCGACAAACAGGCTGTGGGCGCCGCGCAATGGTCGGCTATTCGATCCAATTTCTTTGCAACCCGTTAATTCGGCCATGCGTCAATAAGCATCTGCTAATTATCCGATGGCGTGGGGTACGCAATGACCAAGAATCTTGGCAATGGACGCTATGTGCCGCCCAGGGACACAAGCGTCTCCTTCCTCGGCAAGGTCGCGCCGGCGCTGTTCCCGCTCGTCGTGGCGGCGCTGGGCTATTTGATCGGGCGGCAGTTCTTCGGCCTTTAGCACCGAAGGGTATCAAGCCCCGGTCTCGGTTGCCGCTTCTTCGGCGCCGGCTTCGGCTCGCCTGACGCGGTCGCTGGCCAGAAGCACGACCGGGCAGGCGACCGCGGCCAGCACGGCGGTCGCCGTGTCGCCGAAGAACAGCTCGTCGCCCGGCCGCTGCGTGACGCCCATCACCACCATGGCGGCGCCCTTGCCCGCCTCCCTGGCGATCGCCCTGTCTGGCGTGGCACGCGTCCTGATCGCGGTCTCGACGGCAACGCCATAGCGGTCGGCGAGATCGGCGACATCCTTGAGCACGGCCTCCTCGCGGCGGTGCGAAACCGAGCTTGGCGGGCTGCCCTTGCGGGCCTGCGAGACATAGAGGGCTTTCACGCGGGCCCGGTGCGGCCGCGCCAGAGCGAGCGCGAAATCGGCCGCGCGGCGCGCCACCTCGGTGCCGTTGACGGGCACCAGAATGGTCGCGCCGGCGCGCAGCAACGGCATCTTGCCGCTGGATTTGCGGCCATTCAGCACCAGGCAGAGCGGGCCGTCGAAGCCGCTGGTGATATCCTTCAGCGTACCGCTGAAGGTGCCTTTGTCGGTCATCGCGTTGTCCAGCCCGACGAACAGAAGGCCGTAGCCCTTGCGCGCTTCGGCGGCGATCGTTTCGGTGGTGGCCTGAAGCTCGGTGCGGGCCGTGAGGTGGACCTTGTCGACCGGTGTATCCTCGGCCTTGCGGACAGCCCTGGCGCTTCTGGCCGCCCCCTTCTTGACCTGCTGCGAGGCCCGCTCGGGACCTTTGTCGCCGGCAGGGCCGGGCAGTTGTCCGCCCTCGAGGTGGAGCAGCGTGGTCGGCATGCCGCTGCCGCCGCCGACGAGACCGGCGAGATAGGCGGTGAACTTGCCGACCGGGCTGTCGTCGACGAGCAGCAGCAGCCGCTCCAGCTTGGAGACGAAGCCGCGCTCGTCGAGCAGTTCACGGTCGACGCGCTGCTTTTCCGCATCGCCGACCGGCAGCCGGCCGAGCGCCCAGCGCAGCATCGGCGGCATGGCCAGCGTGGTGATGACGGCCATGGTGACGATCATCGTGAACAGATTGTGGGAGAGGATGTTCATCGACAGGCCGATCGAGGCGACGATGACCTCGGTCGAGCCGCGCGCGTTCATGGCGCTGCCGATGGCGGTCGACTCCTTCAGCGACATGCCGGCCAGCCGGCCGCCGAGGAAGGCGCCCGAGAATTTGCCGATGCTGGCGATCAGCACCAGCGCCAATGTCAGCAGCGCCAGCGTCGGGTCGGCAAGCACGGTGAGGTCGGCGGACAGGCCCGCCATGCCGAAGAACACCGGCATGAACAGCGCCGTGATGACGCCGCGCAACTGGCTCTCAATGTGGTTGGACAGGATCGGCGATTCCCCGACCAGTATGCCGGCGACGAAAGCGCCGAGCACGGTGTGGACGCCGATCAGATTGGTGATCAGCGCCATCACGCCCATGATGATGAGGATGACCGATATGACGGCGTATTCGCTGCGGAAGCTGTCGTTGCTCCAGCGGATCAGCGCGAACACCGCGCGGCGGCCGATGGTGAAGGAGAACACCATGAACAGCGCCACTTCGGCCACGGTCAGGATCAATGGCAGCACCTGCAGGCTGCCATTGGTGGCGATGCCGAAGGTGACGGCGATGATCAGCCAGCCGAACGTGTCCTCGATGATGGCCGAGGAGACGATGATCTGGCCGAGATTGCGGCGCATGAAGTTCATTTCGCGCACCACCATGGCGACGATCTTGACCGAGGAGATCGACAGCGCCGTGCCGAGGAACAGCCCGGCGACGATGCGCTCGGTCGGCTCGGGCAGAAGGGAATCCGGCAATACCTGCGCCAGCGCGAAGCCGCAGGCAAAGGGTAGGACGACGCCGGTGATCGAGATCGAAAAACAGGCCGCGCCCACCCGCCGCACGAGGCGCAGATCCGTCTCCATGCCGGTCAGCAGGAGGAGCAGCAGAATGCCGAGCTGCGAGACGGCGTCGATCATGCTTTTCTGTGCCGGGTCGGTGGAAAAGATCAGATGCTGCGCGTCGGGCCAGAGCCAGCCGAACAGCGACGGCCCGAGCAGGATGCCGCCGATCAGCTGGCCCATGATCGCCGGCTGGCGATAGCGCTGGAAGATTTCGCCGAGCCCGCGCCCGACCAGAAGCAGGAGCACGATCTCGGCGACGAACACCCCTTCGGCCGAGCCGCCCATGCCCGAGGCGTGACCGGCCGGCTGCGCGGCCAAAGCGTGGCTTGCCGGTGCCAGAAGGAGAATGGCCAGCGAAAAGGCGACCGCGGCGCCGTGCGACCTCGTTGCCGTTAGGTGGATCATGGGTCCCTTCAAGACGCCGCCGCGGACTGACCATAACAACGCGCGGCTGAGGTTTGCGTTGCAGCCATCCGTCGCGAGATATTGCGTCAGATATCGAACTTAGACGTGGACGTCGCCGAAGGAGAGCTCGCCGTCATCGCCCGGCGTCAGGAAGGCGGCGGCCACCAGGCCGGCATAGAGGAAGGCAACCACGGCGACGATGGCGACGCCTGGAACGGGACCGAGCGCCGCCGCGCCGACGGCCTCGCGCAATGTGCCGGCAAATCCGACCGGCGCGCCCTGGTTGATCAGGCTCGGCGTCGACAGTTTGAGGATCCAGGCGAGCAGCAGGATCAGCATCATGTGCAGGTAGTTGCGGCGCAAACGGCGCGCCAGCGCCACACGTTGCGAGACCAGGAATTTCGGCGTGCGCAGGCTCTCGCCGAGGATCAGCAGCCAGTCGGAAGCGAAATCGGGCTGCGGCGAGAAGATCTGCGCGAAATAATGGCGCTCGAACTGGCGCACGCGGGCGCGATAGACATCGAAGAAGCGGTAGCGGCGCGCCTCGATCCATAGCAAGAGCAGCACCAGCAGCATGGCGAACAGCAGCACGCCGTGATGGGCGCTGGCCGTCGACAGCGACACCGACAGCATCGCCGCGACAACGGTGATCGCCCAATTGCTGGTGCGGTCCAGGCGGTCGCGCCAGCCGGCCATGCGGGCGATCTCGGCGCGATGGAAATGGGACATCACGGTGACCAGTTCGCCTGGCAAAAGCGGCCTGCCGACGGACGTTGCCGGCGCATCGTTCATGACTTCCTCCCAACCTGATCAAACGTACCGGGAGCGATGTCGTTCCATGGCGCCGTGGCCCCGCGCCAAATGGGGCGGTGTTCCCCGCGCAGTAAGTTGCCTTCGGATGTCGCGGCGGGGCGGAACTCATTCAGGCGCCGGCGGGACAGCGCCCCCTCTGTCCTGCCGGACATCTCCCCCGCTTGGGGGGAGATTGGCAGCGTCGGCAGCCTCTTGAGTATCTGCCTCCGCTGAGCAACATAGCGGCCTTGGCCGAGGCAAGCGAATGAACAAGCCGATTTCCGCCGCACCGCGCAAATCCGCGCTCCGCAAACCGCCGATGGCGCTGACCGAGGCGCTGGTGGCGCGCACCTTGCGCGCGGTCGAGGATGCCGGGCCGACGCCGGGCATGGTCTATATGACTGACCAGGATTATGCGCGGTTTCGCGACGAGATCCTGGCCAGCGCGCCGGCCGGGCCGCTGAAACTGTTCGCCTATGGCTCGCTCCTGTGGAAGCCGGCGGGAGAGGTGCGGGGTGGCGAACGGGCGGTGGCGCGGGGCTGGCACCGGTCGTTCTGCTTCACCGTGCAGCGCTTTCGCGGCACGCTCGATCAGCCCGGCCTGATGATGGCGCTCGACCGTGGCGGCCAGTGCCAGGGCATGGTGTTCGAGATCGCCGAACCGGTGGCCGACAATCTGGAAGCGCTGCTGCGCCGCGAGATGACCATCCTGCCCGCCGTCAACGTGCCGCGCTGGCTGCGGGTCAGCACCGAAGGCGGGATGGGCCAGGCGCTCGGCTTCGTCGTCGATCCCGCCAATCCGCGCTACGCCGGCAAGCTCGACAAGCCTAAGATCGCGGCGACGCTGGCCAGAGCCGTCGGCCACTGGGGCTCGGGCGCGCAATATCTGTTCGAGACGATCCGCCACCTAGACGCCTGCGGCATCCGCGACCGCAACCTGTGGCAATTGCAGGAACTGGTGGCGCTGGAGATCGGGCGGGCCGACATCCGCTGAAAAACCGAGCCGGCGCCGCGCGAATGCGCCTGCGTGAACAGGAAATAGCTGACGACCGCCGAAGGGCGGGGGGGCGGGGTATCGACGGTCGCCTGAGCGGAAGGGGCCATGGATTGAGCAAACTACGTTGCGGCAGGCCCTTACCTATAATAGCTGATTCGGCCAAGATGAACAGTCTGTTCGTCCGGTTGGGACGAAGCCGCTGTCAACGGGTGAAGGCGATCGCGTCCAGGGGTGAAGGCGATCGCGCCCAGCGCCGAAGGAACTATGTTGGCTTTGCCGTCCATCTCACCGATATTCCTGTCTCTCCATGTTCCGGCTTGACATATATATCCCGGCGGTTATACGTAAACCAATAGCCAACGGGTTATTGATTGCACATGACCGATGCTCACGATGCGCTGTTCAGAACGCTTGCCGACCCGACGCGGCGCGCCATCTTCGAACGACTATGCCGCCAGGGGGAGCAGACCGTGGGCGCTCTGACAATCCAGTCCGGCGTCTCGCAGCCGGCGGTTTCGAAGCATCTCGGCTTGCTCAAGCAGGCCGGGCTGGTGCGCGACCGCCATGAAGGCCGCCAGACGCATTACAGCGCGCAACTCGCCGCGCTGGCGCCGCTGATGGACTGGACACGCCATATGGCGGGGTTCTGGGAAAGCCGGTTCGACGACCTCGAGGATTTGCTCAAGAGGATGGACCAGTGAACGATAGTGCCCAGGAGACCCGCACTGTCGTCGTCGAGCGGGAAATCTCCCATCCACCCGAAAAACTCTGGCGCGCGCTGACGCAACCGCATCTGATCGAGGAGTGGCTGATGAAGAACGATTTCAATCCGGTCGTGGGCCATCGCTTCAACATCAGCGCCGACTGGGGCGGCGTGCTGGACTGCGAGGTGCTTGCCGTCGAGCCGCACAAGACGCTGTCCTACACCTGGAACCTGGCGCACCAGGATCCGGCCTTCGATCTCAGGAGCGTGGTGACTTTCACGCTCACCCCGACGTCAACGGGAACCCATCTGCGCATGGAGCAGGCCGGTTTCCGGCCCGACCAGAGACGGGCCTATGGCGGCGCCAAGGTGGGGTGGCCGCAATTCCTGGAGAAGCTGGTAGAGCTTCTGGCGCGGACGGACTGAGGTCTCCGGCCAGGCCGAAAGAACACAGCACTGTTGAAGGGCGGTTCTCCGCCAGCAAAACCCATGGAGAAAAAGCCATGAAACTCAAATTGACCAGCATCTATGTCGACGATCAGGAAAAGGCGCTTGCCTTCTATACCGATGTGCTGGGCTTCACCAAGAAAGCGGATTTCAGCAACGGTCCGTTCCGCTGGCTGACGGTCGTCTCGGCCGAGGAGCCCGACGGGACCGAATTGCAGCTGGCGCTGAACGACAATCCGGCGGCCAAGGCCTACCAGCAGGCGATCTTCAAGCAGGGCCAGCCGGCGCTGATGCTGTTCACCGACGACATCAAGGCCGACCACGAGCGCATCAAGGCGAATGGCGGTGCCTTCGCCATGGCGCCGACCGCGGTGACCGGCTCGACCATCGCCCAGGTGAATGATGGTTGCGGCAATCTCATCCAGATCACGGAACTGGCGCGCTGGTAAGGGGCGCCGGGTTCAACGCATGCAAGAGGAGGTAGCATTGGACTGGAACAAATGGATCAGGCAAGCGCATCGCTGGCTGTCGATCATCTTTACGGCAACCGTCGCCGCGAACTTTATCACCATGGCGTTCGGGCAGCCGCCCGCCTGGGTGGTCTATGCGCCACTCCTGCCGCTCTTTCTTTTGCTGTTCAGCGGCCTCTATATGTTCGTGCTGCCCTATATTTCCAGGGGACGCAGCGTGCAGCGGGCCAACGGATAGGAAGGGAGCGGCATGGCCAAGATCGAGCAGGAATCGAGCGAGCCCGCCAAGGCTGAGCCGAAGCTGCTTTCCGGCGGCAACCCGCAGATCGCCAAGGGCTATGGCGATGCCCCGGTGCAGGACTATATCGAGGCCATGCCGGGCTGGAAACGCGAGGTCGGCCAGCGCCTCGACGCGCTCATCGAGCGCGCCGTGCCCGGTGTCCACAAGGCGGTCAAATGGAACTCGCCCTTCTACGGCGTCGAAGGCGAGGGCTGGTTCCTCGGCATCCATTGCTTCACCAAGTACATCAAGGTCGCTTTCTTTCGCGGCCAGTCGCTGGACCCGGTGCCGCCGGTCGCGTCCAAGAGCAGGGATACGCGCTATGTCCACATCCACGAGGACGAGGCCTTCGACGAGGCGCAGTTCAGCGCCTGGGTGAAGCAGGCCAGCCAATTGCCTGGCGAGCGCATGTGAGCGCGTTATTTCCAGCGTTTGAAGGAGAAACGATATGACGACCACCGGACTGCAGGACAGCAAATCTCCCTCCGAGCTGATCGACGGCAGGATCAGGGAACTCGGCGACTGGCGCGGCGAGATGCTGGGGCGGCTCCGCGCGCTGATCCATCAAGCCGATCCCGACGTGGTCGAGACGTGGAAATGGCGCGGCGTGCCGGTGTGGGAGGATGCCGGCATGATCTGCACGGGCGAGACCTACAAGGCCGTCGTCAAGCTGACCTTCGCCAAGGGTGCCGCGCTGCCCGATCCGGCACGGCTGTTCAACTCCAGCCTCGAAGGCAATACGCGCCGCGCCATCGACTTCCAGAAGGGCGAAGAGATCGACGAGGAGGCCTTCAAGGCGCTGGTGCACGCCGCCGTGGCTTTGAACAAATCGAAGGCCAGGCGTTAGATCCGCTCTGTCACAGTCCTGTCGATAAAGGCCGCCGTCCCGCGCTGCCCCTCACTGTCCTGCCGGACATCTCTCCCCGTAAACGGGGCGAGAGGGGCTGGCCGCAACGCCGGCGCCCGGTGATCCACTCCTTCATCGTCCGGCGCATCGGCTTCGGCATGTTCCTGTTCGAGCGGCCAAGGCGTCCGCGGTCAGCCGTCCCGCAGCCAGACCAGCATCTCGCCGGGCTCGCGGTTGTCCCAGGCGAAATAGGGGATGGCGGTCAGGCGCATCTCTACCTTGGCCGGCGGTTCGGAACGATAGAGGCCGTCCCGCCAGCCGTCGCCGGCATCGGCCTGCGCCGTGGCTGAAAGCGTCACCACGCCGCCGAGCAGGTCCGGCTCGTCATGCGCCTCTATGCCGGCCGTGCGCGGCAGGGTCAGGCGATGCAGGCTGGTGTCATTGTCGGTCGCCTCGACGCAGTAGATCAGCGGCCCGCGCGACAGCGCGACGCGGCCGGCATCCTGCCGGACCTCGGGATTGGCGTAGAGCCGCTCGATCGGCATTTCGAGATCAAGCCGGACACGGTCGCCTTTTGTCCAGTCGCGCCGGATCGCGGCGTAGCCCTCGCTGGTCAGTTCCTCGAGGTCGACCCCCTCGCCGTTGATCTCGAGCCTGGCACCGGAACTCCAGCCCGGCACCCGCAAATGCAGCGTGAACGCCACCGGCGATCGCGGCTCGACCGTGATTTCGACCGCGCCGTCCCAGGGATAGAGGCTCGCCTGCGTCAGCGTGACCGGTGTGCCCGCAATGTCGAAGCGGGCGGTGGAGTCGCCATAGAGGTGAACCGCAAGTGCATCGTCCGCCAGGCTGTAGAAATAGCTGCCGATCGAGGCGACCATGCGCCCGACATTGGGCGGGCAGCAGGGGCAGCGGTGCCATTTCCATCTGTTGTGCTTGCCCCGGCTTTCCAGCGGGTTTTCGTAGAAGAACAGCGAACCGTCGAGCGACAGGCCGGAGATCGAACCATTGTAGAGCGCGCGCTCCATCATGTCGGCGTAGCGGGCGTTCGGCCCCATGCCGAGCATGCGGCTCGCCCAGAACACCAGCCCGACCGAGGCGCAGGTCTCGGCATAAGCGGTTTCGTTGGGCAGGTCGTAGTCGCTGGTGAAACCCTCATTGTGCGCCGACGGACCGAGCCCGCCGGTGATGTAGAGGTTCTTGGTGGTGAGGTCGTCCCACAGGCGGTCGAGCGCCACCCGCAGCGTGTCGTCGCCATATTCGGTGGCGATGTCGGCCATGCCCGAATAGAGATACATGGCCCGCACCGCATGGCCGACGACCTTGTCCTGCTCGCGCACCGGAATGTGCGACTGGCTGTATTCGTAGGTCTTGAAGTGATAGGCCTTCGGATCGGCGCCGCGGGCGCGCGCCTCCTCGTCGAAATAATGCGGCTGCTGGCCGCGCTGGTCGATGAAGTACTTGGCCAGCTCCATGTACTTTTGTTCGCCCGTGACCCGCGCCAGCTTGACCAGCGCCAGCTCGATCTCCTCATGGCCGCAATAGCCTTTCTTCTTGCCGGGCTCGGGCCCGAGTACCGAGGCGATGTGGTCGGCGTAGCGGCACATGATGTCGAGCAGCTTGCGCTTGCCCGTCGCCTGGTAGTAGGCGACCGCACCCTCGATCAGGTGGCCGGCACAATAGAGCTCGTGGCAATCGCGCAGATTGGTCCAGCGCTTGCCGGGCTGGATGCGCTGATACCAGCTGGAGAGATAGCCGTCCTCCTGCTGCAGCCTGCCGTACATGTCGATGACGGCGTCGATCTTGTTCTCCAGTTCGGGGTTCTTGCGCCGGTAGAGCGAATAGGCCGCGGTCTCGATCGTCTTGCCGAGATCGGAATCCCAGAACATCTGCGTGGTCACCGTCGAGCCGGTGAAGCCGGGGGAGGCGGCCTCGTCGGGCGACGGCGAATGGAAGGGAATGACAATTCCGGGTGACGGGCGGTCGGGGTCGATCTGCTCCAGCATGCGCGCCTCCACGCAGCGGTCGTAGAGGATGTCGGCTGTGCGTGTCGCGACCGCGTCAACGCGGTCGCCCCAGAAGCCGCGCACGTCGACCTGCGGCACCGGCAGCGGGCGGAAGGCGAGCTTCGGCTTGCCCGTTCTAGCCGTTCTTGCGGTTTGCGATCCGGTCATGAACTCACTCCAATTCGGTCTGTTATTTGACGGCCCCGGCCATCAGGCCGCGGATGTAGAAGCGCTGCAAAGCGAGGAACAGGATCAGGCAGGGCACCATCATCACGGTGACGCCCGCCTGCACGGCGCCCCAGTCGATGGCGCCGAAGCGGCCCGACTGAAGCGCGGTCATCATCACCGGCAGCGTGAATTTGGACTGGTCGGTCATCAGCACCAGGGCGGCGAGGAACTCGTTCCAGGCGCCGAGGAAGGCAAACAGCGCGATGGTGACGACGCCCGGCCAGACCAGCGGCAGCATCACCTTTATGAGCATGGTGGCGTTGCCGGCGCCGTCCATGCGCGCGGCTTCCTCGATCTCGCGCGGCACCGCGTCGAAGGCATTGCGCATCATGAAGATCGAGAACGGCAGCTGCAGCGTCACATAGACGCCGACCAGCCCGGTCAGCGTATTGTGCAGGCCAAGCTTGGTCAGCACCAGGAAGATCGGCGTCAGGATCGACTGGAACGGGATCATGATCGTCGACAGGATGAGGACGAAGAACAAATCCTTCAGGGGAAACCGAAAGCGCGAAAAACCGTAGCCGGCGAGCACGCTGACGATGACCGACAATATGACCGTCATCACCGAGACATAGATGCTGTTCTGCGCCGAGACCCACAGCCCGTCGCCGAAGCTGTTCAACGTGGCGTAGTTTTCCAGCGAGAACCCGGACGTCGGCCAGGGCGGCAACGGCGGCAGGCGGGCCTCCTGCGCCGGCTTGAAGGCCGACAGCACCGTCCACACGATCGGCGCCACGAACAGCACCGATGCGATAATGCCGGTGGAGTGCCTGGCCAAGTGCGCGGCGAGCTTGCCTCTGCCTGACATCGCCTGCGCCATCAGTCGAGCCCCTCGGGCTTGCGCAGCAGCCAGAGCTGGACGAGGCTGAGCGCCACCAGGATGACCAGGAGCACCATGGAAAGTGCGGCGCCGTAACCCAGCTTGAACGAGACGAAGGACTGGTTGAAGATCCAGTAGACCGCCGTCAGCGTCTGGTTGCGAGGGCCGCCGCGCAGGATGATGTAGAACTGGTCGAAGGCAAGGATCGAACCGGCCACCGACAGGATGAGCGCCAGCGCCAGCGTGCGGCGCATCAGCGGCAGGGTGATTGCCCGGAACCGCGCGAACGGTCCGGCGCCGTCGATGACGGCTGCCTCCTGCAGGTCCTGCGGGATCGATTGCAGGCCGGTCATCAGGATGATCATGGTGAAGCCGGCGACCTTCCACACCACCATGGCGATGATCGACCAGAAGGCCGGCTGGAAGGTGGCGAGCAGGTTGAATTTTCTGTCGATCAGGCCGAGGTCGTAGGCGGCGGGGCTGAACAGGCCGGAATCGACGTTGAGGAGCCATGACCAGAGCAGGCTCGCCGAGGCAAAGCCGACCACCGCCGGCATGAAGAACATGGTGCGGTAGAGGTTGGTGAACGGGCGCGGCCGCTCGATGAAGATCGCCAGCGGAAAGGCGACGGCGAAAATTGCGATGGTGACGACCAGCGTGTAGTAGCCGGTGAATCTCAGCGCGTTCCAGAACCTGGTGTCGCGCAGGATCGCCCAGTAATTGCCGAGGCCGATGAAGGAGTGCTCGCCCATCAGCGGCCAGTTGTGCAGCGACATCCAGGCCGTCATGCCGAGCGGGATGACGAAGAACAGCATGACCAGCGCCACCGCCGGCGCGACATAGAGCAGACCGATCCATTGCCGGCGCCCGGCACCGACGAGTTTTCGGACGCGGGGCGGGGCGGTGGTTGTGGTGATGGCGGTCATGGGTTGCCCTTTCCTTCTCCCCTTGTTGTGGGAGAAGGTGGATCGGCGCGCAGCGCCGAGACGGATGAGCGACTATCTGGGGTGTCAAGTTGCATTTGCGAACTCGCTTCGCGCATCGCGTGCTTTTGCATTGAGAATGACGAGCAGCTTTCTNGCGAGAGCGATGCGGATGACCATCTTTTCCTTTCCGGCNGCCTGCAACCTTTGCTGGAAAGCGGCCAGATGCGGATCATATTTGGCAACGATGCTGGCAACGAGGAAGAGGACGCCTCGCGGTCCCGCACGGCCGCCACGCACCGGTCTTCGGCCGCTGCGCTTGCCGCTGTCATTGGCGATCGGAGCCAGG
>NZ_AZUY01000065.1 GCF_000513935.1 Mesorhizobium sp. WSM3626 | reverse complement strand
GTCGGGCGACTTCGCCAAGCCTCGAATCGGATGGCCATCCGGTTCGAGGCTCAGTCGCTCTTCTCGCACAAAGTTTCCTCCGTGCAGATACAAGGGGTGTTCCAGCTTGGCTCGTAAATTTCGTCCAGCACGGACGCATAGCGAGAACTTCACAAGCGTCTCACTCCGCTGGAACACCCCTCATCCGTCTCGGCGCTACGCGCCGATCCACCTTCCCCCACAAGGGGGGAAGGGAGGCAAGGGCAGCGTTCTACGCATTCCCGATCAGCACACCCGCCGCGAACACCAGGGCACCGCCGAGAACCACCTGGAAGGCGGCGCGCAGGAACGGGGTCTGCATGTAGCGGTTCTGGACGAAGGCGATCGCCCACAATTCGAAGAACACCACCACGGCGGCAACGCCGGTCGCCGTCCAGAAATGCGGGATGAGGTAGGGCAGCGCGTGGCCGAGGCCGCCCAGCGTCGTCATGACGCCGACGGTCAGGCCGCGCTTGATCGGCGAGCCCCTGCCCGACAGTTTGCCGTCGTCGGAGGCCACTTCGGTGAACCCCATCGAGATGCCGGCGCCGATCGAGGCGGCGAGACCGACCAGAAGCGTCTGCCACGTGTCATGCGTGGCAAAGGCGGCGGCGAAGATCGGCGCCAGCGTCGATACCGATCCGTCCATCAGCCCGGCCAGGCCCGGCTGCACATAGGTGAGAATGAACTGGCGCTGCTCGGCGGTCGCCTCCTCGACCCTGACTTCGCCCGGGACATGTTTCTGCTCCAGCGCATGCGCCGAGCTTTCATGGCCCTGTTCGGCCGCGGCCAGGTCGTTGAGCAGTTTGCGGGTCGAGGCATCGGTGGTGCGCTTGGCCGCCTCGACATAGAACAGGTAGGCCTGCCGCTCCATCGCCTCGGCCTGGGTACGCACGGCCTCGATGCCGAGCGGCCGCACCAGCCAGTCGGGCTTGCGCTCATAATAGCCTTTCACATGTTCACGGCGGATCAGCGGAATGCGCTCGCCGAAACGCTTGCGATGGAGCTCGATCAACGAGTTGCGATGGCCGTCCTCCTCCTTGGCCATCGCCTCGAACAGTTTGGCCGATTGCGGGAAAGTCTCGGCCAGTCCATCCGCGTAGGCGCGGTAGATGCGGCCATCATCTTCTTCCGATGAAATGGCCAGCGCCAGGATCTCTTGTTCGGAGAGCGATTCGAAGGAGCGGCGGCCGAAGCCGAAAACACGGGAAAGCATGAGGAAATCACCCTAGTTTAGAATTGTTCTAAACTAGGGTCTACGGCGTCGGTGGTCAATCGCGGGCTTGGCCGCGGTCAACAATAGTTGAAGCCCGGCTTTGGCATCGTCCTTCATTATTGCCGAATGTTCACCTATATGTGGCACCAAGCCATAAAAAGGAACGAGCTGATGACGGCAAAGACGCCTCCGCACGCCTATGACCCGAAACCGGTCCTCGATCTCATCGCCAGCATCGAGGCCGACCTGCAGCGCCTGAAAGGCCTTGTCGAACAGCAGGTCGAGAAATTCGACCCCGCCAATCCGCACAACAAGGCGCCGGACGGCAAGCTGACCGAGGAAGGCGTCGAGTGCTGCTACCGCATGTTCGACGAAGGCAAGTCGCGCTATTCGGTGGCCCAGCAGATGAAGATCTCGTTTGCCGCCGCCACGCATCGGTTCAACAGCTGGCGCAAGCTGGGCGGGACAAAAAGGCAGCGAACGTTGCTGGGGTGAATTGCGATACGCTGGCGGCCGCAACGCGGGCTACATTTGTATCTTGATCACAATCGCAAATTTTGTCCCGGTCACATCTTTTCGTTGGCATCGCGCGAGCCTTTCCGTGCACCATGGCCGGATCGCATCACCACAGGACCCGCCATGACCGCCCCTCCCGGCATCGCCGACATCCACGCCGCCGCCGCGCGCCTCTCCGGGCTGATCGTCGAGACACCGCTGATCGAATCGCAGGAGCTGAACAGGCGCTTCGGCGGCCGCATCCTGTTCAAGCCGGAGACGCTGCAGCGCACCGGCTCGTTCAAGTTCCGCGGCGCCTACAACAAGCTGTCCTCGCTGAGCGAGGCGGAACGCAGCCGTGGCGTCGTCGCTTTCTCCTCTGGCAACCATGCGCAAGGCGTCGCGGCTTCGGCCGCCATGTTCGGTGTCAAGGCGGTCATCGCCATGCCAGCGGATGCGCCTGACATGAAGATCGCCAATGTCCGCAAGATGGGCGCCGAGGTGGTGCCCTTCGACCGTTTCAAGGACGACCGCATGACGGTGGTTCGCCCTTACCTAGACAGGGGCATGGCGTTGGTGCCGCCCTTCGACGACCCGGCCATCATCGCCGGCCAGGGCACGATCGGACTGGAGCTGGTGAAGCAGACGCGGGCGCTCGGTGTATCGCTCGACGCGGTCGTCATCCCCTGTGGCGGCGGCGGCCTGACCAGCGGCATTTCCGTCGCGGTCAAGGATGCCTCGCCCGGCACCGCGATCTGGGCGGTCGAGCCCGAGCATTTCGACGACACCCGCCGCTCGCTGGCGGCGGGCGCCAGGGTTTCGAACGAGCCGGGCCACAGTTCGATCTGCGACGCCATCCTGACCGCCGGGCCGGGCGTCATCACCTTCGAGATCAACCGCCGCAACCTCACAGGCGCAATCGCGGTTTCCGACCAGGCGACCGCGCAGGCGATGCGCGACGCCATGGCCCATCTGAAGCTGGTGGTCGAGCCCGGCGGCTGCGTCGCACTGGCGGCGCTGTCATCGGGGGAGATCGAGCTGTCCGCCAAATGCGTGGCCGTGGTGCTGTCCGGCGGCAATGTCGATTTCGGCACCTATGCGGAAATCATGGGGGCCGCATAAAGGTTGCAATTGATCTGCGGGATCATGCGCTGGCCAATTGGACGCGCGGCACTCCAGGGTCAAAGCCAAATTAGTTTGCTGCCGCAAATGGCGCCGGCGCTGCAGGCCGGCGCTCTTGTCCAACTGTCACAGCCAGCGGCGCACGCGGGCCTTGTAGCCCCGATAGATGTCGCCGAACCGCCTTTCCAGGTAAGCCTCCTCGCGCGCGACGACGCCATAGCGGACCATGAACACAAGCGGCAGTGTTAGGATCAGAACCCACGAGCTTTGTGTCGCGACGCCGATGCCGCCGTACATGAGAAAAAACCCAAGATAGATGGGATTGCGGGTCCAGCGGTAAATGCCTGTCGTCACGAGCACGCGGGCGGGCTGGTTCGTGGGCAAAGGCGTCGCAGCGCTGGAGAAGCGGCGGACCCCCGCGGTAAAAAGCGCCAAACCTATCAGGATCAGCGACCCGCCGATGATCCGGTGGACCAGGTCGATCCCCGGCACCGGGAACGGCAAAGGCAGCACCCGATCCAGGGTGAGACCGACCAGAACAGCGGCAGGAAAGAAAAGGATCGGTCGCCCAGCGACGCCTGCTGTCGCGGCCACTTGTTGCCCATCTGTGTCCATGCCCATGGCTGCTCCTGCAGATCCTGGAGGCTACGCAGGGGAGGTCGCCTCCAAAATGACAACTAAGGTGTCATTCTATACTTGACAATCGGCGTGTCAATCAGGAAACAGGCGAGGTCAGCGGAATGGATGCGCATGGCAGCGGCACGACACAGGACCGAGGCATGCCGAAGGACGGGATCGGACCAATCGTCGACAGCAAGGGCGAGGCAATCGCCGAGCTGATGCTCGAAGTGGCCCAGTGCTTCTTCAGAATACGGGCCCTGGGTCAGAAGACGGGGCTCATCACCAGCTGGGGCGGCGGTGCGTTCGGCTTCATGCGAAGTCTCGCGCTGCTTGGTCCGCTGACCGTGCCGCAGATCGCTCAGATGCGGCCCACCAGCCGCCAGCGGATGCAGCGGCTGGCGGATGAGCTTGCGGCCGAGGGGCTCGTCAAATTCGTCCACAATCCGAAGCACCGGCGCTCCAAGCTCGTGCAGCTGACGCCCATAGGCGACGCGCGCTACCGCGAACTCAACACCCAGCTCCTTTCGATCGCAACCACCATGGGCGTCGCGCTCAGCGAACCGGACATTCGCAGGACGACCGAGATCGTGCGGCGGCTGAGCGATGATGTGAGAGGGCGCTCGAAACTTTAATCCAGCGTGCGCCTGAACCGTACCAGCGCCACGCCGGCGAACAGCGCCACGAACGCCGCCAGCCAGCCGATCTCGGTCGCCACCGCCGGCAGCTGGGCGCCCTTCAACATCACCGCGCGGGTGATGCGCAGGAAATGCGTCAGCGGAAAAATCTCGCCGAAGGTCTGCGCCCAGCCCGGCATGCCGCGATAGGGAAACATGAAGCCCGACAGCATGATCGAGGGCAGGAAGAAGAAGAAGGTGAGCTGAAGCGCCTGCATCTGCGTCCGCGCGATCGTCGAGATCGTGTAGCCGAGCAGCACCAGGGACAGCACGAACACCAGCACCGCCGACAAAAGCAGCGTCATCGAGCCGGTGAAGGGGATGGCGAACAGAAGCTTCGACGCCGCCAGCACCACCACCACCTGCACCGCGCCGACCGCCAGATAGGGCAGCACCTTGCCCATCATGATCTCCAGCGGGCTCGACGGCATCGCCAGGAGATTCTCCATCGTGCCACGCTCGGTTTCGCGCGTCAGCGCGATCGAGGTCATCATCACCATGGTCATCTGCAGGATGACGCCGAGCAGGCCGGGCACGATGTTGTATTGCGAGATGCCTTCGGGATTGTAGCGCCGGTGGACCACGACATCGAGCTGTCCCCGCGCGGCCTCGGCGGCGGCTTCCTGCATGCCCTGCGCTCTCAGCAGCGCCTGGCCGGCGATGGTGCCGAGCGTCGATATCGCGCCGCTGGCCACCGCCGGATCGGTGGCGTCGGCCTCGATCAGGATCTGCGGCTTGTCGCCGCGCTCGACGCGCCGGGCGAAATCGGCGGGGATGGTGACGACGAAGGCGACGTCGCCGCGCGCCATCAGGAACTCGGCCTCGTCAGCGCTTTGCGCGACATTGTCGAAGCGGTAGTAGCCGGTGGTCTGCAGCGCCGAGACCATGGCGCGGGTGTAGGGATCGCTGCTGGTCGCCACCAGCGCCGCCGGCAGGCTTTTCGGGTCGTTGTTGATGGCGTAGCCGAACAGGACGAGCTGTATCAGCGGCACGCCCAGCATCATGGCAAAGGTGATGCGGTCGCGCCGCATCTGGATGAACTCCTTGATCAGCAGGGCGCCGAGCCTGGCGAAGGAAAAGACGTTGTTCATGCCATATTGTCCTTCGATCCCGACATGAACTGAATGAAGACGTCCTCCAGGCTGGTTTCGCCGGGTTTCATGGTCACCCCTTTGTGCTCTCTCTCAACATCGGCAAGGGCAGCCTCAAGCTTCTTGCGGTCGGAACCGACGACATGCAGCGTGGCGCCGAACGGCGCCACCTGGTCGACGCCGGGACGGCCTTGCAGCGTTTGCGCCACCTCGTCGAGCCGCGGACCCTGCAGCACGAAAGTGGTCAGGCCCGCATTCTTCACCACCTCGGCGACGGTACCGGTGGCCAGCATCTTGCCGTAGGAGATGTAGCTGATGCGGTGGCAGCGCTCGGCCTCGTCCATGTAGTGAGTGGAAACCAGCACGGTGAGCCCGCCGCTGGCCAGGCGATGGATCTCGTCCCAGAACTCGCGCCGCGCCTTCGGGTCGACGCCGGCCGTCGGCTCGTCGAGCAGAAGCAGTTTCGGCTTGTGCATGATGCAGGCGGCCAGCGCCAGACGCTGCTTCCAGCCGCCGGACAAGGTGCCGGCCAGCTGGTTGCGGCGCGTCGCCAGGCCGAGATCCTCCAGCGTGCGCGAGACATATTCCTCGACCGGCTTCAGCCGGTAGAGCCGCGCCACGAATTCCAGGTTCTCGCCGATCGTCAGATCCTCGTAGAACGAGAATTTCTGCGTCATGTAGCCGACTTCACGCTTGATCCTGAGCGCATCGGTGCGGATGTTGAAGCCCAGCACCGTGCCTTCGCCCTCGTCCGGCGTCAGCAGGCCGCACATGATGCGGATGGTGGTGGTCTTGCCCGAGCCGTTGGGGCCGAGGAAGCCGACGATCTCGCCCTCGGCGACCGACATCGTCACATGGTCGACGACGGTCTTGTCGCCGAAGCGCTTGACCAGGCCGTGAACGTCGATGGCGTTCATTTTCCCATATCCGCGAGATCGACATCGACGATCTGGCCGGGCTGAAGCGGCCCCGCATCGCCCTCCGGCCGCGCCTCGACGAGGTAGACCAGCTTCTGCCGGTTCTCGAGCGAATAGATCACCGGCGGGGTGAATTCGGGATCGGGCGAAACGTAACTGACGCGCGCCTTCACGTCCGGGCCGCAGCCCTCGCAACGGACGCTGAGCAGGCTGCCGACCTTGACCGAGGAGAACGCGCTTTCCGGAATATAGACGCTGAGCTTCACCGCGCCGTCGGGAAGCACCGAGATGACAGGCGCGGTCGGGCCCGCCGTGTCGCCGGGATTGCGGATGACGTCGTTAACGCGGCCGGGCGAAGGGGCGGCGAGTGTGCGCTTCGACAGGCGCCATCGCGCCTGTTCCAGTTCCGCCTGCGCCTGCTTGACCTGGTTGTCGGCGGCCTTGATCGTCTCGGGCCGCGCCGGCAGGCCGCCGACGGCGAGATTGGCCTCGGCCTGGCCAACCTGGGCATTGGCGGTTTCCAGTGTCGCCGAGGCGGTGTCATAGTCCGCTTGGGTGCCGGTACCGCGCTTGAACAGATCGGAGGCGCGGTCGTTCTTTCGCTTGGCGTCGGCGGCCTGTGCCTTGGCCATGTCGACCTCGGCCTTCAGCACGGCGATCTCTTCCGGCCGTTTGCCGACCTGGAGGTCGGCAAACTGCGCCTGCGCCTGTGCAAGGGCCGCCTGCGCTTGCGCCACTGCGATCTTGGCGTCGGCATTTTCGAGTGTCACCACGGTGGCTCCCGGCGTGACGCGATCGCCGCGCTTCACGGTCACCGTCTCGACCTGCGCCACCTCGATCGGCGCCAGGAGCACATAATCGCCCTCGACATAGCCGACGGCGAGCGGTGCCGCCGGGGCGCAGGCAGCGAACAGTTGGGCAGCGAGCGGCAGCGAACACAAAATGCTCATTGTCTTGATCCCTTCATCCCTGCCTCTTTCGGGCGGCCAGTATGGCGCCGAGGTTGTCCGCTGTGACCGCCACCACCTTGGCGGCCTCGGCGGCACCGATTTCGGGCCAGCCCATGCGGCGCATCACCGCCTCGCGGCCGATGCGGAAATAGATGACCTGGCCGATCAACGTGAACACGGTGAGCCGGGTCCGTTCGCTCTCGGCCGGCTCGCCCGTGGCCTGCTCCCAGAGCAGACACAAACGACGATGCGCCGGATCGAAGACGCCTTCATAGATGCGGTCGAGCGCCGCCGTCGGATACGACAACTCGCGCAGCACGAACTGCACGATCTCTCCGGCCTGCGGACTGGCAACGACAAAGCCGACCATCCGTTCCAGGGCCGCGAAGAGCTGCGCGCGCGCCGCCTCCGGATCGCCAGCCGTCGCGACCTCTTCATTGAGCGCCTGACCGGCGACGGCCTGAATGGTCTCGACGATAAAGTCGGCGGCAGCGGCGCGAAGACCTTCCTTGCCGCCGAAATGATAGGCGATCGAGCCGATATTGGCCCCCGCCTCGGCCGCGATCTCGCGCGTCGAGGTGCCGTCGAAGCCTTGCCGCCCGAACAGTCTCAGCGCCGCCCGGACGAGCGCGGCGCGCGTCAGCTCTGCCGGGGATGTCTCGCGGCGGGGCGTCTTGGCATCTGGCGATTTGATCATGTCGAAGACTTTAATCAATCGATTGATTAAAGTCAACTTCCGCGCGGCTCCGTCTTGCCATCGCGCGCGGCAAACGCTTTAGTGCGCGGCCATGGGCAAGGAAGTCGAGCGTAAATTCCTGGTCTCCAGCACCGCATGGCGGGATCTGGTGGAAGCGGATATCCGCATTCTCCAGTTCTACCTCGCCATGGCACCCGGACGAACCGTCCGTATCCGCATCAGCGACGGAGCCTCGGCCAAGCTGACGCTCAAATTCGGCAGCAGCGCGCGCGAGCGCGACGAATTCGAATATCCGATCCCGCTCGCGGAGGCGGTGGAGATGCTGGACTTCGCCCTCGGACGTGTCATCGAGAAGACACGTCACCATGTTAGGCATCGCGGCTATCTCTATGAAGTCGATGTCTTTGGCGGTGCACTGGCGGGACTTGTGGTGGCCGAACTCGAGACTCCGGAAGACGTTCCGGATGAAATGCTGCCGGACTGGCTCGGCCATGAAGTCACTGGCGATCAGAAGTTCTACAACGCGTCGCTCGCCCTCGGGGGGATACCGGAGATCGCCGCATGAGCTTTCGTATAGACCCGCGCATGCCGCTGACCGGCGAGGTCAGACGCATCCTTGCCGAGGAAATCGGCAAGGCCCTGCTGCATCTGGATGCGGCACGCGCCCGGCCGGAACAGGGACTGCACAAGTGCCGCAAGCGGCTGAAGAGCACGCGTGCCTTGCTGCGCCTCGTTCGTTCCGGCGACGAAACATTCTGCACGACCGAGAATCAATGCTACCGCAACGTGGCGGCGCTGCTGGCCGGCCCGCGTGAGGCGACGGCGCTGATCGAGACCATCGACCGGCTGGCGGCGCGTTTCGCGAAGGAGAGCGCCGATGGCGGGCTTGATGTCGTGCGCGACAGGCTGATCGCGCGCCAGCATGATTTGCACGAAGGCGCCGGGCTGCACGCGGCGATCGGCGCGGCGACCGCCGCGTGCGAAGACGGCATGAAGCGCATCGAAACCCTTGCCCTGCCCGACCAGCCGGAACAGGCCGCAGACGTGCTCGCCGAAGGCGCGCGCGCCACCTTGCGCCGTGCCAGGAAGGCGCTCGACAAGGCCGGCACGCACGGCAAGGCCGACGATTTCCATGACCTGCGCAAGGCGGCCAAGACGCATGGCATGCACCTGTCGCTGCTGGGCAGGCTGTGGCCGACCCCGATCAAGGCGCGGCGCAAGGCCGTCGATGAACTGGGCGAGCAGCTTGGCGAACTGCATGACGTCTTCGTCATGCGCGCGCTGCTCGAGGCGGACAGCGAGCCGCTTGGGCCGCCCGAGGACACGAAACTTCTCGGCAAGCTGCTCAAGCGCTCGGAAAAGAGCCTGAGGAAGGCGTGCCTTGCCGACGCGGCCGAACTGTTCGGCGACAGCCCGAAGCGCTCGACGAAGAGGCTTGCCCGCAAGGCCCGCGACGATCTCGCCGGCGCCTCGTCCGCCGACGATCTGGCCGCCGCGGCCGGTTGACGGCGGAAAACCTCGCCGATCGCCATTACTCTAAGCGGGTAGCGGCGGTCTTTTTGCCTCGGACGCCTGATCCTTCATCCGCGCGCCGGCGTCGCGCGGGTGTGGGCCAATCGGCATGATCGCCTCGAACGGCGTGGCGCCAAAGGCAAACGTCCATTTGTAGCCGACCAGTCCGTCCTCGGGCGTGGTGTGCTGGTCGTGATGGGCCAGCAGTTTCGCGCGGTCGGCCAGCTCCTCGGCCTCGCGCCGCACCATCTCCGCCGTCTCCGGCCGCATCCGCCTAGAGAAGCTGACGAAGGTCGCCTCCCGCTCGAGATGGGTGATCGCCCAGCCGATGAAATTCTTGTTGGTCATCTCGAACAGCGGCCTGAGCGGCCCCTCGAAATTCCAATGGATGGGCGTTTCGACCAGCAATTTCGCCGACAGGCCACGACCGAGCGCGATCAGGTCGAGTTCCTCGAGGTCGCGCAGATAAAGGAACATCGAGGCCTCGCTCAGTCCCTGCGAGCGCATGATGCCTTGCGGCGTGAACTTTTCCGACAGCATGACGAAGACGAAGAGCAGCGCCGGCCGGCCGGCGAGCCTGCGCTCGATCTCCGGCGCGATGTGGTTGACCGGCCCCGGCCCCCGGTTCATCGAGCCGAGCACGTTTTCCAGCTCGACGCCGGCGGCGGCGCAGATCTCCACCAGCCGGTCGAGCTTGCAGTTCTTCTCGTGGAAGATGCGCTTCACCGTCGGCTCGGAAACGCCCATCCGCTCGCCAAGCTCGCGATAGGTGACCCCCTTCGCCTTCAGTGTCCGTTTCAGCGCCTCGAAGATCGGGCCGTTCATGGCATGCACCTCATTCCAGCAGTTTCGTATCGATATTCGACACTAGCGCCAATCACTCTTTCCGAAAAGTATCGAAAACCATAGGTCTCGTCGTCATCACAGGAGACCGGACATGAAACGCATCATCACCTCAGCCTTCATCGCCGCCATCGGCATCGCGGCTCCCGCCCAGGCCGGCGAGCTCTGGCGCGCAAGCGGCCTCGAACAGCCGGAATCGGCGCTGTTCGACGCCGCCAACAACCGCATCATCGTTTCCAACATCGTCGGCAATCCGGGCGACGCCGACTGCAATGGTTATCTCAGCGTGCTGTCCCTCGACGGCAAGATCGTAACGCAACACTGGAGCGACGGCATGGACGCGCCCAAGGGCATGGCGATATCGGGCGGCAAGCTCTATGTCGCCGACATCACCAAGGTCCGTGTCGTCGACCTCGCCAGCGGCAAGCTCATCGCCAGCATCGGCGTACCGAACGCGGTCTTCCTGAACGACATGACATCGGACCAGTCCGGCAAGGTCTATGTCACCGACATGCTGGCCGACACGATCTACCGCATCGATGGCGACAGGCCGGAGCTGTTCGTGAGGGATGCGTTGCTGGCTTCGCCCAACGGCGTCTTCGCCGATGGCGGCAGGCTGATCGTGGCCTCCTGGGGTAAGGGCATCAAGGCCGACTTCGGCACCGCCGAGCCGGGCGGGCTGCTGGCGGTCGACCTCGCCAGCAAGGCGGTGACGCCGCTGGCGGGCGCCCAAAGGTTCGCCGACCTCGATGGCGTCATCGCCATTGGCGGCACCATCTATGCCACCGCCTACATGACCGGCACGCTTTACCGATACAGGACCGGCGGCACGCCGGAAGCGGTTGCGCAGTTCAAGCCCGGCAGCGCCGACATCGGTACCGACGGCAAGTCGATCCTCTATGTGCCGCTGATGAACGAGGGCGAAGTGGCGGCGCTGAAGCTCGACTGAGAGCCGGCGTCCCGAGGCCGATCCGCGCGACCTTCGCTGACAGCCGTGGATGGCCCGTGGTAGGACGGTCCATCCACGGCGATGGTCAAGGAGGTTTGCCATGGAAGACCGGGAGATCAGAGCGGCCCTGGATCGCCATTGGGCCGCCTCCGACCGTCACAGGTGCCGGTGATGCGGCGCACGGTGAAGCGCCTGACCGATGACGGGCAGCCGTCCTACACCGTCAGCATCATGGCGTTTCTCGACGGCAAGGTCGCCCACAAGACCCAGTATTTCGGCGATCCGTTCGAACCCGTACCTTCGCGCGTGCAACGGGTCGCGCGGATATCGTGAGCCACAGCGACGATCATCCTCCGCTCGCGCGAGAAGAACTGCCCGACGATACGGCTGCCCTCGCCCGTTATCTCATCGGCAAGCTGGTGGTGCGCGACTTGCCTGAAGGCAGCGGCCGCATCGTCGAGACCGAGGCCTATGTCGTCGGCGATGCCGCAGGGCATGGCTTTCGGGGAATGACGCCGCGCAACCGGTCGCTGTTTCTCGAGCGCGGGCACGCCTATGTCTATCTCGCCTATGGCATCTCGTTCATGCTGAACGTTTCGAGCGAGACGCAAGGCACCGGGACCGGCGTGCTGATCCGGGCGCTGGAGCCGCTGGAAGGCATCGCGATCATGCGGCTGAACCGCGGCGTCGAGCGCCTGCGCGACCTGGCGCGCGGGCCGGGAAGGCTGGCCGCGGCATTGCGGATCGATCGTTCGCTCGACGGGCTCGACCTTTGCGGGGAAGGCCCGCTATGGCTCGCTCGGGATGGCACTGAAACCGGCGCGATCGGGCAGAGCATCAGGATCGGCATTTCGAAGGATGCCGAGCGCCTGCTGCGATTTTATCTCGTGGGAAGCCCGTTCGTCAGCGGTGCGGCATCGCTCAACCGTTGAGAGATGCTCCGCCTCTTGTATTCCGGCCAATTGGGCTCGCGCGTTGTCCATTTCTCTTTGATACTTCCCAGGAGGATTTCGTGCTAGGGTGGCGTGCATCCGGGGCAGGGGTATACGCGGTTGAGAATTTTCAAGACTTTGACGATATCGGCAGGTTTGCTGTCGCTGGTTTTGGCGCTGGCGGGCTGTGGTGGGCACCTCATCAACAGATTGATCTGACGGCGAGGTCAGGTGTCGTCGCTCACCGCCTGGCGCCGTTGCAGAAGCCTCGCCACCAACCAGCATAGCATCGCCCAGGCGAAGCCGGCGCACCAGCCCGCCAGCACGTCCGACGGCCAGTGGACGCCGAGATAGACACGGCTGACGCCGACCAGCACCGCCGTCAGCACCGCCAGGAACAACACGTAGACCTGGGTGGTGCGGCCCGGCAGGAAGCGTGCCGCCAGCGAACCGAGCGTGAGATAGGTCACCGCCGACAGCATGGCATGGCCGCTCGGGAAGGAAAGCGAGGTCTCGTTGACCAGATGCGAAACCAGTTCCGGGCGGGGCCGGTCGACGCCGACTTTCAGCAAGCTCGACAGCAGCTGGCCGCCCGCCACCGCAACGAAGATGAGAAGCGCCGTCGCCGGGCGGCGGATCAACAGCAGATAGATGATCGTCGCCGTGGTGATCAGCACAAGCACGCTGGTGCTGCCAAGGCTGGTAACGTCGCGCATCGCCCCTTCGAGCCATGGCGGGCCGATGGGAACGCCGGGCTGGCCGGGCTGGCGGAAGGCAAGCAGGATTTCGGTATCGAAGGCGTGCGGCGTGGTGGCCCGTGCCACCTCCATCAATTCCTCGAACGCCCACAGCCCACCGGCGATGACCAGGCCGGCCAGCAGCACCGGGAATTCGACCCGGTTGAGCAGAGCTTTCGCAGCGTTCTTCATCGGCACCGTTACAACCGCCCTTGCAGATAGGGTCCAAGCGTGATCAGCGCCACGGCGGCGATCGCCAGCGCGATGCCGGCGGCCTGCAGCGCGTTGACGCGCTCGCCGAAGAACACCAGCGCCACGACGTTGACCGAGACCAGCTGGATGACCGCCGAGAGGCTGAAGGACACCGACATGCCGAACTCGCGGATCAGCCGCAGCATGATCAGATTGCCCAGCGAATAGAGCGCCAGCGTCAGCAGGATCTTGCCCAGGCTCGGCGCCAAGCCCCATTGCTTGGCGGCGGTCGCCGCCAGCAGGAAGATCACCGTCGAAAGGCCAAGCTGCAGCAGTCCCGAAAAACTCAACGTTCGTCCCCCTCGAAGCGGCTTTCGCCTGATGTCGCGGACCATGTTTCCGAAGCGCGTCGAGACGTCAAGCGACGTCGTTTCCAACGAAGGTCTTGGCAACGGCGAGACTGAAGCTCAATGTGCTGGAATCGCCCGGCATGTCGATAGAAGGGCGGTCAGGGGACCATGATTCGTATTCTTCAGAACTTGGCGCGGCGCTGGAGCGAGCTTTCCCTTGCCCTGCAATTCGTCGTTGCCGGCGGCTTTGGGCTCCTGGTCGTCATGCTGGTCGTAGGGACCTGGGTGACGACGCAGATCCGGGACGGCATCATTCGCAATTCGGCCGCCACGACGGCGCTTTATGTCGACAGCGTGATTGCGCCGCTGCTGCCCGATCTGCGTAAGAGCGAGGAGCTCAGCGATTCCGTCAAACAGGCGCTCGACGAGACGCTCGGCCAAGGCGCGCTCGGCAAACGCCTGGCATCGTTCAGGCTCTGGCGCCGCGACGGCACGGTGCTCTACGCCAAGGACGCGGATTTGATCGGCCGCCGCTTCGACCTGAACAAAAATCTGCGTTCCGCCTTCCAGGGCAGTGTCGTTGCCCAGTTCGATACGTTCGACGAGAACGAAGACAAGGAGCGGGCCGCGGGCGTGCCGTTGCTCGAGATCTACAATCCCGTGCGCGAACCCTGGTCCGGCGACGTGGTCGCCGTCACCGAATTCTACGAGATCGCCAGCGATTTCAAAGCCACCCTGGCCTCCGCCCTGCTGTCGAGCTGGCTGGTGGTGGCCGGCACCACCTTGATGGCATTCCTGCTTCTGTCGGGCATCGTCCTGCGCGCCAGCCGCACCATCGACGACCAGCGCGGGGCGCTGCGCCGCCAGGTGTCGGAGCTGCAAGGCCTGGTAACGCAGAACAGCGCCTTGCGGCAACGCGTGCAGCGGGCGTCCCGCCGCGCCACCGCACTCAACGAAAGATACCTGCGCCGGATCGGCGCCGACCTGCATGACGGCCCGGCCCAGCTCGTGGCCCTGGCGGCGCTGCGCATGGACAGTCCGGTGTTCACCGGCGACGGCCATGGCAGTGAAGGCCGCTCGACCGAGGTCGCCATGATCCGCAAGACGCTGGAGGACGCGATGCGCGAAATACGCGGCATCTGCACCGGCCTGGTGCTGCCGCAGATAGAAACGGCGGCGGCCGCGGACGTGTTGCGGCTGGCCGTCGAGGAACATGAGCACCGGACGGGCACGTCGGTGAGGCTCACCCTGCCCGGACATTTGCCCGAGCCCGGCGCTTCTGAGAAGATCAGCATCTATCGCTTCGTGCAGGAGGGGCTGAACAATGCCTACCGCCACGGGCGGGGCAAGGATCAGGCGGTGCATGCAGGAATGAAAAACGGCAGGCTTTTCGTTGAAGTGTCGGATGGCGGGCCGGGCTTCGATCCGGCGCGGGCCGAGGGGTTGGGGCTGGCCGGCCTCAGGGAGCGCGTTGAAAGCATCGGCGGACAGTTCGAAACCCTGACCGGGCCGAAAGGCACGAAGCTGGTGATCCGTCTTTCAGTCGAGGAGCAAGCATAATGGACGCCATTCGCATCGCCATTGTCGACGACCATCCGCTGTTCCGCGAAGGCGTGACCCGCAGCCTGTCGGAGATCGGAGGCTTCGAGATGGCCGGAGAAGGTGCGACCGCGCAGGACGCGGAACGCATCGTCTCGACCATGCAGCCCGACATATTGCTGCTCGATATTTCGATGCCGGGCGGCGGCCTGGCCGCGGTTGCAAGCATCCTTGCCGACCATCCCGCCCAGAAGATCGTCCTATTGACCGTTTCAGAGGCAAATGGCGATGTCACCAAGGCCCTGAATGCTGGCGTGCGCGGCTATGTCCTCAAAGGCGTCGGGTCGCGCTCGCTTGCCGATATCCTGCGCAACGTGGCGGCTGGCGAAAGCTATCTTTCGCCGATGTTGTCGGCCCGGCTGCTTTCCGATGTGCAGTCCCTGCAGCCTGCCAACGGCGCGGCGGACCGGCTGCGGCAACTCACCGGCCGGCAGACCGAAATCCTGCGGCTGGTGGCGGAGGGACTGAGCAACAAGGAAGTTGCCTTGCGCCTGGAACTGCAGGAGAAGACCGTGAAGCACCACATGACGGGGGTGCTGTCGAAACTCAGCGTGCGAAACCGCACGGAAGCAGCCCTCATGATGCGCGAGTTTCGCGACCGCGAGACGGACCGCTCATAGAGCGGTTCAGCGTCTGCGTAATTCCGCCAGGAGAAAGCGCTGCAAACCGTTTTTTCCTGGAATAAGCCCTCGGGGCGTTTGGAATGCCGCGCAAAGGAGGTCACCTCCGCCGGGGGGCGGCGGAGGTGACGCGTGAAACTGGTCGTTGCCTGTTGACCAGCTTCACAAGGCCGAATTCACAGGGCCGAAATTCACAGCGCCTTGAGACGGCTGACATCGGCCGGTGTGGCCGGGCGGTCGATGATGGTGCGGCCGAGCGCATCCTTCATCCTGAAACGGCCGTTCTCGATGTTTTCCGTCATACCGTCGGGGTGCTGAACTGTAATCTTGTTGCCGTCCACGTCGACCTCGTCGCCGGTGGTGGCGTTGAAATGGCTGCTCTTGTCGCGCTGGCCCTTGCCATTTCCGTTGTTCCCGCCGCCGCTATTCCCGTTACTGTTCCCGCTATTGCCGCTGCCGCCACTGTTACCGCCGCCGTTGCCGCCATTGCCGCCGTTACCGCCGTTGCCACCGCCACCATTGCCACCACCCCTGTCGGCATGTGCGGTCGCGGCATCGATTCCAGGCACGAATCCATGCAAGGCAATTCCATAGGGAGCGACGGTCAGCGCCAGAAGCGCCGCCGATCTCAGAGCCAGGCGACAACAACGGGCCGTAATCGATCCGTGCATACTGATCTCCGTCGATTGAGCCGGCGCGCTCACCCCAACGTTGCAGTGCAACCAACATCGCCGAAAGACATGGTGACCGAAAGCGGCCTCCGACCGTTGCGTTTGTCCCCCAGGACCTTTGCAGGCGCAAGATTGGACTAAAGTCCCAGGTCCCGGCGTGAAATCCGGTATCGTGAGGGAGCGGCAGCGCGGATACGATGTCACGAAAATGTGATCGGCCGACTGTAAGGCGGTCGAACAGGCAACAAAATCCAGCCAAATCCAGCCAGAGGCTCCCATGACCGAACATCGTTCCACCGATGCCCGATTCCGCACCAGCCTGCTCGAGGAAAACGAAGGCCCGGCCACCAATCCCAGCGAAAACCGCACGATGGGCGAGATTATCGCCGCGCGGTTCTCGCGCCGTGGCTTCCTCAAGGGTTCGCTTGCCGTCTCGGCGATCGCCGCCACCGTCAGCCCGCTGGCGATGATCGCCGCCGACGATACTCGCGCCGCGGAAGGCTCCGCCTTCACATTCGACGAGCTGGAGGCCGGTATCGACGACAAGCACCATGTCGCGCCGGGCTACGACGCCGACGTGTTGTTGCGCTGGGGCGATCCGCTGTTTGCCGATTTGCCGGAATTCGACCCGACCAGGCAGTCGGCGCAAGCCCAGGCCAGGCAGTTCGGCTACAACAACGACTATGTCGGCTATATCGCGATCGACGGCTCGGCGGAACACGGCCTGCTGGTCGTCAACCACGAATACACCAACCCGCATCTGATGTTCCCGGGCATCGTCAAGATCGTCGAGAAGGACGGCAAGAAGTCGGCCGAGGTGGCGCCGCTCTCGAAGGAGCAGGTCGATGTCGAGATGGCCGCCCATGGCGGCACCATCGTCGAGATCCGCAAGGACGGCGGCAAATGGCAGGTGGTGCGTGACGGCAAGCTCAACCGCCGCATCACCTCCAACACCGAGATGGCGCTGTCCGGCCCGGTCGCCGGCCATGACCGCGTCAAGACCAATGCCGATCCGTCCGGAACGAAAGTCTTCGGCACGATCAACAACTGCGCCGGCGGCGTCACGCCCTGGGGCACCTATGTGATGGCCGAGGAGAACATCCACGGCTATTTCTCCGGCGAGCTGCCGGAGGGCCACAAGGAAGCCGCCAACTACAAGCGCCTCGGCATACCGGAAGGCGCCTATGAATGGGGCGCGCATTATGACCGCTTCAACCTCGCCAAGGAGCCAAACGAGCCCAACCGCTTCGGCTGGATCGTCGAGGTCGATGTCAACGACCCGAATTCGGTACCGCGCAAGCGTACTGCCATGGGCCGTTTCAAGCATGAGGGCGCCGAATCGATCGTCGCCAAGGACGGCCGCGTCGTCTTCTATCTCGGCGACGACGAGCGCTTCGACTACGTCTACAAGTTCGTCACCAAGGGCATGTTCAACGCCGGCGACCGCGCGGCCAACAAGGACCTGCTCGACGACGGTACGCTGCATGTCGCCAAATTCGCCGAGGACGGCTCGGTCGAATGGATGCCGATCGTGTTCGGGCAGGGTCCGCTGACGGCGGAAAACGGTTTTGCCGGCCAGGCCGACGTGCTGATCGAGACGCGCCGCGCCGCCGACCTGCTTGGCGCCACCAAGATGGACCGGCCGGAAGACATCCAGCCCAATGCCGGCAACGGCAAGGTCTATGTCATGCTGACCAACAATTCCAAGCGCAAGGCCGATCAGGTCGATGCCGCCAACCCGCGCGCCGGGAATGCCTTCGGCCACATCATCGAGATCGTCGAGGACGGCGGCGATTTCGCCGCCACGAAGGGCAAATGGGAAGTGCTGCTGAAATGCGGCGACCCCGAGGTAGCCGATGTCGGCGCCACCTTCTCCACCGCGACGACGGCCAATGGCTGGTTCGGCATGCCCGACAATTGCGCGATCGATTCGGCCGGGCGGCTGTGGGTCGCCACCGACGGCCAGGGCCCGAAGGCCACCGGCCGCACCGACGGCCTGTGGGCGGTGGACACGGAAGGATCGGCGCGGGCGACCTCGAAACTGTTCTTCCGGGTGCCGATCGGCGCCGAAATGTGCGGCCCGCTGTTCGCGCCGGACGACCAGACCGCCTTCGTCGCCGTCCAGCATCCGGGTGACGGCGGCGAGGACTGGGATGCGTTCGGCCGGCCCTCCTACTACGAGGACCCGTCGACCCGCTGGCCCGATTTCAAGCCGGACATGCCGGTGCGGCCGGCAGTCGTGGCGATCACCAAACAGGGCGGCGGCAAGATCGCCGTCTGAGCAGTCAGGCGAGGCAAACGAGAGGGGCACCGGGAATCCGAAGCCCCTCTTTTTGTGTGGCATTGTATTCAAGCCTCGGGAAAGATTGGCAATTTACACGTGGCGCCCTAGATCGCGACCAGGAGATCATCGCCATGCCCAAGTCGATCTACGACCGTGGCCTGCTCAAACCTGACGAAGTGGCCACCTTGCAACGTGTCTTCGATGAGGCCTGCCGCCGACGCGAAGCGCATCCCGAATCCGCCGAGGCGCGTGAATTGGCGCTCACCTTGCTCGCCCTCTACAATGCCGGCATGGTCGACGAGGAGATGCTGACCGAGGCTGTCGGTTTCCGGCGGCTGGAGCCGAAATCAGCGTGAAGTGCCCGGCTGACCGGGACCGGCGATCCGCCCAGCGATCGCCCTGGCCAATATGGCCGCATTGGCGAAGCAGCCACGGATGCTCGGCCGCATGCCGGTGAACCACAGGCCGGGTAGTTTCGGGTCGGCCTGGCCGCCGTTGAAGAGCGGAACGCCCTTCTCGTCGAGCACGCCGAGATCGCCGACCATGTGCTCCAGCCCGGTACGGTAGCCCGTCGCGGCAATGATGATGTCGGGAGCAACCATGCTGCCATTGGCCAGGATGACGCCATCGCGGGTGAACTCCCGTATCGCCGGCACGACCACGATCCTGCCCGATTTGATGGCATCGACGGCGCCGTCGTCCGCGGCGATCGCGGTATAGTCCGAAGTCAGGCGGCTGGCGCCGCCGGCGGGTGCCGGCGGCATGCCGAATTTGGTGAGATCGCCGAAAACCAGGCGCTGCGTCACCGCCATAACCGCATCGGCGACGCGCAGCGGCAAGCGCGCCATGAGCGGCGAGAGGCGGTGTACGGCGATCTTGCCGACGCGCTTGGGCAAAAGGGCGGGACCGTTGCGAGCCGACAGCCAGACAGCGGCGGTGTCGACGCCCGCCAGGTGATTGAGGGCGTCGAAGCCCGAATTGCCGGCGCCGACAACCAGGACCTTCTTGCCTGCATAGGCCCGGGCGTCGCCAAAATCCGCCGAATGGATGATCCGGCCGGCGAACGCCCGCATGCCCTTCCATTGCGGCGTGTAGGGCTCCCTGTCGCGGCCGGTGGCGACAACGACGTGACGCGCCAGGCGCGAGCCGGCGCTGGTGCGCACGATCCAGTGGTCACCCCCGAACATGATGGCCTCGGCGGAAACGCCAAACTCCACCGGCAAACGGTTCGCCTCATGGAAATCGTTCATATGGCGGATGACGACATCCCGGTGCGGAAAGGCGGGGGTCCCCTTGGGGTAGGCAAGGCCGGGCAGCGCCGAGAGATCGCGGTGGGTGTTGAGGTGCAGCTGCTCGTGGCGCCGGCGCCAGGGCTCGGCGAGCCGGCTTTCCTTCTCGAGGACCGCCGTCGCCACGCCGGCCTTCATCAAAGCCCGCGCGACAGCCAGCCCGGCGACGCCGGCGCCAATGACGATCGCCGGCTCGACCGCCACCATCTGCTCCATCATCGTCCCGGATGTCGTATCAGCCATTCACTCTCGAATCCCATTCGCCCTTGCGGCAACCCCGGAAGGCTCGCAGGCCGTTGTAACAGTTTGATCGCGTGCAGGACCCGAACGGCGATGCCGATCTTCGAAGGCCCCGCGCCGAGGCACGATCTCGCTCCGGAGCATTCCACCGCCCGGTGGAAACTGCCGGTCGCGGCACCGCAGCCAAAACAACGACATGGAGCGGATTACCCGCTTCTGTCCGAATACATCCAGCCCTATATGGCATATCGGCGGCATCAGCGATAATCAGGTCGCGGCAAAGTGATTGATTCGAGGTCCCGGGGGCTGGGGATCTCGTCACAGACGTGGGCATTCGAAACCGGCAACCGATTTCGGCTACCCGCGAGAAATCAAGACGCCGTGGCGCGTCTTGCGTGTCGACCGGCACGTCGCGCCACAAACGGCACGCGGAATCTCGACCATGCCCTCCTTGCGGATTTATTTCGACAACATCCTCGAGGGGGCCTCGCCCAAGGTCGAACGCCGAGCGCTGACACATGTCGAGCGGCTGGCGCTGGTGCGCCGCCATGGCGACTTTTCGCTCGCCTATTCCACCGCCGTGCAGCACAAGCTTTCCTATTTTGGCGACGCCGACGGCTACATCGCCTTCGGCACCAAGATGAAGCATCATTTCGCGCTCGGCGATCCGGTGGCGGCGCCGGCGCAGCGGCCCGATTATATCAGACGCTTCGTCGAGAGTGCCGGCGGCCCATGGTTCGTGCAGATCGGCGAACAGACCGCCCAGGTCCTTGCCGGCCTCGGCTACAAGATCAACCGGCTGGGCATCGACACCCGCCTGCCGCTGCCCGACCATGATTTTTCCGGCAAGCGAAACGAGACGGTGCGCTATTCCGAGCGCTGGCTGCTGAAGAAAGGCTTTTCGTTCGAGGAGGACAAACGCACGATCCACCTCGACGAGATCTCCCGGCTCTCGCAAAATTGGCGCGGCGACCGCATCGTCAAGCGCTGGGAGATGGGTTTCCTCAACCGTCCATTTTACGATCAGCTCGGCAGCGACATGCGCCGTTTCGTGCTGCACGGTCCCGACGGCGACCTGGTCGCCCTGCTCGACTTCGATCCGATGTTCGCCGGCGGCAAGGTGGTCGGCTACACCACCGCCTTCAAGCGCAAGCATATCGATGCCTCGCCGCATGCCGAGATCGGCCTGACCAAATTCGCCGTCGACCGGTTTCGCGAGGAGGGTATCTCGGTGGTGACGCTCGGCCTGTCGCCGCTCGTCGATGTGGGTCCCAGCGGATTTGCCGAAAGCGACTTCTGGCGCAACACCTTCCAGCGCGCCTACGATTCGCCTTGGGTCAACCGCCGCAGGTTCAACCTGCAGGGCCAGGCGGCATTCAAGCGCCGCTTCCACGGCGTCGAGGAGCCGGTCTACATCGCCTTTCGCGAGGGGACCTACATCGAGATGCTGGGGTTGCTGCGGCTGGTCAAGGCGATTTGAGATCTGCCCTTTCCTCGCCCCGCGGAGCGGGGAGAGGAACCAAGTCCCAGCCGATCAGTTCCGCAGCCGGTAGCCGGTCCGGAAGATCCAGGCGACGATCGCGATGCAGACGGCCAGGAACACCAGCGTCATGCCGAGGCTGATGCCGACCGAGACGTCGGCCTTGCCGTAGAAACTCCAGCGGAAACCGCTGATCAGGTAGACCACCGGGTTGAACAGCGTGATCGTCTTCCAGATGCCGGGCAGCATGTGGATCGAATAGAAGCTGCCGCCGAGGAAGGTCAGCGGGGTGACGATCAGCAGCGGCACCAGCTGCAGCTGCTCGAAGCTTTTCGCCCAGATGCCGATGATGAAGCCGAAGAGGCTGAAGGTCACCGCCGTCAGGATCAGGAAGGCGAGCATCCAGAACGGATGTTCGATGTGCAGCGGCACGAACAGCGAGGCCGTGGCCAGGATGATCAGGCCGAGGATGATGGACTTGGTGGCCGCGCCGCCGACATAGGCGATGACGATCTCCAGATAGGAGACCGGCGCCGATAGAAGCTCGTAGATCGAGCCGACGAATTTCGGGAAATAGATGGCGAAGGAGGCGTTGGATATCGACTGCGTCAAGAGCGACAGCATGATCAGCCCCGGCACGATGAAGGCGCCATAGCTGATGCCGTCGATCTCGGTGATGCGCGAGCCGATGGCCGAGCCGAAGACGACGAAATAGAGCGATGTCGAGATGACCGGCGAGATGATGCTCTGCAGCACGGTGCGGAACGCACGCGCCATCTCAACCCGATAGATCGCCCATACCGCACGTAGATTCATGGCCGCACGCGGGTTCATGGCTCTTGCCTCAGGAGATTGACGAAGATCTCTTCGAGCGAGCTGTTCTTGGTGTCGAGATCGCGGAACTGGACGCCGGCCGCCTCCAGATCGCGGATCAGCGAGGCGACGCCCGGCCGGTCGCTCTGGTTATCATAGGTATAGGTGAGCTGGTTGCCGTCCGGCGACAGTTCGAGCGCGTAGTTCGAGAGGCCCTCGGGCACGCTGCCGAGTGGCGCGCGCAGCTCCAGCCTCATCTCCTTGCGGCCGAGCTTGAGCATCAGTTCGGCCTTGTCCTCGACCAGGATGATCTCGCCGCGGTTGATGACGCCGACGCGGTCGGCCATGGCCTCGGCTTCCTCGATATAATGCGTGGTGAGGATGATGGTGACGCCATCCTCGCGCAGCCGGCGCACCATCGCCCACATGTCCTGGCGCAGTTCGACGTCGACGCCGGCGGTCGGCTCGTCGAGGAACAGGACGCGCGGCTCGTGCGACAGCGCCTTGGCGATCATCAGCCGCCGCTTCATGCCCCCCGAGAGCGTAATCGCCTTGGCGTCCTTCTTGTCCCACAGCGACAGATCGCGCAGCACCTTCTCGACAAAGGCCGGATTGGCCGGCCTGCCGAACAGGCCGCGGCTGTAATTGACGGTTGCCCAGACGCTCTCGAAGGCGTCGATGGTGAGTTCCTGCGGCACCAGCCCGATCAGGCTGCGCGCGGCGCGGTAGTCCTTGTTGATGTCGTGGCCGTCGACGGTGACGGTGCCGGACGAGCGGTTGACGATGCCGCAGACGATCGAGATCAGCGTCGTCTTGCCGGCGCCGTTGGGACCGAGCAGCGCGAAAATCTCGCCGCGCTCTATGTCGAGGCTGACTTCCTTGAGCGCGGTGAAGCCGGTGGCGTAGGTCTTGGAGACCCCGGAAATGGAAAGAATGGAGGGCATGGCTGAAAACGGCTGCTTGAAAGAGGTGTCTTGATATAGGCCTGTTGTCGCCCAGTGCAACTGCAAGTCAATGCCCTGCTGCCAGTTCTCGACATTGAAGCCGGGGGCCGGTTGGAAATGGGTGGCTTCTATTCGGTAAAATTGTCCTGTGGCGTTCAGCCTCGCGGCGGGACGCCGCTTTGACCTGACCCGGCTTCGGGCCTATCCTTCGCCAGTATTGGAGCAATTCCAGGAAAAGTGTGAAGCGCTTTTCCCGGGAAAAGCGCATAACGCTTTCCCTAGGGAATGGCGTCGAAATAAATAATAAGCAGCCGGAGCCCGCCATGGACCCGCTTATTCTCTCGCGCATGCAGTTCGGCGCGAATATCTCATTCCATATCCTGTTTCCGACGATCACCATTGCCCTTGGCTGGGTGCTGCTGTTCTTCAAGCTGCGCTACAACGCGACCAATGATTCCGCCTGGATGCGCGCCTATTTCACCTGGGTGAAGGTGTTCGCGCTGTCCTTTGCCATGGGCGTGGTTTCGGGCGTCACCATGAGCTTCCAGTTCGGCACCAACTGGCCGGGCTACATGCAGCATGTCGGCAACATCGCGGGACCGCTGCTCGCCTACGAGATACTCACCGCCTTCTTCCTTGAAGCGGCCTTCCTCGGCATCATGCTGTTCGGCTTCCGCCGCGTTTCCAACCGCGTCCACACGCTGGCCACGGTGCTGGTCGCCGGCGGCACCACCCTATCGGCCTTCTGGATCATCGCGCTCAATTCCTGGATGCAGACCCCGGCGGGTTTCGAAATGCGCGACGGCGTCGCGCACGCCGTCGATTGGTGGGCCATCGTCTTCAACCCGTCCATGCCCTACCGGCTGGTGCACATGCTGCTCGCCTCGGGGCTGACGGTGTCGTTCCTGATCGCTGGCCTGTCGGCGCTGCGTTACCTCAAGGGCGACCGTTCGGAATCGATGTGGAAGGCGCTGCGCACCGGCGTCTTCACCGCCGCGATCCTGATCCCGATCCAGATCCTGGCCGGCGACCAGCATGGGCTGAACACGCTGGAGCACCAGCCGCAGAAGATCGCCGCCATGGAGGCCAACTGGAACACCGGCCCCAACGTGCCGCTGGTGCTGTTCGCGCTGCCCGACGAGGCGGCCAGGGAAAACAAGTTCGAGGTCGCGATTCCCGATGGCGCCAGCCTTATCCTGCGGCACAGCATCGACGGTGTCGTGCCGGGGCTGAACGATTTTCCGGGCAACCACCCGCCGGTCTTTCCGCTCTTCTGGAGTTTCCGCATCATGGTCGGCACCGGGCTCTTGATGCTCGCCGTCTCGTGGTCGGCCGCCTTCTTCCTCAAGCGCCGGCATTCGCTGCCCAAGCCGCTCGCGCTGCTGATGGTGCCGATGGCGCTGTCGGGCTGGCTGGCGACACTGGCCGGCTGGTACACGACCGAGATCGGCCGCCAGCCCTGGCTGGTGACCGGCGTGCTGAAGACCGCCGACGCCGTCGGTCCGGTGGCCGGCAGCCATGTCGCGCTGACGCTCGCCGTCTACCTTCTCCTCTACTTGCTTTTGCTGATCGCCTATCTCGGCGTGCTGGTGCACCTGGCGCTGAAGGCGGCCAAGGATGGCGACACCTCACCGCTGCCGGGCGTGATGAAGACCGCCATGTCGCAACCGGCGGCGGGGGAGTGAAAAGATGACCTACGACTGGCCAATCCTGCTCCCCCTCATCTTCGCCGGCCTGATGGGCCTCGCCATTCTGATCTACGTCATTCTCGACGGCTTCGACCTCGGCATCGGCATGCTGTTCGCCGCCGCCGAGGACACCGAGCAGGACACGATGATCGCCGCGATCGGCCCGTTCTGGGACGCCAACGAGACCTGGCTGGTGCTGGCCGTCGGCCTGCTGCTGGTCGCCTTTCCGCTGGCGCATGGCGTCATCCTCACCGCGCTCTACATTCCGGTCTTCGTGCTGCTGGTCGGACTGATCCTGCGCGGCGTCGCCTTCGATTTCCGCGCCAAGGTGCCGGCCGGCCGCAAGCACCGCTGGAACCGTATCTTCTTCCTGGGCTCGCTCACCGCCTCGCTGGCGCAGGGCTACATGCTGGGCGTCTATGTGCTCGGCCTCGATGTCGGGCCGGGCGGCATGGCGTTCGGCGTGCTGGTGGCGTTCTGTCTTGCTGCAGCTTATGCCGCGATGGGCGCTGCCTGGGTAATCTACAAGACCGAGGGCGAGTTGCAGAAGAAGGCGGTGCTCTGGCTGCGCACGGCGCTGGTGCTGACCGCGCTCGGCATGGCCGCCGTGTCGCTGGCGACACCCTTCGCCAGCCCGCGCATCTTCGCCAAATGGTTCGACTGGCCGAGGATGCTCTATCTGTCGCCGCTGCCGATCCTGTCGGCGCTGCTGTTCCTCTGGCTGTGGCGGCAGACCTTCCACCTGCCCCGGCCCGGCGACCGCCATGCGCTGACGCCGTTCCTGATGCTGGCCGCCATCTTCGCGCTCGGCTTTACCGGCCTTGCCTGGTCGTTCTATCCCTATGTGGTGCCCGATCGCCTGACCATCTGGCAGGCGGCGTCGGCGACCGAAAGCCTGGCCATCATCCTGGCCGGCACCGTGGTGGTGCTGCCAGTGATCATCTTCTATTCGTTCTACGCCTACCGCGTGTTCGGCGGCAAGGCGACGGATTTGACGTATGATTGAGGGTGGATAGAGCGGTTGATTTCGAGGTCACGGCGAGGCGCCCCCCTCTGGCCTGCCGGCCATCTCCCCCTCAAGGGGGGAGATCGGATGTCATGATTGCTTTCGCCAATTTCCGACGTCGCAAAGGCGCGGGGCCGACGCTGCCAATCTCCCCCCTTGAGGGGGAGATGTCCGGCAGGACAGAGGGGGGCGCTGCCCCGCCGGCCTATCGCACTCTCGCGCCCCGCCGAGAACCTCAATTGCTCGCCGACAGCACCAGCACCGGCTTTTCGCTGTAGAGCGACGGGAACAGCGTCTTCAAATTCGCCACCTTGGGCAGGTCGTTGTAGACGATGTAGGGGTAGGTCGGGTTCAGCGTCAGGAAATCCTGGTGGTAGTTTTCGGCCGGGTAGAAGGTCTTGCCGGTCTCCAGCGTGGTGACGATGGGTTCGGGAAACACCTTGGCCTTGTCGAGCTGGGCGATATAGCTCTGCGCGATCTTCTTCTGGGCGTCGTTTTCGGCAAAGATCGTCGAGCGGTACTGCGTGCCCGAGTCCGGACCCTGGTAGTTGAGCTGGGTCGGATTGTGGGCGACCGAGAAATAGACCTGCAGCAGCTGGCCATAGGTCACCTTGGACGGATCATAGGTGATCTCGACGGATTCGGCGTGGCCGGTGCGGCCGGTGCCGACCGTCTCGTAGACGGCGTCGTCCTTGGCGCCGCCGGTGTAGCCCGAGACCGCCTTGCTGACGCCCTTGACGTGCTGGAACACGCCCTGCACGCCCCAGAAGCAGCCGCCGGCGAAGATGGCCTTTTCGCTGCCTGGAGCCGCCTTTTCGTCGATTGCCGGCGGCGGGATTTTCACCGCATCGTCGGCGGAGATGGCCGGCGTCAGCCAGAAGGCGGCGCCCGCGACGGCAAGGGCGAGTGCGGCGAGCCCGCCCCGGACAAAGCCGGTCGAACGATTGTTGATATTGGTCATGGTTGCACTCCTCATGGCTTCCCCTGGGATCGGTCCATTGGGGATCAGTCTACTGGATCGGCTACCGTGGCGCGATGCGCGAGTTGCGGCGGAGGCTCACATTCGCGTGCGGCCCGGACTTTTTGCTTCGACGTCATTCCCGACGCATAACCGCTTCAAGCTTTCCGGGATTGCTCCGGCAACTGTCCCCGGCTGGACAGGGAGCCCGCCAGGGACAGAAGGCCACGCACCAATCTCAATTGGCTATCAATTGGCCGTGGCATCCGTTGCCGGCTTCATGGCATCGGTCGCCGGTTTCATCGCGTCCGTCGCAGGCTTCATGGCATCGGCGGCGGGCTTCATGGAGTTGGTGGCCATCGGGTCGGCCGGCTTCATCGCATCGGTTGCCGGTTTCATGGCGTCCGCGGCAGGCGCCATGGCGTTGGCGGCGGGCTTCATCGCGTTGGTGGCGTCATCGGCGCGCGCGATGCCGCCGGCAAACAGCGCCGTCGAGCAGAGAGCGAGCGCGAGCGCCGGCAGCGTCAGGCGGGAGAAATTGGTCATTATAGGCTTCCTTGCGGGGTTGATGGCACGCCCTTTCTGGGCGGCCGGGCTCTTGCGCCGCCGCCCGTGCGGCGACGCAAATTTCTGCTGGCAAATCTCTGCTCGGCAAATCTCTACTTGGACGCGATCTAGTTGGCGGCGGCGGCCAGGATCGGCCCGCCGCCGGGCGACTGCACCAGCACGGCGGTGCTGAGGCCGCCCGAGGCTGCCGGCACATCGAGCGTCTTGGCCTCGCCGGTCCAGCTGCCGAGTTTTGTCAGCGCGTGCACGACATTGGCGTGCGGCAAGGTGCGGCCGGTGTTTTCGCCGCGCGCCACCGGCACCTCGACGACACCCTTGGTGTAGCGCACCAGCCAGACATCGGCCTTGCCGCCCGGTGCCGAGCCGGCGCCGATCGCGACCTTGCCGCCCTCGAGCGACAGCGACGGACCGCCGGTTTCGCCGGTGGCGGCGATCAGATGTTCGATCTGGCCGGGCGCGGCGCCGACGACGTCGGCATGGCCGTTGACCACCACCTGCGGCGTGAACGGTCCGTCATGGCCGAGCGGGCGCTCGTAGGAAACCTGGCGCTGGGTGAATTCCTGCTTTCCGAACGTGTCCTTCCAGCCGAGATAGTCCCAGTAGGTGACGTTGAAGGACAGCGCCAGCACGCCGGGCCGGTCCTTGACCTTGATGAGGTTGGCATTGGCCGGCGGGCAGGACGAGCAGCCCTGGCTGGTGAACAGCTCGACCACGGTGAGCGGCTGGGCGGCTGCCGCGCCGAACGAGGCGGCGAGCGCCAGCGCGGCGAGGCCGGACAGTGCGAGAAACCTGCTGGATAGGACTGGCGACATCGGCGTGCTCCGTGGGACGGCGCCACGATGCGCTCGCCATGTCCCCACTTCGCCGCCACCACGAGCTTCGTTACAGCGCTCACCGCTTTGTGATTGAAGAACGCCAGCGCTTTTTTCCTTCTCCCCCTACAGGGCAGGGGAATCGCATATGACGTTTTGGGAGTTGAAATTGGTCTGAGAAGAGATTCTTTGGGAAGGCAGTCCAACGAAGGATCGACTGCCATGTCCTGCCTTGAGAGCTATTTCGGCGCGGTGCCTGACCCGCGCGCGGCCAACGCCACGCACCGGCTTGGCGATTTGAT
>NZ_AZUY01000064.1 GCF_000513935.1 Mesorhizobium sp. WSM3626 | reverse complement strand
CGACATCACGACGCCAATGGGCGTCCGCGACCGCGCAGTGCTTCTCCTGCTTGCACGTCTCGGCCTGCGCGCCGGCGACATTTCGGGCATGCGCCTCGACGACATTGACTGGAGCGAGGGAACCTTGCGCGTTCGCGGCAAAGGACGTCGCGAGGTCCGGCTTCCGCTGCCCAGGACGCTGGCGATGCCGTTGTCGATTATCTGCGAGACGCCCGTCCGCCTGCCGCCTGTGAGCAGATTTTCCTGCGGACCGTTGCACCGTTTCGGCCATTGGTGAGCGCAAGTGTCTCGAGCATCGCCAGCCTTGCGCTTGGGAGGGCCGACATCGACCACGCGCCGTCCCGAGGCGCCCATCTTCTGCGGCACTCGGCGGCAACCAGCATGCTGCGTGCCGGCGCCACGCTGGACGTGATTGGAACCGTGCTGCGCCATCGGTCGGTCGACACCACCGCCCACTACGCAAAGGTTGACGTCGACATGTTGCTTCGGGTTGCCCAGCCCTGGCCGGGGTGTGCGTCATGCTGAGCCAGGATCTCGCACGCTATGTGGAACTGCAGCATAGGCTGGGCTTCAGGTTCCGCGTCCAGAACACGCTGTTGAAGAGCTTTGTTGCCTTCGCCGAGCGACACGACGACCGATATGTCCAAGCTACCCGCGTGTTCGAATGGGCGAGGCTTGCGCCTTCGCCACCGCAACGCCGCAACCGACTGCTGACAGTCCGCCGCTTTGCGCTGGCGCTGTCGGCCGAGGATCGGCGTCATGAGATTCCGCCCGCTGACGCTCTGGGCCACAGCCCGTTGGAGCGACGGATTCCGCATATCTACAGTGCGGACGAGATCGCCGCGCTGATGCAGGCGGCTACCCGCCTGAAGCCGGCAGGTTCGATCCGGCCGGTAATGTACGAGACCCTGTTCGGCTTGATTGCTGCCACCGGCATGCGCATCTCCGAAGCCCTCTCGCTTCAACTCGATGACCTGATCGCCGATGGTTTGATCATCCGACAGACCAAGTTCCACAAGAGCCGCTTGCTGCCGCTCCACGCCACGACATGGGACGCTTTGAACCGGTATTTGGTTGCACGCCGCCGGCTCGGTACCTTGAACAACGCGCTATTCGTTTCCGCCGCGGGCGTATCGCCAGCTTACAGGTACCGTGATCGCCAACTTCCTCCAGCTCGCGCGCTCGATCGGCCTGCGAGGAGGCCTCGGCCAACCGGGTCCCTGTATTCATGATCTACGGCACACCTTTGCCGTACGCTCCCTGGAGCAGTGCCGGCACGATCGCCATGCCGTCGGCCGCCATATCGTTGCCCTCAGCACCTACCTCGGCCCTGCCCACGTCACCGACACCTATTGGTACCTTCAGGCGACACCAATCCTGATGAGGCAGATTGCGGCGGTCGGCGAGGCCTTGCACCAAGGAGCTGTCTCATGACCGCGCTGGCTCCGCATCTCACCGCCTTCCTGCGCGAGCATCTGCCGCACGAGAAGCGAGCGAGCCCGCACACCTGCGCGGCCTATGCCTACAGCTTTCAGCTGCTGCTCTGCTTCGCGGCTGCCCGACTGCGGACCACCCCGTCCAGCATTGAGATTGAGCAGCTCGATCCGCCGCTCATTCTCGCCTTCCTGGAACACATCGAGGAAGGTCGCGGCAACTCGGCGCGCACCCGCAACGCTCGTCTTGCCGCCAACAAGGCTTTCTTCCGCTTCCTGGAGTATCGGCTCCCGTCCTGTCTGGATCAGGCGCACCGAGTCCGGGCGGTCCCGATGAAGAAGGTCGACGAGGCCCTCATCGGCCATCTCGCCCGTGACGAGATGCAGGCTCTGCTCGACGCGCCGGACCCGCGTCGGGTCTCCGGCATCCGTGATCGGGCGATGCTGCATCTGGCCTTCGCTGCCGGGTTGCGCGTATCCGAACTCGTCAGCATCCGCATCGACCATCGATCGCCAGACGGTCGCCAGCATCCACGTCATGGGCAAAGGGCGTCGCGAGCGCGTGCTGCCCCTGTGGAAGGAGACAGCGGCGGCGTTGAAGGCTTGGCTGGCGGTCCGCCCGGCGAGTGGCGACGCCGAGCTCTTTCTCAATTTGACGGGGCGCGCGATGACCAGGTCTGGATTCGTACGTCCGGATATGACCTGCCGCCGATACAAAGGGCGTCCTTAACCAAGCGTAAGCGGTGTTTCCGGGCCACCTTTCGGGAGTGATCGCGATCTGTGAGGTTGCCGATCCTGTATTGGGATCGGAGATAGGCTTGTGTCTGGACTTGACCTTACGCTTGACCCGGAGCGGCAGCCTCGGCGTTTCGAGGCGATCAACGGTGCTGGCGGCCGGCGTCACTGGTCGCTGGATGACAAGGCGCGGATCGTCGCGGAGACGCTGGAACCGAACGCAATCATTTCCGAAGTCGCCCGGCGTTATGGTCTCAGGCCACAGCAGGTGTTCGCCTGGCGGCGCGAAGCGCGCAAACAGACCGCTTCGGTGCAGCAGGAATCCCCGGCCTTCGTGCCGGCGGTGGTGACGCCTCCGGAACCCGCGCCGACGCGCCCAGCGCAGCCGCGGAAGCGGAAGGCGACCCGAGATGCTGGCCTGATCGAGCTCGAGATTGACGGCATCGCCATGCGGGTTGGCCACGGCGCAGACGCCAAGACGGTTGCGGCGGTGATCCGTGCGCTGAAGGCAACGTCGTGATCGGGCCGACGGGCGCCGTCAAGGTCATGGTGGCGACGAAGCCGGTGGACTTCCGCAAGGGTGCAGAGGGGCTGGCTGCGTTGGTGCGCGCGGCTGGAGGATGGCGAGTTCCGCTGGCCGAAAGTGCAAGATGGCGTGATGCGGCTGACGGCCACTCAGTTGTCGGCGCTGCTTGAAGGGCTTGATTGGCGGCGGGTTCATGAAGCCCGCCGGACGCGCGCTCCGGCGCAGGCGGGTTGATCCGCGACCAAGTGAATCAGCCAGGATTCCGCTGTCGCCCGGCACTGGCGAATATGGTCTGATCCGATCATGGCGATGGCGGCGGACCAGCTTCCCGACGATCCGGAGGTGCTGAAGGCGATGGTCCTGGCACGCGATGTCGAGAATGCTCGTCTGACCCAGATCATCAAGGAATTGCAGCGGCACCGCTTCGGCCGCCGCGCCGACAGCCTGCCCGAAGATCAACTGCTCCTTGGCCTCGAGGAGGCCGAGCAGATCGAAGCGGCAGGCGAGGAAGAGGCCGATCGTGCCGATCCTGCCGCGCGCAGGGAGCGCACCGCAAAGCGGCGGGCGAACCGGGGCGCGCTGCCGGCGCGTCTGCCGCGCATCGAGATGGTCGTCGACATCGAGGACCCTGCCTGCCCCTGCTGCCGCAACGGCCTTCACCGGATCGGCGAAGACGTCAGCGAACGTCTCGATATCGTGCCGGCGCAACTGCGCGTGATCGTCGTGCGCCGGCCCAAATATGCCTGTCGTGCTTGCGAGGACGTGGTCGTGCAGGCTCCGGCGCCCGCCCGGCTGATCGAGGGCGGTCTGCCGACCGAGGCAACGGTCGCCCAGGTTCTGGTCTCCAAATATGCTGATCACCTGCCGCTCTATCGCCAGGCGCAGATCTATGCCCGGCAGGGCATCAACCTCGACCGTTCCACGCTCGCCGACTGGGTCGGCCGCGCCGCCTGGCATCTGCGTCCAGTCCAGGAGCGGCTGCTGGAGAAGCCTCGCCGAAACTCTTTGCCGACGAGACCACGGCGCCGGTGCTCGATCCGGCCGCGGCAAGACCAAGACCGGGCAACTCTGGGCCTACGCTCGTGATGACCGACCATGGAACGGAAGCGACCCGCCGGGCGTCGCCTATGTCTATGCGCCGGACCGAAAGGCCGAGCGTCCGATCGCTCATCTGGCGGGCTTCACAGGAATCCTGCAGGTCGACGGTTATGGCGGCTATCGTGTGCTCGCCGACAAGAGCGGCGTGACGCTCGCCTTCTGCTGGGCGCATCTATGGACGCCCCCGACTTTGCAAGGACTTTATGCGCGGCTTCGGCAATGCCTGCGGCTGCAGTCATCTATTCGGCCTCTACGATGTGGAGCACCCTGCACCACGGGCCTTGATGGAATATCCGCGAACCGGCACCCAATCACGTTGCGCGAGCTCGAGGCTCGATGCGCCCAACGGGTTCACCCGGTCCCGGTACGCCCGGTCTTGCCATCACCTGCCTTACTTATCCTCACAACCGCATCGGCCCCAAGTCGGGCTGATCAGAATGACGGCAAAGATCATGCCGCTTCACGCGTCAGTGCGCCGTACGTTCCACCGTATCGCAGCAATGCCCACACAACTCGTGCCGTCTTGTTCGCGATCGCCACGACCGCAACATTGGCAGGCCGCCGGTCTCTCAATTTAGCGAGCCAAATCCAGGTGCGCCCTCGCCAGCGCATGAGCGAACGGCTGCCGTGAATCAGCAACTTGCGCAAATAGCCGTTCCCTCGTTTGCTGATCGAGCCGAGCTGCTCCTTGCCGCCCGTGGAATGCTGCTTGGGCACCAGTCCGAGCCACGCGGAAAAATGACGGCCGGATTTGAAGTCGGCCGGATCACGCATGGACGAAACCAAGGCACTCGCGGTGACAACGCCAACCCCGGGTATGGTCATCAATCGCCGGCAGGCGCTGGAACCTCTCGCGACGGCAACCAAGTTGCTGTCGATCCGGGCGAGTTTGGTCTTCACCTCTCTTAGCTGTTCGACGAGATAACGCAGCGCATGCCGCGCCACAGGCGGAATACGCGCTTCCGATTCATCTTCGATCAGAACGGTGAGAAGGCCGATGTTGTGTGCCCGGTTCGGACCAATTACCCCGAATTCCGCCAAGTGACCGCGGATCGCGTTGATCAACTGGGTTCTCTGGCGGATCAACATCTCCCGAACTCGGTGGATGACCAGGATCTCCTGCTGCATCTCTTCCTTGATGGGAACGAAGCGCATCGTCGGTCGCGTGACTGCTTCGCAGATCGCCTCGGCATCGGCGGCATCATTCTTGTTGGTCTTTACGTAGGGCCGAACGTATTGCGCAGGGATCAAGCGGACCTCGTGTCCCATACTGCGCAGCAGCCGACCCCAGAAATGTGCACCCGGGCAAGCTTCCAGCCCAACCAAGCAGCTCGGAAGGACGCGAAAGAATTGCTCCACGTCATCACGCCTGAGCTTCCGTCGGACAATTGCTCTCCCATGCTGGTCAGCCCCGTGAACCTGAAAGACTGATTTGGCAATGTCGAGGCCGACCACGTGAACTTCATCTCGCATGGCAATCTCCTTCTGTTTGACCACGCTCCATACTCCTCGCCACAGGGCGGAAGCGGAAGGGGGCGTCCATGCCATCACGTGCGCCGGCGCTTCTACGAACTCGGCGCAGCCGGTCCGGCGCCGATCGCGAGCGAGGCGCTCCGGCGCATCGCAGAGCTCTATCGCGTCGAGGACGACGTCCGCGGCCAGCCGGCAGACGCACGTCTTGCCGTGCTCCAGGAAAGTAGCCGACCGATCCTGGCCGAGCTCGAGCCGTGGCTGCGCGAGAAGCTCGGCCTGATCAGCCAGAAGACGAAGCTCGCCGAGGCGATCCGCTATACGCTGTCACGCTGGGAAGGGCTCACGCACTTCATCGGTGACGGCCGCATCGAGATCGACAGCAACACCGTCGAACGTTCGATCCGCCCTCTCGCGCTCAACCGGAAGAACGCCCTCTTCGCTGGCTCTGGCGGCGGAGCCGAGCATCGGGCTGTCGTCGCTTCTCTGATCGAAACTTGCAAGCTGAACGACGTCGAGCCGCTCGGCTACCTGGCCGACGTGCTCGCCAGGATCGTCAACGGCCACCCAAACAGCCAGATCGACGATCTCCTGCCCTGGGCCTACATCGCCAAGCCGGAGCTCAAGGCCGTGGCCTGAGAACACCGCTTACAACCAAGCGCCCTTCATTCTAGATTCTAGCTAGGCATAATCAAGGTGGTTCTGATGGCGCGGCGATGTCGCTGCGCAGTTTCCGCCAACTGGCGACCAAGGGTGGAGTGGCGGCGTAAGAGCTCTCCGCGCAGGCTGCCCTTAAATTTAGGCGGCATTCAAATTTGCACTTCGGGGCTTGGCCTATGGTCACCTAAGTCGTGGCCGGCCGCAGCCGCCAAAGGTCAGTATGCAAATCGATCCTATACGCACGTCGGCAGGAAGCGCTCACGGCGTTCCATCTGGAGGCTTCGTACGTGCAGCATTGGGTCCGGTAGACCTCGAGATATCTTGTGCGGCTTGTATGACCTCTTCGACCAAATCATGCCTGAGCAGATTGATGGGAATGCGGCCGCCGAGCAAAGGAGACGGGCTGATCAGCCAAAGCCATGCCACTCTGGGATTGGTAATGGAAGACAGCACTTGCCGTATTCCCGGCACAGGCCTTCCGTCAACGAACTGGCCCAAGGGAAAGACATGATTACGTGCGCCCTTCCTTAGTGCGATTACATCGTTGCGTCGCTGCCACCAGTGCAAGGTTGACCGCGGGATGCGGCAATGATCTTCCAAATAGGTCTGCCCTACGACCTGCCCCGCCCAGTGTTCGATACGCAGGGAATCAAGGTTGCCTCGCGGCCCTTGTATCTGCGAAGACTGGCTTGAAACTTTAGCCAAGCCGCTATCTGAACTGTTTAGGTGACGCCCGGCTTCGGTCGCAAGCGCGCGAACGAATTGGAACGCCAGCCCAGCCAACTCGTCCTGGGGAGCTTGTCGGTGTGTTGATGATGGCACGTCAAGAGTCTTATCATTAGGTGGGGCATTTCGACTGTGCGGTTCTATGGCCTCCTGACATAGAGCTAGAATTCGACACACTTCCTCAGTAATGAAAATGGAAAGTTCGCCCACCTGAAGTGGTTCACCCTCACGATCCACTTTGCTTTCCAATCTCGTCGTGACCTCTGTTGAGAATCGCGCCAACCGATGGCAGTCATCCGTTGACTACCCCATCCTCACGATCATTCTGCGTGCCGGTGTTCGTCGAGAACACCTCTCATAGCTGGCGCGAGCTCGCCCGGCCCCCGCCAACAAAAATTGCTCACCCGGGCCGGAGGGGATTTGGCAGCCTCTTAGGCTGTTCCCTGAATGTTCTTTTCATTGTCGTGTTGCAACAGCTCTGAGGTGACTGGGCCATATATGACCAAACCAGCTTCCTCTTCCTTCATTCAATCTTGCAACAGCTCGCATCCACTGGCTCTCGGATTGCATCATTGTTCAAAGGCAGCGTCGCACAACGTTCTCCAGCAGTTTCGAGATGTTATTGTTGAAGTCGTTTACCGGGAGGCTTCCGCAAAAGAGGATCGAACTCGCAGAGAAGACGAAATTTCCCCCAGGCTTCGGAACCAAGCAGAGATCCGCCCTGATCTGCGACGCCTGCCAGTCAGGCATGTTCACTTCCGCGCCCCAGTTTACTCTTTCCGGGGCAAGGTGCCAACCGCTAGTAACCTTTTCAGACTTAGCAACGACGACCGCTTCCGGGGGCGTTCCCAAGGACAAGTCGACAATGTCGAACTCGAATCCAGCTGCCCCCCCGCCGGAAAACCCAAAATCGCCGAGGACTTCGTCATTTATGCCGTCAAACAACCACTCAAAACTCGGATCATAAGAAGCTTCGGTACGCCGATAGTAAGTGCCACTGAACGGCCCGAAAGCCGACATGCCAACGCCGACGAGCTGCTGCGGAGGCCTATCATTCTTGAGCCAGAGGCCGCCATATTGGCCATCGAAGGCGTGGAAGTACTCTCCTGGTTCTGCCTCCCATGCCCTGGCCCCGGTCTGGCCGCGTCGAACTTCTATAGCGCTGGGAAAGACCTCGCTCGTTGCTATCCGCCAGTAGAATCCGTTGGCGCCAAGATAGCCCAAGCTGCCGCGGCCGGCCACAAAATCTTGGATTGCGTCCAGTGTGCGAGCCGTATGGTATTCCGGGTGGCTCACGGTGAGCACTAAGGCGTACTCTTCAAGAGCCTTGCTACCCTCGGCTTCGAGGTCATGATCCGTGACGACATCGAAGACAATATCTTTTGCCGCAAACCACGCCACCAGATGCATATCGGCAGGAAAATGTCGCAATCCCGATCCCCGCGTATTAACGTGAGCAAGGTAGCCGGGTCTCATGTTTAGCTGGGGTCGCAACATAGAACTGAACTGGATCCCGGTGCCGTCGGGATGAAAATTATAAAGCGAGCGACCAAACTCCGGATGCTCCTGCGGATGGTGTGGATAGGCGCGCCAAGCGTTACGCCTTTCGATATACGTGGTATCAAAGTTGTCGCGGGGATGATTGTTGTATGCAAGATAGGTAAATGTCGAGAACAGCACTGCAACCTTTGCCTTCGGAGCATCTCGGGCTGGGCGAACAAAAAACGGAATGATGTCCTCAGCGTCCTCGCATCTCAAACGGACGCCATACACTCCACTTGGAAGATCGGGGCGAATATCGAAGCAGAAATCGGTCTCCCAGCCGCAATCATAGAGATCGTCCTCGTGGAAATGGACGGCCGCATATTCATCAAGCGCGTGCCTCCAGTCCATTTCCTGGCCCGACCATCGTGAGCTGCGTACGGCTCGTGCGGGCAGGTTGTGCAATGTTCCATCGAGCCGCGACGGCCCTTTGTCGCGGATGTGCGATGTCGGAATGTCAATCCCGAAATCCCACAACGCGAGTATGGCTCCCTGTTCTGCAACAGGACCACCCAAGAGACGTTCGACAAGCTGCTCTCCACGCAACAACGCGGGGGCTTCGAGCCGGCCGTTGAAAAACGCTGTGAACGCTGATTGGTCTCCATGCTGTGGCGTAGCCGCTAGCACTAGTTTTGTGAATGCCTCTTTTTTTGGAGCGCTCGTCCCAACCTCAAAACACCGTGATCCGGTCTTAATATCATATCCCATCAAATGCAGGCCGCGCGCAGCGATCGCCAGACGCAACTCGTACCAGCGCCCGATCTCCAACGCGAAGGAGACAGCACTGGTTTCTGCTAACGTCTCGAGCTTCAGGCCACTTTGCTGAATGCTGACTGAAACTACGCCTCCCGACTCAGCGATAAAGGAGAACAACACCTGGGGGGAGTCACGCAGAAGACGCGGCTGGAATCTAATCAAAAAAGTCGCATCGCCATCGATTTCCAAGCTGCCAAAGGGAATGGTGCCGTAAGAGCCCGGGCGCGATGACTTCGCAACTGATGTATAGGCGCCTTCAAAATTTGACGACACCCGGCGAACATCTATCCCTGGCCCTTCCGGATTGGGGTCTGCCGAGAAAATGCGAACGAGATCGGCAGCGTAGTCGCTGGAGAAATCACTGGACACTTTCACTTCGATATTTTCGCCGGCTCGAACCGAAAGTTTGTTAGTATAACCGATTAGCATACGCTTGTATTCCTCAATATCGGTAAACTTTACCTGTTATGTTCATGGTGCTGATCAACCGCTGTAGTAAATTAAGGGCCGGGCCATGTTTCCATGTAAACAAAGTTTTCTGTCCTTATGGACCCTTCGCGGGTTTGTACGTACAGTGGGATGGATAAAAAGGGACCGTCAATTTATTAAATTCTTAAGACGCTCTATTAGTTTTTCTGATATGGCAGGCGAACGGATCCCGGAGGCTCCGCAGCTACAAATGGGGCGAACGCTTGCAGTCAGCAGATATGATCCTGGCAGGCCCGCCGTTCGGAAACGCCCACCGCCTTCAAATGCACGACGGCGTCACGTTTTGCGGCAGTCTACCGTTAATGGGGGCGCGCCTCATCAGCGTCTTCAAGACGGCCACTGCGCGGTTGTAATGGCAAGAACATCTGCCACGTCGTCGACTACGATGATATTTAATCCCGGCGTTTGCTGGAGCGGATTGACCGAAACGTTCGGGTTCTTTAGTCCACGCCTTGCAGATGAATTCATAGGACGTGAGGTCTTGAGGGTCGTGAGCCTGCGAGCGAAATTGCATGCCGCGACGAAGTCGACGAGATGGCTGCGAAGCTGATCGTTGCCTGGCCTTGTGGTCCGGCTCTCTCGAGATGATCATGGGTTGCAGCGTTTAGACGCAGTCGTCGAGCGGCAGATAGCGCTGAAGGCGACGATGACCGCCTCTTCTTCCACTGTCAATCGCATCTACCGGCTCCATTGCGAGTAGGGACTTTCCGCTTTCCGTTCGCAGGCGGAAAGCCAAGCGGGGTTCTGCACGCAGGTGCCAATCCGAAGCGCGGAAGATGCCTGGCAGGACGCCACCCAAGATGAAGCCCACGTGTTTCGGCCGGCTACTCCCGCCGCGCCACTTAGCGTATTAAAAACCGCCGGGGCTTAGCCGCTTGGTGAACGTTCCATGGCAGGCCACACAACCTGCGCGCAGGCATTGGAGAGGCGTTGGCTGCCTGACGCGCGCGATCACGCCATCTTGAAGCCAAGTGAACCCCGGCGGAAGCCTATCGCTCAACTAAGCCCGCTGGTGGCTTAGCTGAACGCATACGACGAAGGCCCCATGATTGTTGCACGCGCGAGGGCCCGGCGAGCTCTATGATGGCGCGACGTGAAGGTCAGCGGCTTGCTGATCGGCGGGCTCGTCGGCCTGGCGCAGGCGCTGCCATTCCCAGGGCAGCAGTTCGTGCAGACCCGACGCGGGAAGAACGGCGATGCGAGCCAAGGCGTCGGCGAGCCAGGCTTTCGGGTCGACGTCGTTGAGGCGTGCCGTGGTGATGAGGGTGAGCATGACGGCGGCGCGGTCGGCGCCGCGTTGGGACCGGCGAAGGTCCAGTTGCGCCGTCCCAGGCGAATGCCCCGCAACGCTCTTTCGGCGGCGTTGTTGCTGAGGCAGATCCTGCCGTCATCGAGGAAGCGGGCGAAGTCGGCCCAGCGCCTGAGCATGTAGTTGATCGGCTTCAGGACCTCGGAAGAGCGCGAGAGGGTTTCGCGCTCGCGGAGCAACCATGCGCGCATGTCGTCGAGAAGTGGTTTGCTCCTCTCCTGGCGCACGGCCCGCCGCTCGTCAGCGCTGCGGCCATTGATGGTCCGCTCGATCTCGAACAGTGGGTCGAGCCTCCTGACCGCCTCCAGCGCGATCGGGGAGACCGGCTTGCCCCTCTTGCCGTCCCGGGCATTTTTCGCGATATCGGCCAGCTCGAAGAGGCCGCGCCGCGCATGGGCGAAGCAAAACGCCGGCGTGATCGGTTGAAGGATGCTGGCAGATGCTTCTGCGGGTGCTCGCCGCGTCGGTCGCTCGAGGCGTAATAGACCGCCGCCGGCGGCGCAGGTCCGGCGAAGGGGCGGTCATCGCGCAGATAGGTCCAGATCCGCCCGGTCACGCACTTGCCCTTCGCCAGGATGCGGATGGTGGTGTCGTCGCCATGAAGGCGCTCGGCAGCGAGCACATGGTTCTCCATTAGGCGGAAGAGCGGCATGGCGGCAAAGGTTCCATGGCCGACCTGGTCGGCCAATATCGACAGCGGCAGATCGATCCCCTCGGCCTTGAAGCGGGTGCTCTGGCGGTTGAGGGGAACGTGCATGCCGAACTTGTCGAAAAGGATCGTCGCCAGCAGCTTCGGACCGATGAAGCCGCGCGGCGTGGCGTGGAACGGCGCCGGGAGCTGGCTGACCTTACCGCAATCGCGGCAGGTGAACTTCTCTCGCACCGTCTCGATCAGCTTGAAGCGGCGCGGGATCTCTTCCAGCGTCTCGGTCACGTCCTCGCCCAGCTTCGACAGCCGCGATCCGCCGCAACAGGTGCAAACGTTGGCAGGAGCAATGACGACACGCTCGCGCTCGATGTCCTCCGGCCAAGGCTTGCGTACCGGCCGCTTGCGCGTGAAGGCGCGCACGCTCTGTGCCTTCGCCGCCGCAGCGGCCGCAGCAAGCTCATCCTCGCTTGCCGCGGTCACGAGATCTTCGAGCTGAAGTTCCATCTGCTCGATCAGCCGTGCCGTGCGTTCGGAACGCTGGCCGTATTTCTCGCGCTTCAGCTTCTCGACCATCAGTTGAAGATGCGCGATCAGCGCTTCGGTGTCCGATAGTTTCGCTTGCGCGGTAGCGGCCACCGCCTCGGCCTGCAGCCTCGCCTCACGCTCGGCCTGCAGCGCCGCCAGGGCACTCGCGAGGTCCGAAGATCGTGCGGCTTCAATGTCACGAAGCCAGTGAATCAGACTTTGCCCGCAATTTCAAAAGGTAAATGCTGGCCGACCCGCGTCGGACGCCAGGTTTCCTGAGGGTTGCGCCCGGACAGGAGATAGCTCAACTGCGACGTCGATATCGTAACGCTTCCCTCCGCCAGAGAGGGCAAGGCTCGGAAAGCCGCAGCGCATGTCGGTGTGTCCCGTCGCCAACCACACCGCACCCCGTCGGAACCGGGATCATCGCAGCGTTTCCAGGCCCCGCATGAGCCGCAGCAGCGCCTCAACATCAACGCTACGGTCCACGATCACCCGGCGCCCGTTCGCGCTCACCACTTCCATCTGGCCAGCCGCACTCGCTATGGGCGTCTCCATCGCCGCGGGGCCTCCGGCAGATCATGGCGGGGACGAAACCTCCGACCGATTCACCCCCAAGGCGGCCTTCACGCCACGCTCGCCGCCACAGATGCAGCAACTGGTTCGAAATGCCGTGCCGACGCGCTGTGGCTGAAACAAGTCGAGGCCCGCAATAGCTTTCCTCTACGATCCGAAGCTTCGTCGCGACCGGCCAACGCCGTCGCCGGCCCGTTTCCACGATCTCCATCCGCGTCACGACATGACTGTCAATATTGCTATCCATTTTGACAGTCAGCAGCCAAACGCATCAGCCCGCAAGGCGGCCTTACCCGTTTGCGTACGCTTAGCTGCATGCCGAACAGATCGCACGTCGATCCGGCGGCCGTGTCGCGGAGGAAAATCCTCAGTCGTGATGCCCACGGATGCGAACTATTGGGCAGCGCCCAGCCGGCGACGGGATCGAATTGCCGAGGCCTTGCGCGGGATCCGCCCCTTCGTCAAACGCGCTCTCAGCAGTGCGCGAACAAGACACTGTCTCCGATACTTCGTCTGCTAACCGGCGCGTTCTTCTCTCGACGATTGTTCGCGTGTAATCACGTCCACGAATGTTTCCACAAGCGGCGACTGGCGCGAAAACTTATCGCTACCCCGGCGCCAAAATACTACGTAATGGTATGTTGCTGCCGGCTGAAAAGGAACGATTTTCACATCAAACATCTGATATTGCTTCGCAATAAATTCATTATCGATCATGATACCCATGCCATGGGTCACAAAAGAAGCGTCCAAGCCTATTGTGTCCGAATAAATCTTCGCAGGCGTCAATGAACCTGTCTTCGTAGAAGTGTATTCTCTTTCTAAAACGATTTGAGGCTGATCAGAGATGTCATCCAAAGTTATGATCTCTTTGTCAGCAAGCGGATGGTCAGGATGCAATACGCAGACGCTCTTGCTTTCGGCAACTATCTGCCACTCAAAGAAGCGCTCGTCTAACGGCAGCCGGGAAATTCCGATATCGGCCTCCCCCGTCACCACGCTTTGTGCAACTTCATCGTATCGCTGTGCCTTGAAATGAAACTCTAGAGACGGATCCAGATTGTCGACCGCGAGAATGATTTTTGGGACGAGGCCGAACGAGAGTATATGCGGTGCGGCAATGGTCAGGCGGTTTTCTTTTGTGCGGAAAGAGTTGGTAATTTCCTTCTCGATGCGCCCAAGTGTCTCGAAGTATCTGTCGAGCCTATTATAAATTTCAATGGCAAGTGTGGTCGGGATAAGGCCACGGCGATCTCGCGTGAACAGCTTTTGGCCAACGGCGTCTTCGAACAGTCTGAGATACTGGCTTACGGCTGACTGGGTGATCCCGAGTTCTCTGCCGGCCCTCCTTGTGGAGCCGTTTCTAATGATCTCCCGAAAAATCTGAGCGGACCTGAACGCAGGCTTGCTGTTTCTGCCTGAAAGCTCTTCCATTGCGTTCGCCTGAATTTGTAGTTGCGGAAAGCCCCAAGGATCCCTTTGGCGACTATATCAGAAAAATTAATAGGGCGTCACAAAAATTTAATAAATTGACGGTTTTTGGGATTCCTCCCATCGTTTGGCATGCAACCTTGTGATAAAACGCAAACGGGTTTTTTTTCTTCGCTCCGGTTAGCTTCCGGCTGGGAAAGCGCGGCGTCTCGGGGAAATTGGTATGAAATCGACCTCGACGCGATCAGGCACAATTACCGACAACTGCGCGCGCATCTTCACGGCACCGTTAAAATTTTTGCATGCTTAAAGCGAAACGGATATGGCTGTGGAGCAGGGCCCGTCGCGCGCGCTTTGGCTACTGAAGGCGCTGACGGCTTTGCTGTTGCCGCTTTGGCGGATGCCATAGCGATCCGGGAAACGGGCGTTGATCTCCCACTTCTGCTTTATCCCGGTGCGCTGCCGACAGCTGCGGATACAATTCAATCGCTCGGCCTGACCGTCACCGTCTCCAGTGTGGATGAACTGGATCGCTGGCGTGCTGTCATGAATAGAAGCCGCATCTTCATTAAGGCGGACCTAGGCTTCTTCAGGGCTGGGGCGACACCGGGAGAGACGGGCCAACTTCTCGCAACCGCACATGCATGCAGCGATGTTGAGGTGCAGGGACTCTACGCACATCTCAGCGAGCTGCCCACATCCACGCCTTCGTCCACGATTGAACAATTCGCCCGTCTGCAGAGAATACTGAAGGAAGCCGAGGCGTCCGGAACCCGCCCGCCTGTCATTATGATGTCAAGTACTGAAGGTGTGCTTCAGTATCCCGAGATGGATCTCAATGCCGTCGATCCAGGGGCGTTATTTGTAGGCTTTGCCGAAGCAGTCCGACCAGTACGGCACGTCACCTTGAGGCCAGCGCTTAAGGCTATCTCGACCTCCCTCGTTTCCATCAAGCAGATCGATGCTTCTCTAGGGCCAATACCAGAGATGGCCGGCTTTCGGTCGGGCATGACAATCGGCGTTCTGGGTATGGGCTGGGGAGATGGATTTCCGCGTCACGTGCCAGCCCGGGCGGAAGCGTTGGTGAGAGGGCAGCGCGCGCGGTTGCTTCCTCCCGCACATCTCGAACATTTGCGCATCGATCTGACGGACATCCCGGATGCGAGGTTCGGCGACCAGGTTCTACTGCTCGGGCAGCAAGGGGATCAGAAGATCACGCACGAACAAGTCGCCGCTCAATGGGGCACAGATGTTGTCGGTCTCTATGGTCAACTCCGGGACCACATCGCTAGGGTCTACGTATGAAAAGCTGGACGAAGAATAGGAGGACGATTCGAAATGAACGCGATCAAAACAGGTCGTTTAGTTTGGCTTGCTGCCTTTGCTGTCGTTCATAGGAGCAAACAGCAGTGACGGCCACGATCAAGGCGATTCCACGCCAAACTGTGGCGAACATTGCCGCCGAAGCGATCCATGTTGAGCACCTACACAAGAAATTCGGCGCGCTCCATGTATTGAAGGGGGTCTCGCTATCCGCACGCGACGGCGATGTGGTCGCAATCATCGGCGGAAGTGGCTCGGGCAAATCCACCCTGCTTCGCTGTATCAATTGCCTGGAAAACCCGACCAGCGGAATAATTCGCGTGAATGGCGAGGAAATTCGCCTGAAGCATGACGGCAATGGAAGTACCGAGCCGAGGGACCGAAAGCAGATCGAGCGAATACGTTCCAGGCTCGGCATGGTGTTTCAGAGCTTCAACCTCTGGAGCCACATGACCCTGATCGAAAACGTGATCGAGGTGCCGGTTCATGTGCTTGGAGTAAAGCGAGAAGCGGCGGTCGCCGAAGCCGAGAAATTGCTCGCGAGAGTGGGGCTCCTAGAAAAACGCGACGTTTACCCGGCATTTCTCTCCGGCGGGCAGCAGCAACGTGGCGCAATCGCTCGCGCGCTCGCCGTCCAGCCACGGGTCATGTTGTTTGACGAGCCAACTTCGGCGCTCGATCCCGAACTGGTTGGCGAGGTGCTGGGCGTTATTGGCGGTTTGGCCCGTGAAGGTCGCACCATGATCCTGGTCACGCACGAGATGAAATTCGCCCGTGAGGTCGCGACCCACGTGGTTTTTCTTCATGAGGGTCGCCTCGAAGAGCAAGGATCGCCGGACGCAATATTCGGCTCTCCGAAATCGGAGCGGCTTCAACAGTTCATCCGCCGAGTAACATAGCGGATGGAAAATAGCATAAACAGTAACCGTGAAGGGAACCTCCATGAATGTAGTTTCAAAATTATTGACAGCAGCGGCAATCTTTTGCGCATCCACCTTGATGGCACAAGCTGATCAGGTGAAGGTTGGAATCGCGGCAGAGCCCTCCCCTCCATTTTTTTCTCTAGATGCCTCAGGGCATTGGGTCGGCTGGGAGATCGAAATCATCAATGCGATATGTGCCGAGGCAAAACTCGACTGCGTCCTCACCCCGGTCGCTTGGGACGGGATCATCCCTTCTCTGACCTCCAAGAAAATCGATGTCATCATGAGCGGGATGTCAATCACAGAGAAGCGCAAAAAGACGATCGACTTCTCCGACAAGTACTTTAGTGACAGTGGCTACACAATTGTCGGTCCGAAGGACGTCACGATGGATGCTACGCCTGAAGGGCTCAAGGGCAAGATCTTGGGCATTCAGGTTTCTACCAATGCCGAAGTCTACGCCAGCAAGCATCTCAAAAACAGCTTAGCAGAACTCAAAACGTACCAAACGCAGGATGAGGCCCAACAGGACTTGGTCGCCGGCCGGATCGACGCCTGGATGGCCAGCCCGATTGCCGTTGATTCATTCTTGAAAACCGGGGGCAAGACCTGCTGCGAGATAAAAGGCAAGGTTGCCAATGATCCCAAGATCATGGCGGCGGGCGTGGGCGCAGGCCTGCGTAAAGAAGACGCCCAGCTCAAAGAGAAGATCAACGCCGCCATCAGGGGGATTCGTGCTAACGGCAAGTACAACGAAATTACAAAAAAATACTTCGACTTCGACGTTTACGGCGAATGAAGACACATCTGTCCTAGTGTTTTGACCCTCGCAATCACTCGCCTCACTGAGTCGGAGACCGGCGGCTCCTTCTTCACACCCGGTGAACGGCAGGTTCTGGCGAGGGTCATCTCAACACTGTTTTGGAGGTTTTCTTGACTGAACTATTGTTATCGCTGGATCAGACCAGCATTTTCGAGTTACTTGCACCTACGTCACCTGGTTGGGGTGGAAATCTGCTTCACGGGTTCATTAACTCAATCGAAATCGGTGTCGGCGCATTCGCCTTGGGATTGCTCATTGGCATGGGCGGTGCTCACGGCAAGCTCTACGGCGGACCTGTGCAACGCGATTTGCTTCAAGTCTACACCACGCTTATCCGCGCGGTACCGGAATTGGTGCTGATTCTGCTCGTCTATTTCGCGGTTCCGGACCTGATCAACCGCCTCTTAGAAACTTTCGGCTACGGACGCATTGACGTCACCGGGCCAGTAGCCGGAATCGTTGCGCTCGGCTTCGTACAGGGTGCATACACAACGGAGGTGCTGCGCGGCGCGATCCTCGCGGTGCCGCAAGGCCAAATCGAGGCTGGGCGAGCCTTTGGCATGAGCCCGACAATGCTGATGCGGCGCATCACTCTGCCTGCGATGCTGCCCTTCGCTATCCCAGGTCTGGCAAATCTCTGGGTGAGTGCATTCAAGAGCACAGCTCTTCTAGCCGTTGTCGGATTCAATGAATTGACGCTGGAGACACGACAGGCTGCGGGCGCTACAAAAGCCTACTTCACCTTCTTCATGGCCGCTGGTGTGCTTTACTTATTGCTCACATTGATCTCCAACGCCCTTATTGGACGCATCGAGCATTGGACAAGGCGCGGTCAGCCGCCGGTTGCGGAGAGCCGCTGATGACCCATTCCCCGACGACTGCCTCGGAGAACCACCGCCCGATTGGCTGGTTCGAGCCACATCGAATCATATTGATCGTGATAGCCATAACCTTGGTAACCGCAGCGGCCGTCTTTATGCGCTGGGATTGGCTTCCCGATTACTACACGCTTGCGGTGGCCGGTTTGTGGACTTCGATCTGGATCCTTATCGTGACCTGCGTCTTCGGCTTCGTTCTAGCGTTGCCGCTTGGGCTCGCTCAAGTGACGGGCCCCAACTGGCTTAGTCTTCCAGCGAAAGCTTTCTGCACCGTCATCCGAGGCACACCGTTGCTCTTACAAATTTGGTTGCTCTATTACGGGGTTGGCTCGCTCTTCCCGCAATATCCGTGGGTTCGCGAATCCGCTTTCTGGCCCCTCGTTCGCCAGGCGTGGCCTTACGCCGTACTCGCTCTAACGCTGTCCTTCGCAGGCTACGTGGGCGAAGTTATGCGCGGTGCTTTTGCCGGCGTGCCGCGCGGCCAGCTCGAGGCCGCACGCGCTTTCGGTATGAGCCGTTGGAAAGTATTTCGCCGGGTCTGGTTACCGCAGGCAATACAAACGGCGTTGCCGACATTGTCTGGTGACACAGTGTTGCAGCTCAAATCGACACCGCTTGTCGCTACCATCACGGTCGTCGACCTTTATGCCGTTGCACTCCGAGTTCGTCAGGATACGTTCGTCATCTACGAGCCATTGCTTCTGCTTGCATTGACATACATGGTTCTCACGGGGCTGCTCGTATGGATTTTCAATCGACTCGAAGCGCGTATCCCAGTCAGAGTAGGATGATACGCCGCGCGCAGATGAACTGTCCAAAAGGGAAGAGTTCACTCGGCAGCAAATCGTAAACGTGCGGTTCATTGGGGGGGAAAGGCGGTCGGGATTTTGTTGACACCTAGATGGACGCCTCTTCCTGTCCTCATTCAACATCACTCAACCAACAGAGTATCCGGAACGACGAAAGATGCAGCTCACTTGTCGGATACGTGCAGCATATTTCGCCGGGACCCATTTCGGTTCCTTGTTTTATGGATTGCTCCAGATCACAGGTTCTCATGCATAGCTACTACGAGGCAACCGTTTCCCGCGAAATCTATCCAGAATTGACGGGCATACTTGACACGCAGGTCTGCATCATTGGCGCCGGGCTCGCCGGTCTGTGCACTGCGCTCGGGCTCGTTGAACGCGGCGTGCGCGACGTCGTCGTTCTCGAAGGCGAGCGGGTCGGCTTTGGCGCATCGGGGCGCAACGGCGGGATCGTTTTCGGGGGCTACAGCCTCGATACCGGAGACCTGCTTCGCACGCTAGGCCGAGCCGAAGCACGCCGCCTGTACCGGCTTACAACCGACGCTGTAGAGTTAATCCGCGCGCGGATTGCGCGGTATGCCATCGACTGCGACATCGTCGACCGCGGCGTGGTCTTGGCGAACTGGTTCGACGATCAGTCTAGGCTCGACGGACTGAGGTCGCTAATGGAGCGAGAATTTGATGTTGAATGGGAGCCGGTCCCGACGGAAGTGCTGCGCTCTCGGCTGAAGACAAAGCGCTACCATGGTGGTCTCTTTGAGGCTAACGCTTTCCATGTTCATCCACTCAGGTACGTCCTCGGTGTGGCCGAAGCCGCGATGAAGGGGGGTGCGCGCGTCTTTGAGCACTCCCCAGCCTGCTCGGTTGAGCGTGACGGCGTGAGCTTCGTCGTGCGTACGACACGAGGTGCGGTGCGCGCGAAAGATGTCGTATTCGCAGGTGGTGCCTACACGCGAGGCGTATCACGCAGAATAGAGCGAGCCATGCTGCCCATCGCGACTTACGTGATTGCAACTGAGCCGCTCGGTGCCCGCCTTGCTGAGGCAATCGACGCTTCGCATGCAGTCTACGATACGCGCTTCGCGTTCGACTACTACCGCCCATTACAAGACAAACGAATTCTTTGGGGAGGGCGAATATCCGTGTTTAACCGTGATCCCGGCGCCATCACTCGCCTACTCAGGCGCGACCTCATACGCGTGTATCCACAGCTGGCAGACGTTGAAATCGATTACGCCTGGGGCGGGCTGATGAGTTACGCGCGCCACAAAATGCCGCAAATCGGTCGCGACGCTGATGGCCTCTGGCACGCGCTGGCATTTGGAGGACACGGGATGGCGCCGACGACGGTCGCGGGTGAAACACTCGCCGCTGCACTGACTGAGGGGACACCCGTACCAAAAAGCTTCACCAAGTTTGGCCTGACCCGTACCTACGGCCTCGCGGGCCTCGCCGCCGCGCAACTCACCTATACCGCATATCAAACGCGCGACAGGCTCGCCAAAGGCGTGAAGTAACACTTAGGAACAACAAACCGGCAGGTGCTGGCGACCTCGACGAATCTGATCAAGTTGAGTTGCAGCGTATAGTAGCGCAAACCCGGAACTGGCCGATCCTGAAGCCTTCGATTACATTGTGGTCGTTGGCGGGCTACTGAACAGTGAAAATCCTGTCGATGACAGAACCATCGCGTTTCTCAAGGAAGCCAGTCGGGAAAAGTTGACTCTGATCGGTCTGTGCACTGGCACGTTTGTACTCGCCGCGGCGGGCCTGATGAAAGGCCACCCGACCTGTGTCAGTTGTTAATTCCGGCATTTGCGGGAGCGGATTTAGCTTGAAGCGCTGTTGTTCTATGGCCCAGGCTTTGCAGATGAACTCTCAAGGCGTGAGACCCTTGAGGGTCTTGCTACGGGCGAAGTTGTAGGCGGAGACGAACCGCGTATCGTAGACAGCATGCGAAGGGTCGATTGCCTCAGCAGGGCGGGCACCGAGCGGCTCAGTTGCAATCACGTAAATCGCGATTGGCAGCATGGCTCGCTCTATTCTGGGTAATACGCCTCGCGTGTAGGCACCACCTGCGAATACGACATCTTTCGCGCGCACCGCACCTTGTGTCATACGCACGACGATCACACGCAACTGCGCCGGCACGATGTCGAGCCGCTCGCTCACGTCTTCGCTGACCTTGCCCCCAGTTTTTTTTCAGTTTGAGTTCGTTTCCGGCGTGGGTTGTGCCCTGCTGGGCGGGTGAAGCGACTGGCGCTGGCGCGGAGCCTTCGGCATATCGCAGCGCGAGCGACTGTCGCGGATTGAAGGTGGAGGCGAACTCGGCCGGTGTCTGCCAGGCGATTTGGGAGTGCGGCCGCGCGGTGTTGTAGTCGGCGCGCCACAAGGCGATGGCTACGCGCGCCTGAGCCAGCGAGGTAAACAGCGTCTCGTTGAGCAGTTCATCGCGCAGTCGGCCGTTGAAGCTCTCGATGAAGCCATTATCCGGCATGTTGTTCTCGGTGCCATCGTTTGTTCGGTCGTCAGGTTCCGTTAAGCTTGGCGCATCCGGGCCACGGGGCACCGAGAGCACGCAAGTGCGGACAGGCCGTTGTATGCAGATGAACTGCGAGATCGAGCACGTTATCTGGCCGCCCCTAAGACTCGCCCGGATGCGCAGATCCGTATTTGTCGTGTTGTCCGCTGGCTCCCTGTTCGTGACCAACGATGGAGGGAAACGTGCGTATTATCGGCATGGACATACACCGCGTAGCCGCCGAGGTCGTGTCGTTGCTTGATGGCAATCTCGCCAAGCTCGGCCGCGTTCAAATGCTGCGCAATCAGCTCGAGGCGTTCGCCAAGAAGGAACTCACCCATGACGACCAGTGGTGATCGAGGCGACCGGCAAGGCCGCGGCCGTCGCCGAGGTGCTATCGCCCTACGTGGATCGGGTCGTGATCGCCAATCCCAAGCAGGTGCACATGATCGCGCACGCGAAGGTGAAGACTGACACGATCGACGCCACTGTCCTTGCGAAGCTCTACGCCTCGGGCTTTCTGCCGGAGGTCTGGGTTCCGGATCCGGGGACCCTTGCCCTCCGAAGACAGGTCACCAAGCGGACACAGCTGGTTCGCCAGCGTTCGCGGCTGAAGAACCTGATCCAGTCAATCCTCCATGCCCACCTGTCCCGCCGTGTCCGCATGGGAACCTTGTCGGGATCAGCGGGAGCAAATGGCTAACGAGGCAAATATTGCCTGCGGATGAGCGCACTGCCATCGAGCGCCACCTCGGCTTGATTAACCAGATCAACGAGGCTTTGACGGTGGTCGAGGCGGATATCGCGGTGCATGCGCTCCAAGATCCGCGATCCGCCGCCTGATGACGCTGCCCGACCTCGACGTCACCGTGGCTGCAAGGGTTGCCGCGGCAATCGGAGACATACGGGGCTTCAGCGATCCACAGAAGCTCGTCGCCTATCTTGGCCTCAATCCGAGCGTGCGGCAGTCTGGTGAGGGGCCAGCCTATCACGGCGCATCACAAAGCAGGGCCGCGGCCATGCGCGGGGATGCTGGTCGAGGCGGCATGGGCGGCTGTGCGATCGCCAGGACCTCTACGCGCCTTCTACAAGTGCATCGCCTCGCGCCGCGGGAAGCACATCGCGGCCGTCGCCACTGCGCGCAAGCTTGCAATGATCATCTGGCACATGCTGAGCAAGGATACCGACTACATCTGGGCCCGGCCGGCCTTGCTCGCCCGCAAGTTAAGATCGGTCGAGCTGCGTGCCGGCCTTCCGACCAGCCATGCCAGACGCGGCACCGCCTTCGACTACAACATCCCGGCCAAGCGCGCCGAAGAACGATCCCGAGTCGAGAAGGCGGAAGCTGCCTATGCAGCAGCAGCTTCCCGATGGCGGACGCGACCGAACAGGCAAAACGCTGTGGAAAAAGCCGCCGAATGAGAAGAAGGGGCTATTCGCAATGTAATGCCATTCGACGCGGTTCTGATCCGCCCCAAGAGATGATGGGCGTTCGAGGTGAACTCGCTGCCATAGCACCTGCGGAATGAAGGAGCGGCGGCGGCCGAGACCGCGGTGCGCGCAGCTTTTTGCTGCGGGCGCACACCGCTGGAGGCGGCCTTGGCCAGTCGGAGTTTCTCTAGAATGTGAATGTTCACAACCCATTCCGGAGAGACCGACCATGACCACTTCAGATTCTACACCGCCGGCGCGGTGCTGGTAGCAATCGATATCGCCAAGGTTCGCAATGAAATTCTGATCGAAGACCCAAGCCACAAACGCCGACGCCGTCCGCAGGTCCTCAACAACCGTGCTGAGCACGACCATCTGGTCGAAGTCCTGCAGACGTACGGTCGCCCGGTGGTCTGTGGCTTCGAGGCGACGGGGAACTATCACCGGCCGATTGCATGGCGCTTGGCTGAGGCTGGTTTCGAGGTTCGACTGGTGTCGTCTCTGGCGCTCGCGGGACGCGAGAAGCGTTGCACAATAGCTGGGACAAGAACGACCCCAAGGACGCGCAGGTGATCCTGCACATGCTCCGAATACAGGCGACGCAGCGCTACCACGATCCGCTGCGCGCCGGCATCAACGATGTACAGGAACTGTCGAAGACACATGAGGCGATCGCCAGGGCAAAGACCGAGATTCAGCACCGGATCCTGACGCACTACCTGCCGCTGTATTTTCCCGAGATCGATCGCTTCCGAGGAAACAGCCGCAGCGATTGGTTCTTCGCATTCCTCGATGCCTTTCCGACGCCGGCAAGCATCACGGTGCTGACGAAGGAGGAGTTTGTAACAGCAGCTTGGGGTGTTGTCGGCCGCAAGGTCAGCAAGTCACAGATTCTAACGGATATTTACGAGACGGCGCGCTCATCGATCGGACGGCCGCTGCCGCTTGATGCGCCTGCCATTCGCATGTTCCGGATGGTCATTGACGAAGCACGCAGTCTGATCCGGCAGCGCAATGAGATCGAAGCGCAGGCCGACGAGCTGTTGCGGCACAGCCAGGATTATCAACTCCTGCGACAAATCCCGGGCATCGGACCGATCAACGCATTGACCATCATTGCCGAAGCCGGCGATCTTCGCCGTTTCGGTCATCATCGCCAATTCCTAAAGTTCTGCGGACTGGACCTCTCGACACAGCAATCAGGCCAATATCGAGGCCAGACCCGCCTTTCCAAATTCGGCAATGCTCGGCTGCGCCGCACCCTGTGGATCGCCGGACAAGTCGCCATCCGCCAGCGGGAGAACGGCTTCCGTCATAAGTTCGAACGCTACATCGCGAGGGATCGCGACAATCCCGATCTACGCCGCAAGGCAATGACCGCTATTACCGCCAAGATGGCGCGTGTCGTGCACGCCGTCGTCAAGGTGGTTCCGACTACCGGCCCTTCGTTGAAGGGCGGGTGCCAGGGGGAAGAACCTCTGTCAGCTAGGGCCGTGAGGGCATCGCTTCGATGACCATGTAGATAATGTTCGGGTCTTCCGCCTGGATCAGAAGCTCGTGTTGAGCACGGCGAGGGCCGCCTGCGTGCGTACCCTGTGTTTGCTATGGACGAGATCTTTTCCCTTGCCGGTGGAAGCCGCCTGGTTCGATGACTTGACCAACGTCACGCAGCAAGAGCATGCTGACGAACAGAGAGACCTTGACTGCAGGCTCCATTTCCTTCCGCTCTTAGGCCATTGTCGCTGACGATCATCCTCGGCCGGCCGCGCTCGGTGATGAGCCGGTCCAATTCGCGGGCAACCCGCATGCCCAAGAAAGACGTATCAACGATGAGTGCCAGGCACTCTCTCGTGCAGTCGTCGACGGCGGCCATGATGCGGAAGCGGCGCCCGTCGGTGAGCGGTCCGATACGAAGTCAAGCGACCAGCGCTCGTCGGGCCTCAGCGGCACCAGCATCGGCGCCCTGGTCCCGATCGCCAGTTTGCAGCCGCCACGGCGGCGAACGGCGAGTTTCTCCTCCCGATAGAGCAGGAACAGCTTCTTGTGCTTCACAACCAGGCCCTCCCGCCTCAGCATCACGAGAAGACGCCGGTAGCCGAACCGGCGACGCTCCTGCGCGATCGCCTTCATCCGCTCGCGAACCTCGCGGTCGTTCGGCCTGCTGGTCTCGTAGCGAACCGTCATACGGCAACAGCCGATGGCTTTACACGCCCGCCGTTCGCTCATTCCGAAGCCTTCCTTCAGGCGAGCGACAGCTTTCCGCTTGGCCGTCACCACTTCTTTCCCACAAGATCGCTCAACGCGGCATTGTCGAGCCATGGCGTCGGCCAGAAGCCGCTTCAGCCGCGTGTTCTCGTCCTCCAGCGCCTTCAGTCGCCGAGCATCGGAGACATCCATCCCGCCCAAGCGGGCCTTCCAGTTGTAGATCAAGGCGTCGCTGACCCAGTGCTTGCGGCACAGATCGGCAACCGACACCCCGGCCTCATGTTCCTTCAAAATGCCGATGATCTGCTTCTGTATTCGGTATCCTCCAGTCAAGACGTGACGTTCGATGCAGGTTCTTTGCTTCTGTTCGCGGTCGGCACGCAGCCGCCGGCATGATGGTGTCCGTGGGTCCGATCGGTTCAAAGCTCTTCGGCGTGCTCGGGAACCGGCAACGACAGATCATGCGAACTCGTCCGGACCGCGCCCTGCATCGAGCGCTCGCTATTCCATGGACAGCTCAGCCTAAGCTGCTGACCAACGGAAATCCTGTTCGTCAACCCACATGCGGTGAAGGTGACTGCCATTCGTCTGGCCAGGGCGACCTTCGCACGTCGGGCACCCTGTCGATTGGCAATCTTCATTGCCCGAGCCTTCATGCTCGACCATCGGGTCGTCGGGCGCAGGATGACGTTGCGCCTCGAACAAGGCCGTTCGCGCCTCACTGCGGCGGAAGCGCTTGGCATCATCGATAGTTGCCCTGTAGGTGAGCGCGGTGACGGGTCCTATGCCAGGCATGCATGAGGCGACGGCAGATGAGATTCACTCGAACCGCTCTCAGGAAGAGCCGATGCAGGGGACTGTCAGGAATCTTGTGCGTGAGGCCGGTTAACGTCATTGGCTGACACGGAGAAGCGGCTACGTTTCATGTCCTGGTCCTCTCAAATGGGCCAGAACGAACTTCAAACCGGATTAGATCAGAGGGCAAGGTCACGCTGCAATTCCTTGATGATCTGGACCAGACGAGCATTCTTCAGCGCATCCGGGTCGTCGGGAAGCTGGTCGGCCGAAATCGACATGAGCCGATCAGACCATATTCGCCGACGGCCCACGACAGCGGAATCCAGGCTGATTCACTTCGTCGCGGGGTCAGCCCGCCTGGGCTGGAATGCGGGTCCGGCGCGCCTCGTGGACTCGCCGCCAACCGAGCCCTTCGAGCAGGGCCGAGAGCTGTGCAGCCGTCAACCTCAATCACGCCGTCATGCACTTTCGGCCAGCGGAACTCGCCGTCCTCCAGAGCTTTGCATAAAGGCAGACCCCGGTGCCGTCCCGGCGTTTCTGATCGGCAGTCCGCAGCGCTGATCTTCGCGACGCTTTGCGGATATCGGGGCGGGAACGCTGCCATCAGAAAAACTCGGCTCGAGACCCGGCAACGGTAGTTGCGCCTCAGGCGAGCGGTTGGAAGGTGCCGGCGCGCCGATCAAGCAAAGCGCCGGCATCAGGCTGATGTGCCCAGCAATCTCTTCGTTTCCAGGACATCGAGCGCTGCACCGGCGCGCCGCGCCTTCGCCATTGCGCCTCACGCTCGTTGATTTTCTTCAGCCCGTCGGGCCGACAGCACAGCAGAGCGTGCTGTTTCGTTGCAATTCGCAGTCAATGCCATGCCTGTCGATCAGCTCCATGACCGGCGACGACCGTCGCCAAGCACACTCAGCAGCCGTTCGCTTAGACTGGGTCGAGCGCGGCGATCATATCGTCCGGCATCAGCCACAGGCCCCGTTGATCAGCCCGACGTTGCGGCCGTCGCCGCCAAAGCCGATTTCGCGGCCTTCCAGCAAAAGCACTCGCCACCCCGCTTCGGCCAGATGAAGGGCGCATGACATGCCCCGTATAGCCGCCGCCGACGACAACCACATCGGTGGATGGGATCCGCCAAGTGCGGTGGTGTCCGGACCCCTGCGGCGCGGTCGCTTCCCAAAACGCCGTGCGAACGGCGGTCATTCAGCATCGATCGGTTCTGTTCCTGCGCCTCGCCGTCTAGACAAGGTTGGCGCAGGCGGCCGCAATGCGCTGCATGGCTTCCTCAAGCTCCGCTTCGGATGCCGCGTAGGAAATCCGGAAGAAGGGTGAGAGGCCGAAAGCCGCACCCGGAACAACCGCCACATGAGCTTTCTCCAGGAGGTAGTCGCAAAAGTCGGTGTCGGTTTCGATTCGTTTGCCGGCGGGCGTCGACTTGCCCATAAGGCCGGCGCAGCCAGCGAAAGCGTAGAAGGCACCTTCCGGAACGCGGCAATGAATGCCTTGGACGGCGTTCAGGCCGGCGACAACGAGATCGCGGCGGCGGCGAAAACTTTCCGTCCTCTCCTTCAGGAAGTCCTGCGGTCCGGAAAGCGCCTCGACGGCAGCAGCCTGGCTGACGGATGACGGACAGGAACTCGACTGGCTCTGCACAACCGCCATCGCCTTGATCAGATCGCGTGACCCGCCGGCATATCCGATGCGCCACCCGGTCATCGCATAGGCTTTCGATACGCCGTTGACGGTAAGCGTTCGCGCCTTCAGCCGAGGCTCCAGCGCAACCGGCGTGGTGAAGCGGAAATTGCCATAGACAATGTGCTCGTACATGTCGTCGACCAGCAGGCAGACGTGCGGATGCCGCAGCAGCACATCAATCAGCGACCGATAGTCAGCCTCGCTATAGGCCGTCCCGGAGGGATTGGAGGGCGAATTCAGGATCAGCCACTTCGTCCTCGGCGTGATCGCCGCTTCTAATTGCTCAGGAGCAAGCTTGAAGCCGGCCTCAGCGCTACAGACACAACAAACCGGTACGCCCTGCGCGATGGCGACGATATCCAGATAGGAGGTCCACGCCGGCGTCGGGATGATCACCTCGTCGCCATTGTTGAGCGTCGCCATCATCGCGTTAAACACAACCTGCTTGCCGCCAACCGCCACGGTGATTTCGTCTGCCTCGTAGTCGAGCCCGTTCTCACGCTGGAATTTCTCGCGAATCGCTTGCTTGAGCTCTGCGGTGCCGTCGAGCGCGGTATATTTAGTATGGCCACACTCGATGGCGCGGCAGGCCGCCTGCTTCACATTGTCGGGCGTGTCGAAATCCGGCTCGCCCGCGCCAAGGATGATCACCGGCGCGTGGGCGCGCTTCATGGCCTCTGCGCGGACACCTATCTTCAGGATCGGCGAAACTCCGATGTTAGAGATGCGCGATGACGGCACGAAGCCGGCCTCGTCGATCCTCGTGGTGACGGTCATCGGCCTGTTCCTCACTCGATGTCAAATGAGACGCCTTGGGCCAGCGGCAGCGCCTTGGAATAGTTCACCGTGTTGGTGGCGCGGCGCATATAGGCCTTCCATGCATCGGAGCCGCTCTCGCGGCCGCCGCCGGTTTCTTTCTCGCCGCCGAAGGCACCGCCGATCTCGGCGCCCGAGGTGCCGATATTGACATTGGCGATGCCGCAATCCGAACCATCGACACCGAGGAAGCGCTCGGATTCCTGCAGGTCCCGCGTGAAGATCGATGACGACAGGCCGGCGCCGACCGCATTGTGCTCGTCAAGCACGGTGTCGAAATCCGAATACTTCATCACATAGAGGATCGGCGCGAAGGTTTCTTCCGTTACTGGCGAAACCTGCTTTGGCATTTCGACCAGCGCCGGATGGACATAATAGGCATCCGGATGGCCATTCTCGACCCGTGTCCCGCCGGTCACCTTGCCGCCATGGGCGGTCGCTTCGCTCAGGGCCTTCTGCATGGCATCGAACGCTGCCTTGTCGATCAACGGCCCGACCAGCGACGAGGTCTGCAGCGGATTGCCGACCGAAACGCTCTGATAGGCCTTCTTCAACCGCGGCACCAAGGCGTC
>NZ_AZUY01000063.1 GCF_000513935.1 Mesorhizobium sp. WSM3626 | reverse complement strand
CGGCATCGGCCTGATCTCGGTCGCGGCCATCGCCTGGCTGGTGCCGTCCGACGTCACGGAACCGAGCGGCGGCGGCCTACGCGCCGAAGTCCGCGTGCTCGGCAAGCTGCAGGTCTGGCTGGCGATGCTGATCGCGGCGCTGACCTCTGCCAGCCTGTTCGCCGTCTTCACCTACATCAAACCCTACCTCACCGACGTGTCGGGCCTATCGACCGCGGCGGTCACCTGGGTGCTTCTGCTGTTCGGCGCCGGCATGACCATCGGCAACATCATAGGCGGCAGGCTGGCCGACTGGAAACTGATGCCGACGGTGATCGCCACCTTGCTGTTGATGGCCCTGCTGTTCGTCGGCTTCATGCAGTTCGGCGCGATCGCCAGTGTTGCCGTCGGCATCGTCTTCCTGTGGGGCCTGCTCATCTTCGTCGTCGTGCCGCCGCTGCAGATCCGCGTCGTCGAGGCAGCGTCGGAAGGCCCGAACCTTGCCGCCACGTTGAACCAGGGCGCCTTCAACGTCGGCAATGCCGGCGGCGCGTGGATCGGCGGCCTGGCGCTGCCCGCGGGCGTTTCCTACGCCAATCTGCCGCTGGTCGGGGCGGTGCTCGCCCTGCTGGCGGTCGCCGTCGCGGTGCTGTCGCAGACGCTGGACCGGCGCGCGCCGGTCGCCGCCCTTCAGCCTGCCGCGGAGTAACTGCCTGTCGCCCAAAAGTGCGAAGCGGTTTTGGGACAACGACATGCAGCAAGGCAAAAGACTAGCTTGCGCCCATGGCGCGGCGGGCTGGACCAATCGACATCGGCACCTTCACATGGGCATGTCTTCTCGCGCTTGATGGAGGATGTCATGCAGAAATCGATCGAACGCATCGCCGGGGACTGCGAAGGCGTTTCCTACGAATTCCCGGTGTTCCGCTTCGCCGGTGCCGACAAGGCAGCACCTTCGGCCTATCTGCAGGCGGCGCTCCATGCCGGCGAATTGCCTGGCGTCGTCGCCATCGATGCATTGATGCCGATGCTGAACAAAGCCGAGGCCGAAGATCGCATCAAGGGCAACATCACCATCGTGCCCTGGGCCAACCCGATCGGCCGCGCGCAATATCATTTCGGCGAGCACCAGGGCCGCTTTCATCTGGGCACCCGCACCAACTTCAACCGCGGCTTTCCGCTGCTTGCCGCGCCCGACACCAGGCTTTTGCCGGACGCCTCTTTTGGCGGCGCCGACCAGCGGCTGAAGTCGCGGCTGGTGCAGCTTTCGCTGGGCCACGACATCGTGCTCGACCTGCATTGCGACGATGAGGGCCTTGCCTATCTCTACGTCCACACCAGCCTGTGGCCTGAAATGGCCGATTGCGCCGCCGCCATGGGCGTTGATGCCGTGGTGCTGTGGAGCGAGGACACCGACGGCACCTTCGAAGGCGCTTCGATCATGCCCTACCAGAACGCTGCCGCCGATGTGGCGAAGTTCGACAGGCGCGTCGCCACCACCGTCGAATATCGCGGCATCCTCGATGTCGATGGCGCGCTTGCCTCGGCCGACGCGGCAGGCCTCTACCGGCTGCTGGCGGCGCGCGGCGTGATATCCGACGACGCCCTGCCCGCGCCCGGCCCGTTCAAGGGTGTCGCGGCACCGCTGGAAAACATCGACATGATGCCGGCACCCCGGGGCGGCGCCGTCCTCTACGACGTGAAGCCTGGCGACCGCGTCACCAGGGGCGCGCGCCTCGCCACCATCGTCCACGCGCCGGGCGAAGCCGACGGCCGCACCGAAGTGTTCGCGCCGCAGGACGGCATCATCCTGACCCGCCGCTCGCGCCGCATCATCCGCGCCGGCGAAGACCTGTTGAAATTGGTCGGCGACAGGAAGAGCACCGACGCCCGGTCGGGTACGCTGGAGGATTAGCCTCCGTCGAATCCAGTTGCGCGGCCGCCCAATCGCCGCTAAGGGAATCGCCATGAACATGCGTTCGATCAAGACCATTTGGTGGTGGGCCTGCTGACAGCGGCCTGTTCGAACGCGTGCGCGTGAAAATAGAGGTGGCCGCAACGGAATGTCCGGGCGGCCATTTGTTTTTCAAAGCCATTCCCGGGTCCGTTGCCCAAGTAGCTGATGGAGACGGCAATGACGTTGAAGGTTCTGGAAACCGGCGCTGAAAGCTTCGTGACGGCGGGTGGCATCACCATCACCCGCGAGCGCCATGGCCGGCCCTATGAAGGTGCGATCGACGCTTATGTCGACGGGCTGAATTCGCGCCGGGGCGCGGTATTTTCCTCGAACTACGAATATCCCGGCCGCTATACGCGCTGGGATACGGCCATCATCGATCCGCCGCTGGTCATCTCCGCACGCGGCCGCGCCATGCGCATCGAGGCGCTGAACGGCCGCGGCGAGGCGGTGCTGCCGGTCATCGGCAGGACACTGGGCGGTCTCTCCGAGATCACGATCGCCGAGACCACCAAAAAGCTGATCCGCCTCGACGTCGCCAAGCCCGGCCGTGTCTTCACCGAGGAGGAACGCAGCCGCGTTCCCTCCGTCTTCACCGTGCTGCGCGCCATCACCGCTCTGTTCAGGACTGCCGAAGACGTCAATCTCGGCCTCTACGGCGCCTTCGGCTACGACCTCGCCTTCCAGTTCGACCCGGTCGAGCACACGCTCGTTCGCAAGGAAAGCCAGCGCGACCTGGTGCTGTTCCTGCCCGATGAGATCCTGGTCGTCGACCATTATTCGGCCAAGGCCTGGACCGACCGCTACGACTATGCGGGCGAGGGTTTTTCGACCGAAGGCCTGCCGCGCGATCAAATCGCCGAGCCGTTCAAGACCGCCGACCGCATCCCGCCGCGCGGCGACCATGAGCCGGGCGAATACGCTAATCTGGTGCGCCGGGCGATGGACAGCTTCAAGCGCGGCGACCTGTTCGAGGTCGTCCCCGGCCAGATGTTCTACGAACGCTGCGAGACGCAGCCGTCCGAGATTTCACGCAAGCTGAAGTCGATCAACCCGTCGCCCTATTCCTTCTTCATCAATCTGGGCGAGAACGAATACCTGATCGGCGCGTCGCCCGAGATGTTCGTGCGCGTCAACGGCCGCCGCGTCGAGACCTGCCCGATCTCCGGCACCATCAAGCGCGGCGACGATGCCATTTCGGACTCTGAGCAGATCATCAAGCTGCTCAACTCCAAGAAGGATGAATCCGAACTCACAATGTGCTCGGACGTGGACCGCAACGACAAGTCGCGGGTCTGCGATCCAGGTTCGGTGCGCGTCATCGGCCGCCGCCAGATCGAGATGTATTCGCGCCTGATCCATACGGTCGATCACATAGAGGGCCGGCTGCGCGAAGGCATGGACGCTTTCGACGCGTTTCTGTCGCATGCCTGGGCGGTCACCGTCACCGGCGCGCCGAAACTATGGGCGATGCGCTTCATCGAGCAGAACGAGAAGAGCCCGCGCGCCTGGTATGGCGGCGCCATCGGCATGGTCAACTTCAACGGCGACATGAACACCGGGCTTACCTTGCGCACCATCCGCATCAAGGACGGCATCGCCGAGGTGCGCGCCGGCGCTACATTACTCTTCGACAGCATTCCCGAGGAAGAAGAAGCTGAAACCGAACTGAAGGCATCCGCCATGCTCTCCGCCATCCGCGACGCCAAGTTAGGCAATTCGACCAGCACCGAGCGCACCACGGCGCGCGTCGGCGACGGCGTCAACATCCTGCTGGTCGACCATGAGGACAGCTTCGTCCACACGCTGGCCAACTACTTCCGCCAGACCGGCGCCAATGTCTCGACCGTGCGCACGCCGGTGCCGGAAGAAGTCTTCGAGCGGCTGAAGCCCGACCTTGTCGTGCTGTCGCCCGGACCCGGCACGCCGAAGGATTTCGACTGCGCGGCGACCATCAGACGAGCGCGCGCGCGCGACCTGCCGATCTTCGGCGTCTGCCTTGGCCTGCAGGCATTGGCCGAAGCCTATGGCGGCGAACTCAGGCAATTGCATATTCCCATGCACGGCAAGCCGTCGCGTATCCGCGTCTCGAAGCCGGGCATCATTTTCTCCGGCCTGCCAAAGGAAGTCACCGTCGGCCGTTACCACTCGATCTTCGCCGATCCGGTGCGCCTGCCTGACGATTTCGTGGTCACCGCCGAGACCGAGGACGGTGTCATCATGGCCTTCGAGCACCGCAAGGAGCCGATTGCCGCGGTGCAGTTCCACCCGGAATCGATCATGACGCTCGGCCACAATGCCGGCATGCGCATCATCGAGAACATCGTCGCCCACCTGCCGCGCAAGGCCAAGGAAAAGGCAGCCTGACGGTAATGGCCGAAGCCGAGAACACCATGGCGATCGCGGCGAAAGCCGCCGCGAAGCGCAAGGTCGCCAATCTCGCCTTCTGGTCGATCGTGGTCGCCTTTGTCGTGCTCGCGCTCAAGGCCGCCGCCTGGTACGTAACCGGATCCGTCGCGCTCTATTCGGACGCGCTGGAATCGATAGTCAATGTCATTGCCTCGATGGCCGCCTTCTGGGCGATCCAGGTCAGCTACAAGCCGGCCGACCAGGATCACCCTTTCGGCCATCACAAGGCCGAGTATTTCTCGGCCGTGCTCGAAGGCGTGCTGATCGTGGTCGCCGCGCTTTTGATCCTGAGCGAGGTCTGGCGCTCCTGGCAGACCCCGGCCCCACTCGAACAGCCTTGGGAAGGCCTTGCCGTCAACGGCGTCGCCACCGCCATCAATGCTTTCTGGGCCTGGACGCTGATCCGCACGGGCCGAGCCGAAAAGTCACCGGCGCTGGTCGCCGACGGCAATCACATCATGACCGATGTGGTGACCTCGGTTGGCGTCTTCGGCGGCCTGGTCGGAGCGATCCTGACCGGCTGGCAGATTCTCGACCCGGCATTGGCCGTCATCGTAGCGCTCAACATCCTGTGGCAGGGCTGGCATGTCATCGGCTCGTCGATGAACGGCCTGATGGATCGGGCCGTCGATACGGCGGAGCACATGCGCATCCGCGACATCATCTCGGCCAATTGCAAGGGCGCTCTGGAGGTGCATGATCTCAAGACCCGCATCGCCGGCCGCGCCACCTTCATCGAGTTCCATCTGGTCGTCGATGCCGACATGTCGGTTGGCACCAGCCATATCATCTGCGACCGCATCGAGGACGCGCTGAAGGCCGACATTCCCTCGGTGCGGGTGACCATCCATGTCGAGCCCGACGATGAAGCCAAGCTGCCCAAGGGTACAACCGCAGTGCCGTTTGCTTAGCTTTGCGCTGGCCTGAGGCCTGTCGAGATTCAGGTCAGGCCGAGACGAGAATGGTGACTTCCGAGAACCGGAGCGGAGCGTACTTTAAGTACGTGAGCTCAGTTCTACTGCGACGCAGTAGAACTGGGAAGCGCAGGAGCCGCCGTTCGCAGACCGGCATCACCCTCTGAATCTCGACAGGCCTCAAGGCGCGCAGGCCGATTGCGGCATCGCCTCAAGCCGATAGATCTTGTCGTCGGATTTGGTCTTGCCATCGGCCGCTTTCGAACAAAGATCGACCACCGCCAGGCTGTTGTTGGGATTGGCCAGCATGATGGTGCCGTTGGCGCCGCGCTTGAGGAAGATTTCCTTTTGCGCGATGTCGCAGGAAAAATTGCTCGTCTTCGAACTCGCAGCACAACGCCACTGGTCGGCTTCGCCCTGGCACGAATAGGTCTGCGAGACCTTGGCCCCCTTCTGCCGCGTGGTGACGGAGACAACAATGTCAGCGCCGTCGGGCCAGTTCGCGACATCGTCCCCGGAGGCGAAGGAGGCCAGTTCCACCGGCCCGCGGAACACCCGGATCGACTGGGTCAGTTGGTCGGGATGCGAACTCATATGCGCCGCGTCATAGTCGCGCCCGTAGCAGAACGCCTGGTCGGGTTTGAACCGCTCGCGCAGCGGCGGCCCGAGCGCCGGATCCATCGGATCGACCCGCGCGAACTCCGCCTTGCAGGTTGCGGGGGGCATCGGGTCGAGGTGGAAATTGTCGTCTTCCTTGCCCAGCGCCTGCCTGTCGTATTCAGCCGTGCCGAGTTCTTCTTCCGAACCGGCGTCGAGATAGATATCGGACGACAGGTTCGACAGGATCAGCCTGCCCCTGTCGTCGACCTTCAGCGACGCCAGCGTGCGGTCGCACTCCATGCCGCAACGGATCGGGCCCGATTTGCCGTCCTCGGACTCGTGATTGCACCAGCCGCCGGCCCATTCCGGCGCCTTGGCGCCGCGCACCGTGGTGGTGAGGAAACCATTGTAGGACGTATCGGAATTGGCGCTCGGTTCCTCATTGGGACGGCTGACCGGATCATGGCCGTAGTAGAAGAAAATCCGCGCCACCTTCTGTTTCGGATGCGCCTTGAGATGCGCCGGGTCATAGACCCGGCCGAAACAGGCGTCCGCCCCGTTAGGGCTGAGTTCGGTGAGCTTGAGCGCATCGCCAGCAAAAGCAGAACCCGTAAGTCCGCCAAGCAGTGCGGCGCCGAACCCGGCGCCGGCGAGCATCTTCCATTCCCTGGACGCCATGTGCCCCCCTCCTCCGCATCGACAGGACGTGACGTCAATTTATGCTAGTATTGCGGCTTGAGCCACGCAAATCGCGGTGAAATCTGGGGGGACACCATGCGCCGACGTGACATGTTCCACGCGGTTCTCGCCGGAGCCGGAACGCTTCTCGGCCTGCGGGCGGTGCAGGCGGCAACGACCGAGCCTGCCAGGCTAAAGGTCGCCTATCACCTCAGCGATCTCGACAAGGTCAATTTCGTGCTCGGCAACATCAAGAACCACTATGAGGGCACCGGCGGCAATGTCGAGATCGCGCTGGTCGTGCATGGTCCGGCCCTTGCCGGCTTCAAGTCGAAGGGCATATCGGCGGCGATTTCGGGGCGCTTTACCGGTCTTGTCCAGCAAGGGCTCGACCCGCATGCTTGCGGCAACACCATGCACGGCATGGATATCACGCTCGCCGACCTGCTCGACGGCTTCCGTGCCGCCGACAAGGGCGGCGTCGTCAAGCTCGCTGAATTGCAAAGCCAGGGCTATGTCTATCTCAGGCCTTGAAGCGGCACTGACTTGAATGCAAGGGTGGCAAGACCCACCACCAAGGTGTCGGAAATCCCCGGAGGAACAGCAGTGCCAGAGACAGCCCTTGGTCTTGTCATCCCCGATCTCGCCGGCAAGGCGGTGCTGGTCACCGGTGCCTCGACCGGCATTGGCGCGGCGCTCGCGCTCGCCTATGCCGAGCAGAAATGCAAGGTGGCGCTGCACTATAATTCCAGCCGCGACGCCGCCGAGAAACTCGGCCAGACCATTCGCGACGGCGGCGGCGAGGTCTTCCTTGTCCAGGGCGACTTTTCTCTCCCCGCCGATGTCGAACGCGTCGTCGAGGACAGCGCGCGACATTTCGGCCGCCTCGACGGGCTGGTCAACAATGCCGGCGGCATGCTTGGCCGCGTGCCCTATGCCGAGCAGACCGAGGCGCATTACGACGCGGTGATGGACCTCAACGCCCGCTCGGTGCTGACCGCCTCGCGCAAGGCGACGCCATGGCTGAAGAAACAAGGTGGCTTCATCGTCAACACCTCATCGATCGCGGCGCGCAATGGCGCCGGCGGCGGCGCGGGTCTTTACGGCTCGGCCAAGGCCTTCGTCTCCAACGTCACGCGCGGTATGGCCAAGGAACTGATCGGCTTCGGCATTCGCGTCAACGCCGTGGCGCCGGGCACGATCCTCACCCCCTTCCACGAACGCTATTCGACCGATGAGCAGGTGAAGGGCATGGTCGCAACCATTCCGCAGGGCCGCGCCGGCACGGCGCAAGATTGCGTCGGCGCCTATCTGTTCCTCTCATCGGACCTGTTGAGCGGCTACATCACCGGCCAGGTGATCGAGGTCAATGGCGGCCAGTTGATGCCTTGACCGGCGACCGGCATACTGGACACACTCCTTTCGCGCCAACCCTGGGGGAGACGAGGACATGTACGGACTGATCGGCAAGATGCGGGCGGCGCGCGGTCAACGCGACGCGGTCATGACTGTGCTGCGTGAAAGCACCGGCGCCTTGCCCGGCTGCCTGAGCTATATCGTCGCCACCGACCCTGCCGACGCCGACGCGATCTGGGTGACCGAAGTGTGGACCGATCAGGCAAGCCACAAGGCATCCCTGCAGCTTCCCGAGGTGCAGGCGGCGATCGCCAAGGCACGGCCCTTCATCGCCGGCTTCGAGTTCCAGGTGGAAACCCATCCCGTCGGAGGCTTCGGCCTGCCAGCGAGCAAAACCGGCTAAGGCGCGCGCGCTGCAAGGCGCTCGGGCAGGAAATCGACGAAGACGCGCACCTTTGGCGACAGGTGGCGATTGGAGGGCCATAGCATCCGGAACTGGCCACGACCGTCGACATGATCGTCCAGCACGGTGCGCAGCCTGTCCTCGCGCAGCGCCTCCCGCACCAGGAAATCGGGCATGCAGGCGATGCCGAGTCCGGCGATCGTGGCGCCTTTCAAAGCTTCCATGTTGTTGCAGGTCAGCATCGAACGGATCAGCGGCTGGGCGCTCCCGGTAATGAATGGCCAGTCCAGCAGCCTGCCGCTGTTGAGATAGCGGAAATTTATGCCGAAATGCCCGATGAGATCCGCCGGCACGCCGGGTATGCCATGGCGATCGAGGTAGGAGGGTGCCGCGCACAGCAGCATGCGGAAGGGCGCAATGGGTTTCGACACCAATCGTGAATCGGGCAGCTCGCCGCTGCGGATCGCGACGTCGATGCCTTCTTCGATGACGTCGACGATCCGGTCGTTGAAATCGATATCGAGCTCGATCTCGGGATAGCGCGCCATGAACTCCGACAGCACCGGCAGCAAAAGATGGTAGGTGACGATCGGGGTCGAGACGCGCAGCCGCCCACGCGGCGTCTCCCGTGTCCGCGACAGCATCGCCTCGGCATCGTCGATGTCGTCGAGAATGCGTCGCACGCGCTCGTTGAACAGCTTGCCCTCCTCCGTCAGGCCGATCCGCCGCGTGGAGCGCTGCAGCAGCCGCACGCCGAGCTCCTGCTCGAGCCGCGCCACACTTTTGCCGACCGCGGAAGCGGAGATGCCGAGCGCCCGCCCGGCGGCGACGAAGCTGCCGAACTCGGCGGTGCGGGCGAAGGCCAGAAGGCCGCTGAGGCGATCCATCATATTGCTCCATTCGAGCGTTTCGTTCCGTTATGTCGAGATATTTGATACCATTCTTCCTGATCTGTCTCTGACCTATCTTGGTCGTCATGACCGGGCGCCGCGATTGAGCGGCATGCCGGCGCAGACTACTCAGATAGGAAAATCCATGACCTTGAAGATCACCGCCGGCCCGGCCGAGAGATGGCTCGTGCTCTTGTCCGTATGCCTTGCCGCCATGACGATGCCCCTGACTTTCACCGGCCCGGCCGTCGCGCTCTCCCGTATCGCGGCCGATCTCGGCGGCAGCCCGATCACGCTCAATTGGGTGACCAACGCCTTCATGCTGACCTTCGCCGCCAGCCTGATGGCAGCGGGCGCTCTGGCCGACAATCATGGCCGCAAGCGGATCTTCCTCGTCGGTCTCGCCCTCTACATCCTCGCTTCGCTCGGCGCGATGCTGGCGCCCGACATCGCCTGGTTCGATATCTTCCGGGCCGCGCAAGGGCTCGGCAGTGCCCTGGCCTTTGCCGGCGGCGCCTCGGCACTTGCCCAGGAATTCGAGGGACCATTGCGGCTGCGCGCCTTCTCCTTTCTCGGCACCAGTTTCGGCATCGGGCTGGCCTTCGGCCCGATTGCCTCGGGCCTGCTCATCTCCATGTTTGGCTGGCGGTCGATCTTTGTTCTGGTCATGGCACTCGCGGTTGCCTCGGCGATCCTCGGCCTGCGCACCATCAGGGAATCGCGTGACCCGGATGCGACCGGCCTCGACTGGGCGGGCGCCGGCACGTTCACCGTCGCGCTGGCCGCGCTGACCTATGGCGTGTTGCAGGCGCCGCAGAGCGGCTGGGCCGATCCTCTTGTGGTAACGCTTCTCGGCGTGGCCGTCCTTTGCTTTGGGCTGTTCGTCGTCGTCGAGCGGCGCGTGCACCGGCCGATGCTGGATCTCACCCTGTTTCGCTATCCGCGCTTCGTCGGTGTCCAGTTCCTGGCTGCGGCGCCCGCCTACGGCTTCGTCGTCCTGCTCGTGCTTTTGCCGATCCGCTTCATCGGCATCGAGGGGATGAGCGAGATCAAGGCCGGGCAATTGATGATCTGCCTCTCCGGGCCGTTGCTGGTCCTGCCCTTGCTTGCGGGCCAGCTGGCGCGCTGGATCGCTCCGGCCACCATCTGCGGCTTCGGCCTGCTCGTCGCGGCGGCCGGTTTGGTCTGGCTGAGCCTGACACCATCGATCGGCGTAGCGTTGGTCGCGCCGCTGATCCTGATCGGCGTCGGCATCGCCTTGCCCTGGGGATTGATGGACGGGCTCGCCGTCAGCGTCGTGCCGACCGAGCGGGCCGGCATGGCGGTCGGCATCTTCAACACCACCCGTGTCGCTTGCGAGGGCGTGGCACTGGCCATCGTCATGGTGACGCTGTCAGGCTTCACCGCCGCGCAACTCGCCGGCCGAGGCGCTGCGTCTTCCAGCGATGCCTCCCCCGCCGCGCAATTGCTGGTGACCGGCAATGTCGGCGGGACCGCGCAGCATTTGCCGATGGCCGGCGCCGCCGTTCTGGTCGAGGCCTATGAAACGGCGTTCGACAGGCTGCTGATCGTGCTGGCGGCAATCACCATCGTCACCGCCCTCGTCGTCTTTCTCGGCCTGCGTCGCGGATCGGCGGCCGAACACGAGGTCGTGCCGCTGCCGGCGTGCCAGGAAGTGTAGGCATCAGCCATTTGCACGCCATCTGGACATTAATGCATCTTAGTCCAGCCTGTGCATCAGATCGTCATCCAGCCAGCGGCCGAAGAAATAGGCCAGCTGCTTGTGCCACCACGGCCAGTCGTGGCTGACGTCGCCCCCCCAATAATCGACCCAGGCGGGAATGGATTTGTCGCGCAGGATTTGTTCCAGCTGGCGCGTCTCGACCAGCATGCGCTCCTCCCAGGCGCCTTGCCCGCAGCAGAAGATCAGCCTGAGCGCCTTCAGCCGCGCCAGCAGCTTCGGGTCGACGATCCCTGGCAGATAATCGAGCGGCGAGTTGTAGAAGATGTCGCCGTCGAGCGCCGTGCCGAAGAAATCGCGCGCCGAATAGACCCCCGACAGTGAGATGACGCCGCTGGCGAGTTCGGGAAAACGGAAGACGAAGTTCGAGGAATGGTAGCCACCCATCGAACAGCCTGAAAACACCGGCTTCAGCCGCCGTCCACCATTGGCTCGCGCGGCGGTTTCCAGAAATTCCGGCAGTGCTTCCTCTCGCACATAGCGGAAATAGGCCTCGTGGCGGGCGATACGGTGCGCGGCATCGACATGCTTGGCGAAGAAGGATTCCGAATCGATGCCGTCGACGGTGAACAGCTGGATGCGGCCGGTGTCGATGAACTCGGCGAGCGCCCCCACCCCACCGGAATCCTCGAACTGGTAGAACCGGCCCTGCGAGGTCGGGAACACCACAACTGGCCGGCCGGCATGGCCGTAGCGCTTGTATTCCATGTCGCGGCCGAGATTGCGGGCGAAAGCCTTGTGATAGGAGACGTCCATGGGCCTCAAGCCTTTTCCGCGTGGATATAGGCCACCGCCTCGCGCAGCTCCGCCTGGTCCTTCGAGCGCATCTGATAGGCGTAATTCCCCATGGCGCGGCTGAAAACCTCTATCGGCTGATGATGGACGATCTTGTCGCCGTGCGCGGCTAGCACGTCCGCATGGCTGTGCAAATAGTCGAGGTGGCGCTTGCGGCTGGCATAGGCGGTGAAATACTTGCCCTCATAAGGGCCGCCGGCGGCGTCCTTGACCACCATGTCCGCCCACGCCGCGTAGACATCGATGTCGAACGTGTAGTTGATCGCGTCGGTCATCCAGGCGCCGGGCGGGCGCATGTTGACCTCCAGTGCGATGATGCGGTCATCCCTGGTCTCGAACAGCTCGATGTGGAAAAAGCGTTCGCGCACGTCGAATGCTTTCAGGATCTTGCGGCCGGCTTCCTCGACGACAGGCCTGATCCGGGGAAAGCAGGTGTAACTCATGTGGCGGTCCTTGTTGACCACATCCATGACGCTCTGGTCGTAGCGGTGGCTGGCCGCCAGCACCACCTCGCCGTCGCGGTTGACCAGCCCGTCATAAGTCACCACCAGCCCCTCGATGAACTGCTCCATGACGAAGGTCACATCCTCCGGCTTGTCCCGGAAGAACTGGTCGAGCTCTTTCGCATTGGAGATCTTGAACGTGTTCGAAGCGCCGGAGCCTGAATCCGGTTTGACCACCACGGGATAGCCGACGCGGCGGATGAAGGTCATGGCGCCGGCCCGGTCGGAACATTTGCGCTGCGCGATGATCTCGACGCCGCTCTTGCGGAAGAAGGCGCGCATGCGGCTCTTGCGCTTCAGATTCTTCACAAAATCGAGTTTGGTGCCGTAGATGTTGAAGTCTGTGCGGATGTTGGCTTCCAGTTCCAGCCAGTGCTCGTTGAGCGATTCGAACCGGTCGATGCGGCCCCATTTGTGGATGAAATGCCCGATGGCCCGGAACACCGGCTCATAGTCCTCCATGTCGGCGACGCGGTAATATTCCGAAAGCGCCGCCTTCAGCTTGCCGTCCAGCGCGTCAAAGGGTGCGTCGCCAATGCCGAGCACCGTCGCGCCGGCCTTCTTCAGCCGATCGCAGAAATCGGCGCCATTGGCGGGAAAATGCGGCGAGAAGAACACGAAATTCATGGACGACCCCCTGCCGGCGGCACCCCGCCACCGGTCAAGTCTGGCGCATTTGCAGCGCGCGGGGAAGAGCATCCGCATCAGGCATAATATCGGACGCGTTCCGGCCCCGCTTGCCTCCAACAGGTCGCTCCTGTATGAGAGCGACCATGAACACGCGCGCCACCACCGCTTCCCGTCAGACCGGCTTTGCCGGCGAGACCGTGCGCGCGCTTGCCTCGACCCTGCTTCTTCTCGGCCTTATCGGCGATCGCCGGGTTCGCTGAAGGAGCGCCCGGCGGTCGAACCGCCGCGCAAGCGCATGCTCCTTGGCAAATCATATCAAGCGAATGAAATTCTGGTAAAGGCGCCGCTTGGCACCACATCCGCCTGACAGGTGGACCCGCCAGCCGCCGGGAGAAACGACGATGAACGCACGAGAAGACATCCGCGCCAGCGAGGCCGCGACCGGCAAGCAAGGTGGCCGGGGCATGCCGGACGCGGCTCGAAAATATCAGCCCTACCCTACCGTCGGCCTCACCGACCGGACCTGGCCCTCGAAGATCATCGACAAGGCGCCTATCTGGTGCTCGGTCGACCTGCGCGACGGCAACCAGGCGCTGATCGATCCGATGGGCCACGAGCGCAAGGCGCGCATGTTCGGCCTGCTGCTCGACATGGGCTTCAAGGAGATCGAAATCGGCTTCCCGTCGGCTTCGCAGACCGATTTCGATTTCGCCCGCTGGTGCATCGAGGAAGGCAATGTGCCGGCCGATGTGTCGTTGCAGGTGCTGGTACAGTGCCGGCCCGAACTGATCAGCCGCACCTTCGAGGCGCTGAAGGGCGCCACCAACCCGATCGTGCATTTCTACAACTCGACCAGCGAGTTGCAGCGCCGTGTCGTCTTCGAGAAAGATGTCGGCGGCATCAAGCGCATCGCCACCGACGCCGCCAAGATGATCACCGAGATGGCGACCAAGGCCGGCGGCGGCTATCGCTTCGAATATTCGCCGGAGAGCTTCACCGGCACCGAACTCGAGGTCGCGCTGGAGATTTGCAACGCCGTCACCGAGATCGTCAGGCCGACGCCTGACAACAAGCTGATCATCAACCTGCCGTCGACGGTCGAGATGTCGACGCCCAACATCTATGCCGATCGCATCGAGTGGATGTGCCGCAACCTCGACAACCGCGAAAACCTGATCCTCTCGCTGCATCCGCACAATGACCGCGGCACCGGCATCGCCACGACCGAACTCGGCCTGATGGCCGGCGCCGACCGCGTCGAAGGCACGCTGTTCGGCAATGGCGAGCGCACCGGCAATGTCGACATCGTCACGCTGGCGCTCAACATGTACACGCAAGGCGTCGATCCCGGCATCGACTGCTCCGACATCAACCGGATGAAGGACGTCTACGAATATTCGAACCAGCTGAAGATTCCCGAGCGCCATCCCTATGTCGGCGAGCTCGTCTACACCGCCTTTTCCGGCTCGCACCAGGACGCCATCAACAAGGGCATGAAGGCGCTGAAGAAGGCCAACACGCCGCATTGGGAAGTACCTTACCTGCCGATCGATCCCGCCGATGTCGGCCGCAGCTACGAGGCCATCATCCGCATCAACTCGCAGTCGGGCAAGGGCGGCATCGCCTATGTGCTGCAGGCCGACTACGGCCTCAATTTGCCGCGCAACCTGCAGATCGAGTTCAGCCAGGCGATCCAGGCGATCACCGACGCCGAAGGCAAGGAAGTGCCGGCAAAGCGTATTCATGACCGCTTCCTCGAAACCTATGTCGACCAGCCGGGCGCCCGGCTGAAATTCCTCGACCACCACACCTATCCGGATACCGAGGTGAAGGGCCGGCGCGTGGTCGAGGCGGTCATCCTCGACAATGGCAAGGAAACGACGATATCGGGCACCGGCACCGGCCCGATCGACGCTTTCGTCGATGCGCTGTCGCGCCATGTCGGCGTCGAGATGTCGGTGCTCGATTATTCCGAGCATTCGATGCAGCGAGGCTCGAATGCATCGGCCATCTCCTATGTCGAGATGGAATATCCCGGCGGCAAGCTGTTCGGCGCCGGCATCAACACCAATATCGTCGCCGCTTCGCTGGAAGCGGTGACGTCGGCGGCCAACCGTATCGTCGGTCGCAGAGCGCGATAGCATCGGTCGTCGGCGGCGCGGGAGCAGCTCCCTCGCGCCGCCATTTTTTCAAACCAGCACAAGGCTTTGGCCTCGACTGGCTCCCACGACCATCCCGTGACCGACACCGGCCGGGCCGTTAACCACCGGAAAAATATCCGGTGAGGTACGCGATCACATAATGCGTGTATACTTGTATGGCGGTGCGGGCATTATATGATCCGTGCCTTAACCTGTGCCGACTTCGAGAGGATCGACACTTGCAGCATGCCACGCCTGCCGCCCCCGCAGTGCGCGAAACATTGGAGCGACTGCTTGCCAGCGAAACGTTCGGAAGATCCGAACGGGCACGCAAGCTGCTGCGTTATCTTGTCGAGCGCGAACAGGCCGGCGAAGCCGACAGGCTCAAGGGCTTTTCCATCGCCATGGATGTCTTCGGCAAGGATGGCGATTTCGATCCTTCGACCGACGCGGTGGTGCGGGTCCAGGCCGGCCGGCTGCGCGATTTGCTGGAGCAGTATTTTGCCAATGAAGGTGTTGCCGAGCCTGTCCGCATAGCCATTCCGCGCGGCGGCTATGTCCCGGCCTATGAGCTCAACGCAATCCGCTTGCCGGAGACGTCCCAACCCGCCATCCAGAACGGAGCGGCCGCGGCTCCATCGGCGCAACGCGACACTGCCGAAAGTGCCATTCCGGCCGCTGCCTTGCCGGCACCGATGGTCGCGTCGGCGCCGTCGGTGGCACGTCACCTCAGATTTTTCTGGATGGCGATCGCCGTCGTCATCGCCATGCTCGGCGTTTTGATCCTGCGTCAGGGCAGCGGTGCGCTGCTGGCAGGCGGCGACCTTGCGGCCACGCTCGAGACCGCGGGCCTGACCGGCAGCGTCGCGTCGTCCAGCGAGGACTTGCCGCTCGTCTACATCGCCGTCAAGGCCAGCGGCACGGATGCCAGCCGTGTCGCCGCAACGCTGCGCGCCGGCCTGAGCGGCTTCGATACGATCGACTTCATCGGTCGCGACACGGTCGACACGACCGATCCGGTCACCAATGCCACGAGCTTCATCTTCGACATTCTGCCTGGACCGGATACCGGTGACATCACGATCGAACTGCAGAGCGTGGCGACCGGACGGGTGCTTTTGTCGCGCAACCTGACCGCCGCCGACAGCGCACCCACCGCCGTCGAGAGCCGTATAGCCGGCATCTTGACGTCCGCTCTTCCCGACTCCGGCACGATCTACAACTATCTCGAACAGAGCGGCATACAAGCCGGCCTGACGCGGTGCCTGTTGTTCAACGGCAAATACTATCTCGACCAGAACGCCAGGACCCACGAGGCCGCCTATCGCTGCCTCGAAAACCTCGCCGAAAACGGTGCCAAATCGTCGCTGGTTTATTCCGAGCTCGCTTCGTTGCAGCTCGAGGCGGTGAACGACCACTACGCCTACCCGCCCGATGCGACGATCGACAAGGCGCTTACATTTGCCCACCGCGCCGTGCAGATGGGACCGACCAGCCCCAACGCGCATCGCGCCTATGGCTACATCTATTCGCGACTTGGCAATGCCGACGAGGCGCTGCGCTGGATGCGCAAGGCCTATGACCTTAACCACTACGATATAGCCATGGCTGCCGCCTACGGTTACGGGCTGATTTTCGCCGGCCGGTATGCCGAGGGGACGCCGATCCTGGCCCAGGCAGTGGACGCCTCCAGCGGTCATCCGACATGGTGGGATTTTGGACTTTTCGCCGGCGAACTCATGCTTGGCGACATGAACAAGGCGGCGATCGCCAGTTCCTCTCTGAGAACAACCGCAACGAAATCGCACTATCTTGCCGCCCGGCTGATCGGCGCCAAGATCGCCGGTCAGGACAATCTGGCGCGCAAGCTGCTCGACGAGCTGAACGCCAAATTTCCGAAATTCGCCGCCAATCCGCGCGCGACCTTCATTGACCGAAAATATCCGGCCGATCTGACCGAGCGCTTGGTCGGCGCGTTACGCGCCGCCGGACTCGGCAGCGCTGGCTAACGCCAAGCGATATCGACGGCGCTGAGCATTGTCGATTTCGTACGCACCGATCATCGAATATTGCTTAGGCGGCGAGTTCTGTCATCAATCGTACAAATCGCGAAAATTTTACTGGCCATCCCACTAGACGAGGCGCAATCCAGCCGCAATTGACTGTGGTCTCGCGTTTCTCATAGCCCTGCAACAAGCCCCCAGCTTCATGATTTCATCGCTTCATGCCACCGAACAAGGTGCCGGTTCGAAGACCATCGTCCTACTGCATGGTTTCGGCGGCTGCGACGATATTTGGCACGAAGTGGTCCCGTCGCTGTCGCCTGCCGCTCGCATACTCGCTTATGACTTGCCGGGGCACGGGCTGTCGCTTGATTTCCCCGGCGCCGGCCCGGCCAAGGTGGCGGCAAGGGCCGTCCTGGCCGATCTCACCGCGCGATCTCTGAAGCGCGTTCATCTGGTGGGCCACTCGATGGGCGGCGCGGTGGCGGCGCTGATGGCGCTGGCCGAGCCCGAGAAGGTGGCATCGCTGACGCTTCTGGCGCCTGGCGGCTTCGGCGCCGAGATCAATGGCCCGCTGTTGCGCCGCTTTGCCGCCGCGAGGGACCCATCCGACATCCGGGCGTGCCTCGTTGCGATGTCGGGACCACTGACGCGGCCCATCGATCACACCGTGGACGCCCTTGCGGACATGCGCGAGCGACCTGGCCAGGTGGAGAAACTCATCGAGATTGCTGCCGCCATGACCAGCGACGACCGGCAGGGTGTCATCCCGCGCGACCGGTTGTACACCCTGACCATGCCGGTGATGGTGGTATGGGGCAGCGACGACCCTGTGCTGCCCTTTACCCACACGGATAATCTGCCCGCGCAATTTCATGTCCACCACGTGCTGGGGGCTGGCCATATGCTGATCGAGGAGGCGCCTGGGCTGGTTGCCACGATCATCCGGCGCAACATGAACCGCCGCGCCAGGCCCTTGCGTCCGAAACTCGCCGCGACCGGTTGACACGTCCCGCGCGACCTCGCCCGGACGCCTCCCCGCCTTGATCTCGCCAGTGCATTTTGCCGGCGGCTGTGTTAACTGCATGTTAACCAAACCCGCGAGGCCGACGCCGATGAAGGACGCAGGCGAGAACTTCGATCCATCAAGCAAACTGTCAGACGCCATCCGTGACGTGAAGAACGCCTTCGCTGACCGCGACGATGTCGTCGTCGACATGCGCGAGGCGCACCGCATGCGCCTCGACCTCCTGGCCGCGGACCTCGCACCCGTCTTTGCCGATGTTCCAGCCGACATGGACAATTTCGACTTTGTCGTCTCCTCGGGGCTACAGCCGCGCCTGTGGATCGACGCCGTCAGCCATGTCGCGATGGGGCGCGACCGCCGCACCTACCGCTTCCTCAAGGACACACGCGTTGGCCGGGTCGTGCTTGCCGAATCGACCGAGATGAAACCTGTCGCCGATTCCGTGACGCGTTATGTCGCCGAGCGCATCGTCGAGCGCCGGAGGATGATGGAGGGTGGCGTCGAGGCGGCGGTCGCCGGCATGAGACGCGCCAAGGTCGCGGAAGCCGAGCCGCCACTGCGAGCGTCGGCGCAAGGCAGGGGCTGGTCGGCCTTCCTGTCCGGCCTTGGGCTGATCGCCGCCGGCGGACTGGTTGGTCTCGCGGTGTCGGCTGCGCTGTTCTGGGACCGCCTCGCGGCCATGGTTCTCAACTGGCGGCCATAGCCGCGTCGGCCTCGACACCGAGCTCCAGGGTCTGCAGATCGGCAGGCGGTAGCGACGGTCCGGTTAAGCCGCGCCGCGTCAGGTGGATGCGCCAGTTTCCCTTTTCGCCGTCGATCTCGAACAGATTGTACTGCGCGGCGGGATGTTTGCCGCCCGGTGCCTGGCCGGCGGCGGCGACGCCGACGAACGGGACCTTCGCGCCGCGGAGCCCGATCTGGAACAGCGATGGCAGATGCGAATGGCCGTGCAGCACAAGCTCCGCGCCGTGGCGGCGGACGATCTTGTGGAAGCGGGCGATGCCGAACAGCCGCTTGTGCTGGGAGACGGCGCCCCGCACCGGCGGGTGATGGATCATGATCGCGCGGAACAGCCCCTGCTTCGCCGTGCTCTCGAGGATCTTGCCGAGCCGAGACGCCTGCTCCTCCATGAAGAAACCATTGGCCATGAAGGGCGCCGTGGCGCGCGCCGTCGAGACGCCGATCAGCGCGACATTGCCGCGTACGCGCAGATAGGGGAAGGCATTGCGGTCGACCGGCGTGTTGACACCGTCGCCGCTCATCCACGCCGCCCATGACCGGCAGATCTTGTCGAAGGCACCGGGCACATAGGCATCATGGTTTCCCGGCACGACCGAAACGTCATGCGGCGCCCCAAGCGTCTCGAGCCAGTGTTTGGCCATCTCGATCTCGCCGTCGAGCGCAAGGTTGACGAGGTCGCCGGTGACGGCGAGATGGTCCGGGTTTTGCGCCTTGATGTCCGCGACGATGGCATCGATGACGGCATCGTGCATGTGGCGGCGGCGATTGCGCTGCCAGTTGACATAGCCGAGCACGCGCTTGGACGCGAGATCGCGATAGGATACATCGGGGAGCGGCCCCAGATGGACATCGGAAATATGCGCGAGCCTGAACATTCCTCCTTCATAGGCGACGCGCACGCGGCTTTCCACCCACGGTTTCGCTACTGATGGCGACCGATGAGGAGGCTCCGTTCCGCCAGAGCGGCTGGCCGGGTTTCAGGGCCCGGCTGTTCCATCTCTATTTCGTGCTGCGGCGGCCGATGACGCTCGGTGTGCGCGGCCTGATCCACGATGCCGCCAACAATTCCGTCTTCCTCATTCGCCACACCTATGTGCCGGGCTGGCAGCTTCCCGGCGGCGGCGTCGAGATCGGGGAGACGATGACCGAGGCGCTGGCCCGCGAACTCGCCGAGGAAGGCAACATCGCGCTGGCCGCGCCACCGGTGTTCAGATCGATGCATTTCAATCGCCGCGCCAGCCCCCGCGACCATGTCGGCTTCTACCTGGTCGAGCATTTCAGCCAAACCGCGCCGAAACTGCCCGACCATGAAATCGCCGAGGCCGGCTTTTTCCCGCTCGATCGCTTGCCGGAAAGCACGACGCCGGCAACGCTGCGCCGGATCGCTGAGGTTTTTAGGGGCGAGCCGGCATCGGCTTACTGGTAGGTCAGGCTGCGGCCTTCCTGAACCGCCCCCGATCGTGCCGCGCACCATAGTCGAGCGCCGGCCCGACCGGTATGATCCGGGTCGGATTGATGGTCTCGTGACTGGCGTAATAATGCGCCTTGATGTGGTGCAGGTTCACCGTCTCGGCGACACCAGGCACCTGATAGAGGTCGCGCAGATAGTTCGACAGGTTCGGATAGTCGGCGATGCGGCGCAGGTTGCACTTGAAGTGGCCGACATAGACCGGGTCGAAGCGCACCAGAGTGGTGAACAGCCGCCAGTCGGCCTCGGTAATGCGGTCACCAACCAGATAGCGTTGCCTGGAAAGGCGATCTTCCAGCGCATCGAGCGTCGAAAACAGCTCGCCGAACGCCTCCTCATAGGCCGTTTGCGTGGTGGCGAAACCGGCGCGATAGACGCCATTGTTGACGGCGGGATAAACCAGCGCGTTAACCGCGTCGATCTCGCCACGCAAGGCTTCCGGGTAGAAATCGAGGCTGGCATCGCCCCATTCGTCGAAGGCTGAATTGAGCATCCGAATGATCTCGGAGGATTCGTTGGAGACGATAGTCTGTTCCTTTTTGTCCCATAGCACCGGCACCGTCACCCGGCCCGAATAGGCCGGATCGGCCTTGGTATAGATCTGGTGCAGGAAGTCGAGGCCGTAGAGCGTGTCCCCTGTCGCACCGTCCTCGGCCAGGAACGTCCAGCCATCAGCACCCATGAAATGATGCACCACCGATACCGAAATAATGGCGTTCAGCTTCTTCAGCGCGCGAAAGATCAGCGTCCGGTGCGCCCAAGGACAGGCGAGCGAGACATAGAGGTGATAGCGGCCGGGCTCCGCCTTGAAGCCGCGGCTGCGGCCTCCGGCCGGTGTGCCGTCGCGCGTGATCCAGTCGCGCCACTGCGACTGCGCCCGCACGAACTTGCCGCCACTGTTTTTCGTGTCGTACCAGCGGTCCTGCCATTTGCCATCGACGAGCAATCCCATGAATTGTCCTTTCGCGTTTCCCGTCATGTAGGGCGCGATGCGGCAAGGCGGAAATCATCCAGGGCTGAACAGATCGTCAATCGGTAGGGCCAGCGAAGGCGTCGATTGCGGCGGGCGAAAATTGATGCTAGCGGACACTCCGCATGTTCGACTTTGCCTTGATCCGGTTTGACCGACGACGAAAGGGCGCCCGCGCTTGATGAAGCGCTGACTGGCGAATGCTGCCGTTTGCAGCAACCTTTCCTCCTCTACCGGAACGCAACGACCATGAGCCTTGCCGACGTGAAGTACCTGCCGGAAACTCCGGCGCACGATCCTGAAATCGAAGCCATTAACGACGAGGCCTTCGGCCCCGGCCGTTTCGTGCTGGCCGCCTACAAGATCCGCGAGGCCGGTGGCCACGAGCGCGCGCTGTCCTTTGTCGCGGTCGACGGCGATCTCGTCGTCGCCTCGGTGCGTATGACGCGCATTGCTGCCGGTGCCGGCCGGGCGCTGATGCTTGGGCCGCTCGCGGTGCGGCCCGCCTTCAAGAATCTCGGCATCGGCCGCCGGCTGGTGGCAATCGCGCTGGAAGCGGCCGCCAAGGCCGGTGCGCCCGCCGTGATGCTGGTCGGCGACGAGCCCTATTACGGGCCGCTTGGCTTCAAGCGCATTCCACGCGGCCAGATCTCGATGCCGAGGCCTGTCGACCTCGACCGCCTTTTGTCGCACGAGATCACGCCGGGCGCGGTTGCCAGGCTCATGGGCGAGGTCGGTCACGCCAGCCAGGCCAGGGTCGCCGAGCACGCCTAGGCAGTTCCAGGAAGGTATGAACGGGTTCCGCAGTTCGCCGTTTCTGCAAGACGGCGAACTGCTCCATCTTGACCTTGTCGGTCGATCCGGGCCTGATCCGTCCCTGTTTTCATGGAAAAGCCCATACTCACAGGAAGGATGACGCCATGACCCCCAACGGCCAGATCGCGATCGTGACCGGCGGCGGCTCCGGCCTCGGCGAGGCGACCGCTCGCGCGCTTGCCGCCAAAGGGGCCCGCGTCGCCATCCTCGATGTCGGCATTGAGCGCGCGGCCAAGGTTGCTGCCGAGCTCGGCGGCATCGCCGTCCAGTGCGATGTTGCAAGTGCCGACAATGGCGCCGCCGCCCTCGCCGATGTCGCAGCCAGGCTGGGCGAGCCGCGCATTCTGGTCAATTGCGCCGGCATCGCCATCGGGGTGAAGACGATCGGCAAGGATGGACCCCATCCGCTCGACCAATACCGCAAGGTGATCGAGGTCAATCTGATCGGCACCTTCAATATGATCCGCCTGGTTGCCGACCGCGCCGCGAAACTCGAGCCGCTGCAGGGCGGCGAGCGCGGCGTCATCGTCAACACCGCCTCGGTCGCCGCCTATGACGGGCAGATCGGCCAGGCGGCCTATTCCGCCTCCAAGGGCGGCGTGGTCGGCATGACGCTGCCGGTGGCGCGTGATCTCGCCCGTTCCGGCATCCGGGTCTGTACCATCGCGCCCGGCATTTTCAAGACGCCGATGATGGCCGGCATGCCGCAGGAAGTGCAGGATTCGCTGGGCGCCGCCGTGCCCTTCCCGTCCCGCCTCGGCGAACCATCCGAATATGCCGCGCTTGCCCTGCACATTGTCGAAAACCAGATGCTGAACGGCGAGACCATCCGCCTCGACGGCGCCATCCGCATGGCGCCGAAATAGGGCGTGTCGCCCAAAGGTGCGAAATGCGGCGGGTGCCTCCCCCTGCCAAGTTCGGCACGTCGGCTGATAAGTGGAATAAGGAAATCAACTTAGCAGGACGAGAACCTTGGGCGACCGGAAGAAGAATGTGATCCGCGAGACCGACGCCGAGGCGATCCGGTTGGCGAAAACGCTTCTGCGCAGCGCCCGCTTCGGCGCCCTGGCGGTGCTGGAACCAAGGACCGGATCGCCACTGGCGAGCCGGGTCGGCATAGCCACCGACATCGATGGCGCACCGCTTGTCCTGGTGTCGATGCTCGCGGCGCACACGTCAGCCCTGCTTGCCGATCCGCGCTGTTCCCTGCTGCTCGGCGAGCCCGGCAAAGGCGATCCGCTGGCGCATCCGCGGCTGACGCTGGCCTGCCAGGCATCGCGGCTGGAGCGCGGCTCGCAGGCGCATGCCCGTGCCGAGCGCCGCTATCTCAACCACAATCCCAAGGCGAGCCTCTATGCCGGGCTCGGCGACTTTTCGATCTTTCGCCTTGAGCCGCAACACGCCAGCCTCAACGGCGGCTTCGGCAAGGCCTATCAGCTCGAACGGCTCGACCTTCTCACCATTGGGCCCATCATCGAGGAACTCGCCGGAAGCGAACAATCGGCCGTCGAGCACATGAATGCGGACCATCTCGATGCGATCGCCGTCTACGCCCGTCATTTCGCCAAGGCACTCGGCGACGGCTGGACCATTGCCGGTTTGGACGCCGAAGGCATCGATCTGGTGTCGGGAGACAATATTTGCCGGGTATTTTTTCCACAACCATTGGTAATGGTGTCGGAATTGCGTCCCGCTCTGATTGCCATGGCCAGGGCCGGCAGGGCCGCATCGGAGATATAAGGTGCGACTAAATTGCATTTGATCAAAAGCAACGCTTGAGATTTGAAAGAAATGTTCTAGGCTTAGATGTGGTGCTGACTCGTTGGCACCTTCACAAGTGAATTTATGGATTCAGGCACCATTGCCCCCATGGCGCCTTGATGAGCAAACAGCATGGGGCATCAATGGTCTCGACAAAGCTAATCGCCAACGCCGAATCGGCTGCCGAATTTCTGATGCTGATGGGCAACGAAAAACGGCTGTTGATCATGAGCTATCTGATCGACGGTGAAATGTCGGTCGGCGCCATCGCCGAAAAGGTGATGCTCAGCCAATCCGCTCTCTCGCAGCACCTAGCCAAGTTGCGGGCGCTCGACATCGTGGACACCCGGCGCGATCGTCAGATGATCTACTATTCCTGCAAATCCGATGCGGTGCGCGAACTGCTCACCATGCTGGATGGCATTTTCGGCAGCGGCAAGGAAGATCTGTCCCAGATGGCGCAGAGGTTGCGCCGCGCCGGGACTTGACCGCACGCTGCCGCGGCCGCTTACCTCGCTGACGATTTCCGGAGCGTGGCTCGTGTGTCTTTCCCGGCACACGAGCCACGCTCTTTATTGTTAAGCGGGACATGATTGTTGAGCGAGACATGGACCCAATTCGCATCGACGATCCACGCGACCCGCGTGTCGCTGCCTATCTCGATATCCGCGAGCGCGATCTGGCGGGCCGGCAAAGCCGTTTCGTCGCCGAAGGCAAGGTGGTGCTCGACCTGCTTTTGTCGTCGCGCCGCTTCAGCGCCGAATCCATCCTGATCCTGGAAAACAGGCTTGGCGGCCTGGAGGACATGCTGCGCAAGGCACAAGCGGACCTGCCGGTCTACGTCGTCGCCGGTGCGGTGATGGACGCGATTGCCGGATTCCATATGCATCGCGGCATCCTGGCCATCGGCCGCAAGGAAGCACCGCACCCGGCCGCCTCATTGCTGGATGCCTTGCCCGCCCAAGCTCTGGTCGTCGTGCTTGTCGGCATCGCCAACCATGACAATATGGGTTCGATCTTCCGCAATGCCGCCGCTTTCGGCGCCGACGCGGTGCTGATGGACACGACATGCTGCGACCCGCTGTACCGCAAGGCGATCCGGGTTTCGGTCGGCGCCGCGCTCAAGATCCCTTTCGCGTCCTTCACCGACACGCCGGAATTCACGGCGGGTCTCGATCGGCGGGGCTATGACCAGTTCGCACTGTCACCGCGCGGGCGAATCGACATACGCCATGCACCGCGCGGCGAGCGGCTGGCGCTCTATCTCGGCACCGAGGGTGAAGGCCTGCCCGAAAGCCTGCTTGCCCGCTTGCAAACGGTACGGATCACCATGTCGAAAGGCTTCGACAGCTTGAACGTCGCTGCCGCCTCGGCCATTGCCTTGCATCATTTCTCGCACTGACGATGATTTGAGTGCGACGAAGGCGGCTAGCCCGCACCGCGTCAGTCGGCTTCTGCTTTCTGCAAGGCGCGCACGCGGTCGGCGAGGCTGCGGTCGTGGCCGGCGGAGCGGTTTTCCTGCGGTGCCGCCAGCGCCTTGGCGATCGGCGAGCCGGGCCCCTCGAGCTTGGCGGTCAGATGGACGACCTCCGCAGCCAGTTCGTTCATCTGCTCACGCAGCGCGGCGCCATTGCCATTCGTCAAGCCCAACGATGCCGCGGCGCCGAGGTCCGCCTTCAGGCGCTTGTTCTCACGCGCCAGCGCCATAAGCCTGGCCTCCAGCCGCTCGCGGTCGCCGTCGAGCCTGGCAATCGCCCGGTCCACGTCGTCGCGCTTGCCGACCTCGTCGCGCCGACCCGCTTCATCGGGTTTGCCGACCAGCCGCAAGGCCGATGCGCCGTCCTCGGCTTTCGCTTTTTCCCGCAACCGCGCCAACTCCTTTTCGCGCCGATCAAGCTTGTCCTCACGGTCGGCGAGCGTTGCGAGCAGCCGCTCGACCTTCTTGTCGAGTTCGGCGGCCCTTCTCTTCTCGGCCTTCAGGGCATCGCGTGCGGCCTTGCTTTCGGCCGCGATCTCCTGGCTGCGCCGGTCCGCTTCCTTGCGCTGGCCGCGCAGCAGCGAGATGTCGCTGGCGAGCTTCTGCAATTCGGATTCGCGGGCCACGAGCTCGATCTGGCGGCTGCTGGAGGCAAAACTGGCATCGTCATACATGTGCTCCAGCTTCTCGATATCGAGCGCCCGCCTTTCCAGTTTTCGTTCGGTTTCCTTGAGCCGCTCCGAAAGCTGATGCAGTTCCTCTTCGCGTTGCCGCAGCGCCTCGTTCTTGGCGCCGAGTTCGGCGAGCGCATGGTTCTTGTCCGTGCGCTCGACCGCCAGCCCCTTCAGCGCCTCGTGGCTGCGATTGATCTCGACGAGTTGTTCGGCCACTTTCTCGCGCAACGTCTTGACGTTGATTTCAAGTCGGCGGGTCGACATGGCGTACTCGGCCCGAATCCGGTCCTTGTCGGCTTGGATTTCAGCTTGCGTCAGCGGGATGGAGGCTTCGATGCGCCTGCGGGTCAGGGCGACGGCACGCCGCCAGACGGCCGGAGCCACCATCAGCGCCAGAAAGCCGGCACAGAGAAAGCCGAGGGCAAAGAACAGGACCGACTGAACCAAAGGACTACCCGTTATCGACGACAACTTGGAAGGCTGGACCGTGCCATCTTGGCATGGCGGAAATCCGGCACCGCGGCAAGGGCTTGCCGCGGCTCATTCGGGTCATGGCTCGGGAATCCGGTCGAACGGTCCGGGTCTCCATCATATCGGACGGATCAGAACGGGTTCCAGGTCGCCCGCTCGGTCAGTTTCAAGTAGCCGAGATTGACGCCGAGCCGGGCGCCGACGCCGGTACGGATCGGCACCAGCAGCACATTGTTGTTCTTCAGCACGTTGAAGCCGACACCCGCCACCACATAGGCCGAACCGGCGACGCCGCCATAGCGATTGTAGAGGTTGCCGACATCGTCGAGATTGTAGACCAGCATCATCACGCGTGACCCCTCGCCGCCGAAATCCCAGCCCAGCGACGGGCCTTGCCAGAACACTTTGTGATCGCCGGCATTCTTGGTGTAGAGCGTGCCTTCGCCATAGGTCAGGCCGCCGATCAGCGCACCGGATCCCTCCTCGCCGAGCAGATAGCCGTTAGGCAAACCGTAGGAGGCGAAAATCTTCTCCACGACCGTGGCCAACCCGCCCGACGTCGCGCCGAAGAACTTGTGGCCGGAATCGACAATCTCCTGAGCGGTGTACTCCTGGGCCCGCAAGGGCGATGTCGTGAAGACGAGAACGCCCATGAGCGTGAACGCCATTGAGAGGGCACGGAGAAAACTCCGGTCATACAATCGGGAAAACATGCTTCCAATCTCCGTCATGAAGCACTTTCGCCGACGCCTCGCATCCGTACGGCTCTTTAGGCGGCCGTTAAGGATGACTGTTAGGGGCAAACTATGCCGTAATCCTTTTTCAACCATTAAACTCCCACATGAAGATGGCGGTTCGAAGGCTGTTTGGCCGCTCAAGGGGACACGCAGCCTGCGTGAATGCGCCATATGCCATGACGACAATTTCGATTTGTTGCTGCACGCGCGGGCGCTGTGTATTCAGAAAGCCTTGGGTTGAAGCGTGATTCGTGTGGGCAGGCGCGAAGATCGATCGCTCGGCCACGAACTGGAAGATTTTGCAGGGATTTCGCCGATGGCCGAACTGTTCACCCTTTCCGCTCCCGACCTGGCGGCGCTTTTGTGCAGCCGCGTCTGCCATGACATCATCTCGCCGGTCGGCGCGATCAATAACGGGCTTGAACTGCTCGACGAGGGCGGCGCCGACGAAGACGCCATGCGGCTCATCCGCCAGAGTGCGAAGAACGCCTCGGCCCGCTTGCAGTTCGCCCGGATCGCCTTCGGCGCCGCCGGCTCGGCGGGCATGATGATCGATACCGGAGATGCCGAGGCCGTCGCCATCGCCTTCCTCAAGAACGAAAAGCCGGAATTGGTCTGGAACGGAATCCGCGCGCTGCTGCCCAAGAACAAGGTCAAGCTGCTGCTCAACCTGCTCCTGGTCGCCAATGCCGCCATTCCGCGCGGCGGCAAGCTGGTGGTGACGCTCGAAAATCTCGAAACCGAGCCGCGTTTTTCGCTTTCGGCAAGCGGGCCGATGCTGCGTGTGCCGCCGAAATTCCTCGAACTGCATTCCGGTCACAAGCCGGAGGAGCCGATCGACGCTCATTCGGTGCAGCCCTATTACACGCTGCTGTTGGCCCGCGAGGCCAACATGACAATTTCGATCCATGCGACGGCTGAAGAAATCGTCCTTTCGGTGGTCTGAATCGGCGCGGCAGCGCGACCGAACAAAGTATTTCAATTTGAAATATTTTATTGACACGGCAATCGGGCGCGATGACCTTTGACACGCCGGCAACGTCGAAGCATCCGTAAGGAAAAATCAGCCTAGCGGCATCTTTGCAAAAATTTTACCTAACGGCTTTTCAGCTTCTTTACCAGATCGGTCTAGGCTACGCCGCAGATGCCCCGCACGACCGGATTGTCCAAGGGCAAAGAGGACCCGGAAATGAAACGCTGCATGTTCGTCGACGATTCAAGCGTCATCAGGAAGGTTGCGAAACGCATCCTGGGCGGTTCCGACATGATGGTCATCGAGGCAGCCAGCGGACTTGACGCACTGGAGATGTGCGCCGCCGACATGCCCGACATCATCGTCATCGATGGCGCCCTGCCGGACGTGCAGGCGATCGACCTCATCCGGCGCCTGCGCGCCATGGAAAGCCCGATCAGGCCGCAGATCCTGATCTCACTGGTCGAGCTCGATATCGCGTCGATCATGCGGGCCAAGCGCGCCGGCGCCCAGGGTTATCTGTTGAAGCCCTTTAATCGCCCGCAACTGCTCGAACGCTTTCGCGCCTTGAAGATCGCTGCCTGAACGGAAGCTATTCCAGGCACACCGCGCGGCGGTCCGCCGTCTCGCGATGCAAAACAAAATAATTATCAGTCCACAATGCAAAACCCCCGAAGGTTGCGTCCAACTTTCGGGGGTCAGTTCACATGGCCAGGTTTTTTAAGAAAGCTCTGCCGGCCGCGCTCAGGCGCTGACGCGGATGTCTTCCGGTTCGCGCAGCACGTAGCCGCGGCCCCAGACGGTCTCGATGTAGTTCTGGCCACCGGACGCGGCGTCGAGCTTCTTGCGCAGCTTGCAGATGAAGACGTCGATGATCTTCAGTTCCGGCTCGTCCATGCCGCCATAGAGGTGATTGAGGAACATTTCCTTGGTGAGGGTGGTGCCCTTGCGCAGCGAGAGCAACTCCAGCATCTGGTATTCCTTGCCGGTGAGGTGCACGCGCTGGCCACCGACCTCGACGGTCTTGGCGTCGAGATTGACGACCAGATCGCCCGTGGTGATGACCGACTGGGCGTGGCCCTTGGAGCGGCGCACGATGGCATGAATGCGCGCCACCAGCTCGTCCTTGTGGAACGGCTTGGTCATGTAGTCGTCAGCGCCGAAACCGAGGCCGCGTACCTTGTCCTCGATGCCGGCCATGCCGGAGAGGATCAGGATGGGCGTCTTCACCTTGGAGAGGCGAAGCGTTCTCAAGACCTCGTAGCCGGACATGTCCGGCAGGTTGAGGTCGAGAAGGATGATGTCGTAATCGTAGAGCTTGCCCAGATCGACACCCTCTTCGCCGAGGTCTGTCGTATAGACGTTGAAACTTTCCGATTTCAGCATCAACTCGATGCTTTGTGCGGTTGCACTGTCATCTTCTATCAGCAGAACACGCATTTCATTCCCCTTTTCTGCCGCCGGACCATTTCACGACCCGTCCTGCCCCGGAGCAGTGGTTGCCTTGTATAGAGGCTGCCATCGAATGGTTAACAAAACCTAATTTCCCGTCCAGTACGGTATCAGATTTTTTAACCCCTTTCTACACCCTCTTGAATCTAATAACGAATCACAGACCAAAATTCCTAATGCGACACATTAATAACCTGGACTAAGTGACTCCAGGGACTCATCGACGCGGCTTCGCTTCGGCGGCCGGAATTTTTACCCGGCCTTAAGCCCTGACACGTATGATTAACAATGCCCGTAAACGAATGGTTACCGTCGGCAAAAAACTTTAGGGTTTTGTTTCCTATAGTGCGGGGAAAGCCGGTGGATACGGGCAGCGCTTGGGCCTTTCCAAGGGGTTTGGACGATATGTGCGGGTGTGCGTTTCCGGGAGTACCGAATCATGAAGTCACGTGAAAACCTCGTTCGGCTGAAACAGTTTCAGGTGAATGAGAAGCGTCGCCAGATGCTGCAACTCGACATGATGATCGCCGAGTTCGAGCGCATGGCCGTCGAACTGGAGCTTCAGATCACCGCCGAGGAAAAGAAAGCCGGCATCACAGATATCAATCATTTCGCCTATCCGACCTTCGCCAAGGCCGCGCGCCTGCGCCGCGACAATCTCAGGAACTCGCAAGGCGACCTCGCCCAGCAGCGAAGCGCCGCCGAATCATTACTCGGCGAAGCTGAAGCGGAGCTTTCCAAGGCTGAGATGCTGGAATCGCGCGATACCAAGATTCGCGAGGCCGAAACCGGTGGCCGCAGCGCCATGATCGGCTGAACCAGCCGACATCGGCGCTATTTGGCGCGCGCACAAGCGCGACACTGTCGGGCGACAGCCTGAATTCCGGCGCCGGCGGCCGCCACGAAAGCGCGGGTGGCACGCAAGACCTAGGCCGCCCAGCCCACCTCGTTTCCGGCGATCGCCCTTGCGCGGGCATCCTTGATATCGGGGGCATGCTGCTCCGCCCATGATCTGATCTGGGTAAGCAGTCCCGCCAGGTTCAGCCCGAGCTCGGTCAGTTCATATTCGACGCGCGGCGGAATGACCGGATAGACCTCTCGCCGCACCAGGCCATCACGCTCCAGCACACGCAAGGTCTGGGTCAGCATCTTGGGCGTGATGCCTTCGAGCTTGCGGGCAAGCGCGCCATTGCGCTGCCGGCCGTTGCGCAGCGCGCAGACCACCAGGTAGACCCATTTGCTGGCCAGCATCTCCAAAACGGTATGCGACGGGCATGTCCGCCGGAACGCATCGTAGCCGAGGGGGGAGTCGCAATCACTATCCATGAGGTGCCTATATATCAAAAAGGTGCATACTGGACAATAGGCCCTTACTCTCCAAATGATAGTGGCGCTAATCAAGCAGGAGAGATTTCATGCGTGCCGTAACCCAGAATTCCGTTGGCGGGCCCGACGTTCTTGTCACCGCCGAATTGCCCGATCCCACACCGAAGGCCGGCGAGGTGCTGGTCCGCGTCAAGGCGGCCGGCATCAATCCGGTCGATGGCGCGGTGCGCGCCGGCAACTATCCGCTGCTCGGCGAGCCACCCTTCATCCTTGGCTGGGATATTTCGGGGACGGTCGAGGCACTGGGCGCCGGCGTCACCAGCTTCAAGGTCGGCGACGAAGTGTTCGGCATGCCGCGCTTCCCCAAGCAGGCCGCGGGCTATGCCGAACTGGCGGCCGTGCCGGCCGATGAGATCGCGCTGAAGCCGACGCGGGCGGACCACATCCAGGCCGGCGCATTGCCGCTGGCCGGTCTCACCGCCTGGCAAGGCCTTGTCCGTCATGGCGGACTGAAATCAGGCCAGCGCGTGCTGGTGCACGCCGGAGCTGGCGGCGTTGGCCATCTGGCCGTGCAGATCGCCAAGGCGCGTGGTGCTTACGTCGTCGCCACGGCCAGCCCGGGCAAGCTCGACTTCGTACACAAGCTCGGCGCCGATGAGGTGATCGACTACACCAAAGGTGATTTCACCAGCCAGATCAGCGACATCGACCTGGTGCTGGAGCCGGTGGGCGGCGATCATGCCGATCGCTCGCTGAAGGTGCTGAAGCCCGGCGGCGTGCTGGTATCATTGCTCAACGTCAACGACGCCACGCGCGCCGACGCCAGTTCGCGCGATATCAGGGTCGAACGCATGTCGGTCGTGCCCGACCGCGAGGGCCTGGTTGAGCTTGCCGGGTTGATCGACGCGCAAAAGCTTGCGGTCCACGTGGCCAGGACTTTTCCGCTCGACCAGGCGGGAGCCGCCCACGCCTTTCTCGCCACCAAGCCAATCGGCAAGGTAGCGCTGACGGTCTGAGCGGCGGCACCGAAAGCAAAAGGGCGCGGCAAGCCGCGCCCTCAGACTGCTGACAAACCCCCGTCGAATTTCGGCGGGGTTTTGTTTTATGGGACTGAATGGATTTGCGATT
>NZ_AZUY01000062.1 GCF_000513935.1 Mesorhizobium sp. WSM3626 | reverse complement strand
CGACACCAATTTCCCGCTGGCCATGGAAGGCGCGCTGAAGCTCAAGGAAATCTCTTACATTCATGCCGAAGGCTATGCCGCGGGCGAGCTGAAGCACGGGCCGATCGCGCTGATCGACGAGAACATGCCGGTGATCGTGATTGCGCCGCACGATCGCATCTTCGAAAAGACCGTGTCCAACATGCAGGAAGTGGCGGCGCGTGGCGGCAAGATCATCCTGATCACCGACGCCAAGGGCGCGGCACAGGTGAGCGTGAAGACGATGGAGACCATCGTGCTTCCGGATGTGCCGGAAATCATCTCGCCCATCATCTACGCGCTGCCGATCCAGATGCTTGCGTATTTCGCCGCCGTTTTCATGGGCACCGACGTCGATCAGCCGCGCAATCTGGCGAAATCGGTGACGGTGGAGTAGGCGCCTACAAACAGGCGCGTTTAAAAACTTCGCAGTTCCAAAGCGCCTTCCGGTTCACTAATGTCGCGCCGCAACCCGTGCCCGGTGAACCATGTCAGACGCTTCGAAGACTTCCGGCATGACCCGGCTGAGGAACTATTTCCTCACGGGCTTCATCGTCTGCGCGCCGCTGGCGATCACCGCCTATATCGCCTGGTCGTTCATCGGCTGGGTCGATTCCTGGGTCAAACCCTATATTCCGGCGCGTTACAGCCCCGACAGCTATCTGCCGTTCCCGGTTCCGGGGTTCGGGCTGATCGTCGCGCTCATCCTGATCACGCTGATCGGCTTCCTGACGGCCAACATTGTCGGCCGCGCCATCGTCGGCTTTGGCGAGCGCCTGCTTGGCCGCATGCCGCTGGTGCGCGGCATCTATGGCTCGCTGAAGCAGATTTTCGAGACCGTGCTGTCGAACAAGGGCGACATGTTCCGTCAGGTTGGGCTGGTCGAATATCCACGCAAGGGCGTGTGGTCGCTGGTGTTCGTCGCCAGCGAGAAGGAAACCGAGATCAACCAGAAACTCGACCAGGAAGGCGATCCGCTGATTGCGGTGTTCATGCCGTGCACCCCGAACCCGACGACCGGTTTCCTGATGTATGTTCTGAAGTCGGACATCGTGCCGCTTGACATGACGATCGAGGACGGCGCCAAGCTGATCGTATCGGCCGGGTTGGTGGCCCCCGAGGTGAAGACGAAACTGGTGACGCTGAACGGTGAGCCGATCGACGGAACCCTGGCCAATCCGCCGCTAGCGCCTCATCCGGCGCGCAGGAGCCGCACGGCCTCGTCGCGGCCGAACAAGTAGAGCAGGAGCCGCAGCGCCTCGCCGCGATCCGATTGCAGTTCGGGATCGCGCGACAGGATCAGCCTGGCGTCGTCTCGGGCGGCCTCCAGTAGGTCGGCATGCGCCTCGATGCGCGCCACCTGGAAACCAGGCGTGCCGGACTGGCGGGTACCGAGCAATTCGCCTTCGCCGCGCATTTTCAGATCCTCTTCGGCGATCAGGAAGCCGTCCTCGGTCTCGCGCATCACCGACAGCCGGCGTTTGGCGGTCTCGCCAAGCGGGTCCTTGTAGAGCAGCACGCAGGATGAGGGCTTGTCGCCGCGTCCGACCCGGCCGCGCAGCTGGTGCAACTGGGCGAGCCCGAAGCGTTCGGCATGCTCGATGACCATGATCGTGGCGTCAGGAACGTCGACGCCGACTTCGATGACCGTGGTGGCGATCAGGATGCGCGTCTCGCCTTGCTTGAAGGCACGCATCGCCTCGTCCTTCTCGGCACCCTTCATGCGGCCATGGACAAGGCCGATGCGATCGCCGAACAGCGGCTTCAGCGAAGCGAAACGATCCTCGGCCGACATTAGCTTGATTTCTTCGGATTCCTCGACCAGCGGGCAAATCCAGTAGATCTTCTGGCCATCCGCGACGGCATCGAGCATGCGGCCGACCAGCTCGTCGAGCCGTTCGAGCGGCAGCGTAACGGTGCGGATCGGCTGACGGCCGGCCGGTTTTTCCGTCAGCTTCGAGACATCCATGTCGCCGAAGGCGGTCAGCACCAGCGTGCGCGGGATCGGGGTCGCGGTCATCACCAGCATGTCGGGCGCGTCGCCCTTGGCGGTGATGGCAAGCCGCTGATGAACGCCGAAGCGATGCTGCTCATCGATGACGGCCAGGACCAGGTCGTGGAAGCTGACCGTTTCCTGAAACAGCGCGTGGGTGCCGACGACGATATCGATCTCGCCGCTGGCAAGACCAGCCAGTGTTTCGGCTCGCTCGCGGCCCTTTTCACGGCCGGTCAGGATGGCGATGCGCAAGCCGACCTTGGCTGCAAGCGGGGTGATCGTCGCCAGATGCTGGCGCGCCAGGATTTCGGTCGGCGCCATCAGCGCCGCCTGGCCGCCGGCCTCGACGGCGCGTGCCATGGCCAACAAAGCCACGACCGTCTTGCCCGAACCGACATCGCCTTGCAGCAGCCTCAGCATGCGCTCTGGATCGGCGAGATCGGCGTTGATTTCGGCGAGCGCGAATTCCTGCGAGGGAGTGAGCGAATAGGGCAGGGCCGCACGCAGCTTCTCGACGATGCGGCCATCGCCGACGAGAGGGCGGCCTGACAGGCGTCGCACCTTTGCCCGCACCAGGGCCAGCGAGACCTGGCCGGCGAGCAATTCATCATAGGCGAGGCGGCGCCATGCAGCCCCTTCGACCGCGACATCGAGCGGATCGCCGGGATAATGGATGCGGGTCAGCGCGTCGCCAACGGACGGAAAGCTCTGGCGGCGCATGAAGGCATCATCCTGCCATTCCGGCAGGTCCGGCAGACGGCCGAGCGCCTGGCCGATCGCACGGCGCAGCACCTTGCCGGACAGCCCTGCGGTCAGCGGATAGACCGGCTCGACCAGCGGCAGGTTCTCGGCTTCGCTGGCGAGTGCGATATGGTCGGGATGGACCATGGTCGGGCGTCCGTTGAACCATTCCATACGGCCTGACACCACGACATGCTCGCCGACAGGCATTGCCTTTTCGAGATAGGCGGCATGGGCATGGAAGAAGGTCAGACCGATTTCGCCGGTATCGTCATGGGCGTAGACCCGGTAGGGCACCGACCTGTTGCCGCGCGGCGGCGGCTGGTGGCGGTCTATGCGCAGCTCGAGCGTCACGATGGCGCCTTCGGCCGCGAGGGCGATGCCAGGCCGGTTGCGGCGGTCGATGACGGTGTGGGGCAGCACGAACAGGAGATCGCCGGCGCGCGCGGCGCGATCGCCGAGGTCGGCCGCCACGACCTTCTCGATCAACGCACCGACCTTCGGCCCGACGCCGGCAAGCGAGGTGATCGGGACAAACAGGGGATCGAGTATGGAAGGACGCATGATGTCAGCTTATGTCGCGACGGCCGCAGCGCAAAGGCTGACACCGCCCACTATCCACGCTATATGCGCCGCTTGAAGCGAGGATGCGGCACAATGACCGGAACGAAACGATCAAGCGAGGGGCTGGACGCCCACCGCCGCAAGCTGTTGTTCCGCTCCTGGCATCGCGGCCTACGCGAGATGGACCTCATCCTCGGCACCTTCGCCGATGCCGAGATCGGCACCTTGACCGCCGAGGAAATCGACCAATATGAGAGGCTCCTCGATATTGCCGACACAGAATTCCTGCCGCTGGTCACGGGCGAACGCCCGGTGCCGGCGGAGATCGACTGTGCCGTCCTGCAAAAAATCCTGGCGTCCCGCCGGACCATGACATTCTGAACAAAAGCAATTCCAGGAAAAGTGCGAAGCGGTTTTCCGTTCGGAATTGCGATAAACAAGACCGTGATTTGATGGCTCTCATCCCCACCATTGGCTTGCCGAAGGGCCGCGCCGGCCAGTTCATCGTCGACGGTGTCGCCGACGGCTACGAGGCCTTCGCGCTGGTACAGACGGCGCTCGAAATCGCACCCGACAAGCCAGTGCTGTTCGTGGCCCGCGACGGCCAGCGCTTGCCTTCCATCATCGAGGCGCTGTCCTTCGTCGCGCCCGGCCTGCCTGTGCTGGAACTGCCTGCCTGGGACTGCCTGCCATACGACCGTGTGTCGCCCGGTTCCGATGCCGCCGCCAAGCGCCTCGATGCACTGACCGCCATGATCGCGCTGGCGAAGAAACCGCACCGTGCCGTCATTCTCACCACCGCCAACGCGCTGCTGCAGCGCATTCCGCCCGCTGAGCTTGTCGAGGCGCAGACCTTCCACGCCAGACCCGGCAACCAGATCGACATGAATGCGCTGATCGCACGGCTGGAGACGTCGGGATTCGAGCGGGTGCCGACCGTGCGCGGCATCGGCGAATTCGCGGTGCGCGGCGGCATTCTCGACCTCTTCGCACCCGGTTGGACAGAGGCGCTGCGGCTTGATTTCTTCGGCGACACACTGGAATCGATCCGCGTCTTCGACGCGGCCACGCAGCGCACCACCGGTCAGCGCAAGTGGATGGCGCTGCAGGCGATGAGCGAAGTGGCGCTGACGCCGGAAACCATCAGCCGCTTCCGCCGCTCCTATATCGAAGCCTTCGGCGCGCCATCGCGTGACGACGGGCTCTACGCGGCGGTCAGCGAGGGGCGGCGCTTCGCCGGCATGGAGCATTGGCTGCCGTTCTTTTACGAGCGGCTGGAGACCGTGTTCGACTACCTGCCGGACGCACCCGTGGTTTTCGACCATCTGGCGCATGAGGCGCTTGCCGAGCGCCATACGCTGATCCTCGACCACTACGAGGCGCGCAAAAAACAGGCTGACGGGGCGCTTAGGGATGCGGTGCCCTACAAGCCGGTTGCGCCGGACCTGCTCTATCTCTCGCCGGAGAATCTCAAGGCTTCGCTTGGCGAGCGCGAGGACATCGATTTTACCGTGTTCGATGCGCCTGATTTGGGAGGTAAGAAAGTCTTCCACGCCGGCTCGCGCCATGGTCGCAGCTTCGTCGAGGAGCGAGCCGATCCGAACGTCAATGTCTTCGATGTCGTCGTCCGGCACATAGCCGACGAGCGCGCGGCGCGCCGCCGCGTCGTCATCGCAGGCTGGACCGAAGGATCGCTCGACCGGCTTGGCCAGATCCTGGCCGAGCACCATCTCGGCAATCTCAAGCAGGTCGAGACGCTGGCGGAGGCTGAACAGCTCGAGCCGGGACAGGCCGCATTGGCGGTTTTGCCACTGGAATCCGGCTTTGAGACTGAACAGCTGGTGGTTGTCGCCGAACAGGACATTCTGGGCGACCGGCTGATCCGCCGCTCGAAGCGCAAGAAGCGCGCTTCCGATTTCATTGCCGAGGCCTCGGCCTTGTCGGCCGGTGACATTGTCGTCCATACCGACCATGGCATTGGCCGCTTCATCGGCCTGCGCACCATCGAAGCGGTCGGCGCGCCGCATGATTGCCTGGAAATCCACTATGCCGGCGACGACCGGCTGTTCCTGCCGGTGGAAAACATCGAGCTGCTGTCGCGCTACGGCTCCGACACAGCCGAGGCGACGCTGGACAAGCTCGGCGGCGGCGCCTGGCAGTCGCGCAAGGCCAAGCTGAAGCGGCGCCTGCTCGATATGGCCGGGCAACTGATCCGCATCGCCGCCGAGCGTCAGATGCGCGCCGCGCCGGCGCTGGTGCCGGCCGAAGGCCTCTATGACGAGTTTGCCGCCCGCTTCCCTTATGAGGAAACCGACGACCAGCAGACGGCCATCGACTCGGTGCGCGGCGACCTTGGCGCCGGCAAGCCGATGGACCGGCTGATCTGCGGCGACGTCGGCTTTGGAAAGACCGAAGTGGCGCTGCGCGGCGCCTTCATCGCGGCGATGGAAGGGTTTCAGGTCGCGGTGGTGGTGCCGACGACGCTGTTGTCGCGCCAGCATTTCAAGACATTCTCGCAGCGTTTCTCAGGGCTTCCCATTCGTGTCGCCCAGGCCTCGCGGCTGGTCGGTGCCAAGGATCTGGCCGAGACCAAGAAGGGCATTGCCGAAGGGCAGGTCGATATCGTTATCGGCACCCATGCGCTGCTCGGTTCCGCCATCTCGTTCAAGAATCTCGGCCTGCTGATTATCGACGAGGAGCAGCATTTTGGCGTCAAGCACAAGGAGCGGCTGAAAGACCTGAAGACCGACGTCCATGTGCTGACGCTGTCGGCGACGCCGATCCCGCGCACGCTGCAGCTGGCGCTGACGGGCGTGCGCGAACTGTCGCTCATCGCCACGCCGCCGGTCGACCGCATGGCGGTGCGCACCTTCATCTCGCCGTTCGATCCCTTGGTGATTCGCGAGACGCTGCTGCGTGAGCGTTACCGTGGCGGGCATTCTTTCTATGTCGTGCCTCGTATCAGCGATCTGGCGGAAATCGATGATTTCCTGAAGGAATCCGTTCCCGAACTGAAGGTGGCGGTGGCCCACGGCCAGATGCCGCCGGGCGAACTCGACGACATCATGAACGCCTTCTATGACGGCCAGTACGACGTGCTTCTGTCGACCACAATCGTCGAATCCGGCCTCGATATCCCGACCGCCAACACGCTGATCATCCATCGCGCCGACATGTTCGGCCTGTCGCAGCTCTACCAACTGCGCGGCCGCGTCGGGCGCTCGAAGGTGCGCGCCTATGCGCTGTTCACCCTGCCGGCCAACCGCAAGCTCACCGACACCGCCGAGCGTCGGCTGAAGGTGCTGCAATCGCTCGACACGCTGGGCGCCGGCTTTCAGCTCGCCAGCCATGACCTCGACATCAGGGGCGCCGGCAATCTTCTCGGCGAGGAACAGTCCGGGCACATCAAGGAGGTCGGCTTCGAGCTCTACCAGCAGATGCTGGAGGAGGCGGTGGCCGAGGTGAAGGATTCCGGCGAGGTCCAGGATGGCGGCTGGTCGCCGCAGATCGCCGTCGGCACCGCCGTGATGATCCCGGAAGGCTACGTGCCGGACCTGCAGCTCAGGCTGGCGCTCTACCGCCGTCTCGGCGATCTCGAAAACACCGAGGAAATCGACGCCTTCGGCGCCGAGCTGATCGACCGTTTCGGCCCGCTGCCGGAGGAGGTGAAGCATCTCCTCAAGATCGTCTTCATCAAGGCGCTCTGCCGCAAGGCCAATGTCGAGAAGCTCGATGCGGGGCCGAAGGGCGTCGTCATCCATTTCCGCAAGCGCGAATTTTCGAACCCCGTCGGACTGGTCAAGTATATTGGCGAGCAGGGTTCGCTGGCCAAGATCCGGGCCGACCACAGCGTGGTCTTCATCCGCGACTGGCCGACGGCGGAGAAGCGTCTGGCGGGCTCGGCTGTCGTCATGACGCAACTGGCGAAGTTGGCTGAGAAGACGGCCTGATCTCGCCTTTCGAGGCGTCCTGGGGGCGTCAAGCCATTCGCCAGCACCGAAATTCCGGTCTAGAATAGGAAATCGGCTTCGTGTATGGAGCCGCCACCCCATTTTGGGGGCTGGAAATGGCGGGCAAGGTGTTCGCCGGAAAGAGCGTTGGGTGCAGCGATGACGAAATGGTCGCCGAATTCGTGGAGAGCAAAGCCGATCAAGCAGGTTCCCGCTTATCCGGACCTTGCCGCGCTGAAGAATACGGAAGCCCAACTCGCCACCTTTCCGCCGCTGGTTTTCGCCGGCGAGGCGCGCAAGCTGAAGAAGCAGCTGGCGACTGTTGCCGCCGGGGAAGCCTTCCTGCTCCAGGGCGGCGACTGCGCCGAGAGTTTTGCCGAACATGGCGCGGACAACATCCGCGACTTCTTCCGCGTCTTCCTGCAGATGTCGGTCGTGCTGACCTTCGCCGGTGCGCAGCCCGTGGTGAAGGTTGGCCGCGTCGCCGGCCAGTTCGCCAAGCCGCGCTCGTCCGACAACGAGACCAAGGGCGAGGTGACGCTGCCGAGCTATCGCGGCGACATCATCAATGGCATCGAATTCGACGCGAAATCACGCATTCCCGATCCCGCCCGCCAGGAAATGGCTTATCGTCAGTCGGCGGCGACGCTCAATCTTCTGCGTGCCTTCGCGCAGGGCGGCTATGCCAACCTGGAGAATGTGCATCGCTGGATGCTCGGCTTCGTCTCCGACAGCCCGCAGGGCGAGAAATACGAATCGCTTGCCAACCGCATCACCGAGACCATGGATTTCATGCGCGCTGTCGGCATTACGTCGGAAACCAATTTCGCGCTGCGCGAAACCGACTTCTACACCAGCCACGAGGCGCTGCTGCTCGGCTACGAGGAGGCGCTGACCCGTGTGGATTCGACCTCCGGCGACTGGTACGCCACCTCAGGCCACATGATCTGGATCGGCGACCGCACGCGCCAACCCGATCACGCGCACGTCGAATATTGCCGCGGCATCAAGAACCCGCTCGGCCTGAAATGCGGTCCGTCGCTGACGCCGGACGGCCTGCTGGAACTGATCGACCTGCTGAACCCCGAGAACGAGCCGGGGCGGTTGACGCTGATCGCCCGCTTCGGTTCGGACAAGGTTGCCGACCATCTGCCGAAGCTGGTGCGCGCGGTGCAGAAGGAAGGCCGCAGCGTGGTCTGGTCGTCGGACCCGATGCACGGCAACACGATCGAAGCCGCCGGCTACAAGACGCGGCCTTTCGACCGCATCCTGAAGGAGGTGCAGACCTTCTTCGAGGTGCACCGCGCCGAAGGCACGCATCCAGGCGGCATCCATGTCGAGATGACCGGCAAGAACGTCACCGAATGCACCGGTGGCGCGCGCGCCATCACAGCCGAGGAGTTGCAGGACCGCTACCACACCCATTGCGATCCGCGCCTCAATGCCGACCAAGCGATCGAACTGGCGTTCCTGGTCTCGGACTTGTTGAAGAAGAGCCATCCGGTGCAGCACAAGCAGGTCGCGAACGGCTGAGCCTGGCCAATTGGATCGATAAAGCAAAGGCGCCTGGGAAACCCGGCGCCTTTTCCATTTTCATCTTTTGCCTCCGACCGTGCCGGTGCAACCGCAAAAGCTTCAGTCTTGCTTGTAGAGCAGCCAGCTCTTGCCGGCGCGCCCTGCCATGGCCGAATGCCTGGTAACGCGGTTGCGGCCACTGACTTTCGAGCGATAGAGCGCCCGATCCGCCTTGGTGTAGAGGTCCTCGGGGCCTTCGGCCTCGGACGCCATGCAGATACCCATCGATACCGTCACCGTGCCGTAATTCATGCCGGTCTGGCTGCTGGTGAACGGCGTCTGCTCGATCAGGGCGCGAATGCGTTCCGCGATCTCGTAGGTTGCGTCTTCGCTGGCGCCCTCGATGATCAGCGCGAACTCCTCGCCGCCGGTGCGGGCGACGAACATGTCGCCGCGAATGCTGGTCTGGAAAATCTCGGCGATGATCTGGATGATCTTGTCGCCGACAGGATGGCCGTAGCGGTCGTTGATGTCCTTGAACCGGTCGATGTCGACGAGGATCAGGGCATTGAACAGGATACCCTTGTTGCTGTTGTAGATTCTGGTGATTTCCTTGTCGAAGGCGCGGCGGTTCCATATCTTGGTCAACGGATCCGTGTCGGCCAGCCGCTTGTATTCCTCGAGCTTCGACTTGACGCTTTCGAGTTCTGCCGTCTTGTCGCTGAGCGTCGAGGCGATCTGCCGGCCGTGATCGATCGTCGAATTGGTTGCGATCGTCATTGCGTTGGCGATCTTTTGCAGAAGATCCTGGGAGAGAAGGCTGCGGTTGCTCAGGCCGCTTGATGTCTCATCGAGGATCCTGCCGTATTTTTCGATGTGGCTGCGCTCGCTGCGCAGGAGCGACGCGACCTCCTCGAGTTCTCGGGCGATGACGTCTCTGGCATGCTCGACGATGCCGGGACCATGGTTATGGGCGAAGAAGGTGCGCCCGATCTGGTCGAGTTCGTCCTGCGTCGGCCGATTGCTCAACGACACGACGGCGAGGCTGAGCTCGCGATTGGTGCCGCTCAAGGCCTCATAGAAAATCTCGTAGTTGCGTGGCAGGCCGAGTATGCCAAGCTGGCGCATGGTCGCGACAACGGTGGTTGCGATATCGGTGCTTCGTTCGGTCGAGGCTGCTGCCGGCTGCATGTCTGATTCACTCTTCCCCTCGGATCCCGACGCAGAATTCGCCGGTCCATTGATCGCCGACCTGGGGAGCGCTACCCAATGCTCCAGAACATCTTGCGAAGAGGCGCGGCCCCATCCGCACCCTTCGCTTGTGAGATCATAGTTGCATCGGCGCTAAAGTTTCCTTAATTCGCACGACTTCCACAGGTTTTCTCTACCTGTGGCTGTACGCGCGTAAAGTTTTGTATTGCCATCGCGGGACAGCACTCAGTTTGGTGGTCTTGAATTCGAAGTTCTGCGGTGTGCTGCCGCAAATGAAACTGAATTTCGGATTCGTCACGCCAATCGATGTCGTATTTGCTTGCGCGTAACCACCGCGAAGCTGGAATCCTGACAGTGATGCTGGACGAAGTTTCTTCGAGGAGTGCCGAAATGAGCGACAACCACCAGGGATCATGTCTGTGCGGAGCGGTCCGCTTCCGGACAAGTGGGACGCTGCGTGGCGTTGTCTACTGCCATTGTTCTCAATGTCGTAAACAGAGCGGGCATTTCTATGCCGCGACCAATGTCGCCGATACAGACATCGTGATCGAAGGCCCCGAAAGCATCACCTGGTATGAAGCTTCCGCTTTCGCCAGGCGCGGCTTCTGCAAGACATGCGGGTCGCTGTTGTTCTGGAAGGCAATGGACAAGGACTATATTTCGGTCATGGCGGGATCGTTCGACAAGCCGACAGCGCTCAAGGGCGAATGTCATATCTTCGTCGGCGACAAGGGCGACTATTATTCGATAGACGACGGGCTGCCTCAGTTTGAAAAGTCGACACCATCCATACCGGTCGCTGAATGAAATTTGGACGATCAGCCTTATTCCATTGATCGGGGCATTGCTTTATCTCGGGCCGGTGATTCCGAGAGGGGCCCTGGCATGCAGCGGTTGATCGATGCTTTTATCAATTCGGTGCGGGCATTTCGCAAGCTTGCGGTCAGCGAGAAGGCTTTCCAGCAGGAATTGATGCTGCTGGTGCTGGCCTTGCCGGCCGGGTGGTTCGTTTCAGTGTCGTGGCGCGGCTACGCGCTGCTGATCGGCGCGGTGCTCCTCTTGATCATGGTCGAAGTGCTGAACACCGGCATCGAGGCGGCGTGCGACGCAATTTCTCGTGAATTCCACATCGACATCCAGCTCGCCAAGGATTGTGGCTCGCTGGCGGTGCTGATTTCGGTAATGATTGCTGGCGGCGTCTGGGGCATCGCTCTCATCGAACGCATAACGGGGGTGCCGATCTGAGACTTTGATCCCTATATGACAGTCACCAAAGGAGACCGTCATGCCAGAGCTCACGAATTCCTCGCTTCTCGAACGCTTGGGCCTGCCGGAAGACCTGCGCTGGCTGGCCGAAAAGTATCCGCGCGAGAACTGGCAGGCTCACGCCAATATTCACGGCATGGCCAATATGTGGCTGCAGCGGCACGACATGTTCCGCGAGCTCGGCGGCATGCTCACCGGCGGCATTGACGACTATCGCGAAGGCGCACTGGCGGCTCCCGATTTCGCGCGCTGGTTCGCACCGCGCCTCAACCATTTTCTCGGGCATCTCGACGGCCATCACAATGTCGAGGATTACCAGTATTTCCCGGCTTTCACCAAGGCGGAGCCCCGTCTGAAACGTGGCTTCGACATTCTCGATGCCGATCACCACACGATCCACGAAGGACTGGAGCGCAACGCCGAGGCAGCGAATGCCTTCATTCGTACACTTCAGGAGAGTGAGGACAAGCAGCGCTTCGCTGCCGATGCTTATGCCGAAGAAAACAGCCGACTGATCGCGATGCTGACCTGGCATCTCGCCGATGAGGAGGATCTGATCATCCCGCTCATTCTCGATCGGGGTGATCAGGGGCTCGGCATCGACTAACCCGGTCAAAACTCCTTGGCGCGCTCCCGCTTGGCGATGTGGCGGGCGGCAAGCCAGGCAAGCACGGCCACGACAAGGCCGATGCCAAGCCCGACGAACAGCCGCTCGTGGCGCATCAGCGCCTGGCCAACCAATTCTTCGGCCCCCAACCCGAAGACATAACCGATCGTGCTGAACAGCACCGCCCAGATCACCGATGAGATGGCGTTGAGGATAACGAAGCGCGGCGCCGCTATGGTCGAAAGGCCGGCCGCAACGCCGCCGACCAGGCGCATGCCGTAGACGTAGCGGTTCGACAGCACGAAGATGTTGGGATGGGTGTTGAGCAGGCGGTAGGCGCGGCGAAAGCCGGGCCGCCGGCGCAGCCTGACGACATGGCGATTGTCGGCGAAACTCCTGCCGAGGGTGAAGAAGAAGGTGTCGCCGATGAAGGCACCCAGCGCTGCCGCGACAAAGGCATGCCACAGTACGAAAACATGCTGGTGAGCGAAGAAGCCACCCAGGATTGCGGCACTTTCGCCTTCGGCCACGCAGCCGAGAAAAACCGCAAGCAACCCGTATTGTTCGATGAAATGGTGGATCGTCTCGGTCATGACGCCGACTGCGGTGACAGTCTTTCATCGATCCGCTTGACCATTTCCGCCAGCCTCACGATCTCGTCGCGCATGCCGATGATTTCGCTGTGGCGCAGTTCGTCCAGTTTCTCATGCAGCGCCATGATCTCGATCTCGGCCTTCAAATTGACCTCGTAGTCGTGGGCGGCATCGATGCGGTCGCGCTCGGTCTGGCGGTTCTGCGCCATCATGATCACCGGCGCCTGCAGGGCGGCGACCATCGACAGCACCAGGTTGAGGAAGATGAAGGGGTAGGGGTCGAACGCATCGCGCGACAACAGCCACACATTGCCTGATGTCCACACGATCAGGAAGGCGACGAAGGTCAGGATGAACGACCAGGAGCCCCCGATGCGGGCTATCGTATCGGCAAGGCGGTCGCCAAAGGTCTGGTGGAAGGCCACGGCCTTGTTGGTGTCCCTGGTGATGGTGGTACGCTCGATGGTGCTTTGCAGCACCCGGCTCTCCAGCTGGCTCAGCCCATCCGGCTTTCGCCTCAGCCAGCGGTTCGCCAGATCGTCGATCGTCCTGTTCATGGTCGTCTCCAAGCGCTTTGCTGCGCTAGAGGTAGAGGCTGCCGGCCCGGGCGGGAAGTGCTAGATTGAGGCGAAACGAGGGGAACCGATGGCCGACTTCAAGAAAATTCGCGCTCGCGCGGCAAATCGCAAGGGAGGTGAGGTGGAACTGACCTCCCTGTTGGGGCCGATGCCCGACAATGCGGCGGTGGCCGACGTCAGCGATGACCGTATCCTCTCGACGATGGCCGAGCGCGTCTTCGCCGCCGGCTTCGTCTGGCGGGTCATCGAGCAAAAATGGCCTGGATTCGAAGAGGCGTTCCTGCACTTCGAGCCCAAGCGGCTGTTGTTCCAGCCTGACGATTTCTGGCACGACCTGGCTTCGGATCAACGCATCGTGCGCAATCCGCAGAAGATCAAATCCGTTCGCGACAACGCCGCTTTCGTCGAACGCGTGTCCAGGGACCATGGCGGCTTCGACAATTTTCTCGCCGAATGGCCCGCCGACGACCAGATCGGGCTGATGGCATATCTGGCCAAGCATGGCAGCCGGCTCGGCGGCAACACCGGCCAGTATTTCCTGCGCTGGCTGGGCTGGGATGCTTTCGTCATTTCGGCCGACATGGCGGCCGCACTTCGCGACGCGGGCCTCGACATCGCCGAAAATCCGACATCGAAGAAGGACCTCGACAAGGTCCAGATCCAGATCAACCGATGGGCTGACGAGACAGGCCTGCCGCGCCGGCACATCTCGCGCATCCTGGCGATGTCGATCGGCGAAAACCACTCTCCGCAATCGTTGCGCGACTATATGGGCGACGATTGACGGTCTGAATTGGTCCAAACGAACGCCATTGCGGGGTGAATTCCGCCGCGCTAAGTCAGCAGCATGACCAAGAAGCTCGACATACTGCGTATCGCCATCGCCCAGCTCAACCCGACCGTCGGTGACGTCGCCGGCAACCTCGCCAAGGCACGCGAGGCGAGGGCGGATGCCGCCCGCCAGGGCGCCGATCTCGTGCTCTATACCGAGCTTTTCCTTGCTGGCTATCCGCCGGAGGATCTGGTGCTGAAGCCGGCCTTCCTCAGGGCATGCGAGCGCGCCGCCGAGGACTTTGCCGCCGATACCGCCGACGGCGGTCCGGGCGTCATCATCGGCACGCCGCTGAGGCGCAAGAGCGGCACGCATAATTCCATCGTCTTCGCCGATGGCGGCAAGATCATCGCCGAACGCTACAAGCTCGACCTGCCGAATTACGGCGAGTTCGACGAGAAGCGCGTCTTCCAGGCAGGGCCTGAGATCCAGGGACCGGTCAACTTCCGCGGCGTGCGCATAGGCATACCGATCTGCGAGGACATCTGGGGCGAGGTCGGCATCTGCGAGACGCTGGCCGAAAGCGGCGCGGAAATCCTGCTGGTGCCGAACGGTTCGCCCTACTATCGCGCCAAGATCGACGTTCGCCACCAGGTCGTTATCAAGCAGGTCATCGAATGCGGATTGCCGATGATCTATGCCAATCAACTCGGCGGCCAGGACGAGCTGATCTTCGACGGCGCCTCCTTCGCCATCGGGGCCGACAAGACGCTCGCCTTCCAGATGAGCCAGTTCGAGGACGCGGTCGACGTCACCATCTGGAAACGTACGGACAACGGCTGGGTCTGTTCGCAAGGACCGATGTCGAAAATCCCCGAACGGGAAGAGGCCGACTACCGCGCCTGCATGCTCGGCTTGCGCGACTACGTCAACAAGAACGGCTTCAAGAATGTCGTGCTTGGCCTGTCCGGCGGCATCGATTCGGCGATCTGTGCCGCCCTTGCGGTCGATGCGCTCGGCGAGGAGCGGCTGCGTGCCGTCATGATGCCTTATCGCTACACCTCGAAAGACTCACTCAAGGATGCAGAGGACTGCGCCCGTGCGCTCGGCTGTCGCTATGACATCGTGCCGATCTTCGAGCCGGTCGAAGGATTTTTGCACACGCTGACGCAGTTGTTCGAAGGCACCAAGGAAGGCATCACCGAGGAGAATTTGCAGAGCCGTGCGCGCGGCACCATCCTGATGGCGATCTCCAACAAATTCGGCTCCATGGTGGTGACCACGGGCAACAAGAGCGAGATGTCGGTCGGCTACGCCACGCTCTATGGCGACATGAACGGCGGCTTCAATCCGATCAAGGACCTTTACAAGATGCAGGTCTATGCGCTGTCGCGCTGGCGCAACAGTCATGTGCCGCCGGGCGCGCTCGGACCTTCGGGCGAGGTGATCCCGAAGAACATCATCGACAAGGCGCCGTCGGCCGAATTGCGCGAGAACCAGACAGACCAGGATTCGCTGCCGCCCTATCCGGTGCTGGACGATATTCTGGAATGCCTGGTCGAGAACGAAATGGGCGTCGACGACATCGTCGCGCGTGGCCACGACCGGGCGACGGTGACGCGCATCGAACATCTGCTCTACATCGCCGAATATAAGCGCCGGCAGGCGGCACCGGGTGTGAAGATCACCAGGAAGAATTTTGGCCGCGACCGCCGCTATCCCATCACCAACCGTTTCAGGGATCGTGGATAGGCGTCTTTTCGTTCGCTGAGCGAGAGTGCGCGATGCTGCGGGTGCAAGCATGGCGACTGTCGCGGATCGATTTCCGAGCGACCTCCGACCTGTTGATGGCCTGCCGGGTGAAAACCATGCGGCGACGATTGGCACAGGTCCGACTGTTGCAAAATCGCCTCATCGGCTGGACCAGAAGTGCTTTTGGCCATGGCTTGCCTTGGCGAACGATTGAAGCGTCCGTATAACGGCGTCTCCGCGATTCCCTTCAGGGAGGACCGAATGCCCGGATTTGACATCGTTATGCGAGGCCGCGAGGCCTAGGTCTGCGCCGGTGTTCCGAAGTATCGGAACCAAACCGGACGCAGGAAAGGCATTTGCCGCTGCCGGTCGCCGCCCAAGGGCAGGCGACCAACCATAGCCGAACCTCCGCATTCAAGGGCAATTCGCTCCGGCGCGGTTTTTCAATTTTCGACCTTACTGGGATCGGGCTCGTTTGCGCCCGAATGACATCATGGCTCGTTTCAAGATCGATTTGCGCGCCAGCGCCTTTCGCAGCGTTCTTGGGTTCACGCTCATACATTGGCGGCGTCAGCCTTGGCGGCTCTCGCTGATCATGGGCGGTTTCCTGCTGTCGACGCTGGCCGACGTGCTGACACCGCTCTATTCCGGCCGGCTGGTCGACGCCGTCGCCAGCAGCGCCGGCGCGGACGCCTTTGCCTGGAATGCAGCGATGACGGCATTCTTGATCCTGATGGCGCTGGCGCTCACCGGCGTCGCGCTGCGCAACCTTGCTTTCATGGGCATCGTCGAGTTGACACTCAAGATGATGGCCGACATCGCGGCCGATGCCTTCCATCGCGTTCAGCGCTTTTCGACCGATTGGCATGCCAACAGTTTTGCCGGCTCGACCGTGCGCAAGGTGACGCGCGGCATGTGGGCACTCGACCTGCTCAACGACACCATCCTGATCGCGCTGTTGCCGTCGGTGATCATGCTCGCCGGCTCGACGCTGCTGCTCGGCTGGTTCTGGCCGCTGATGGGCGTGGTCGTCGCAGCCGGCTCGGTGCTGTTCATCATGGTGACGGCGATGCTGTCGCTCGGCTATGTCGCGCCGGCGGCAAGGCTCGCCAACACCTGGGACACGCGTCTCGGTGGTTCGCTGGCCGACGCGGTGAGCTGCAACGCCGTGGTCAAGGGCTTTGGCGCCGAGGAGCGCGAGGAGCGCCGCCTCGCCAGGGTGGTTGCCAAATGGCGCGCCCGCACACGGCGCACCTGGGTGCGCGGCACCATCAACGGCACCACGCAAGGGGCGCTGCTGCTGGTCATGCGCGCCGCGGTGATCGGCCTGTCGCTGATGCTGTGGTCGTGGGGGCAGGCGAGCGCCGGCGATGTCGCCTTTGTGCTGACCTCGTTCTTCGTGCTGCAAGGCTATTTGCGCGATATCGGCACGCATATCCGCAATTTGCAGCGTTCGATCAACGACATGGAGGAACTGGTCGATTTCCAGTCGGAACCGCTCGGTATCGAAGATCGGCCCGGCGCCGGACCGATTGCCATCACGCAGGGTCACATTGCCTTCGACAACGTCACCTTCCACTACGGCAATCACCGGTCGCCGCTCTACCGCGACTTTTCGGTCGACATCGCGCCAGGCGAACGTGTCGGGCTCGTCGGTCACTCGGGTTCGGGCAAGACGACATTCGTCAAGCTCATCCAGCGGCTCTATGACGTTAGCGCGGGAAAGATCGTGATCGATGGCCAGGATATCTCACAGGTCGCCCAGGCGTCGCTGCGCGGCCAGATCGCCATCGTCCAGCAGGAACCGATCCTGTTCCACCGTTCGCTGGCCGAAAACATCGCCTATAGCAGGCCAAGCGCCAGCCAGGAGGAGATCGAGCATGCCGCCAGGCTGGCGAGCGCGCACGACTTCATCGCCAACCTGCCGAAGGGCTATGGCACGCTGGTCGGCGAGCGCGGCGTGAAACTGTCGGGCGGCGAGCGCCAGCGCGTGGCGATTGCCCGCGCTTTCCTGGCCGATGCGCGCATCCTGATCCTGGACGAAGCGACGTCGAGCCTCGATTCGGAATCCGAGGTGCTGATCCAGCAGGCGATGGAACGGCTGATGGTCGGCCGCACGACGCTGGTCATCGCGCATCGGCTTTCGACGGTGAGGGCACTCGACAGGCTGCTGGTCTTCGATCGCGGCAAGATCGTCGAGGAAGGCTCGCATGACGAGTTGATCCGCCTGAAGGGCGGCATCTACCGCCGCCTGTTCGAGCGCCAGGCGCTGGAGCTGACTAAGGGCCTCGTCGATTGACCTGAGATGGCCTCCGGCTTTGGCCGGAGGCCATCCGGAGTGCCTATCACTTGGCGTATGCTGGCTGAGCAAACCCGCCAGTGAAGCCCTTTTCCAGACATCGATTTGCGACGTCTGTTTACGTTACTGACCGAAATTCGTTTCTCTACTTTCGGTTGTTGTATACCAAAGAAGCAATCTAAGCGGTCTCACAATGCGTCTTGCTTCCGAAACTACCGGTGTGGAAAAGGTGGCTGCGCCATCGGTGCTGGAATCTCAGCATGGCTCGGTTCGGCCGCTTGCCGCCGAAGATCTCGAACGCGTCGCCGCACTCTTCCTGACGAAGTTTCGCGGGCGTCGGCGTCACCGCCTCGATCGCGCGATCGCGGAAACGGCGGAGTATATGGGGAAGATCTATCTTGACCCTGCCGGCCAGTCCGGTGAGAGCAACGCTCTTGTCCAGATCAACCCGCAGGGCGATCTAGGTGGGTTCCTTGGCGTCCTGAAAGCCCGTTACGAGCTCAACGGAGCGGCATTGAATGCGGCGATCATCGGTCCGTTCATGGCCGACCCCGGCGCCGATCACGGCTCGGCCGGACCGCAATTGCTGCGTGCCTTGCATCAAGGCGAATTCGATCTGCAGCTGACCGATTCGGCCAACCGGGTATCTCTGGCCTTCGCGCGTCCGATGAAATACCAGCTCCTGCCGGTCCATTGTCTGGCATGGACCTATGTTTTCCGGCCGGCCGCGATGGCCGCCGCCGCATTGCACCGCAAATGGCCCCGCCTGCCTCGCCTGGCACTCGATCCCTGCGCGAGAGCATTCGACGTTCTCGCAAAACGAAGGTTCGAACCGCCCGTCCAGCATTCATCGTCGCAACGGGTCCATGCCGAGCCGATCAATGCCGCGCAATTTGCCGAGTGGCTGCCGACCCTCCTGTCCGATTACGCCCTTCGACCGAGTTGGAGGGATGGCGAACTGCCCCGGCTGCTCGCACTGGCGGCTGAGAAGCGGGCCAACGGCCCCCTTCATTTCGGCGGGACTTACGACGCGACGGGCAAAATGCTCGGTAGCTACGCCTTCTACGGTCAAGCCGGCGACCTGGCGATCCTGTTGCAGATCCAGGCTTCCGGACACCACTGGGGCGCGACGCTGGAAGGCCTTGTCGCGGCTGCGCGGGATATGGGCTGCGTGGGCATCACCGGACAGACCCAGAGCAGGTTCATGCCTCACCTCTTCGGCTACAGGAATCTCTTCTTCCGTTATGCCGGGGGGACGATGGTCCGCTCGCGAATCCCCGGTGTCACGGAAGCGGTCCGCTCCGGCGACATCGCTATCGGCGGGTTGATGGGCGACCGCTGGACCCGCCTCAGTTCCGACGACTTCGGCCGCTGATCGTCTTCAACGACCTCTTCGTCGACTCCGCCGGTTGGCTGCACCCTCTCATGGCGGTGCCGCCAGGCTGGCCGCCGCCATCCGCCGCTTCGCCCGGTCTTTTCATTCCAGCCGCCATGTTCTATGTCTGCGGCACGGCGCGGGGGCGCATCTTGTCAATCACAAAGGCATCCGGTACGCCCCGCTCATGACAGTTACCGTTCGTTTCGCCCCGTCACCAACCGGCCGCATCCATATCGGCAATGCGCGCACAGCTCTGTTCAACTGGCTGTTTGCCCTCAACAACAAGGGCCGCTTCATCCAGCGCTTCGACGACACCGACATCGCCCGCTCGAAGCAGGAATTCGCCGACGCCATCCTCTACGACCTGCACTGGCTGGGCATCTTCCCGGATGTCACCGATTATCAGTCGCGGCGCATCGAAGTCTATGACGCCGCGGTCGAGCGGCTGAAGGCGGCGGGTGTTCTCTACGCCTGCTACGAAACGCCGGAAGAACTCGACCTCAGGCGCAAGGTGCGCCGCACGCGGGGCCTGCCGCCGGTCTATGGCCGCGAGGCGTTGGCGCTGACGACAGAGCAGGTGGCCGAATATCAGGCCGACGGGCGCCGGCCCCATTGGCGTTTCCTGCTGCCCAATTTCTCCAGCGATCCGCGGCAGCCGGAGCGCACCGAGATCCACTGGGACGATCTGGTGCGTGGCGAGGAGACGGTGGATCTGGCTTCGCTGTCCGATCCGGTGCTGGTGCGTGAGGACGGCACCTATCTCTACACGCTGCCCTCCGTTGTCGACGACATCGAGATGGGCGTCAGCCACGTCATCCGCGGCGACGATCATGTCACGAACACCGGCGTGCAGACCGCCCTGTTCAAGGCGCTGGGTGCCGAGCCGCCGGTCTTCGGCCACCACAATCTCCTGACCACCGTCTCGGGCGAGGGGCTGTCGAAGCGCACCGGCGCACTTTCCATCGAGAGCCTGCGCGAAGACGGCATCGAGCCGATGGCCGTCGCTTCGCTGGCCGTGCTGGTCGGCACGTCGGAGAATGTCGCGGCCGCGCATGACCTGGCCGAACTTGCCGGCCATTTCGACCCGGCCGCGACCTCGAAATCGTCATCCAAGTTCGATCCGGCCGAACTGTTCGTGCTCAACCGGGTGCTGCTGCAGCGTATGCCGTTCGACGAGGCGCGGGACCGGCTGATGGTGCTGGGTATTTCAGGCGAACACGCCGAACCGTTCTGGCTGGCGGTGCGCGGCAATATCGACCGGTTGGCCGATGCGGTTGCCTGGTGGCGTGTCCTGCGCGAAGGGCCGCAGGAGAAGCCCGAGTTTTCCGATGACGACCGCGATTTTCTGCATCAGGCACTCGATCTCCTGCCTGAGGAACCGTGGAACGGGACGGTCTGGAAGGATTGGACCGGCAAGATCAGGGAAGCGACCGGCCGCAAGGGCAAGGCGCTGTTCATGCCGCTCAGGCTTGCCCTTACTGGACTGCCTTCGGGGCCGGAGCTTGCAGATCTATTGCCGCTGATGGGTCGGGAAGGAACGATGGCCCGACGACCCTGACCTTGCGCTGTTCCGGAGGCAGGGCCGAAACCGGCGATGCCACCGGCTTGGCCGAAAGGCGCTTGATGGCTTCACGGTCGAGTCCGCCGTCTCTATTGGCCAGGGTCTCGGGGTCGGCACCCGGATCAGGCTTCGAGGCCGGAATAGTCGGCGCCGCATCCCGTTCGGGCTGTGATTGTTGCTGACTTGGCGGGTTGCCGCCAATGATCTGGAAATTCTGCGCGGCATTGCAGCCGCAAGCGGGCGGCCGCGACATGTTGGGCTGTTTGTAGAGATAGGCGGTTGGCAATTCGCCATAGGGCCTGCCGGTGACCGATGACGTCATCGATGCCGAATCGTCGTCCATGCCGCGCGAATAGAAAACCTGCATCTCGGTGCCGGGGCAAGCCGATTCGCAATTCTTCTGGTCGCGCTCGAAATCGCCGGCCGAGGCGGCGTTCGACATGGGGAAGAAATAGCCATCGCAGGTGCGGACGCAACTGGTGTGGAATTCGCCGCCGCTGCTCGCAACGTCCGGAATGCCGGGCTGGTTGAGGACGCGGCTGACGTCGCGTTCCTCGCCGGAATCGTCAGGCTGGTCCAACGTATCGATCTGCCGGTTGCCGCCGCCGAAAAGCTGATCGAAGAGGTTGGCATTGGCCCCCTCTTCACGATTGGCTTCCTGCGGAGGCGCGCGGCGGGGTGCCACCGCATCGTCACGGCAGTCATTGGCATCGAGCGCCGCCAGGATACGGCCCCGGTCGCGGCGTGAACCGCCGCCGCCGGCGAGTTGGGCACGCTTGGCCTGCAGACTGTCGAGATTGGCGTTCATGCGCTCGATGGTGGCGTTCAGCCCGGCACACTGGTTGATGTTGCGCGAAAACAGCGAGAACCCACACCCGGCACTGTTCGCCTGGCCGCGAGCCTTCGAGATCTGTTCGCGCTGCCTTTCGATCGCGGCGTCGTATTTCCGGACCAGTGCCGGGCCGCCGCCACCGCCGCGTGAGGCCGCGGCGAGGTCGGCCTCCAGTTGACGGCAGACCCGTGAAGCGGCCTGCGGCTCGCCGACCGCTGCGCCGGACAGCAGAAGGCCAAGCAGCACGGCAGCATGCGCCTGCTTCAAACCTCCGCTTGCCATCCGCCTCGATCCCGCTTGCCTCTGGTCGCCAAGGCTAACCCGTTCGCGGTTAATCGTCCATTTCGGAAGTCAGTCCAGATTGGCGATCGCCTGCGCCTTGTGCGCGGCTTCGACCACCGCCAGCGCCGTCATGTTAACGACGCCGCGCGAGGTCACCGAGGGCGTCAATATGTGCGCCGGCTTGTCGGTGCCGAGAAGGATGGGGCCGACATGCAGGGCATCCATCATGGCCCGCAGCGCCGTCAGCGTGATGTTGGCCGAATCGAGGTTCGGGAACACCAGGAGATTGGCTTCGCCCTTCAGACGCGAATGCGGATAGACGCGCTGGCGCAGATGCTCCGATAAAGCGGAATCGGCATGCATTTCGCCGTCGCACTGCAGCTCCGGCGCGATGCGCGCCAGAATGGCCGCTGCCTGACGCATCTTCAGCGCGCTCGGCGAATCACGCGAGCCGAAATCCGAATGCGACAGCAGTGCCGCCTTCGGCTCGATGCCGAAACGCTGGATTTCTTCCGCCGCCAGCACGGTCATCTCGGCGATTTCGTCGGCCGTGGGGTCGACGGAGACGTGAGTGTCGGTGAGAAAGATGATGCCGCGCTGCGAGATCAGCATGGAAAGGGTCGACAGGTCCCGGTCCTTGATGCCGGTGCGCGGCCCAATGATCAGCGTCACGTTGCGCAGATGCCGCTCGAAACGGCCTTCGAGGCCACAGACCATGGCGTCGGCATCGCCGCGCTTCAGCGCCAACGCCGCGATCACCGTGTTGTCGGTGCGCACCATGGTACGCGCGGCCTCCGTCGTCACGCCGCGGCGGCCGGCGAGTTCGATCAGGAGGTCGACATAGTGGCGGTAGCGCGGATCGTCCTCCGGGTTGATCAGGCCGAAATCGACACCGGGCTTGATGCGCAGGCCATAACGCTTCAGCCTGACCTCGATGACGTGCGGGCGGCCGATCAGGATCGGCTCGGCGATACCTTCCTCAAGCACAACCTGAGCGGCACGCAGGACACGCTCGTCCTCGCCGTCGGCGTAGATGACGCGTTTGGCGCTCGAGGACTTGGCGGAGGAGAACACCGGCTTCATCACCAGACCGGAGCGGAAGACGAAGCGATTGAGCTTGTCGATATAGGCGGCGAAGTCTGTGATCGGCCGTGTCGCCACACCGGTGTCGCAGGCTGCCTTGGCGACGGCCGGCGCGATGCGCAGGATGAGGCGCGGGTCGAAGGGCGAGGGGATCAGGAATTCGGGTCCGAAGATCGGCGTTTCGCCCGAATAGGCGCGCGCGGCGACATCGGAAGGTTCTTCGCGGGCAAGGGCGGCGATCGCCCGGACCGCCGCCATCTTCATCTCCTCATTGATGGCGCTGGCGCCGCAGTCGAGCGCTCCCCTGAAGATATAGGGGAAGCAAAGCACGTTGTTGACCTGATTGGGAAAATCGGACCGGCCCGTGCAGATCATGGCGTCCGGACGCGCCGCGCGCGCCACTTCCGGCATGATCTCCGGATTGGGATTGGCAAGCGCCAGGATCAACGGCTTCGGCGCCATGTGTTGCAGCAGCTCCGGCTTCAGCACACCGGCGGCCGAGAGGCCGAGAAAGACATCGGCGCCCGCTATGACGTCGGCGAGCGTGCGCGCCTCTGTGTCTTTTACATAAGGGTCTTTCCAGCGGTCCATCTCGTCGACACGACCCTTGTAGGCGACGCCGAAACGGTCGGTGACCCAGATGTTCTCGACGCGCACGCCGAGCGAAACGAGCAGATTGAGGCAGGCAAGGGCGGCAGCACCTGCGCCGGAAGTGACGACCTTGATGTCCGAAATGGTCTTGCCGGCGAATTCCAGCCCATTGAGCACGGCGGCGGCGACGATGATGGCGGTGCCGTGCTGGTCGTCATGGAACACCGGTATGCTCATGCGAGCTTTCAGGCGTTCTTCGACTTCAAAACACTCCGGCGCCTTGATGTCCTCGAGGTTGATGCCACCAAAAGTCGGTTCCAGCGCGGCGACGGTTTCGACCATGCGCTCGATTTCCGGAGCGTCAATCTCGATGTCGAAGACGTCGATGCCGGCGAACTTCTTGAACAGGACCGCCTTGCCCTCCATCACCGGCTTGGAGGCCAGCGGCCCGATATTGCCGAGGCCGAGCACCGCCGAGCCGTTCGACACGACCCCGACCAGGTTCGCGCGCGCCGTGTAGTCGGCGGCAGTCGTCGGATCGTCGCGAATCTCCAGGCAAGGGGCGGCGACGCCGGGCGAATAGGCGAGCGCCAGGTCGCGCTGGTTGCCGAGTGGCTTGGTGGCCTGGATCTCGAGCTTTCCCGGCGTCGGGTGCTTATGGAAGTAGAGGGCGGCTTCGTCGAGGTCCGAACGTGCCGTTTTCTTGTTCTCGCCTTCCATGCGGCCGCTCCTCCAAACCTGCTTCGAAAGTCCTTTTAGCATGAGGCCAAGATTTTTCGCGACGCTAATTGACGCGCCGGCATCTTTAAATGCCGGTGCGGAAAAACCCAATATTTCTCAGCTGGTTACGGTTGTTTCATGTGAAATCAGTTTGCCCTGCTTCGCAGGTCAAAAGGCGCTGACGTAGAGACCGCCGTCGACGGGTATGTTCTGCCCGGTCAGATAGCCGGCGTGGACAGAGCACAGGAAGGCGCAGATCTGGCCGAATTCCTCCGGAGTGCCGAGCCGCTTGGCCGGTACGTCGGCACTGATGCGGGTCTTGCGCGCCGCGGCCGCCTTGGGATCCTCTGGCGTGCCGGCCTCATGCGGACCGCGCAGCCGGTCGGTATCGAGCTTGCCCGGCAGCAGGCTGTTGATAGTGACGTTGCGCTCGATCACCGTGCGCGCCACGCCGGCGAGGAACGACGTCAGGCCGGCGCGCGCACCAGATGACAGGTCAAGGCCGGGGATGGGGACATAGACCGACAGCGAGGTGATGTTGACGATGCGCCCGAAGCCGCGCGCCGCCATGCCGTCGATGACCGCCTGCACCAGTTCGATCGGTGTCACCATGTTCTGGGTAACGCCTTCGAGGATCTTTCCACGATCGAGCTCGCGGAAATCGCGAAGCGGCGGCCCGCCATTGTTGTTGACGAGGATGTCGGGTTCCGGACAGGCGGCGAGCAACGCTTTCTGTACCTCTGGCTTCGAAACGTCGCCGACGACCTCCGTCACCGTCACACCATGGCGCTGGCGCAGCTCCGCGGCGGTTTTGGCGACCAGCTCCGCATTGCGACCATTGACGACGATGTCGCAGCCTGCCTCGGCCAGCGCCATGGCGCAGCCACGACCAAGCCCCTTGCTCGAAGCGCAGACGATGGCCTTCTTACCGCGGATACCGAGATCCATGATGATTTTCTCCTTGTTTTGCCCGGCAGGCTAGCGCCAGCGCTGGACCAATCGCAACCGTCATACGGTTGTTGCATGAATCGGGGCATAGGCTGCTCGAAAGCAAGGGTGAATCCGCGATGCCAGGCCAAGAGCCCCGCACTTTCCGCAGCATGTTCATTTCCGACGTCCATCTGGGGTCGAAGGCGGCGAAGGCTGATTTCCTGATCGACTTCCTTCGCTATCACGATGCCGACATCATCTATCTGGTCGGCGATATCGTCGACGGCTGGCGCCTGAGGCGCAGCTGGCACTGGCCGCAAAGCCACAATGACGTCGTGCAGAAACTGCTGCGCAAGGCGCGCAAGGGCGCCTCGATCACCTATATCGCCGGCAATCACGACGAATTCGCCCGCCAGTTCCAGGGCGTGCATTTCGGCGGCATCGTCGTTGCCGACCGCGCCATCCACGAAACCGCCGATGGCCGGCGACTGCTGGTCATCCATGGCGACCAGTTCGATACCGTCGTCCACAACCAGCGTTGGCTCGCCTATCTCGGCGACCATGCCTATGACGCCGCCATGCAGGTTAACCGGGTGATCACGCGGTTGCGCCAACTGCTCGGCCTGCCTTACTGGTCGTTTTCGTCCTGGGCCAAGGTCAAGGTCAAGAAGGCGGTGAACTTCATCGGCTCGTTCCAGACGGTGCTCAGCGAGGAAGCGCGACGCTCGCATGTCGACGGCGTCATCTGCGGGCACATCCACCATGCCGCCATCGAAAGCTATGGCGACGTGCAGTATATCAACACCGGTGACTGGGTGGAGAGTTGCACCGCCGTGGTCGAGCATTTCGACGGCCGCATGGAAATCCTGACCTGGGCGCATATCCTGCCTGAAGCGCCTGACGAACCCTTCATCCCGATGCTCATCGAGGACAGGGTGGTGCAGGCCGCCTGAGGCTGAAGCCGGCCCTGCACTTTCTGGTGTTAATCGGCTGGTCCAGCCGGTTTCGCCCGGTTTTTCCTCATGTTAAGGATCGGTTCTCGCTGCTCGCCGGTCGTTGAGCGCAGCGTCATTGGATCGATTCATGCTGCTGCCGCCGCTTTCGCCCGAACAACTCGTGAAGCCGAGCCGTTTTGAGCTGCGCATGAGCCTGATCTTCGGCACGCTGTTCATATCGCTTGGCACCCATTTGCCCTATTTCCCGCTTTTGTTGCAGGCCAAGGGATTTCACGCCGAACAGATCGCCGTCATCCTGGCAGCGCCGATGTTCCTGCGCGTGGTGACGACGCCGCTGCTGACGACACTTGCCGATCGAGCCAGGGACCGCGCCGACGTCTATGTCGTACTGGTCGCGGCCTCGCTGGTGCTCTCCGCGGGGTACTTCCTGACACCGACCTACGCGACGGTGCTGGCGGTGTCGTTGTTGCTGACCATTGTCTGGACGCCGCATTCGCCGATCGCCGATTCGCTCGCGCTTTCGGGCGTGCGCCGCTTCGGTTCCAATTATGCGAGCATGCGTAAATGGGGGTCGGTCTGCTATCTCCTGGCCAATGTCGCAGGCGGCTTCATTCTGGCGGCCAGCGGCCCTCAAGCCGTTCCGGTACTCATATTCCTTGCCCTTGGCGCGGCACTCGTCGCAGGCCTGCTGGCGCCGCGCATGGGCCGGCCGCGCAAAGCCTCGCCGCTGTCGGCGGCGGAAATCCAGCACGCGGCGCCGGGGCTATTTAATGCTTATTTCCTCTATTTCACGCTTGGCGTCGGCATCATCACCGCCAGCCATGCCTTCCTTTACGGCTTCGTCTCGATCTACTGGAAATCGATCGGCATCAGCGATTCCGTCGTCGGCCTGCTGTGGGCTTGGGGCGTGGTCTCCGAAGTCTGCATGTTTTTGTTGTTCAATCGCATTTTCGCCTCCGTATCCGTCGTCCGGGTAATGCTCATTGCCGGCATCGGTTCGATCGTGCGTTGGTTCGCCTTTCCGCTGGTGTGGCCGCTCGGCCTTGGCGTCGGCGGGTTCTTCGCCGTGCAGTCGCTGCATTCGGTGTCTGTCGCGATGGTGCTGATCGGCCTGCAGAAGATGATCGCCGAGACCGTGTCCGAAGAGCGCACGGGTGCCGCGCAAGGCATCGCCTATTTCTTCAACGGTTTCTTCATGGCCGCCGTCACGCTTGCGTCCGGTCCGCTCTATGACCGTCTGGGCGTCGACGGGTTCCTTGCGATGATCCCGATCGCGATCATTGGCCTCGTGCTGATCGGGCTTGCCGCGCGCTCAGCCCCACAGCGCCCGGTCCGGCGGTGAGACGAGCGATCCCTGGTAAACGAGGCCCGGCACACGGTCCCGGGCAAGCAGCAGCGGCCCGTCGAGGTCGACGAAATCGGCTCCTTGCGCAAGCAGCACAGCCGGCGCCATTGCCAGCGACGTGCCGACCATGCAGCCGACCATGACGCCAAAGCCCAGTTCACGGGCGCGGCCGCGCAAGGTGAGCGCCGCCGTCAGCCCGCCGGACTTGTCGAGCTTGATATTGACGGCGTCGTAGAGACCGACAAGCGCTTCGAGGTTCCCCGCTTCATGAACGCTTTCGTCGGCGCAGACCGGCACCGGATGCGCGATGTGGCGCAGGATGCCGTCCCGGCCCGCCGGCAGCGGCTGTTCGATCAGGGCGATGTCCTGTTCGGCGGCAAAGGCGAAGTTCGCGACAATATTGTCGTCGGTCCAACCTTCATTGGCATCGAGGATCAGTCGGCTCTCGGGTGCTGCCTGTCTCACCGCCCGGATGCGGGCGATGTCGTTGTCGCCGCCGATCTTGACCTTGAGCAGCGGCCTGCCGGCATTGGCGCGAGCCTGCGCCGCCATCGCTTCCGGCTCGCCGAGCGACAGCGTGTAGGCGGTTTCGAGCTGATGCAACGGGGCCGGCCAGATTGCGTTCGCCACCGGATTGCCGCTGATCTTGGCTTCAAGGTCCCAAAGGGCACAGTCTATGGCGTTACGCCCCGCCCCAGCAGGCATTGCGTCGAGCAGGGCGGTGCGGTCCATCCCGCTGGCGATCCGGTCGCGCATCGCCTCGATCGCATCGCGAACACCCCCCATGGTCTCGCCATAGCGCGTATAAGGAACACATTCGCCGCGCCCTCTATGATCGCCCTGGCTGATCGTGCAGGTAATGACCTCGGCCTCGGTTTTGGAGCCGCGCGAAATGGTGAAGGTTCCGGCGATCGGAAACCGCTCGGCCTCGACCGAAATGATACGCGCCATATTTTTCTGCTCCGGCTATGCGAGAAGGGTTGTCGGCAAATCGACAAGGTCGGACCCATCAGGCTAAACAGGACGCCATGTTGACCATAGGCAAGCGCGACGCAAGCGGCACGACCGCCTCGGGGGGTGACCACGACCCGCGCGTGGCGGTCGGCGAGGAAGATGGCGTTCTCGGCTGCGCATTCTCCGGAATCTGGACGACACGGACCGTGGCGCTGATCGACGCCGACATGCGCAAAATCGAGAAACGAAGCGGTTTCAAGACTTTGGCGCTTGATCTTTCAAAAATTGAGAAGATCGATACCGCCGGCGCCTGGCTGATTGACCGGCTGGTCAGCGCCTTCGAGAAGAAGAACGTCGAGGTCCGGCTGCAAGGCCAAAGCGAGATCGCCTCCATCCTGCTCGACGCGGTCGGCGAAGCTGTCCGGCGCGAACCCGAATCCGGACCGGCGCGGCCGCCCAATATTGTCATTCGGGCACTGGAGACGGTTGGCCGGCGCGTCTACGAGATGCGCGACGATTTCCTCGCTTCGATGAATATATTGGGCGCCACCATCCGCGGCGCGCAGATGAAGCTCGGCCGCGGCCATGCCGTCAACCCGGCGGCGATTTTCAACCAGATCGATCGCATGGGGGTCGGCGCAATCCCCGTGGTGGTGCTGATGTCGGCGATCGTCGGTGCCATCGTTGCCCAGCAGGGCGCTTATCAGCTCAGCTATTTCGGCGCCGATATCTTCGTCGTCGATCTCGTCGGCGTGCTGATCCTGCGCGAACTCGGCGTGCTGATGACGGCGATCATGATCGCCGGCCGCTCCGGCAGCGCGATCACCGCCGAAATCGGCTCGATGAAGATGCGCGAGGAAGTCGACGCGTTGAAGGTCATCGGCCTCAATCCGATCGGCGTCCTGGTCTTTCCGCGCCTTGTAGCGCTGGTGATCGCCTTGCCCTGCCTGACGATCATCGCCAATTTCGCCGCACTCGGCGGCGGCATTGTTGCTGCCTGGCTTTACTCCGATATCCCACCTGCTGCCTTCATCGACCGGTTGCGTGTCGCAATCGATCTCAGCACGATTTTCGCCGGGCTGATCAAGGCGCCGTTCATGGCCATGATCATCGGCACGATCGCCTCCGTCGAGGGCATGAAGGTCGGCGGCAGTGCCGAATCGCTCGGCCAGCACGTGACCGCTTCGGTGGTGAAGTCGATTTTCGTCGTCATCATCCTCGACGGGCTTTTCGCCATGTTCTACGCAGCGATCGAGTTCTGACAAGATGGCGAAGGGCAACGGGATAGAGGTGAAGGGCAAGGACGACAGTGAAATCGTCCTCTCGGTGCACGACGTCACCGTTGCCATTGACGACAAGCTGATCCTCGACAAGCTGTCGCTCGACATCACGCGCGGCGAGATACTGGGCTTCGTCGGAGCGTCGGGCGCCGGCAAATCCGTGCTGTTGCGCACCATTCTCGGGCTGATGCCCAAGCAGTCGGGTACAATCAAACTGTTCGGCGTCGACGTCGACAAGGCAAGCGATATGGAGCGGCTGCGCATCGACATGCGTCTTGGCGTGCTGTTCCAGCATGGCGCGCTGTTTTCGGCGCTGACCGTGATGGAGAACGTGCAGGTGCCGATGCGCGAATATCTCGACCTGCCCAGGAAGCTGATGGACGAGCTGGCGCTGCTGAAGATCGAGCTGGTCGGCCTGCCGCCGGACGCGGCGCAGAAATTTCCCTCCGAGCTCTCCGGCGGCATGATCAAGCGTGCCGCGCTTGCCAGGGCGCTGGCGCTTGATCCGGACATCGTCTTTCTCGACGAGCCGACGTCGGGCCTCGATCCGATCAGCGCGGCCGAGTTCGACGAGCTCGTCGTCAAGCTGCGCGACACCATGGATCTGACCGTTTACATGGTGACCCACGACCTCGACACGCTGTTTACCGCATGCGACCACGTGGCGGTGCTCGGCAAGAAAAAGGTGCTGGTCGAAGGCAGTATCGACGACATGCTGAAGAGCGAGGAACCGTGGGTGAAATCCTATTTCCGCGGAAAACGCGCCCGGCAACTTGATCTTGCCGCACGTGCATAGCCATAAGTGAAGCAATGGAAACCAGAGCCAACTACGTCATTGTCGGCATTTTCACGCTGGTTGCGATCCTGGCGGCTTTCGGCTTCGTCTATTGGACGGCCGCGATCGGCGACAGGGGCGAGACGACGCTGCTGCGGGTGCGCATTCCGGGCTCGGCTTCCGGTCTCGGCCGCGGCAGCTTCGTGCTGTTCAACGGCGTCAAGGTTGGCGACGTCAAGCGCGTCTATATCGACGTCGACAATCCAACTGTCGCCATCGCCGACACCGAGATCGACCGGATGACGCCGATCACCAAGTCGACGCAGGCCGATATCGGCCTCGCCGGCCTCACCGGGCAGGCCAATATCGAGCTCAAGGGCGCCGATCCCAAGGAAGTGAAGCTGCTCGACCAGGCCGAAAAGGAAGGCAAGGTCGCCGAGATCGTCGCCAACCCTTCGGCCGTGACCAATCTGCTGCAGACGGCGCAGAACATCTTCACTCGCGCCGACAAGGTGCTGACGGAGCTGGAAGGCTTCACCAAGGATGTCCGCGGGCCGCTGACGCAGACCGTGCACAACGTGCAGACATTTTCCGATGCACTGGCCAGGAATTCCGAGGGCATCGACAAATTCCTGTCCGCCGTCAGCGCGCTGTCCGACGAGCTGAAAGGCGTTTCAGGAAAGCTCGACGGCACGCTGAAGGCGGCGGAAGGCCTGCTCAATGCCGTCGATAAGGACAAGATCAAGAGCATCGTTTCCAACGTCGATACGGTGACAGGCAACCTCAAGGAAACCTCGCGGCAGCTCGACGGCGTGATCAAGAACGTCGATACGGCGGTGGGATCGGTCAACGACTTCGCCAAGCAGACGCAAGGCACGTTGGCCAAGGTCGATGGCGTGCTCGACGGCATCGACCCGGCGCAGGTGCGCGAAGCGCTGGCCAACATCCAGAAGGCCAGCGACAGCGCCAACAAGGCGGCGGCCGACATCGCGGAGGTGACCGGCAAGATCGCCAATCGGGCCGACGACATCGACCAGACAATCAAGGACGCCAGGCACCTGGCGCAACGGCTTAACGACGCCTCGGTGCGGGTCGACGGTATCCTCGCCAAGGTCGACAAGCTGCTCGGCTCGGGCCAGGCCGACGGCGTGATGGCCGACGCAAGGGATACGCTGAAATCCTTCAAGCAGGTCGCCGATACGCTGAACGCCCGCCTTGGAGTCATTACCGACAATCTGGCGCGCTTTTCGGGCCAGGGGCTGCAGAATGTCGAGGCGCTGGTGCAGGACAGCCGTCGCTCGATCAACCGCATCGAGGAGGCGGTGACGGATCTCAGCCGCAATCCGCAGCGCATCCTTTCGGGTGGCGAAGGCGAGGTTCGGCAATTCGACGGCAGGGCGCGGCGTTGACTTCGGCGCCGGCCCGCAGCAAGAACATAGCTCGTGAATGCGGGTTGATCTTACGATCCGGGGACAACGGGGATCACGCGTGACGTTGAGTAGGCTTGGAACGGGCGGGTTGAAATCAGCCGCGGCGCTGCTTGTACTGACGGTTGCCGGTTGTGCGGTGCTGGGCGGCAAGCCGGCACCGCTTGACACGTTCGAACTGTCGGCGCCAATGGTCGACGCGCATGGCCATAGCCGCCGGCAGATTCTGATCGCCCAGCCCTCGGCGCTGAAGGCGCTGGACAGCCAGAACATCGTCATCAAACCCTCCGACCGCTCGATCCAATATCTGAAGGGTGCGCAGTGGGCTGACCGCCTGCCGCTGGTCGTGCAGGCGCGGTTGGCCGAGACGTTCCAGCGCTCGGGCAGCTTTGCCGGGGTGGGGAAACCGGGCGAGGGGCTGGCGATCGACTATCAGGTGATCGTCGAGGTTCGGTCCTTCGAGGTGCGCGTCGATGGCGGCGAACATGCCGAGGTCGACCTGTTCGTGCGCTTGCTCAACGATCGCAACGGCGAAGTGAAGGCTTCCAAGAGCTTCACCGCATCCGCGCCCGTATCGGGCAGCGGCAACCCCGCTTATGTCGGCGCTCTCGACGCAGCCTTCGGCGATGCCGCCAAGCAGATCGTCCGCTGGACGGATTCGGCGATCTGAGCGCCAGGCGCGCAGGGATTCAACCAAACTCTTTCGGGCTACAGACGTTCGAAGGCGTCCGGCCGCAGCTTTCCAGTCTTCATCAGGTGCTGCAGGGTGTAGGTCACGGACAGCGCGTCGTCTAGCGCGTCGTGCCCCTGCAATGGCGGGTGTTCGACGCCGTAGTAATCGGCAAGCTTGTTGCTCGGCGTCCTTGCCAAATCCTCGATCGGCATGCCGGCCGCGATCAGCAGCTTGACGGCGTTATCGAACCGGGTGGCCGGGATGGAGGGCTTGATGCCCGCGACATAGCAACTGATGGCGATCATGTTCAGTTCGTCCTTGCCCCAGGACCAGAACCGAGCCCCATCTGAGAAACGATCGATGCCTGCAAGGGCATCTTCCAGCTCGACGCCCTCGGCCTCGATGATTTCTTCTGTGATGCCGGTCAGTCGGGTGAAGAACGGATCGAGCCCGTATCTCTCGCCAAATCGGTCGACCGGCCTGATATAGGCGCTGTGCGTGCCCAGCACGGGGAAGTCGCCTTCGAGGCCGAGCCTTGCCGCGCCGATCTGGGCGATGACCGGATCGGGGTCATGGGCCGCGCACCAGAATCTGCGTTGCGAGCCCTCAAGGCAGAGAAACTCGCAGTCGAAGATGATTGCCGTTTTCACAACTCAGGATCCGGTTCCGGAAAACGAGATAAAACCCGGATGCGTCTTCCGGATAGCGACGTCAGTCCCTTCAAGAAAAAAGGCGGGAGTCCCCCGCCTTCAGACTGCTGACAAACCCCTGGCTTTTGCCTAGGGTTTTTGATTCACTGGGTCATGTTGAAGCGACCCGCCCCTGAACAGACCGCGCTCGAGATGGTGACGTTGGATCAGCTTGTTCCGGCTGATCATCTGTTGCGCAAGATCGACCGCGTGATCGACTTTTCCTTTATCCACGAGCTGACGGCGCCGCTGTACTGCGCCGACAATGGCCGGCCGCCGCTCGATCCGACCTTGATGTTCAAGGCGCTGTTCATCGGCTACCTGTTCGGGGTTCGCTCGGAACGGCAGTTGGTGCGCGAGATCGAGGTCAAC
>NZ_AZUY01000007.1 GCF_000513935.1 Mesorhizobium sp. WSM3626 | reverse complement strand
CCATCAAGGAACTGGTCGACACGACAGGCGCCGGCGACCTCTACGCCGCCGGTTTCCTGCATGGCTATACACAGGGCCGCGACCTCCAGACCTGCGGCGATCTTGGCTCACTGGCGGCCGGATTGGTGATCCAGCAGATCGGCCCAAGGCCACGGCAGAACCTGCGCAAAGAGGCAGAGCAAGCGGGGTTGCTGTAGGGTGAAGCTGCCCGTCTCCCCCCTCGTGGGGGAGATGGCCGGCAGGCCAGAGGGGGGCGATGTCCCGCCAACATCTCGAGGTTTTCCCTGCCGCCGACGGCATGCCCACGGGTGACGCCGAGCGGCCGCGCGCGTGAACACAAGTATTGCTGCGTAGCGATCCTTCGCGCCCTCCTCTGCCCTGCCGGGCATCTCCCTCACGAGTGGGGAGATCGGCAGCTTCGCCGTCTCGCTCACCGTCGCGCAGTTGTCACAGACCGCTCCTAAAGGCAAATGCGAGCATGCCGTGACTGACATTTCGGCAGGCTAATCAGGGTGTGGAGCAATGCAGGACAGCAATCTGTCGGGTCGCTGCATCTGTTGCCGTCGCGCTTTCTATTTTCCGCCGTAACCGTTCTACAACCGGCCGCGGCTGAGGGAGGAGCGCGCGCGGCATAGAAGACAGATGCATGACCAGATTTCAGACCAAGACGACCGGCATCACGCAGGACGATTTCGCCGACATGGTGGCGGAAAAAGTCGAGCGTGCGCTTGCCCACTATGACGAGGCCATCAACGCCCCGACAATGATCTCGGTCGGCAAGATCGCCGGCAGCATAGCGTCCGCGGTCACCTTGCTGTCGCCCAAGCACCAGCGCGCCATCGACGCCATCCATGCCGACCTTCCCGGCCTTGCCTCGAAATTCGTGCGTGCGCTCGCGGCGGAAGCCGCGCGCCGTAGCGAGGCCGGCACCACCGGGACGACGACGCTGTCGGCGGAGGCCGAAACGCTTCCCGCGCTCCCCCAGTCCGACGATCTAGAATCGATGCTGATCGAGGACTGGGCCGGCCGCGTCGCCGGCTCGACCTACCTCGAGGAAAACCTGCGCATCGCCCGCTCGACCCTGCACCGCTGGCAGAGACGGGGCGACGTCATCGCGCTGCGCAAGGGCGGTCGCAAGCACGTCTTCCCGCTGGCGCAGTTCGTCGACGGCAGGCCGGTGGCGGGCATAAGCGATGTGCTGGAGCTGATCGGCAACCCGAGGCTCGCATGGCTGTGGCTGACCCGCCCAGCGGCACAGCTCGACGGCCGCATTCCGATCGACCTGTTGCGCCAGGACCGGGCGGAGGAGGTGGTCGAGGCGGCGCGGGTGTTCGCGCCGGGGTGAGAGACCCAGTCCGATCGCCAGCTTTCGTCCGCCACGCCGACCGCTCCTCAAGTCCCCGCCGTGTACGCCGCGATCGCCGCCATATTCACGATGTCTGAGTCCTTGGCGTTCAGCGAGACGATCTGCACCGGCTTGTTCAGGCCGACCAGCAGCGGGCCGATGACGGTCGAACCGCCGAGTTCCTGCAGCATCTTGGTCGAGATCGAGGCCGAGTGGAAGGCCGGCATGATCAGCACATTGGCCGGGCCGGTGAGCCTTATGAACGGATATTGCGCCATGGCGCGGGCGTTGAGCGCCACGTCGGCCGCCATTTCGCCGTCATATTCGAAATCGACGCGGCGCTTGTCGAGGATGCGCACGGCTTCCTGGATGCGTTCGGAACGCTCGCCCTGCGGATGGCCGAAGGTGGAATAGGCGAGCATGGCGAGTCTTGGCTCATAGCCCATGCGGCGGGCAAATCCGGCGGCCTCCTCGGCGATGTCGGCGATCTGCTCGGCGTTGGGCATGTCGTGCACTGCGGTGTCGGCGACGATCACCGTGCGGCCGCGCGCCAGCACGATCGAGACGCCGATGACGCGGTGGCCGGGCTTGGCGTCGATGACGCGCCTGATATCGTCGAGCGCGGTAGAATAGTTGCGGGTCACGCCGGTGACGATGCCGTCGGCATCGCCCAGCGCCACCATGCAGGCGGCGAAATGGTTGCGGTCGTTGTTGATCAGCCGCTGGCAGTCGCGGAACAGGAAGCCTTTGCGCTGCATGCGTTCGTAGAGATAGTCGGTGTAGATCGAATTGCGGCGCGACAGGCGCGCATTGATGATCTCGATGCCTTGTTTGTTGAGGTCAATGCCGGCGTGCCTGGCGTTCTCCTTGATGACGTCGTCGCGGCCAAGCAGGATGGCCGTGCCGAGCCGCTGGTTCACATAGGAGACGGCGGCGCGCATCACCTGCTCCTCCTCGCCTTCGGCGAAGACGATGCGCTTGGGCTGGCGGCGCACGCGGTCGTAGATACGCTGCAGGGTCGAGGCGATCGGGTCGCGGCGGGCGGAAAGCTCCTGCGCATAACGGTCGAGATCGAGAATAGGCTTGCGGGCGACGCCCGAATCCATTGCCGCCTTGGCCACGGCGATCGGAATGGCGGAGATCAGGCGCGGGTCGAACGGCACCGGAATGATGTAGTTGGGACCGAATTTCGGCCGGTTGCCCTGATAGGCGGCGGCGACGTCGTCGGGCACGTCCCGGCGCGCCAGTTCGGCGAGCGCGCGAGCGGCGGCGATCTTCATGTCGTCATTGATGGTGGTGGCCCTGACATCCAGCGCGCCGCGGAAGATGTAGGGGAAGCCGAGTACGTTGTTGACCTGATTGGCGTAGTCCGAGCGCCCGGTGGCCATGATGGCGTCAGTGCGGATCTCGGCCACTTCCTCCGGGGTGATCTCGGGATCGGGATTGGCCATGGCGAAGATGATCGGGTTCTTGGCCATCGACTGCACCATGGCGGTGGTCAGCGCCCCCTTGGCGGAAAGGCCGAGGAAGACATCGGCGCCGTCGAGCGCTTCGGCCAGGCTGCGCGCATCGGTCTTGATCGCGTGCGCCGACTTCCACTGGTTCATGCCCTCGGCGCGGCCCTGGAAGACCACGCCCTTGGTATCGCACAAGGTGATGTTTTCGGGCGAAAAACCCATCGCCTTCATCAGCTCGATGCAGGCGATGCCGGCGGCGCCCGCGCCATTGCAGACCAGCTTCGTGGTCTTCATGTCGCGGCCGGTGACCTCCAGCGCGTTGATCAGGCCGGCGGCCGAGATGATGGCGGTGCCGTGCTGGTCGTCGTGGAAGACCGGGATGTCCATCAGTTCGCGCAGGCGCTGCTCGATGATGAAGCATTCCGGCGCCTTGATGTCTTCCAGGTTGATGCCGCCGAAGGAGGGGCCGAGAAAGCGCACGCAGTTGATGAACTCGTCGGCATCCTCGGTATCGACCTCGAGGTCGATGGAATCGACGTCGGCGAAGCGCTTGAACAGCACCGCCTTGCCTTCCATCACCGGTTTGGAGGCCAGCGCGCCGAGATTGCCTAGGCCAAGGATGGCGGTGCCGTTGGAGATGACGGCGACCATGTTGCCGCGCGTCGTGTAGTCGAAGGCTCTCGATGGATCGTCGGCGATGGCGCGCACGGGCACGGCGACACCAGGCGAATAAGCGAGGCTGAGATCGCGCTGCGTCGTCATCGGCTTGGTGGCGACGATCTCCAGCTTGCCGGGCCTGCCCATGGCATGGAATTCGAGCGCTTCCTGCGCGCTGACGGACGGACCGTTGTTCTCGGTTTTCCTGGCCATGATGCTTTTGATTTCCTCGCCGGTGGGACACCTTTTTGAAGCGGGTGCCTGTGTGCTTGCGAATTAAGACCACGGGCCGCCGCGTGTAAACCACGAAGCTCTGCAAAGCTGCTTCAAAGCGGACACGCTCGGTCAGGAGCTATTCTGCGCCACCCTGGATGCCATGATTTCATGCGCATGCTGGCGCGCCGTTGCCCATCGCCGCAGCGTCCTGGTTCCGGGGAACGGCCATTGCGATAGCGGCGGTTGGCTGCTTCCCAGCCTCTTCAGCAGGTCTGACAGGAATACTGTGAGGTCCTGCCGTTGAGCCCGCACCTTGGCCAGCGTGCGGTTGCGAATCTCCTCGCGCGGAATGGCGCGGTCGCGCAACGTCTCGACGGCGCGCCGGATCGCCGCCGGATCGGGCTCGGCGATGATGCAATAGTCCGGATCGAAAAAGACGTCCCGGCCGCCAAGACTAGGTGTGGTCACCACCGGCAACCCGGTCATAAGATATTCCATGCTGGAGCACATTGCCCCTTCCGCCGCCGACAGACAGAGCCCGACCGCGGCCTGGTTGTAGACGCGATTGACCTCCTGCGGCGCCAGCCAGCCAGTCAGGCCATTAATGATCGGGTTGGCGATACGATGCAACGGCGATTGCGCCTGCAAGCGGCGGATGAAGGCACGGTCACCGGCCCGGGGCAGTTCACCGATCGAAAAGGTGATGTGGACAAGCCTTTCGATGTCGAAAGCGAGGTAGTGGCGCATGGTGTGCGAGATGCGACCGTTATAGACTGCGTCGAATTCGACGGGGACACCCGGCAATGGTCTAGAGATGTCCTCTGAGACCATCAAATTGTGGTTGGAGAAGATCGCGGTTCCTCCCACAGCGGTGACCAGACGACGCTCCTCTTGCGTATTGCAAAGAAAAAATCAATTCGTGGAGCGGGAAGTTCTCGCGGTACCAGGCGAGACCCCGGCCAAGCTTTGCGACGACGTGCGGCCGCTCGAGCGTCCAACTCGGCATCAGCAGGAACACGGCGCGCCGCGAGGCCAGGCGACGGCCGATTGCCACGATTGAGTTGAGTGGACGCGCGCCGCCGACCGGCGTGTAGATCAGCAGTGGATCGTGGTTGAGTACGTAAACCGCGAGCCAAATGCCGCCGCCCAGGTGGACAACGGACCGCTGAGCGGCAGCGCGAAAGAAGGCGCTTGGCCGCCAAAACCTTAAGCCCGTCCAATTGTTGGCTGGCGTGCCGGGCCGCCATGAGCCAGAGCCGTTCGAGTACCGAGCCGATCGGCCCCACCATCTCCTCGAACGTTTCGTGCCCGTCCCTGTCCATGATGCCCCGCCACTATACTCCAAGACGACAGATATTCGCGATCACACCATCGAGCAATGCACGCTGAATAGCCCCTTCCATGGAAAGATGGCTCGCGGTCTTCCCCTGCTTTCTATCCCCCCGGCATTAAACCGCGCCATCACATCTGCTAGCGTGCCGCGCCATGAACATGCACAGCCCGAACGAGCCCGACGCCGCCCCCGAGGTGATGACGCCGCCGCAGCCCGGCGCTGCCGCCGTCACGCCGATGATGGAGCAATTCATCGAGATCAAGGCGGCGAACCCGGATTCGCTGCTGTTCTACCGCATGGGCGATTTCTACGAGCTGTTCTTCGACGATGCCGAGAAGGCGAGCCGCGCGCTGGGCATCGTCTTGACCAAACGCGGCAAGCATCAGGGCCACGACATTCCGATGTGCGGCGTGCCGGTGCATGCGGCCGACGATTACCTGCAGAAGCTGATCGGCCAAGGATTCCGAGTTGCCGTCTGCGAGCAGATCGAGGATCCGGCCGAGGCCAAGAAACGCGGCTCCAAATCGGTGGTGCGCCGCGATGTGGTGCGGCTGGTAACGCCGGGCACCATCACCGAGGATAAATTGCTGGCACCGTCGGAATCGAGTTTCCTGATGGCGCTGGGCAGGGTGAAGAGCGGAGCGGAGGCAAGAGGCGGGGAGCGCGGCAGCGCGACAGGGAACCGAGGAAGCTTTGCAATTGCCTGGATCGACATCTCGACCGGCGCCTTCCGCGTCGCGGAGACCACCGCCGACCGGCTGCTCGCCGACATCTTCCGTGTCGATCCGCGTGAGCTGATCGTCGCCGAGCCGGTGTTCCACGATCCCGAGCTGAAGCCGGTTTTCGACGTGCTCGGACGTGTCGCCAGCCCACAGCCGCCTTCGCTATTCGATTCGGCCTCGGCCACGGGACGGATCGCGCGCTTCTTCGAGGTGGCGACACCAGACAGTTTCGGCACGTTTTCGCGCGCCGAACTGTCGGCGATCTCGGGCGCCATCGCCTATGTCGAGAAGACGCAGAAGGCCGAACGGCCGCCGCTGTCGCGGCCCGAGCGCGAGGAGCAGGGCTCGACCCTGTTCATCGACCCGGCGACGCGCGGCAATCTCGAACTGTTGCGCACGCTGTCCGGCAGCCGCGAGGGTTCGCTGTTCAAGGCGATCGATCGCACGGTGACCGGCGGCGGCGCGAGGCTGCTCGCCGACCGGCTGATGGCGCCGCTCACCGACCCGGCGGCCATCGGCGCACGGCTGGATTCGGTGTCGTTCTTCCGTTCCGAAGTGCGGCTTTGCCAGGCAGTGCGGATGAGCCTGAAGAGTGTCGCCGATATGCCGCGTGCCCTGTCCAGGCTGGCGCTCAACCGGGGCGGCCCGCGCGATCTCGGGGCGCTCCGCGCCGGCTTCGAGGCGGCAGGCGCCATCGCAGAAACCTTTGCCGCGATCGCCCTGCCTCAGGAATTGGCCGGCGCAATGGCCGCAATTCAGGCGCTGCCCAAGACACTTGCCCAATATCTCACCCAGGCGCTCGGCGAGGAACTGCCGCTGCTCAAACGCGACGGCGGTTTCGTCCGCGGCGGCTACCATGCCGAACTCGACGAGATGCGGGCGCTGCGCGACGAGTCGCGCAAAGTGATCGCCGGGCTGGAGCGCTCCCTGATCGAGGAGACCGGCATCCGTTCACTGAAGATCCGGCACAACAACGTGCTCGGTTACTACATCGAAGTGACGGCCAACCATCATGCCGTCATGACCGGCAGCGATGGCGCCAAGGCGCGCTTCATCCACCGCCAGACCATGGCCAATGCCATGCGCTTCACCACGACCGAACTCGCCGAACTGGAGACCAAGATCGCCAATGCCGCCGACCGTGCGCTGAGCATCGAACTGGCCGCCTTCGATGCGCTGACGGCGGAGGCGGTCGGCGAGGCCGAGGCGATCCGCGCCGGCGCCGATGCGCTCGCCGTGCTCGACGTGTCGGCGGCACTTGCGCTTTTGTCGGAAAGCGAGAGCTGGTGCCGGCCGGTGGTGGATTCCAGCCTTGCCTTCGAGATTTCAGGCGGCCGGCATCCAGTGGTCGAACAAGCGCTGCGCCGTTCGGGCGAAGGCCCGTTCGTCGCCAATGATTGTGACCTCTCGCCGGAGGGAAATGCCAAAAACGGCGCGATCTGGCTGCTGACCGGCCCGAATATGGGTGGTAAGTCGACGTTCCTGCGGCAAAACGCGCTGATCGCGATCCTGGCCCAGACCGGCTCCTTCGTGCCGGCGGCGTCTGCCCATATCGGCGTCGTCGACCGGCTGTTCTCGCGCGTCGGCGCGTCGGACGATCTGGCGCGCGGCCGTTCGACCTTCATGGTCGAAATGGTCGAGACGGCGGCGATCCTCAACCAGGCCGGCGAACGCGCGCTGGTGATCCTCGACGAGATCGGCCGCGGCACCGCAACGTTCGACGGCCTGTCGATCGCCTGGGCGGCGGTCGAATATCTGCACGAGAAGAACCGCTGCCGGGCGATCTTCGCTACCCATTTCCACGAAATGACCTCGCTCGCAGGCAAGCTGGCGCGCCTTTCCAACGTCACCATGCGGGTCAAGGAATGGGAAGGCGACGTCGTTTTCCTGCACGAGGTCGGCAAGGGCGCCGCCGACCGCTCCTACGGCGTGCAGGTGGCGCGGCTCGCCGGCTTGCCGGAAGCGGTGGTCGACCGGGCCAAGGCGGTGCTGCACCAGTTGGAGGAAGGCGAGGTCTCCGGCAAGACCAACCGGCTGGTCGATGACCTGCCGCTGTTTTCGGTGGCGGTGAAGAGGGAAGCGCCAAGGCCGGTGAAGAGCGACGCGCTGGGCGCAGCACTCGGCGACCTCAACCCCGACGAGATGACGCCAAAGGAAGCACTGGAGGCGCTTTACCGGCTGAAGGGGCTGGCGGCGAAGTAGTCAGATCATCTCCAGCCCACTTTTACGGCTGGGCGGCGGGAACGCACGGTCGAGATCGGCGATGTCCTGCGGCGTAAGGTTTATGTCCAGCGCGGCAAAATTCTGGCGGACGTGCTCTTGGCTGCCGGCCTTGGGAATGGCGATGACGCCGTCCTGCTGGATTACCCAGGCCAAGGCGATTTGCGCCGCGGTTGCGCCGTGACGGGCTGCGACTGCGGCGAGCCTGGCATTATGTGCCAGCGCGCCCTGCTCCACCGGCGAATAGGCCATCAGTGGGATGCCACGTTTCCTCATCCAGGGCGTGAGATCGAATTCCGGGCCGCGGCGGACCAGATTGTAGAGCACCTGGTTGGTCTGTACCTTGTCGCCGTCGGACAGGAACGCCAATTCCTGCATCTCGTCGGTGTCGAAATTGCTGACGCCCCAATGCCGGATCTTGCCGGCTTTTTTCAGCGCCTCGAAGGCTTCGACCGTTTCCGATTGGGGCACGCTGCCCGGCCAATGCAGAAGATAGAGATCAATGCGGTCGGTGGCGAGGCGCTTCAGGCTGTTCTCGCAAGCGCGCTGCACGCCGGCCCGCGAAGCGTTGGAAGGCAGGACCTTCGAGACCAGGAAGACCTCGGCGCGGCGCCCGGCGATAGCTTTGGCCACCACTTCTTCCGCACCGCCGCCGGCATACATTTCGGCGGTGTCGATCAGCGTGACGCCGAGATCGAGACCGAGCTTGAGCGCATCTACCTCCTCGGAGCGCCGGCGCGACTCCTCGCCCATCTTCCACGTACCCTGGCCGAGAACGGGTATGGCCTCGCCGCAGGGCAGCGTGGTGGTCCTGACGCTCGATTCCATGGCCTGGCTCCGTCGGTACCCGTTCCCATCGAGCCGCGACGAGACTCCGAAAGGAGTTCTCGCCGGGTCCTGCTTGGCGATGCCGGAAGCTTACTTCACCGGATGGGCGGCGAGCCAGTCCTGCATCTGCTTGATTTCGGCTTCCTGCGCGGCGATGACGCCTTCGGCGAGTTTGCGGATTTCCGGATCCTTGCCGTTGGCCAGCTCGACCTTGGCCATGTCGATCGCGCCCTGATGATGCGGAATCATACCGCGGACAAAATCGACATCGGCATTGCCGGTATATTGCGAGGCCATCATGTCGGTATGCATCTTGTCCATAGCCGCCTTGTAGCCCGCAGTCGAAGGGCCTTCCGCCCCCATGGCCATGGCGCCCATGTCGTGCTTCATCTCCTCGCTCTGAGCCGGCACGCTTTCGAGGAAGACGGCAAGCAGCATTCCGGCGGCCATCAGCAGCAGCACGAGTTTTTTAGCCAAGGTCATTCATGATCTCCTGTTGTTTGGGTTTCGTATCTGGGAGTTGATCTCAGAGTTTCAACGTTCTGAGCCGCAATGCGTTTGCGATCACCGAGACGGAGGACAGGCTCATCGCCGCCGCCGCCAGCATCGGCGACAAAAGAGTCCCGGTGAGCGGATAGAGCACGCCGGCAGCGACCGGCACGCCGAGCACATTGTAGAGGAAGGCGAAGAACAGGTTCTGCCGGATGTTGCCGATGGTCGCCTGGGCCAGGGTGCGGGCGCGGACGATGCCGTTGAGGTCGCCCTTGACCAAAGTGATGCCGGCACTCTCGACCGCGACATCGGCGCCCGTTCCCATGGCGATGCCGACATCGGCGGCGGCAAGCGCCGGCGCGTCGTTGACGCCGTCGCCGGCCATGGCGACGCCGGCGCCCCTGCCGCGCAGTTCGTCGACGAGCGCTGCCTTCTGTTCCGGCAACAGACCTGCCCGAACCTCGTCGATGCCGAGACGTCCAGCGATCGCCGTGGCCGTGCGCTCATTGTCGCCGGTCGCCATGATGATCCTCAGCCCGCTGTCATGCAGTGCCTTGATCGCCTCGGCCGTGGTCGCCTTGACCGGATCGGCGACGGCGACGATGCCAGCCAGCTTGCCGTCGACAGCGACGAACATCGCCGTCTTGCCATCGCCCTGCAACGCTTCCACGCTGGCCAGGATTGCGGAAACGTCGATGGCGAGATCGGCCATCATCGCGGCATTGCCGAGCGCGACCTTCTTGCCCGACACCGTGCCGGAAACGCCCTTGCCGGTAACCGCTTCGAAGCTGCCGGCCCCGGCGATCTTCACGCCGCGCTGGCCCGCCCCCTCGACGATGGCCTCGGCCAGCGGATGCTCCGAGCCTTTTTCCAGGGTCGCAGCGTATACCAGCAATTCGTCCTCGGAAAAGCCACTGGCAGCCACGACATCGGTCAATTTCGGCCGGCCCTCGGTCAGCGTGCCGGTCTTGTCGACGATCAAGGTGTCGACAGCGGCGAAACGTTCAAGCGCGGCGGCTTCCTTGATCAGCACGCCGGCATGCGCGCCGCGCCCGGTGGCGGTCATGATCGACATCGGCGTGGCGAGACCCAGCGCACAGGGACAGGCGATGATCAGCACCGAAACCGCCGAAACGATGGCGAAGATCAGCCTGGGCTCGGGGCCGAAGACCGCCCAGGCGATGAACGCGGCGATGGCGACCATGACGACGGCCGGGACAAAGTAGAAGGAAACTCGGTCGGCCAAGCCCTGGATCGGCGCGCGCGAGCGCTGTGCCTTGGCGACGAGTTCGACGATGCGCGACAGCGTGGTCTCGGCGCCGATCCGTTCGGCGCGCATGATCAGCGAGCCGTTCTTGTTGAGCGTGCCGCCGGTCAAGGCATCGCCTTCGGCTTTCTCGACCGGCAAGGGTTCGCCCGTGATCATCGATTCGTCGATGGAGGAGCGGCCTTCGAGTACCGTGCCGTCGACCGGCACGGCATCGCCGGGCCTGACGCGCAGGCGCTCGCCGGTCTTGACCTCGTCCAGCGGCACATCGCTCTCGGAACCGTCCTCGGCGATCCGCCGTGCGGTCTTCGGCGCGAGGTCAAGCAGAGCTCGGATCGCCGATCCGGTCTTTTCGCGGGCGCGCAGTTCCAGCACCTGGCCGAGGAAGACCAGCGCCACGATGACTGCGGCTGCCTCGAAATAAACCGGCACCGCACCGCCATGGCCGCGAAACTGATGCGGAAAGATGTCCGGGAAGAGCGTGGCGGCGACGCTGTAGAGATAGGCGGCGCCGACGCCGAGCGAAATCAGCGTCCACATGTTGGGGCTGCGGTTGAGGATCGAGTCCCAGCCGCGATGGAAAAACGGGAAGGCGGCCCAGAGCACCACCGGGCTCGCCAGGACCAGTTCGATCCAGACCTTTGCGCGATCCTCGACCAGGCCCTCCAGCGACAGGCCTACCATCGGCGCCATGGCGATGATCAGCAGCGGGAGCGACAGCACCGCGCTCACCCAGAGCCGCCTGGTGAAATCGACCAGTTCGGGATTTGGCCCTTCATTGCCCGTCGGCACGCCCATTGGCTCGAGCGCCATGCCGCAGATCGGGCAGGAGCCGGGCTTGTCGCGGATGATCTGCGGATGCATCGGGCAGGTATATTGCGTGCCCTTGGGCACCGGCGCCGGTGCCGGCCTGCCGCCGAGATAGGTTTGCGGCGCCGCCTCGAACTTCGCCTTGCAGCCGGCGGAGCAGAAATAAAAGCCTTGGCCTTCATGGCGGACAAAATGTTTCGCCGCCGCGCGGTCGACGCTCATGCCGCAGACAGGGTCGGTCGCCGTCAGGTAGCTTTCCGGCTCGGCCTGAAACTTCGAACGGCAGCGCTCGCTGCAGAAATGATAGACGCGGCCGCCATGCTCGAATGTCGGCTTGCCGGCGGCCGGATCCACGGTCATGCCGCAGACCGGGTCGCGCAGGACCGCATCCGAGGCGGCGCCTTTCGGCGCGCAACAGCCGCCATGCGAGCCGTGTGTGTGATGATCGTGTTCTGAATGCGTCATTCTAAAATGCCTTGATTGTCACTGCTTCAAAACCCGAGGTAGTGCTTCCAGTAACTGGAAGGTCAAGGGCCGTTTTGGTTTGGTTCTCCGAGCCCAGCGGATTGACCGAATGGCAAAAACTGTACACAACCGCGCGCCTACGCTGAAACCGCGCCGCTGCAAATGTATTACACGCTACCTTTCCCGCTGGATCTTTGCCCATAGTGAAGCGCCTGGTCATCAACCTCGATCGGTCTCCCGACCGGCTTGCCCATACGACGGCGGAGTTTGCGCGCATCGGCCTCGGATTCGAGCGGGTTGCCGCAATCGATGCAAGGGACCACCCGGAGCTCATGCTGCAGCGCCAGCATCCACTGCATGCGGTGCGGCGCCTGTCCGGCAGCGAAATCGCATGCCTGCACAGCCATCGCGCCTGCTGGACCATTATCGCGCAAGACGACGCGCCCTATGGCGCCGTCTTCGAGGACGACATCGTGTTTTCCGCGAAAGCCGGTGCGGTGCTTGCCGATACGAGCTGGATTCCGGCCGATGCCGATGTCGTCAAGCTGGAGACATTCTTCCACACAACCGTGATCCAGAGGGAGAGGTTTTCCGTCGGCGGCGGTTTTTCGCTGTTCAGGCTCCGCAAGAACCACATCGGAACCGGCGGTTACCTGCTCTCCCGGCAAACGGCACGTGCCCTTCTCGAGGTGACCGCCGACGTCAATGTGGCGGTGGACAGTCTCATCTTCGACCCTGCGTTCGCTACGTCGACCGGCAAGACGATCTACCAGCTTGTCCCGGCGCTCTGTGCGCAGGAGCAGTTCGTGGGCAACAGGTTGCCTAGCCTGGTTGAACCGGGACGGGAGGCCGAGTGGGTCGCAAGCGGGCTCGCCGACGGACACAGGATGCCGGCTCTCGCGCGGATACGCAGGGAGGCCCGGCGGGCAGCGCGGCAGATCACCGATCTCTGCAGGCTGCGGCGGCAGATTGTCGTACCGCTCGCTCCAGTCGAGGCAAACGACTAGAGCGTTTGCCCGGGCAAACGACTAGAGCGTTTGCCGGATCGACAGCAGGCCCATACCCAGCGCCGCGAAAACACGCTATAGACGCCGCCCAAAAGGCAGGGCCAACCGGTATCCATGGCGAAAATTCCCCTGAAGCTCGATGAATTGATCGACAGCGACGCTTTGCGCCGCGAGATGACCGCGCTGACCGCGGCCAGTGCCGGCGACGGTTCCAGCCAGGCCATCCGTGCTGCCGTTCTTCAGCTTCTCAAGCGGCGCCTCGCCGAGGGCCGCAAGACAGCCGAGGCCATGCTGAGGCAAGATGGCGGCGGCAACGCTTGCGCCGAACGGCTGTCGCACCTGATGGACGAGCTGATCTGTGCGCTCTACGACTTTGCCGCGACGCATGTCTACCGGGTGAAGAACCGGTCCTCGGCCGAACGCATGGCGGTCGTTGCCGTCGGAGGCTATGGCCGCGGCACGCTGGCGCCGGGATCCGACATCGACCTCCTGTTCCTACTGCCCTACAAGCAGACGCCGTGGGGCGAACAAACAGTCGAGTACATGCTCTACATGCTGTGGGACATGGGGCTGAAGGTCGGCCATGCCACCCGCAACATCGATGAGTGCCTCAGGCTGTCGCGCACCGACATCACCATCCGCACCTCGATCCTGGAAGCCCGTTTCCTTTGGGGCGAACGCAAACTCTATGACGAGCTGATGCTGCGCTTCGACCATGAGGTGGTGCGCACGACCGGCCCGGAATATGTGCAGGCCAAGCTCGCCGAACGCGACGAGCGCCATGCCAAGGCCGGCGAAAGCCGCTATCTGGTCGAACCCAACGTCAAGGACGGCAAGGGTGGGTTGCGCGATCTGCAGACGCTGTTCTGGATCGGCAAGTATTTTTACCGCGTGCGCACCGGCGAGGAACTGGTCGAGAAAGGCGTCTTTACCGAGGCCGAGTATCGTGAGTTCCAGAAGGCCGAGGATTTCCTGTGGGCGGTGCGCTGCCACATGCATTTCCTCATGGGGAAGGCCGAGGAGCGGCTGCATTTCGACATCCAGCGCGAGATCGCCGAACGGCTCGGCTATACGACTCATCCCGGCCTGTCGGCTGTCGAACGCTTCATGAAGCACTATTTCCTCGTCGCCAAGGATGTCGGCGACCTGACCCGCATCTTCTGCGCCGCGCTGGAGGAAGAGCAGGCCAAGCACGTTCCCGGCTTCAACCGCATCTTTCTCACCTTCCAGCGCCGCAAGCGCAAGCTTGCCGGCACGTCCGACTTCATCGTCGACAACCATCGCATCAACATCGCCGACGACGGCGTCTTCGAGCGCGACCCGGTCAATCTTCTCAGGCTGTTCTGGTTCGCCGACAAGCACGGGCTGGAATTCCATCCCGATGCGCTGAAACTGCTCACTCGTTCGCTCGGCCTGGTCAACAAGTCGCTCAGGCGCGACGAGGAAGCCAACCGGCTGTTCCTCGACATACTGACCTCGGACCGCAACGCCGAACTCAACCTGCGGCGCATGAACGAGGCGGGACTGCTCGGCCGGCTGATCCCGGATTTCGGCAAGATCGTCGCCATGATGCAGTTCTCGATGTACCACCACTACACGATCGACGAGCACCTGATCCGCTGCATCGGCGTGCTGGCCGAGATCGAGCGCGGTGACGGCGAGAAGGTGCATCCGCTGTCGCATTCGCTGATGCCGGGCCTGAAGAAGAGCCGCGAGGCGCTCTATGTCGCCGTGCTGCTGCACGACATCGCCAAGGGCAGGCCTGAAGACCATTCCGAGGCCGGCGCCAGGATCGCAAAGCGGATCTGCCCGCATATGGGGCTTTCGCCGGCCGATACGGAAACCGTCGCCTGGCTGGTCGAGAACCACCTCGTCATGTCGATGACGGCGCAGACCCGCGACCTCAACGACCGCAAGACGATCGAGGACTTCGCCTCGATCGTGCAGTCGGTCGAGCGGCTGAAGATGCTGTTGATCCTGACCGTCTGCGACATCAGGGGCGTCGGACCGGGCGTGTGGAATGGCTGGAAGGGCCAGTTGCTGCGTACGCTCTACTACGAGACCGAACTGCTGCTGACCGGCGGCTTTTCGGAAGTCTCGCGCGCCCAACGCACGGCGGCAGCGCGCGAACGCCTGGCGAAGGCGCTCGCCGACTGGCCCGACAAGGCGCGCAAGCGCTATGTCGGGCTGCATTATGAAAACTATCTCCTGACCGTGGACCTGCCGGACCAGCTCCGCCACGCCGAATTCATTCGCGAGACGGACGCGGCTGGCAATAAGCTCGCCACCATGGTCAAGACCCATCAGTTCGAGGCGGTGACCGAAATCACCGTGCTGGCGCAGGACCATCCCCGTCTTCTCTCGGTCATTGCCGGGGCATGCGCCGGGGCCGGCGGCAACATCGTCGACGCGCAGATCTTCACGACATCGGATGGCCGCGCTCTGGACACGATCCTGATATCGAGGGAGTTCGATCGCGACGAGGACGAGCGCCGGCGCGCCGAGCGCGTCGGCCGGCTGATCGAGGACGTGCTGTCGGGCAAGAGCTGGCTGCCGGAGATGATCGAGAAACGCACCAAGCCAAGGCGCGGATCCAAGGTGTTCAAGATCCCGCCGCGCGCCGAAATCCGCAACGCGCTGTCGAACCGGTTTTCGGTCATCGAGGTCGAGGGGCTCGACCGCCCTGGCCTTTTGTCGGAGATCACCGGGACGCTGTCCGACCTGTCGCTCGACATTGCCTCGGCGCATATCACCACTTTCGGCGAGAAGGTCATCGACACCTTCTACGTCACCGACCTCACCGGCCAGAAGATCGACAGCCCAGCCCGCATCGCCACCATCCGCAACCGGCTGATCGCGACGCTCGAAGGCATCGTGCCGGAACGCGGCGGCAGGTCCAAGGCAGCCGCCGAGTGACGGCCATCATCCCCTTCTCCCAGTCCCACAGGCAGTTTGCGAACGCATGAGTCTCGTCAAGAAGTTTGCTACCGTCGCTTCCGGCACACTGATGAGCCGTGCGCTCGGTTTCGGCCGCGAGATGCTGATGGCAGCCGCACTCGGCACCGGACCGGTCGCGGACGCCTTCAATGCCGCCTTCCAGTTTCCCAACACGTTTCGCCGGCTGTTCGCCGAGGGCGCTTTCAATGCCGCCTTCGTGCCGCTGTTCGCCAAGGAGATCGAGACGCACGGCACCGACGGCGCCAAGCGTTTCTCGGAAGAGGTGTTCGGTGTCCTGTTCACGGCGCTCCTGGCGCTGACCATTGCCATGGAACTGGCGATGCCGCTGATCGTGCGCTATCTGGTGGCGCCGGGCTTTGCCGACACGCCGGGCAAGTTCGAGACGACCGTCACGCTTGCGACGATCATGTTTCCGTATCTGATCTGCATGTCGCTCGCAGCCATGATGGCGGGCATGCTGAACTCGCTGCGGCGCTATTTCGCGGCGGCGATCGCGCCGGCTTTCCTCAACATCATCCTGATTAGCGTGCTTGGCTACGCCTGGTACCATGGACTGGATGCACATGCTGTCGGCTTCGCCCTGTCCTGGGGCGTGCTGGCGGCGGGCGTGGTGCAGCTTGCCATCGTCTGGGTGGCGGTGCGCAATGCCGGCATCTCGATCGGCTTCCGCCGGCCGAAGATGACGCCGAACGTGAAGCGGCTGCTGATCCTGGCGCTGCCGGCGGCGATCACCGGCGGCATCACCCAAATCAACCAGCTGATCGGAACGGCCATCGCCTCGGCGCAGGACAGTGCCGTCTCCTCGCTGGCCTATGCCGACCGCGTCTACCAGTTGCCGCTCGGTGTCGTCGGCGTCGCGGTGGCGATCGTGCTGTTGCCCGAACTGTCGCGGGCGCTGAAGTCAGGCAACCTGATCGAGGCCGCCAATCTGCAGAACCGCTCCGTCGAATTCACCCTGTTCATGACGTTGCCGGCGGCGGCGGCACTCTGGGTCATGTCGGAACCGATCGTACGGCTGGTCTATGAGCGCGGCGCGTTCGCCGCCAACCATTCAACGCCTGTCGTGGCGGCGATCCTGGCGATCTTCGGTCTCGGCCTGCCGGCCTTCGTGCTGATCAAGGCCTTCACCCCAGGCTATTTCGCTCGCGAAGACACGCGCACGCCGATGATCTTCGCCGCAATCTCCGTGGCGGTGAACGTCGCCACGGCGCTGACGTTGTTCCCGAGGATGGGCGCACCCGGTATTGCCGTGGCTTCGGCCGTCGCCGGCTGGGTCAACGCGCTGATGCTGCTTGCCGTGCTGATCCGGCGCGGCCATTGGGGCCGCGACGTGCCGCTCCTGAAGCGCATTCCGCGGCTGGTGCTGTCGGCGGTGGTAATGGGGGTCGCCCTCTATTTCGCCGAGCATTATTTCGCAGTCAGGCTCGGACCCGGCTCACCGCTGGTCATCAAGGCGACGACGGTACTCGCGCTGGTGGCGGGCGGGGCGACGCTCTATTTCGTCACCGCGTTCGCCACCGGCGGTGCCGATTTCAGCATGATCCGGCGCAATGTCGGGCGCAGGGGATCGCCAGCGACTAAGGAACAGTCTCCAGATCCGTAAGCCGGAATTCGTCTGCCGTCGAAAGTATCGAAACGGCGTAGTAGCGCGCGCAAGCGTAGTGAAAACAGTCCGCCAAATTCAGGCGAATGGCGTTGTTGCGAAACCGTGACGCGGCCTCGATGGACAATGACGTTGCCTCGGAGGCAGGCGGAAGCTCCCGCAAGGCTATAGCTCGCTCTTCAAGAAAACGACTGACTATCCTCAGGCTTACTTCGACAGGCACTGCCAATTTTTCTGATCGCGAAAGCGCCATCGAGGCTTCCCAGACGGCGATCGCCGACGTGAAAGGAGCCGGCGCCTCCATGATCGCTTGCGAGCAGCGTTGAGCTTCGGCCTCTTGGCTCAGCATCGCGACGATAGCGGCTGCGTCGACGAACATCAGTCTTCGCCGGACAATTCGTCGTAGACCGAGCGCGGCAGCGGATTGCGTGCCTGCTCGCTCAGCTCGATCCCGAATTCGGCGCGGAGTCGTGCAGCCGTCTCAAGAGGTGTCTCTCGGTTACGCCGACGCTCCAGGGCTTCGCGCATGGCGATGACGATCGCCTCGGTGATGCCGACTCCCTCGACCTTGGCGAAGGCGCGCGTCAAGCTGTCCGCCTCCTTGTTGTTAATGTTGATGGTCATCGCAGTACCTACATTCATTTGTGTAGTTGGTAATACGTAGCACGCTACAAAAATAAATCAACATGATCGCGGATCGATCTCACGCCTCTTGATCCTCTCCCCACTCTCGTCCATAAGCGCGCCGTCGCAAGGCTTTCGCCGCGCGCGGTTTCCAGCCGCGTGATTGGCTCCGAAAAGTCTGCAACTTTTCGGAATCACGCTTATACGGCCCTCCACAAGCCATGAGGAAACCATGTCCGCCTTCAAGCCACTCGTCTTCTCCGGTGTCCAGCCGACCGGCAATCTGCATCTCGGCAACTATCTCGGCGCCATCAAGAAATTCGTCGCCCTGCAGGATACGTCTGACTGCATCTATTGCGTCGTCGACCTGCATTCGCTGACCGCCCAGCTCGTCTATGACGACCTTGCCGACCAGACGCGGTCGATCACCGCGGCGTTCCTCGCCTCCGGCATCGATCCGAAGAAGCACATCGTCTTCAACCAGTCGCGGGTGATGCAGCATGCGGAGCTTGCCTGGATCTTCAATTGCGTCGCGCGCATCGGCTGGATGAACAAGATGACGCAGTTCAAGGACAAGGCCGGCAAGGACCGCGAGAACGCCTCGCTGGGCCTGCTCGCCTATCCCTCGCTGATGGCCGCCGACATCCTGCTCTACCGCGCCACCCACGTGCCGGTGGGCGAGGACCAGAAGCAGCACCTGGAACTGACCCGCGACATCGCCCAGAAATTCAACAACGATTTCTCCGACCGCATTGCCGGTCTTGGCGTCGGCGTCGAGATGCAGGTCGGCGAGGAGACGGTGAACGGCTTCTTCCCGATCACCGAACCGGTCATCGGCGGGCCGGCGGCGCGCATCATGAGCCTGCGCGACGGGTCGAAGAAAATGTCGAAGTCCGACCCATCGGATCTGTCGCGCATCAATCTGACCGACGATGCCGACACCATCTCGAAAAAAATCCGCAAGGCCAAGACCGACCCGGAGGCCTTGCCGAGCGAGGTCGACGGGCTGGAAAGCCGGCCCGAGGCGGAAAACCTGGTCGGCATCTATGCGGGCCTCGCCGAGATGTCGAAGGCTGACGTGCTGAAGGAGTTCGGCGGCCAGCAATTCTCCTTCTTCAAGCCGGCGCTGGCCGATCTCGCGGTGGAGAAACTGGCGCCGATCGCCAGCGAGATGCGTCGCATCCAGGGCGACCGCGCCTATGTCGACGCCGTGCTCCGGGATGGCGGCGAACGTGCCGGCGTGCTTGCCGAGACGACAATGAAGACGGTGCGCGACATTGTCGGGCTGCTGCAGGGCTGAGCCTGATCGTCAACGCACCGCCTCATACCGGCCAAGACATACTGGCCTGTGGCCGGCGGCTTGCCGCCGGCCCGCCGCGGTGGCAGATTGCGGCCCAAAGATACCGAGCAGATAGACATGGTCTCCAAACGTCTCAGCCGCGAAGCCGGTCATCGCAGGAAATTCCTGACGATCATCGATGACACGCCGGAATGCGAACGCGCCGTCGCCTACGCCTCGAAGCGGGCGCAGAGCACCAGCGGCACGCTGGTGCTGCTCTATGTCATCGTACCGGACGATTTCCAGCACTGGCTGGGCGTCGAGAAGATCATGCGCGAGGAGGCGAACGCCACGGCACGCGCGGCGCTCGACGGCTACGCCAACAAGGTGCGCCAGAAGCTCGGCATCGAACCTGAGATGGTCGTGCGCGAAGGCAAGCCGACGGAAGAGATCCATAAACTGATCGAGGAAGACCAGGATATCGCAATCCTGGTGCTGGCGGCCGGCGCCGGCAAGGAAGGTCCCGGACCGCTGGTCGGTGCCGTGGCCGGCAAGGGTGCGGCCTTTCCGATCCCGGTCACCGTGGTGCCGCAGAATCTGTCGGATGAGGAGATCGACAGCCTCGCCTGAGGCCCGCCCGGGATCCAGTTCCCCAGCCAGCAAAAACATTCCGCCAGCCAGCCGTTCCGGCGACGCGTTTCGCTTGAATGTCCAGCCGATAGAGCCTATTTAGAACTATTCCAAACTAGTTGCCCAAAACGGGCATGGAGACGGCCATGTTCATCCAGACCGAGTCGACGCCCAATCCGGCGACGCTGAAATTCCTGCCCGGCAAGGAAGTGCTGCTCGAAGGCACCGCCGATTTCCGCGATGCCGACAGTGCGGCGACGGCCTCGCCGCTGGCTGGCCGGCTGTTCGAAATCCCCGGCGTCACCGGCGTGTTCTTCGGCTATGATTTCATCACCGTGTCCAAGGACGGCCCGGACTGGCAGCACCTGAAGCCGGCAATCCTCGGCGCCATCATGGAGCACTTCATGTCCGGCGCGCCTGTCATGGCCAAGGCCGGCCCCGCCGCCGAGACCAGCCAGACGGGCGAATTCTACGACAAGGCCGACGAGGAGCTCGTCATCACCATCAAGGAGCTGCTCGACACGCGCGTGCGCCCGGCGGTGGCCCAGGACGGCGGCGACATCACCTTCCGCGGCTTCGAGAACGGCACCGTGTTCCTGCACATGAAAGGCGCCTGCGCCGGTTGCCCGTCGTCGACGGCGACGCTGAAGCACGGCATCCAGAACCTGCTTCGCCATTTCGTGCCGGAAGTGCAGCAGGTCGAACAGGTCTCCTAACCGCCAGTTCCCTGCCGACAGACAACAAAAAACCGGGCCGAATTGCCCGGTTTTCTGTTTGGGACGTCCGTTGTTGCCTAGACGGTCCGCGTATGAAAGGCGACTTCCAGTTTAACCACGATGTGCCGAAAAAGCGGGGCTTTCCGGCATCATGGCCTAAAGAACGATGACCTTGGCGCCGACCTCGGCCCGATCGTAGAGGTCGATGACATCCTGGTTCATCAGCCGGATGCAGCCCGACGACATGGCCTTGCCGATCGAGTTCCATTCGGGGCTGCCGTGCAGGCGGTAACCCATGTCACCGCCCTTGTTGAACAGGTACATGGCGCGCGCGCCGAGCGGGTTCTTCAGGCCCGGATCCATGCCGCCGGCGAACTTGGCGAGTTCGGGCTGGCGCTTGATCATCTGCGAGGGCGGTGTCCAGGTCGGCCATTCGCGCTTGATGGCGATATGGGCGGTGCCGTGCCATTCAAAGCCTTCGCGGCCGACGCCGATACCGTAGCGGATGGCCCGGCCGCCGCCCTCGACGAAGTACAGGAACTTGTTCTGCGTATCGACGATGATGGTGCCCGGCTTTTCCTTGGTGTCGTAGTTGACTTCCTGGCGATGGTACTTCGAAGGCACCTTCTCGATCGGGATCCGCGGCAGCTGGTAACCTGCATCGGTCACCGCGCCATAGTCGTTGGAGAAGATCTGCCCGCCGATGGTGCTGCAACCGGCAATAGCGGTGGACAGCGCCAGTGCGGCGATTATTGCAAGCGACTTCATGCGCATGTGGTGATCCGGTGCCCCGCCTAAACCAGAGCGGCACGAGTCGGCCGCTTTCTCATCATCATTCATGCTGGCATTTGCTTTGCTTGCCAAGCACACGATGCCTATATGCGGGGACTTACATGCTGGTATGCGTATCACTATGGCATTTCGGCAACATACCTCGCCGGATTGTCAAGGAAATTCAATGGGCCTGAATCGCAGGCCCGCAAAATCGAGGACCCGCCATGAATGTCGGCGACGCCGCCCACCGCTCAGGCCTGCCGGCCAAGACCATCCGCTACTACGAGGAAATCGGCCTGATCGCGCCCGCGCGCGCCGCCAATGGCTACCGCGACTATTCGGGCGACGACATCCACCGGCTGGCCTTCCTGCGCCGCGCGCGCAACCTCGGCTTTTCCATAGACGATTGCCGCCAGCTGATGGCGCTCTACAGGGATCGTGGCCGCGCCAGCCAGGACGTGCGCGCGATCGCCGCCGCCCATGTCGCGGCCATCGAGGAGAAGGTGCGCGAGCTGCAGTCGATGCGCTCGACGCTGCAGAAGCTCGTTCACGCCTGCCATGGCGACGAGCGGCCGGACTGCCCGATCCTGGATGATATGGCGGGGGCGGCGTGAGTCAGCGACAAACCCCACCGCAGGAGCGATAGACCTCGTATTGAGGAAGGTGGCCTGGGCGAAGGCGGTTCGTGCAGTATATTGCACGCTCCAATATGAGCGTAACGTACAAGCCGGAGAGAGCGCATGACCCGCGACCAGATGCTCGCCTACCTTCGCGCCGCCGATGCGGTCGCTCGCGAGGCTGCCGCGCACGGCCATCATCCGTTCGGTGCGGTGCTGGTCGGCCCCGACGACGCGATCCTCATGCGCCAAGGCAATATCGACACCGTTCATCACGCCGAGACCGAAATTGCCCGGCGCGCGGCGGCAGCCTATTCGCCTGAGTTTCTGTGGACGTGCACGCTGGTCTCAACCGGCGAGCCCTGTGCGATGTGCACGGGAACGCTCTACTGGGCGAATATCGGCCGGCTGGTCTATGGCTTCGAGGAGACCGAGCTTCTCGCGCTGACTGGCGACCATCCCGAAAACCCGACGATGAGCCTGTCTTCGCGCATTGTGCTCGGCTCTGGACAGAAGAACATCGAGGTTCACGGCCCCTTCCCCGAAATTGCGGACGAGCTGGTCGCGGTGCACCGTGGCTTCTGGCAGCGGTAGTGGTTCTTCGGATTTGCTGGGTTGCCGGTCTGTCCTGAATGTCTTCCAATTTCGCTTTTGGTTTGGCTACCAGATAGTCGCCGCCTAAAAGTCTATATAAATGATAGACCCGATGGCGAATTGAGGACGTGCTGATATGGTGCGCGTCATGACGATCTGCGCAGCATCATAGAAAGTGCCGCAATGTCTGCCGTGGTCTGAGTATGTATCGTTCTGCTTATCGAAGGTGGTTTTAAGCGGTGGGGAACTAAGGCACCCGTAACCTTGCGCCATCGCCCCCACGCTGTCCCAAAGCGAGGAGGATGGCTCACGGCGTCTCGTCTTTACCTTGATACAAAGGGCGCGCCAACCCAGCCCTGTTCAAACCGAATAAAAAGTCCGCCACGGGCGCCTGAGAAACCGTCGCAGCCGCAGATCGACAAGTTTAGAGAAGCCGCGCGCGAACTGAAAGCCGCCCAGTCCGACGCAGCCTTTGAGGCTATTGTAAAGAAGATGGCGCATGCACTGAAGACCCAGGAACAGATAAAGGAACTGGTGCGTCGGAAGCGTGATCAAGGCGAAGATCAGACGGCTATTCACCCTTTCTTCACCATATCAGCACATGCTCATAAGCGGACATGCTGATGTAGCTCGTACGTGTCGAAAGCCCCGGTGCAGGCCCAAGCGCCGGGGCTTTTTCAGATAGCTCCCGATGGCTCCGGGAAATAGCGTCCTTCAGAAGATTCCCATGACAACTAGGATGATCCCAATCGCCGCAAGGGCCATGACGAGAATCATGGTCATCTCGAAGGCGTGACCGAAATTGTCAGTCATCAGGCACCACGCACAAAGGACAACAGCCCGGCCTGCTCATCGTGTGACACAGGATCCCGCAGGCCGGGCCGTACGCCGGCTTTTGAGGGCACGCGCCGGTGAAGGTTGAGCATGTTCCTAAGCGGACCTGTTCGCAATGGCATGTCCGAATGCGTACAAAATTCCGGTCTTATCTAGCAAACGGACCAAACAGCCTTCGGCTACTTTTTTGCCAGCAAGAGAGCTTCGCGCACCAGCGATGGCAGACTGCCCACACCAAGCAAATCGATAAGCTCGCGTGCTTGGCTGAGGGTGATTCCGGTTTTGTCGACAAGCCAGTTGGCGTGCTTTTCCTTGGCGGTTTGGATCAGCATTTTCGTTTCATCGAGTTCGTGCATGGCAAATGCTCCATGGCGAAACCGAAACGTATCCCTAGTGAAAGTAGCTCGCAAGCCGCGTAGGTGAAATCGTACAAATCAGACAAATCGGCCTTGCGGCCCCGCGCGCTCAAACAAGGATGGGTCTGTCAAATATACAATCGCCCGTCTAAACCGGGTTCAAACCGTGAACAAAATCTGGCATGGTGCCTGCCATGCCAATCATCTCCCCGATTCCCCTGAACCCTCTGATCGACGGCCGCCAGTCAGAGCGCGCCATGCTGGTGCGGCGGGGCGTGCAGCGGCTGCTGATGCAAATGGGCGCGCATGTGCTGCCTGAACTGTCGCTGGCCACCGGCCGCCGCGCCGATCTCGTGGCGCTGACACGGCAGGGCGATATCTGGATCATCGAGATCAAATCCTCGATCGAGGATTTTCGCGTTGACCGCAAGTGGCCGGACTATCGCCTGCATTCCGACCGTTTTTTCTTTGCCACCCATCCGGGCGTGCCGGCCGAAATCTTTCCCGAGGAATGCGGCTTCATTCTCTCCGACGGATATGGCGCCGAAATCCTGCGCGATGCGCCGGAGCATCGCATGGCGGCGTCAACGCGCAAGGCGCTGATGCTGCGCATCGCGCGTGCGGGCGCAGCACGGCTGCTCGCGGCGGAGCTTGCGGGGGTGGCGGTACCGGCGCTGGAGGGGGAGAGCGAGTAATCGCGGCCCTGAAATTGACGCCCGCAACTGTCAGATGCTCCAACCCCGGAACGGCTACTCCTCGGTCCTTTCCACTCCACTCGCAGCCGGCGCCATCAGCAGCACCGCGGCACCGAGCAGCGCGGCGATGAAGGAACCCGCGAGAATGCCGACCTTGACCGCGTCCTGCAGCGCCACGTCGCTGGCGAAGGCGAGCAGGCCTATGAACAGGCTCATGGTGAAGCCGATGCCGCACAGCAGCGAAATGCCGATCATGTGCGACCAGCCGGCATGGGCCGGCAGGTCGGCGAGGCCGAAGCGGATGGCGAGCGCGGAGGAGCCGAACACGCCGACCAGCTTGCCGACGACGAGACCGGCCGCGACGCCCAGCGTCAGCGGCTCGATCAAGGCGCCGAAACTCAGGCCGGCAAGCGAAACGCCGGCATTGGCGAAGCCGAAGATCGGAACGACGATGAACGCCACCAGCTTGTGCAGGCCATGCTCGAGCCGGTGTAGCGGCGAATGGTCGAGATCGTGGCCGATCCCGGCGGAGCGTTCGAGCGGAATGGTGAGCGCAAGTGCTACGCCGGCCAGCGTGGCATGGACGCCGGACTTCAGCACCAGCACCCACAGGATAGCGCCAAGCACGAGATAAGGCACCAGGCTCATCACCCGCATGCGGTTGAGCACGACAAGCGCGGCAATGACGGCGAAGGCCGCGCCGAGATAGGCCAGCGACAGACCGCTGGTGTAGAAGATGGCGATGATAATGACGGCCCCGAGGTCGTCGATGATGGCAAGCGCGGTCAGGAAGACCTTCAGCGAGGCCGGCACGCGGCTGCCGAGCAGCGACAGCACGCCAAGCGCGAAGGCGATGTCGGTGGCGGTCGGGATCGCCCAGCCGGACAGTGCGGCCGGATTGCTGCTGTTGATGGCGACATAGACCAGAGCCGGCACCACCATGCCGCCGGCCGCGGCGATGCCAGGCAGCACCCTGCGCGGCCAGGTCGAGAGCTGGCCATCCAGCATCTCGCGCTTGATCTCCAGCCCGACGAGCAGGAAGAACACCGCCATCAGCCCGTCATTGACCCAATGCGAGACACTGAGCGGGCCGAGATAGGCGTGAAGAACGGCGAAATAGCTTTCGGCAAGCGGCGAATTGGCGACGACCAGGGCAAGGGCCGCCGCCACCATCAGGATAATGCCGCCAGCCGCCTCGCTGTCCAGGAACTCGCGGAAGACGGAAACCGGCCGTTGCTTCAAATCCTGCATTTTGCCTCCGTCATGTCGCCTGCTCCGCGGGCTTCATTGTCCAAGCGCGGGTGCCGCCCCTCACCTGCCTGCCGGCATCCTCTCCCCGTATAGTGACGGGGAGAGGGGCGCTGTCGCAACCGGTTTCGCCAATCGTCGACGTCGCAAGAAGAGCGTCGCCATTGCCGCCAGCCCCTTCTCCCCGTCGCTATACGGGGAGAACTGCCCGGCAGGGCGATGAGGGGCAGCGCTGACTTCGGCGATTGGGTCGTCTCCACCGCAGGCTGTAAACTTTCATCGATCCAGCCGGCAGCCAGCGATCCTAACGCGGCGCGCGCTTGGCCAGGATCCGCTGCAGCGTGCGTCGATGCATGTTGAGCCGGCGCGCGGTCTCGGAGACGTTGCGTTCGCACATCTCGTAGACACGCTGGATATGCTCCCAGCGCACGCGGTCGGCCGACATCGGGTTTTCCGGTGGGGCGGCGCGCTCGCCGGTGGTGCGGGTCAGTGCCGCGAAGACATCGTCGGCATCGGCCGGCTTCGACAGATAGTCGACGGCGCCGAGCTTTACGGCGGTCACCGCGGTGGCGATGTTGCCGTAACCGGTCAGGATGATGGTGCGGGAATCCTCGCGCTTTTCGCGGATGGCGGCGACCACGTCGAGGCCATTGCCGTCGCCCAACCGCATGTCGACCACCGCATAGGCGGGCGGATTGGCGCGGGCCTTGCCCACGGCCTCCTCGACGCTCTCCGCCGTCTCGACCACGAAACCCCTGGTTTCCATGGCACGGGCCAGACGGGTCAGGAACGGCTTGTCGTCGTCGACGATCAGAAGCGAGGTGTCCTCGCCTTCAACCATAGGCCCACTGTTTTCATCGCCTGTCATCGTCTCGAAAATTCCTGCTGCCTTATTTTTACGCAGATATAGTTTTGCGGGGCTATTGTCCAATTACGCAGTGTCAAACATCGTCGCCGGGGCCGTTTCCGGGTTCAGGAAGACGCTCCTCGGCCAGGAAATCCGCACCACGGCCCCTTCGCCGAGGCCGCTCGAATTGCGAAAATCGAGCGTGGCGCCAGACCGTTCGAGCAATGTCTTGGCGATGAACAGGCCGAGCCCGAGGCCGCCTCCGGCTTCATTGCCCTGGCGTGTCGACATATAGGGCTCGCCAATGCGGTCGATGATCTCGGGCGGAAAACCCGGGCCGTCATCGGTGATCGAGAAGGAGACCATCGCCTCGTCCCAGCTCCAGCGTATGGTGACGCTCTTGCGGGCGAAATCGACGGCGTTCTCGACCAGGTTGCCGAGACCGTAGATGACACCCGGATTGCGCCGCCCGACCGGCTCCGGTCCGGTCCGCTCGCCCGGACGAAGCTTGATCGAGATGCCGAAGTCGCGATGTGGCGCGGTGACCTCCTCGACCAGCGAGGTCAGCGGCAGGCGGGACAGATGCGCCTCGCCTTCGGACGACAGGCTGGTCAGGCGTTTCAGGATTTCGCGGCAGCGCTCGCTCTGCGAGCGCAGCAGCTTCACGTCTTCCCCGTATTTCGGATCGGTGCCGAGCGCCTTCTCCATTTCCTTGACGACCAGCGTGATGGTGGCGAGGGGCGTGCCGAGTTCGTGCGCGGCGGCGGCGGCCAGCCCGTCGAGCGCCGAAAGATGCTGCTCGCGCTGCAGCACCAGTTCGGTGGCGGCGAGCGCGTTGGCCAGAAGCCGGGCTTCGGCGGCCACCCGGAAGGCGTACATGGCGGTGAAGGCGATGGACGACAGCACCGCCATCCACATGCCGGCGACATACACGAAGGGCATGGCCAGCGGCGCGTCCTCATGCCAGGGCAACGGCAGATGGCGGAAGACCAGCAAGGTCGCCGCTGTCATCACCAGCCCGCCAAGGATGGCGGTGAGGCGAAGGGGCAGCGAGGTCGCCGAAATGACGACGGGCACGGTCATCAGCAGCGAGAACGGATTGGTCAGACCGCCGGTCATATAGAGCAGCCCGGCTAGCTGCAGGCTGTCGAAGATCAGGATGCCGAAGGCTGCGAACGGAGTGAGCCGGTGCGCGGCCGGAAACCGGAAGGCCAGAAACAGGTTCATCCAGGCCGAACAGGCGATCAGGGCAAAACACAGGCTGACCGGCAGCGGGAATTTCAGGCCGTAGGCGACGACGAGCACCGTCACGCTCTGCCCGACAATGGCCAGCCAGCGCAGCCGGATCAGCGTGTTGAGGCGCAGTCGCTGGCTCTGCTGGAAATCGGGCGTGTTCAGGATGTTGATCATGGCAATGGATTACAGCCGCAAAGCGCCCAAGGCTAGGTCCGCTCCAATCCGACGGGATCGGATTGGATCTCTACTTCCTGTTTGAGCATGACCTGTTCCAAAAACCGGTTCCCACTTTTTGGGGTCATGATCGCGGCTTGGCGCGGGCGGTGGCGGCGGCGAGCAGCGGGTTTTCCGGCCAGACATGTTTGGGATAGCGGCCGCGCATGTCGGCACGCACGTCGGCCCAGGAGCCGCGCCAGAAGCCCGGCAGGTCGCGCGTCGTCTGGATGGGCCGATGCGCCGGCGACAACAATTCGAGCGTCAAGGGTACGGTACCGTTGGCGATCGAAGGCTGGCGGTCGAGGCCGAACAGTTCCTGGACGCGGACCGCCAGCACCGGCCATTCGCCATCATAGCGGATCGGCACATGGCTGCCCGACGGGGCATCGAAATGGGTCGGCGCCAGCGCATCGACCTTGCGCTGCAGGTCGTGCGGCACGAGCGACGCCAGCCCGGCCGGGACAGTGCCGGGGTCGATAGCGGCCAGGGATGCCGCACCGGACAGAAACGGCAGCAGCCAGTCGTCGAGGCGTCCGATGAGTGCTTCATCCGACATGTCCGGCCAGGGCGCGCCTAAGCCTTTGTGCAGCCAGGACAGCCGCTGGCGCAGCGTCCGAGCCTCCTTGCTCCAGGCCAAAAGGGAAAGCCCATGCTCGCGCAAGGCCTCGATGATGGCGCGGTCGGCATCGGCGCCGGCCGGCGCCGGCAGCATGCGTTCGGCGAGCGTGATGGCGCCGAGGCGCACGGTTTCGCGCACCCGCACGGCGCGGCGCTCGCGGTCGAAACTCGTCTGCCTGCGCGTTTCGATCTTGCCGCCAAGCGCTGACCGGATGTCCTCCTCGCTGATTGCCGCCGCCGCCGTGATGCGGGCATTCTGCGCCTTGCCCTGCAGGTCGGCGACGACCAGAAAGGGTTCACCCGCCAGCGGATCGGCGACGTCGAGCATGGCGCCCGAGCCATTGGCCAGCACGAAACGGCCGCGCTCGCCGCGCGCCTTGGCGACGCGGTCCGGCCAGGCATGGATGAGCAGGGTTCCGGCTGGAACAGCTCCGCTGGTCGTCGCACCACCTGCCTGCCTGGCCAGGCGCTCGGCAAGCTGGCGCGCCGACGTCGCACGCGGCGATTTCTCGCCGCGAAAGCGCATCAGCCGCCGTTCGAGATCGGCACCGTCGCCGCCGAGGCCGCGCTCGGTGAGCAGCACGGCGAGCATGGCCGCTTCCTGCGCCTCTCCGGCCTTCGCCGCCTCGGCGACCATATGCGCCAGCCGTACCGACAGAGCGAGCTTGCGCATCGAAGCGCCCGCCTCCGTCAACCGGCCTGCCTCGTCGATGGCATCGAGTGCGCGCAACAGCGCCCTTGCTTCATTGAGCGCGGGAGCCGGCGGCGGATCGAGGAAAGCGAGCGTCCCGGGATCGGCGACACCGAAGGCGGCGCAGTCGAGCAGGAGGCCGGATAGGTCCGCCTCGAGGATTTCCGGCGGCGTGAAGGCGGGAAGTGCCGCCGTCTGCTCAGCCCGCCACAGCCGGATGGCGACGCCGGCCTGCGTACGGCCGGCGCGGCCGGCGCGCTGCTCGGCGGAAGCCTTGCTGACGCGCACTGTCTCCAGCCGTGTCAGGCCGCTGGCCGGCTCATAGCGCGGCAGCCGCGACAGACCGGAGTCGATGACGACGCGCACGCCGTCGATGGTGATGGAGGTTTCGGCGATCGAGGTCGCCAGCACCACCTTGCGGCGGCCCGCCGGCGCCGGCTTGATCGCCGCGTCCTGCGCCTTGCCGTCGAGCTGGCCATAGAGCGGGACGATATCGGCGTCGGCGCCGACCTTGCCGGCCAACCGCTCGGCGGTGCGCTCGATCTCGCGCTGGCCAGGCAGGAAGGCAAGCACGCTGCCGCTCTCGTCGGCAAGCGCGGAGCGGATTGCCTTGGCCATGGCGTCCTCGATCGGCATCCCGGCCGGCCGTTCGTCGTACCTGACATCGACAGGGAAGGCGCGGCCCTGGCTTTCGATCACCCGCGCGCCGGACAGGAGTTTTGCGACCCGTGCGCCGTCGAGCGTTGCCGACATCACCAGCAAACGCAGATCCGGCCGCAGCGCGCCTTGTACATCGAGGGCGAGAGCGAGCCCGAAATCGCCGTCGAGCGAACGCTCGTGGAATTCGTCGAAAATGACGGCCGAAACGCCGGGCAGTTCAGGGTCGTCAAGGACCATGCGCGCAAGCACGCCCTCGGTGACGACCAGGATTTTCGTCCGCGCCGAGGTGCGGTTTTCCATACGCATGGCATAGCCCACCGTGGCGCCGGGCTCTTCCCCCAGCAGTTCGGCCATGCGGCGCGCCGCGGCGCGGGCGGCCAGCCGGCGCGGTTCGAGCAACACGATCTTGCCCGTGCCCAGCCAGGGCGCATCGAGCAGCGCCAGCGGCACCAGCGTGGTCTTGCCGGCACCGGGCGGTGCCACCAGCACGGCGCTGTTGCCGGAGCCGAGCGTCTCGCTCAGCGCCGGCAGCACGGCGGATACCGGAAGCTCCGGCAAGGGTCTGGTCGTCATTGCGATCGCATATCAGCGGTCGCGGGCGCCGTGCAACTCGTGAAAGTCGCGCCGGTTCAAAGCCGGGTGCGCGAAAACGGATTCCAGCGCACCTTACCCAGCCGCGCTTCCTCGCGCACCAAGCAGCGGCAAACAGGGTCGAGAAGAGACCGATCTCGAACACCGTGAATTGCCCCCCAGGCTCTTGATAACGGCATCGCTGCCCGAATAGCTTGCACGGGCGATCAGGGCGAGCAGAATTCCGTTCTGCACGTTTTTTCATTTCCGGGGAGAGAAAGTTGAAAATACTGGCGCTCGGTGCGCATGCGGACGACATCGAGATCTTCATGTTCGGTACGATGGCCGCCTATGCCGCGCAAGGCGCGGGACTCAGTTTTGCCGTGGCCACCGATGGCGCCAGGGGCGGCAAGAGCGATCCTGCTGTTCTGGCTCGTGTCCGCCGTGAGGAAGCGATGGCCGCGGCCGCGCTGCTCGGGGCGGCGCCGCGCTTCCTCGACTTTCCCGACGGCGGGCTGGTAGCCGACGCCGCACTGATCGATGCGCTGAAAACACTGATCGGCGAAATCGGGCCGGATCTTGTGATCACGCACGCGCCCAACGACTATCACGCCGACCATCGCGCGCTGTCGGACGGCGTGCGCATCGCTGCGTCGTTCTGCGTCCCCGTGCTGCATGCCGACACGATGGGCGGCACCGGATTTTCGCCGACCCACTATGTCGATATTTCCGCCCATGCCGATATCAAGGCCCGGGCGATCCGCATGCATCAGTCGCAGGACCCAGATCGCTTCGTCGATATCGCGCTGACGCAGAACCTTTTTCGTTCGGGCCAATGCAATGGCGCGCAAGGCTCGCTGGCCGAAGCCTTCCGCTTCGAGCCGACGTTTCCATTCGGCGACATCCGCGCGCTGCTGCCGCCACCCCCGCCGATCAGGACGGTTATGGTGAGCACCAAGCGGGTCGACTGAACCTCCGGACCGCGTCCACAATCCGCGCTCGTCCGACCAGGCCTTCGGCGCTTTTCCCAACGTTTTCAGAGACCGGCTTCAGCATGTTGCGGCGCAGCAACGAATTCGCTTGCCTTGTTTAGTAAAAATTGCATCACTAAACAAATTACTAAACATCCGCGGCGCAACGATGCCGCCATGTTTGGGCCTCTGAGGAGAGAGGTTGAGGTTCTTGAGACCGCCATCCGGGCGTGTTTCACAAATGGGAGGAAGGCATGAAATCGAGATTGAAACTGGCGTTGGGACTGACCTCGGCGATCGCAGCGTCGACAGCCGTCTCGAACGCCGCGCAAGCTGAAGACCTGACGCTGTGCTGGGCCGCCTGGGACCCGGCCAACGCGCTTGTCGAACTGTCCAAGGATTTCACCAAGGAAACCGGCATCGGCATGAAATTCGAATTCGTGCCGTGGACCAACTATGCCGACCGTTTCCTCAATGAGCTGAACTCGCACGGCAAGCTCTGCGACCTGATCATCGGCGACAGCCAGTGGATCGGCGGCGCGGCCGAGAACGGCCACTACGTCAAGCTGAACGACTTCTTCGACAAGGAGAAGATCAGCATGGACGACTTCGTGCCGGCGACCGTCGTCGGCTATTCGGAATGGCCGAAGAACACGCCCAATTACTGGGCGCTGCCGGCCATGGGCGACGTCGTCGGCTGGACCTACCGCAAGGATTGGTTCTCCAAGCCCGAGCTGCAGAAGGAGTTCAAGGAGAAGTATGGCTGGGACCTCGGCCCGCCTACCACCTTCGACCAGTTGAAGCAGATCGCCGAATTCTTCCAGAAGCGGCAGATCGACGGCAAGACGGTCTACGGCGCCTCGATCTACACCGAGCGCGGTTCCGAAGGCATCACCATGGGCGCCATGGACGTGCTCTACAGCTATGGCTTCCAGTACGAAAACCCGAAGAAGCCCTACGAGATGGAAGGCTTCGTCAACTCCGAGAAATCGGTGAAGGGACTGGAATTCTACAAGGCGCTCTACGACTGCTGCACCCCTCCGGGCGCCTCGAACAGCTACATGGGTGAAGGCGTCGATGCCTTCAAATCCGGCCAGGTGGCGATGCACATGAACTTCGCCTTCACATGGCCGGGCCTGCAGAAGGACGAGAATGTCGGCGGCGACAAGATCGGCTATTTCGTCAATCCCAAGGGGCCGGACGGCGACCAGTTCGCCCAGCTCGGCGGCCAGGGCATTTCGGTGGTGTCCTATTCCGACAAGCAGGAAGCGGCGCTGAAATACATCAAGTGGTTCGCCAACAAGGACGTGCAGTCCAAGTGGTGGTCGCTCGGCGGCTATTCCTGCCTGAACGCGGTGGTCAAGGATCCGAAATTCCCGGCCAGCCAGCCCTATGCTCAAACCTTCCTCGACTCGATGGCCATTGTGAAGGACTTCTGGGCCGAGCCCAGCTACGCACCGCTGCTGCAGGCGTCGCAGAAGCGCTTCCACGACTATGTCGTCGCCGGCCAGGGTTCGGCCAAGGATGCGCTCGACGGGCTGGTCAAGGATTGGACGCAGGTCTTCCAGGACGATGGCAAGATGTAGCCGCGAGGCAACATCCAGGCTCCTCCCGAGCTGTGACCGCCGCGTCCCGTGCCGACCTTGGCACGGGACGCGGTTCAGATAAATTCCATCACAGAGACGCCCAAGTGACCGAAGCAGGACTTACCATGCTCAATCGGACCGCGGAGAACGTTGCCCGGGCAACCCCGGAACCGTTGGCGCGCAAGGTCCGGGGCATCAGCGACAAGGGCCTCGCCTGGCTGTTCATCTCGCCGACGATCCTGTTGCTGCTCGCCATCAATATCTTCCCGCTGTTCTGGGCGATCTATCTGTCATTCACCAATTTCCGCGCCAACCGCCCCAACGAAGTGGTGAAGAACCTCGGTTTCGCCAACTACCAGCGCATCCTCGACGACCAGGACATCTGGATCGCCATGCAGACGACGGCGCATTTCGTGTTCTGGACCATCCTCTTGCAGACGCTGATCGGCTTCACACTGGCTTGGCTGATCGACAGGAAGTTCCGCGGCCACGCCTTCTGGACGACGCTGATCCTGGTGCCGATGATGTTGTCGCCGGCGGTGGTCGGCAATTTCTGGCGCTTCCTCTACGAGCCTCAGATCGGGCTGTTCTCTTATGTGATCTCGTTCGTGTCGGGCATTCCGCCGACAAGCATCCAGATGCTCTCCAACGTCTCGCTGGCACCGTGGTCGATCATCATCGTCGACACCTGGATGTGGACGCCATACGTCATGCTGATCTGCCTCGCGGGCCTGCGTTCCATCCCTGAATACATCTATGAGGCGGCCGAGGTCGACCGCGCCTCCAACTGGCGACAGTTCTGGTCGATCACCCTGCCGATGGCGCTGCCCTTCATCATGCTGGCGGTGCTGTTTCGCGGCATCGAGAACTTCAAGATGTTCGACATGGTCAATCTGCTGACCGGCGGCGGACCGGGCTCCACCACCGAGGTGGCCTCGATCACGCTGAAGCGGCAGGCCTTCGAAAGCTGGCGCACCGGCTATTCGTCAGCCTTCGCCATCATCCTGTTCGTCGCGGTGTTCGGTCTCGCCAACATCTACGTCAAGGCACTCAACAAGGTGAAGCAGAGATGAGCCTGACCACTGCCCATTCGGTCGTCGCCCCCTCGGCAGGTTCGAAGCGCATCGCCGGCGCCATCATCATCGCCTACGCGCTGATCTCGATCGTGCCGCTGTTGTGGATCTTCGCCACCAGCTTCAAGACGCCGCCGGACTCGATCGCCTATCCGCCGAAGATCGTGTTCCAGCCCAGTATCGAGGGCTACTGCAATTTGTTCACGACGCGGACTAGGCAGACGCCGGAATACATCAACTCGCTCGGACCGGCGACCGGCTTCTGCGACGAGACGGTGCGCAAGCGCAACATGGTGATCGCCGGCCCATCCAACTTCCTGCCGCGCTTCATCAATTCGCTGGTCATCGCCTTCGGCTCGACCTTCTGCGCCGTCTTCCTCGGCACGCTGTCGGCCTATGGCTTCTCGCGCTTCAAGGTGCCGCTCGCGGACGACCTTCTGTTCTTCATCCTGTCGACACGCTTCATGCCGCCGATCGCGGTCGCCATCCCCATCTACCTGATGTACCGCGAGCTTGGGCTGTCGGACACCGCGCTCGGCATGATCCTGCTCTACACGGCGGTCAACGTATCGCTGGCGGTCTGGCTGCTCAAAGGCTTCATCGACGAGATTCCGCGCGAATACGAGGAAGCCGCCATGATCGACGGCTACACGCGGCTGCAGGCCTTCTGGCGCACCGTGCTACCGCAGGCGACCACCGGCATTGCCGCGACCGCCATCTTCTGCCTGATCTTCGCCTGGAACGAATACGCCTTCGCCGCGCTCCTGACCTCGGGCACGGCGCAGACGGCGCCGCCCTTCATCCCCACCATCATCGGCGAAGGCGGGCAGGACTGGCCGGCGGTGGCGGCCGGCACGACGATCTTCCTGGTTCCGATCCTTGTCTTCACCATCCTGCTCCGCAAGCAATTGCTGCGCGGCATCACCTTCGGTGCTGTGCGCAAATGAGCATGACCAAGCCCATCAAACGCAAGTCGCGCTGGCCGCGCTGGGCAAGGCGCGGGCTGATGGAAAACATCGCGACCGCACTGATCGCCATCGGCTTCCTGATGCTGTTCCAGCCCTTCGCGCTGTCACTCTACACCTATTCCTTCATCACCATGCTTGCCGGCACGGTGATGTTCATCATCGTCTCGAAATTCCCGGAATAATCATGGCCGAAATCCGCGTCCAACATCTGAGAAAGGCCTTCGGCGATTTCGTCGCGGTGCAGGACTCCAACTTTGTCGTCGAGGACGGCGAGTTCTTCGTCATGCTCGGACCGTCTGGCTGCGGCAAGACCACCACCTTGCGTATGATCGCCGGGCTCGAGCTGCCGACGGGCGGCCAAATCCTGCTCGGCGGCGACGACGTCACCATGCTCCGGGCCCGCGAGCGCGACATCGCCTTCGTCTTCCAGCTGTTCGCGCTCTATCCGCACATGAATGTGCGCAAGAACATCGGTTTCCCGCTTTTGGCGCAAGGCATGCCGTCGGCCGAGATCCGTAACCGCGTCGAGGAGACCGCGAAGCTTCTGCGCATCGACCATCTGCTCAACAAATCGGTTTCGGGACTGGCGGGCGGTGACCGCCAGCGCGTCGCGCTCGGTCGCGCCATCGTGCGGCGGCCGAAATGCTTCCTGATGGACGAACCGCTGGGGACCCTCGACACCGAATTCCGCGATTTGATGGTCCATGAGTTGCGCGAGCTGCACAACCGTATCCATGCGACGACTGTGTACGTCACACATGACCAGATGGAAGCGATGTCGATGGCCGACAAGATCGCCGTCATGAACCACGGCGTTATCGAGCAGTTCGGCACACCGCGCGAGATCTACGACCGCCCCGCTACCATGTTCGTCGCCGACTTTATCGGCTCGCCGCCGATGAATTTTCTGGGCTTCGGCGGCGGGCTTTCCAAAGGCGCGATGGAGATCGTCGTCCAGGGTGCCAAGGTCGCGGTGCCGGAAGTGCGCGAGGACCTCGCGCCGGCCGACATGGCGCTCGGCATCCGGCCCGAGCACATCCGCTTCGACGATGCCTCCAAGCTGCGCGGCGCGATCTACGGCACCGAATATCTCGGCACCACGCAGATCGTGGCGGTGGAGACGGCGGACGGCATCATCAAGGCGCGCGTGCCGGCCGAAATTCGGCTCAACACCGGCGACCATGTCGGCCTGACGCTGAACAGCGCGCGGCTGTCGCTGTTCGACAAGGGCTCCGGGCGCGCGGTGAGAACGGCGATCCACGATACTGCCTCGGAGCGGAGAGTGCAGCATGGCTGATGTGCGCATCAAGGGCGTGACCAAGAATTTTGGCGAGCAGACCGCCGTCAACGGTCTCGACCTGCATATATCGGACGGCGAATTCGTCGTGCTGCTCGGACCGACCGGCGCCGGGAAGACGACGACGCTGCGGCTGATCGCCGGGCTGGAGCGGCCGGATGCCGGAACGATCGAGATCGGCGGCCACGATGCCACGAACCTGTCGCCGGCCGAGCGCGACACCGCTTTCGTCTTCCAGCAATATTCGCTCTATCCGCATTTGTCGGTGTTCGACAACCTCGCCTTCCCCCTGCGCTCGCCGGCGCGGAAAATACCGGAAGACCAGATCCGGCGCCGAGTCGAGGAGGTGGCGAAGATGGTGCGCATTCATCACAAGCTTGCCAACCGGTCGACGAAATTGTCGGGCGGCGAAATGCAGCGCGTCGCCATCGGCCGCGCGCTGGTGCGCAAGCCGTCCATCTACCTGATGGACGAGCCGCTGTCGTCGCTGGACGCCAAGCTGCGCGCGGATCTCAGGCTCGAACTGAAGCGCATCCAGTCCGAACTCGGCGCCACCATGCTCTACGTCACCCACGACCAGATCGAGGCCATGACCATGGCCGATCGGATCGGCATTCTCGCCGACGGCGTGCTGGTGCAGATCGGCTCACCACGAACCATCTATTCCGAACCGGCAAACCTGCATGTGGCGGCACGGCTCGGCCAGCCCGCGATCAATCTCCTGCCGACGGGGCTGCTGCCTGACGGCGGCGCGCCGGTCGGCACAAAGACGATCGGCGCACGCACCGAGCATCTGGCGATCGAGAAAGCCATGAACGGCCATGCCGACGGCGTTGTCGACTGGGTCGAGCATCTCGGCGACCAGAACCATCTGCATGTGACGGTGGGGCCGAAGAAACTGGTGACGCTGACCGATCCCGACACCGATCTCGCGCAGGGCGACAAAGTGATAATCCGTTACCGGTCGCCGCTCTATTTCGGCGCCGACGGACAACGACTGATGTGAATGATTTTCGGCATCCCCGCCAAGGTTATGCCGGCTTCTGATTGACGATTGCGAAATACGGGACGAATTCGATGAAGCACTTTTTCAACCGCAGGGAAACGATCGTCACCGAGGCGCTGGACGGATTGTTGCGCACCATTGGCTCAGGCGACCTCGCGCGCCTCGACGGCTATCCCGAGATCAAGGTCGTGCTGCGCGCCGATTGGGACAAGTCCAAGGTTGCCGTCGTCTCCGGTGGCGGCGCCGGGCACGAGCCGTCGCATGCCGGCTTTGTCGGCAAGGGCATGCTGACGGCTGCCGTCTCGGGCGAAATCTTTGCCTCGCCGAGCGTCGAGGCCGTGCTGGCGGCCATTCGCGCGGTCACCGGTCCTGCGGGTTGCCTGCTGATCGTCAAGAACTACACCGGCGACCGGCTCAATTTCGGCCTGGCGGCCGAGAAGGCGCGCGCCGAAGGTTTCCGGGTCGATATGGTGATCGTCGCCGACGACATCGCGCTGCCCGATATCGCCCAGCCGCGGGGTGTTGCCGGCACATTGTTCGTGCACAAGATATCAGGCCATCTGTCGGAAGCCGGCCGCGATCTGGCCGAGATCGCGTCAACCGCGCGTGCTGCTGCGAAGGATATCGTCTCGCTCGGCATGTCGCTGTCGTCCTGTTCGATCCCAGGCCAGCCGCATGAAGACAGGTTCGGCGCCGACGATGGCGAGCTCGGCCTTGGCATCCATGGCGAGCCCGGCGTCGAGCGCATCGCGGTGCAGAGCGCCGACCGGCTGGTGGCTGTTATGGCGGAGCGCCTTGCGGCGCGGCTCGACCCGAAGGCCACCTATGCCTTGCTGATCAACAATCTCGGCTCGGTGCCACCGCTTGAAATGTCGCTGGTCGCCAATGCGGTGCTTGCCTCGCCGCTCGCCAAGACCGTCAAGCTGACGATAGGCCCCGGGCCGCTGATGACGGCGCTCAACATGAACGGTTTCTCACTGTCGATGATCAAGCTCGATGCGGCGCGCGAAACCGCTTTGCTGGCCGCAGTCGGCCCGCATGCCTGGATGCCGGCAAAGCCGGTCGTTGCGCCTGCTGTCGTGCCTATGACCAAGGCAGCCGGACAAGGCGCGGCGCGCAAGGCCGGCCAGGATGCAGGCACCAGGCGCTTGATCGTCACGGTCTGCGAAAGGCTGATTTCACTCGAAGCGACATTGAACGGACTGGACGCCAGGGCGGGCGACGGCGACACCGGCTCGACCGTGGCGACCGGCGCGCGCAGCATCCTCGAACGGCTCGATACGCTGCCGCTTGCCGGCCCGGCGGCAACGCTTGGCGCGGTGGGCGACATCCTGAGCGCCTCGATGGGTGGCTCCAGCGGCGTGCTGCTGTCGATCTTCTTCACGGCGGCGGCGCAGGCCATGGACAGCGGTGCGAAGCTATCCAAGGGGCTGCTCGCCGGGCTTGAACGAATGACCTTCTACGGCGGAGCCGAACCGGGCGATCGCACCATGGTCGATGCGCTGGAGCCGGCCTTGAAGGCGCTCGACGGCACGGGCCTGGAGGAAGCCGCGATAGCGGCCCGGCGCGGCGCCGAGGCCACCGCCGCGATGGGGAAGGCCAAGGCCGGACGGTCCGCCTATGTCGGCGCCAAATTGCACGGCGTGGTCGACCCCGGCGCCCATGCCGTGGCCGAAGTGTTCGCGGCCGCCGCCACGCTGCTTGTCACGGCCTGACGCATGCACCAGTTGTCGAACGACCGTTCTTTCGCTACTGCGGGCAAGGTGGAAACCGGGAATTCGGGCGACATGACGGCGCTGGACCTTTCGAGGCTGATCACGGCGGCCGCGGACACGATTGCCGCTCACGCCGAGGAATTGACGGCGCTCGACCAGGCGATCGGCGACGGCGACCATGGGCTGAACATGAAGCGCGGCTTCGAAGCCGTGCGCGCCGAGGCCGATGCGTTCGCGGCAAAGCCGCTGCCCGACGGCCTGAAGGCGATCGGCACCAAGCTGGTGATGACGGTGGGCGGTGCCTCCGGCCCGCTCTTCGGCACGCTGTTCATGGCGCTCGGCAAGGAGATTTCGGCGGAGCCCGACCATGCCAATTTGACGGCTGCCTTCGGCAAGGCGCTCGAAGCCGTGGCCGCGCGCGGCAAGTCACAAGTTGGACAGAAAACCATGCTCGATGTGCTGCAGCCGGTGCGTGACGCGCTGGCCAAGGGCAAAACGGCGGCTGAAATAGCCGACATCGCGGACGCCGCCGCCGAAGCGACCGTCCCGATGAAGGCGCTGCGCGGCCGTGCCTCGTTCCTCGGCGACCGCTCCATCGGCCATATGGATGCCGGCGCGCGCTCGACCGCGCTGCTGGTGCGCACGGTGGCGCAAATCATCGGGGACAAAGCATGAGCAATGTCGGGATCGTGATCGTGTCGCATTCGCCGCTGGTCGCGGAGGGCACGGCCGACATGGTACGCCAGATGGTGGGCGACGAAGTGCCGGTTGCGTGGTGCGGTGGAAACGGCCATGGCGGGCTCGGCACCAATGTCGAGGCGATCATGGGCGCCATCGACAGGGCCTGGTCGGAAGCTGGCGTTGCCGTCCTTGTCGATCTCGGCGGCGCCGAGACCAACAGTGAAATGGCGGTCGAGATGATCGGCGAGCCGCGTGCGCACAAAATCATCGTCTGCAACGCGCCGATCGTCGAGGGCGCGGTGATGGCGGCGACCGAGGCATCCGGCGGCGCCTCGCTGCGGGAAGTGGTCGCGACGGCGCACGAATTGTCGCCGTCGTGAGTGAACGGGATTTTTGAAGACATGTCGGAAACCGCTGAAGCGACCGTCCTGATCACCCATGATGTGGGCCTGCATGCGCGTCCTTCGGTGAAGTTCACCAAGCTGGCCAAGAGCTTTGCCGCCGACGTGGAAATTGCGCTTGCCGCCAACGGCCCATGGTTCGATGCCAAGAGCATCGTCAAGGTGATGGCGGCCAAGGCGCCGAAGGGCACGGTGCTGCACATCAGGGCCAATGGCGATGGTGCCGATGATGCTGTCCGCGCGCTGATCGAACTGGTGCAGCGCGATTTCGACGAGGATGCCGGCCATGTCCGCTCGGCTTGAGGCCGATGCATGCCTTGGCCGGCCCGCTGGGAATGCGGGCCATGCGCATTGAGGGTGTTTCTGCCTCGGCCGGCTATGCCGAGGGGCCTCTGTTCGACCTCGGCCGGCCTGCAAGCATCTACGCGAGCAAGGCAAGCGCCGCGGAAGAGAAGATGTCGCTGGAAGCAGCGATCGGCACGGCGATGAACCGGCTCGTGGCCATGATCGAAACCGCCGACAGCGATGCCGCCGGCATACTCGAATTCCACCTCGCCATGCTGGAAGACGACGCGCTAAGCGGACCGGCCTTCGCGTCGATCGCTTCCGGAAAACCCGCCGACGCGGCCTGGCGGCAGGCACTCGATGCCGAGATCGCCGGCTACGACGCCTCGGACCAGGATTATTTCCGCGCCCGCGCCACGGACCTGCGCGACATCAGGGACCAAGTGCTGCGCGCCCTGACCGAGGACGGTGGCAGCACGGCACCGGCGGGCGCCATCCTCCACGGCGAGGACATCGCGCCGACGCGGTTTCTCGAAACCGACTGGAGCCATGGCGGCGGCATCGCGCTGAAGGCAGGCAGCACCGCCAGCCACGTCGCCATGCTGGCGCGCTCGCGTGGCGTGCCGATGGTCGTGGGTCTGCGCGAGCCGCTCACCGCTGTTGCCGGCATCGCGCTGCTCGACGCCGAGCACGGCAATATCGTTCTGGCGCCCTCGGCTGTGGAGATCGGCTCGTTCCGGCAGGCATCCTCCGCCTTCACCGCCCGCCAAGGCGACGCGCGCACCTTTCTGGCGCGGCCGGCGGCGACGAAGTACGGTACCGCGGTGCGGGTGCAGGTCAACATCGCCGACCCCAGGGATGTCGACGCCATCGATATCGAAACCTGCGACGGTGTCGGCCTGATGCGCACGGAATTCCTGTTCGGTAAGACGCTGCCGGATGAAGAGACCCAGTATCGCGCCTATCGCAAAGTGCTGGAATGGGCCGGCGAAAAACCAGTTACGATCCGTACCGTCGATGCCGGAGGCGACAAGCCGGTGCCGGGCTTCACCGTCGAGGAAGGCAATCCGTTCCTTGGCTTGCGCGGCATCAGGCTGTCGCTGGCCAGGCTCGACATATTCCGTGTTCAAATCAGGGCATTGCTGCGCGCCGCGCCACACGGCAATCTCAAAGTCATGTTTCCGATGATCGCCACATCAGAAGAGTATGAACGCGCCGCTGCCCTGTTCGCCGAGGAAAGGGCGGCCCTTGCCGCGCGCGGCATCGCGCAAGAGATGCCGCCGCTCGGCATCATGGTCGAAGTGCCTTCGGTGGCCATCGCGCCGGAGGCGTTCGCCGGCGTCGCCTTCCTGTCGATCGGTTCCAACGATCTGACGCAATATGTGATGGCGGCCGCGCGCGACAATGCCGCTGTGGCCCACCTGAATTCTGTTCGTCATCCCGCGGTGCTGAGGCTGATCGGTTCGGTCTCGGCCTTCGGACGGGAAACCGGGATTCCCGTCAGCCTGTGCGGGGATGCCGGCGGCGACCCCGCCTCGATCCCGTCGCTGCTGGAGGTCGGCCTGCGCGATCTCTCGGTCGCGCCGGCGCAACTCGCCATGGCCAAGGCGGCCATCGCGGACATCCCGGTCTAGGCGGCAGGCATGATCGATATCAAACTCGAACCCCGTTCCGAAGAGGCGATCCGCGCCTACAAGACGATCCTGTCACAGGTCATCGACCAGCGCCCGTCCGGCATGCGCCAGCGCCTTGCCGACGCGCTTGGCAAGCACCGCAGTTTCGTCACGCAGATTTCGAGCCCCACCTATTCGATCCCGATTCCGTCGAAGCATCTGCCCGCCATCTTTTCCGTCTGCCATTTCAGCCAGGCCGAGCGGGACCAGTTTCTCGCCGCCTATCATCAGGCCCATCCAGGGAAGATCTCGATCGCCGCGGGCGCGCGCAAGACAAGACACGTTTCGCTCATCGTGCCGGATTTCGGCGACGACAAACAGAATGCGGCGCTCGACCGCGCGATCAACGAATTCATCCAGAAGGTCGCCAGCATCACCGGCAAGAGTGGCTGATTGACCCCTTGATGTCAGGCTATTTCGGGAGGAGACGGCCGTGAAGAAATTCATGAACTCGGTGGACACGGTGCTGACCGAGAGCCTCGACGGTTTCGTGGCCGCTCATGCCGACATCCTGGTGCTTGGCGAGGAGCACAAATTCATCCGCCGCAAGATGCTCAAGCCGGGCAAGGTGGCGCTGATCTCCGGCGGCGGCTCCGGCCACGAGCCGCTGCATGGCGGCTTTATCGGCCATGGCATGCTGGACGCCGCCTGCCCCGGCCAGGTGTTCACCTCGCCGACGCCGGACCAGATGCTGGCCGCCGCGCAAGCTGTCGACACCGGCGCCGGCTGCCTGTTCATCGTCAAGAACTATGAGGGTGACGTGATGAACTTCGACATGGCGGCGGAAATGTCGGAAGGCGTGCTTCAGGTGGTGACCAATGACGACGTCGCTGTCGAGAATTCGTCCTATACGACCGGACGGCGCGGCGTCGCCGGCACGCTGGTGGTGGAAAAGATCGTCGGTGCCGCTGCCGAGCACGGGCTGGGGTTGCCGGCGTTGAAGGCACTGGGCGAGCGAGTCAACGACGCGACCCGCTCGATGGGTGTGGCGCTGACCAGCGGCACCGTGCCGGCGGCCGGCAAACCGACCTTCGATATCGGCGATGGCGAGATGGAATTCGGCGTCGGTATCCATGGCGAGCCCGGCCGCCGCCGCGACACCTTGAAGAGCGCCGATGCGATCGCGCAGGAGATCTGTGCCGCGATCCTTGGGGATCTGGATGGCAAGGCGAAAGGCCCGGCGCTGCTGTTCGTCAACGGTTTCGGCGGCACGCCGCTGATGGAGCTCTATTTGATGTACAACAGCGCTCGCCGGATTTTCGAGAAACATGGCGTGACGGTAACCCGCTCGCTGGTCGGCACCTATGTCACCTCGCTCGACATGGCCGGCTGCTCGATCACGCTGACCCTGCTCGACGACGAATTGACGGGCTGGTGGGACGCACCTGTCCACACGGCCGCGCTGCGCTGGGGCCTATAAGGCTGGCTTCGGCCGCGCTTTTCTGCAACCATTCTGGACAATCCACTTAGCCATGGATTTGCCCGGGTTGATGCTGCCCTCCCTCACCTTCGCAGAAGAAAGACTGCTGCTGCGCTTGGCCGATCCGGAGGTCGCGGCGGTCGAGGACAATTTGTCGGCGAAGGCACTGTCGGCGCTGCTCGACAATGCCGAATTCCACGGCGTCCTGCCGATTATGCTGCGTAAGCTCAGGGAGCGCGGCGACGCGCGCCTGCCTGAAGATCCAGGCCTGCAATCCAAGCTGGATGATCTGCGCCAGAAGGCGACGATCGCCACCGGCCAATCGATGCTGCTGCAGTATCATGGCGACCGCATCATGAAGGGGATGGCGGCGGAAAGCATTCCGGCGCGGATCGTCAAGGGACCGGTCTTCGCGCGAAAACTCTACCGCAACGTTTCCGACCGGCCGTTCACCGACATCGACATCCTCGTCGAGCCCGCCAATCTTGCGCGGGCAAACCAGGTGATCGCGGCGTCAGGCTTCGAGCTTGGCAGCAACGAAGCCGAATCCTACCAGCTGCAGGAGTTCAAATGGCTGGAAAAGGAGAACGCCAGCCTGCTGGTCGAGCTGCATGGCGACCTTGTGCACGATACCGGCATGCGGCGGCGCCTGTCCCTGGGCTTTCGCGAGCTGGGCATCATTGACGGCGAGGCGACGGACACGCCGGCAGCCCTTTTGACGATCGCCATCGTGCATGCGGCAGGGGGGCATAAATTCCACCGGCTGCAGCTTTGTGTCGACGTGCTGCAAGGCGTACGGGCGCTACAGTCGCCGAAAGCAGAGCAACGCCTGCTCGATGCCGCCCGCATGACCGGCATCGAACTCGAACTGGCGATCGTGCTCAACGTGACCGGCCAGTTGTTCGACGAACCGCATGCGCTCGAACTGGCCGGACGGATCAAGCCCGACCTGTCGATACGGCTGGCCAAAAAGCTGATCACGACGAACACGCTGCTCAGGGTCAATTCCCGAGAGAAGATCGGCTCGCGCCTGCGTCGCGATGCGTTCCGCTGGATCCAGCGGCTGGCCAAAGCCAGGCCATACGCGGCTTGAAGTGGCCGTCAGTCCCGTGACGTCAATGTGGCGCTTATCAGCGCCGCCGCGTCGGCCGGACGCGCGCCCACTTCCAGGGTGAAGGTCGGCACCGAGGAGACCAGCTTGCCGATCGTCGCCAGCCGGCGCTTCTGCAGCGGCAGCAGGCCGGTCATGCCGGTGCGGACATTGTCCATCGCCAGCGCCACCATCGCGTCGGCCCGGGCCATGGGCGTGAGCCGGGTTTCTTCGTCGGCCGATCGCGCAAGGTGCAGGAGTGCTGCTACCGGACGGGCGGTCGGGTTCTCGATTTTTATGATCCCACCCAGCTTTTCCAGCGAAACAGCCTGTTCGCCGTTACGGTCCCAGGACGGCCCGAGACATGGCGCCACAAGCGGGATCATCCGCGCTGTCTTCTCATGGATCTTGACGTGGCGGGGCAAACCCCAGGCAACAGGCGTGGCGGAAGCGACATTCAGGATCATGGCATCGTCGGAGCACAGGCCGAATCCTTGCGTTGCCAAGGCCAGCGATGTGGTGGTCTTGCCGGTACCGCTCGGGGCATGGACCAGCACGACGGCGTCGCGGCCCGGCAGCGTCAGGCCCGCGGTGTGCAGCACATGTTGGTCGCCGGCATCGAGTGCTGCGTCCAGCATCAGCATCGAAGGCGTCCAGGCGGCCTTGCTGTCGGGCACGATGCGGAGTCGAGCCCAGCCCTTCTCGTTGATCTCGACGGTCTGGCGTCCTGGCAGGACCAGATGGACGCTGGCGCCGTCCGTGATCATTCGGCAGTAGCCGTCGTCCGGGATCTCGCCGTCAAAGACCAGGGATCCGGCGGGTATCTCGTCCAATGTTTCCGCCTCGACGATGTCGAGATGAAAATCCGCTTCGGTCGAACCTTCGACGCGCAGGCTGGCGAGCATCCTGTCGAAGTCCCGCCATAGCTCGGCACGGTCGGCCGAAATGCCGAGGACATGGCCGTTGAGATCATAGAAGGCGCAAGGTCTGGTCAAGCGGCGCGCACTTTCGAGGCGCGGTCATGGTGGCGATAGATCTCGACCATGCCGGGAAGGCTGTCGCTGACCACCGGCCTGCCGTCGAGGCAGACCCAGCAATGCGCCGACAGCCGCGACGCTTGCAGCGACTTCGGATCGACGCCGAAGCGCAACTCCGGATCGAACCCGGCAAGGCGCAGGAAACGGTGGCCGAGCAGTCCTTCCCGCAGGCATCTGCGGTCGCGCATCAGCCAGGGACGGCGCACGGCACGGTTGATACGGGCGATAATGTAGGGGGCTGGCAAGCCGCGATAGGGCGTCGGCGAGGCGAGCGGCGCCCATTTCAGCACCTCCTCGAAGCTGCGGTTGGCAATGAGGACCGGCATCAGCCGCGCGCTTGCCCAGAGATGGCAGCGGAACAAGGCGCGCAGGAGGGGACTGTCCGCCATCAAGCAGCCCTTCAGCTATCAAGCCCTGGAGCGGCGAGGATGCCTTCCGAGACCAGATCGGTCACCAGCGCCGCCATGTCCTCGTCAAGCGTGCCCTTGTCGACCTCGAACTCCTCGCAAAGCAGGCCCACGATCTGGCCGAGGCTGCGCGCGCCATCCACCTTGTCGAGAAAAGCTTCGGTCGTGCCGTTGCAGGTATAGAGCTGGCCGCTGCGCGCCAAAAGCACGACCGCGCCGTCGCCGACATGCTGAACCGAGGCATCGTCCGCCAGCCGCAGAACCGTTCCAGAGGCAATTTCCATCACGAGCCCCAAAAGCCAAGCAAAACCCCGAAATGAGATAGCGCGGTGGTGGGGCGCTGTCTATCGGCCGGCTGGGTATGGCCCGCAGGCCTCTATGTTTGCGACAGGCTCTCGTCAGGCCGCAACGTCCATCCACGGCCGAAATCGTCCCAGAAATAGTCGTCGGAATGACGCGGCAGGCGAGTGCGTTGACCGGCAAGACCGTTGCTTTTCTTCCCTTGGGTAAGGTAAGAACTCCCCGGGACTTGGGGAGATAAGCGTATGCGTTACAATTGGGAGCGGGCTCCAACGACTTTCGAACGTCATCGAAAAGCTCTTGCGACAGCCATTTTGATCTTCGGCGGTGTCGGCCTCATGCTGGTGGCCTTGCCGATCTAGTGCAATCCACATTTGTCCAACGAATCCTGTTCGTTAGACGGCTATCGATGGATCGCTCAGCGGAGCTGCCCGGTCACGGCGATGAAGCGGCGATCACGCCCTTCAAAGCCTTGGCTGAAGCGCTGCACCAGCACGACGATCACCGCCGGCTTGCCAGCCGGTGTGTATTCATAGGATTCCGACAGGCTGTAGGAGCTCGGGCAGTTCCTCGAGCCCGGTACGGCCTTGTCCTCATGCAAGGTCCTGAAAGGCTTGCCGTCCTGGCCTTGCAGCGTCAGCCGGAAACCGAGCGCCTTGCCCGATGTGTCGCCTTGCTGGATGTCATCGAAGTTCGCCGAACAATCGGCCGTGCTGCCGGCCAGAATCTGTTCCAGCTGGATCGTCGAAACCCCGGTTTCGTCATAGAGCGGCGAAAGCCATTTCTGTGACACCTGCTCAAGGCGGGGAATGTCGTTGTAGGCGACCATTTCACCGGGAAAGGTGAACTTGTCGGAAGCCGTCTGCTTGCCGCGCGATGCGATGGCATATTTGGCAAGGGTGGGTCCTGCCTTGGTGGTCGCTTGCGCCCTTGCCTGATCGAGGCTCAGCGTCGACTCCTCGGATTCGTCGACGATCAGGATCGGCTTGCCGCCGACGAACTCGTCGGTTCTGATATCGATGATATCGATCTCGGAATAGCCGGAGGCCGAGGCACCGGCGTCAAGCGTTCCGTATTGTTCGAAGGCGAAATAGACGCCATCGGGCGAGAAGCCGATGATGCGCCGTGCCGCGGCATCTCCGGCATGGGCGATCCCGGCTGAAACCGCCAGTGCCACGCCAATTGCCAGCCCGATAGCCGGCCTTGCCGCGATAGACCACCGATAGTGCATTCGTTCACCCCCTAGGTACCCACTTCACGACACCGCGCGTGTCAGGTCAAGACGCGGCCGACTGAGACGAAAATGCAGGGAGACATCGCCCGAAGAAACAACATAGGCTATTGCCGAGGACCGCAAATCGTTCCTGGGGAGGTTACGGATGGCTTCACGCTATCACGAGGTCTATGACGGCTGGAAACGCGACCCGGAAAAATTCTGGGCGGAGGCGGCCGAGGCCATCGACTGGTATTCGCCCTGGGACAAGGTGTTCGATGCCGCCGCCGGCGTCTATGGCCGCTGGTTCACCGGCGCGACCTGCAACACCTGCTACAACGCCCTTGACCGGCATGTCGCCGGCGGGCGGGCCGACCAGATCGCACTGATCCATGACAGCGCCATCACCGGAACGGTGAAGAAGTTCACCTATGCCGAGTTGAAACGCGAAGTGGTGGCGCTGACCTCGGTGCTCAAGAACCGCGGCGTCGGCAAGGGCGACCGCATCATCATCTACATGCCGATGGTGGCGGAAGCGGCCATCGCCATGCTCGCCTGCGCCCGCATCGGCGCCGTGCATTCGGTCGTGTTCGGCGGCTTTGCCTCGCATGAGCTTGCCACCCGCATCGACGACGCAAAACCGAAACTGATCATCTCGGCGTCCTGCGGCCTGGAGCCGGGCCGGGTGGTCGCCTACAAGCCGCTGCTCGACAAGGCGATCGAGATGTCCCGCCACAAGCCGGACGCCTGCCTGATCCTGCAGCGCGACCAGTTGCGCTGCGATTTGAAGGACCATTTCGACGTCGACTATGCCGACGCCGTCGCCCGCGAACGGGCGGCCGGCGCCAATGTAGACTGCGTGCCGGTGCTGGCGACCGACCCGCTCTACATCATCTACACGTCGGGCACGACCGGCCAGCCCAAGGGCATCGTGCGGGACAATGGCGGCCACATGGTCGCGCTGAAATGGACGATGGACAACGAGTTCGGCGTCAAGCCGGGAGAAGTGTTCTGGGCGGCGTCCGACGTCGGCTGGGTGGTCGGCCATTCCTACATCGTCTACGGACCGCTGCTGCATGGCTGCACCAGCGTGCTGTTCGAAGGCAAGCCGATCGGAACGCCCGATGCCGGCACCTACTGGCGGGTGATCTCGGAGCATGGCGTGGTCGCGTTGTTCACCGCGCCGACCGCCTTCCGCGCCATCAAGGGGCAGGACCCCAAGGGCGAGTTCGTGCCGAAATACGATCTGTCCAAATTCCGCACGCTGTTCCTCGCCGGCGAGCGCGCCGACCCCGAAACCATCAAATGGGCGGAACAGAAGCTCAACGTGCCGGTGGTCGACCATTGGTGGCAGACCGAGACCGGCTCGCCGATGACGATCAACCCCGCCGGGCTCGGCCTGTTGCCGGTGAAATACGGCTCGCCCGGGGTGCCGATGCCGGGCTACGACATCCGCGTGCTCGACGATGCCGGCGATGAGGTGCCGCGCGGCACGCTGGGCAATGTCGTGGTCAAGCTGCCGCTTCCGGCGGGCTGCCTGCCGACGCTGTGGAATGCCGATGCCCGCTTCCGCCAGGCCTATCTCGATGAGTTCCCCGGCTTCTACAAGACGGCCGATGCCGGCATGATCGACGAGGACGGCTATCTCTACGTGATGGCCCGCACCGACGACATCATCAACGTCGCCGGGCATCGGCTGTCGACCGGCGCGATGGAAGAAGTGCTGGCCGCCCATCCCGACGTCGCCGAATGCGCCGTCGTCGGCATCGCCGATGCGATGAAGGGCCAGATTCCGCTGGGCTTCGTGGTGCTGAACGCCGGTGTCGCGCGCGAAGGCGGCGCCATCGAGAAGGAGGTCGTCGCGCTGGTGCGCGAGCGTATCGGCCCGGTCGCCGCCTTCAAGACCGTGGTGACCATCAAGCGGCTGCCCAAGACGCGGTCCGGCAAGATCCTGCGCGGCACCATGCAGAAGATCGCCGACAAGGAAGCGTGGACGATGCCGGCGACCATCGACGATCCCGCCACCCTCGAGGAAATCACGGCGGCGCTGAAGGCGCGTGGCATCGGCGTGTAGGGAGCACTGCCGGCATCTGGGTGGCGCTACCGTTCCGCTATGTTGCGGCGCTGCGAACTTTGTGACGGCCGCAGGGCGGGACGGCCGAAACTTTGCGCAATCCCGAAATGAGAGCGGCGGCCTATCTCAGGCCGCTGTCTTCGACCGCACTTCCGACTTGTCGAGATAGTAGCTCGAGTACTTGTCGAAGAATTTCTCCGACGCGCCGAACGATCCGTATTTGGCCAGCTTCTTCAGATCGACCTTGTTCAGCACCGCGCCGACGATCTTGTTGGCGACATAGGGTTCGGATTCCAGCATGGAGCGCACCATGGCGCGCGGCGTGCGGCCCCATTCGGCGACCAGAACGAAGCCGTCGACGAGCGGCGCGAAGGCCTTGGCGTCGACCACCGGCCCCAGCGGCGGCAGATCGACGACGATGTATTCGAACGTCTCCTTGGCGTTCTCGATGAAGCGCCGCATGCCGGCCGAGGAGAGAAGCTCGCTGGTGTGCGAGAAATGCCCACGCGACACCGCCGGAATGATCGCCAGCTTGGTCTGCCTGTCGATCTTGCCGACGGACTGCCAGGTTTGGCCGCTCACCACGGCTTCCATCAACCCTTGCTCGGCTTCCATGCCGAGGCTGCGGCTGAGGCCCGGATTGCGCAGGTCGCCGTCGATGAGCAGCGTCCTGGCGCCGTTGGCGGCGAGCAGACCGGCGAGATTGGCCGCGACCGTCGACTTGCCTTCGCCGGGCAGGACCGAGACCACGCCGATGACGCGGCTGGCCTGCCCTTCCATGACGACATCGAAAGCGATCTTGGCGCTGCGCAGCGTTTCGGAGAACATCGACGCCGGAGCGTCGATGCTCACCCGCATTCGCGCGCGCCTTTCAATGGCGGCCGGCGATCTGGCGACCTTGAGATCGGGCTCGTCCGGTTTGTCTTCCTTCGTCGGCTTGCTGCCGATGGTGGGCAGGTAACCGAGGAATTTGAGGCCAACGCGGTCGCGCACCTCCTCGCCGGTCCTGAAGAACCGCTCATTGAATTCGTTCAGCCCGCCGAAGCCGGCGCCCATCAGAACGCCGAGCACCAGCGAAAGGCCGAGCACGATGACGGTGCGCGGGCTCGAGGCGGCAAGCGGCGTCGACGCATCCGAGATGATGCGGATCTTGCCGACCGGGAAGGATTGCTGCTGCGCGGCTTCCTCGTAGCGGCCGAGGAAAGTCTGGTAGAGTGTGGTCAGCGCCGTCGCCTTCTGGTCGAGGTCGCGCAGCTTCACCTGCGACTGGTTGTCGATGGAGCTCTTGCCTTGCGCGGCGGCGACATTGGCCCTGAGCGCGGTCTCGCGCGCCAGCGCCACCTCGTACTCGTTGCGATAGTTTTGGGTCAGCTGCTTCAGTTCGCCGAAGATCTGCGCCGATATGTCGGCCTTCTCCTTGGCGAGCGCCACCGCCTGCGGATGCTGCGGGCCGAAATTCGCCTCCACATCCTGCTGCCGCTTGGCGACGGTGAGGTAGCGCGTCTTCAGCGCCGCGATGACTGCGCTGCTTGGCTGGTCGCTGGATATGGCGGCGTCCTTGAAAGCGTTGTCCGAACCGCTGTCGACGATCGACTTGTATTGCTGGTAGCGGGCGCTGGCACGTGCCGTGTCGGCCTGCGCCACGATGAGCTGGGCGTTCAGATCGGCGAGCTGCTTGTCGCTCATCAGCTGGCCGTCGCTGTTGGCGGACAGGCCATGTTCGGCCCTGAATTTCTCGACCGCCAGCGATGCCTGCTGCGAGCTCTCGCGCAGTTCGGTCAGCCGGCCCTGCAGCCAGACCGCCGCGCGCTCGGTGGCGTCGAAGCTGGCATCGAGCTGATCGGCGAGATAGGCGTCGGCATAGGCCTTGGTGATGGCTTTCGCCAAACCCGGATCCGTCGCTTGATAGCCAAGCGCGATGACGTAGCTTCGCCCGACGCGATCGGCCCGGATCTCGTTCTGCAGCTTGAGGATGGCATAGTCGCGTCGCGACGTGGCGATCAGCGCATCGCGCGCGGCGGGGTCGAGCTTGGAGATATCGCCGGCGCCCGGCGTGGACTGGCTCGGATGGACATACTGGATCAGACCGCGGATCATGCCGACGCCCTGGGCAAGCGCCGACTGGGGCGGGTTCATGAACGCGTCGTTCTGGTCGAGCTTGAGCTTGTCGACGACCACGGCGGCGAGCCGGGTCGAGGTCAGGATCTCGATCTGGCTCAGGATGGCCGAATCGGTCTGCATGGTTGTCGATGTCGCCGAGATGTCGTCGACGATCTTGTTCAGGCCCTCATCGATCAGCACGCTGGAGACCGACACAAATTTTGGCGGCGTCGTCTGCAGATAGAGCAAGCCCAGGAAAAGACCGATGATGGCGCACACGCCAACCACCTTGGCCTGCCGTGCGGCCATGCCAAGCAGCCGCTCGATATCGATGAAGTCGTCGCCGTCTCCTGCGTCCGAATTCGGCAATGGCATCCTCTTGTCGAGAGGAAAATTGGCATAATTCATCTTCGGTCCAATTCTGGCTTGTCTCGCTCGCGGGCCCCAGAAAGATCGGGAGCATTGGCGGACGCGACACACGCTTGGGGCCGGACAGCGAGGAGCCGACCGGCCCCTCCGCCGTCAGCCGTCCGACAATGCTCCCGAAAGATGGGCATTATGCGGCTTCTTCCTGGCGTTCATGCGTCCGGACGAACTCCCGGAGCATCTCGAAAACCGGGCCCTTCATGTCGTCGCGCGCCAGCGCGAAGGCGATATTGGCCTGGATGAACCCTTCCTTGGAACCGCAGTCGAACATGCGGCCCTTGAAAGGCTGGGCAAAGAATGGCTGCTGCTCCGACAGGCGGACCATGGCGTCGGTCAGCTGGATCTCATTGCCGGCGCCGCGTTGCTGGTTGCCCAGAAGCTGGAAGATCTCGGGCTGCAGGATATAGCGGCCGTTGATGTAGAAGTTCGACGGCGCGTTGGCTGGCGCCGGCTTTTCGACCATGGCGGTCACCTCGAAGCCGCCGCCAATATCGGCGCCACGGCCGACGATGCCATATTTGTTGGTCTCGGTCGGATCGCAGCGCTCGACGGCGATGACGTTGCCGCCGGTCTCGGCATAGAGGTCGGTGATCTCGGCCAGGCATCCGCGCCCTCCGAAGGAGACCATGTCAGGCAAAAGCAGGGCGAAGGGCTCGTTGCCGATGACCTCGCGCGCGCACCAGACGGCATGGCCGAGGCCTTGCGGCGATTGCTGGCGGATGAAGGAGGTGGCGCCGGCCACCGGAAGCAGGCTTTCCAGCGACTGCAATTGCGCCTTCTTGCCGGTCTGCTCCAGGGTCCCGATCAATTCCGGATGGAGGTCGAAATAGTCCTCGATGACCGCCTTGTTGCGGCCCGTCACGAACACGATGTGCTCGATGCCGGCCTCGAAGGCCTCGTCCACCGCATATTGCACGACGGGCCTGTCGACGACGGGAAGCATTTCCTTCGGCATCGACTTGGTCGCCGGCAGGAACCTTGTTCCAAGCCCCGCCACCGGTATCACGGCCTTCCTGATTTTCTTCATCGCAAATTCCTTCTGAGGAGATCGACTTCAGTCCATTCACAGGCCACGAAAAATCCCTCCATGTGCCTGCATCTTCACCTCCCCACCCCCACGGCAAACTGTGCCGCTACTCTTCGCAACCGCACGGCGATCGGCATGCCCATATGCCCGACCGCCGCCGGGTCGCTGAGCGCAGTCCGGATCGCCTTGAGCGGGGACCGCGCCTTGATGTGCTGAACCATCGCCAGGAACGAGGCTGCCTTGCGCAGGCTGCGGCCGCGCCGGGCGAACGCTGCCTGCGCTGCCTCATCCATCTGGTGGGTTTGAGCGAACACCGCATCTGCTTTGCGCATCGCTTCGACGTGATGAAGCTCGAGCACACGGGAGATGGAGCCGCTGCGAATATGATAGGCATAGCCGATAGTAGGCTCGACCACGCATCTGCCGCCCTTGGCCAGGGCGTCGGCAAACAGGATGTAGTCCTCGCCGATCCTCAGTTTCTCGTCATAGCGCAGTTGGTTCTCGTCGAGGAAACTGCGCAGGAAGATCGGCTTGAGGTAGCCGAAATTGAATTTCGATTCGAAGACGACGTTGCCGGCGATGTAGGTGGCGAGCGTTATCTCGCGCAGATCTTCCAGATACTGGCGCGGGAACATCGCGTCCTCGACCACACCGTCCTCACGGACGACCTGGAGATTGTCGACGGCGATCTCGGCGTCCGCCTTTTCGGCGCGGCCCATCATGGCGGCGATGCGGCCGGGAAAGACGGCGTCGTCGGAATCGAGAACCGCGATCCACCTGCCGCGCGCGGCGTCGAGCCCAGCATTCCTGGCCCCACCGGGGCCTTTGTTCTTTTCGAGCGCCACGACGCGCACGATGTGCTCGGGATAGGCTCGCGCCACATCGAGTGTGCCATCACGCGATTTGTCGTCGACGACGATGATTTCGAGGCTGACGCCCTGCTGGGCGATGGCGCTGGCGATCGCCCGATCGAGGGTTGCCTCGGCGTTGAAGGCCGCAATCACAAAAGAAACATCAGGGACGAAGGCACCATCAGGCTGCATGCTTGCCCCCTTCCCCTGGTGAAGGCTGGCCGTAAAGGCGCAGTTCGCGCACACCGACAAGGCCGCTGACGACGCCGACATGCATGATGCCGCGCAGTACGCTGCGGTTCCTGCGCATCGGGCTGGCGGCAACCGGAAGTGCGGCGGCAAAGCAATAAGCGGCCTTTGCCGCGGCAAGGCCGGCCTGCTTCACCCGCGCGATGCCGCTGGCATTGCGGCCCAGGAGATGGCCGTGCGTCTGGCCGACCCGGAAACGACGGCGGCTGAGCCAGTCGAACGCGGCTCTGGCCCTCGGCACCGCCTCGTCCACCCATGCTTCGGGCGCAAAGGCGATCCGGCCGCCTGCCTTGTGCATCTGGTCGAAGAATTCGGTGTCCTCACCGCCGGTCTGGCCGCGCGCCAGGCTGAAGCGGCGGGAGCGCAGGCTGTCCGATCCCATGCGCAGCAGGACGTTGCAGGTGTAGCCGGTGCGGATTTCGCCGCGCACGCGAACTGGCAAGGTGGAATGGAAATCGCCGCGGCGCATCCAGTCCGGCGCATCCGGGCGATAGAGCGCGCGCACCGGGCCGAGAACCGCGGCGGCGCCGCTCTTTTCAGCCATCGCCACCAGTTCGGCGAGCCAGTGGGCGGTGGCGGTCTCATCGTCGTCGATGAAGGCCAGGAAATCCGCCTTACTGGCGTCGAGACAAGCGTTGCGGGCAATCGAGATGTTACGCGCCGGGCAATGCCGGTAGCGGACCGGCAGCTTCAATTCCTGCGACAGCGCCGTCACCAACGCCCTGGCGCTTGGCGTGTCGTCATTGTCGGCGACGATGACGCCGACCTCGAAGCCGTCAGGCATGGCAAGCGCGGCGAGCGAGCGCAGCGTGTCGGCCAGTTCCGGCCGCCGGAACGTGCACACGCCGATGTCGATGCTGCGGTTCCTGGCCCCAGCCACCATCACGCCGCCCTCCGCCACGCGCCGAGGCCGAGAAGCTGCAGCCAGAAGCCGACGGACCAGCCGAAATGCATGACCATCGCCGAGACGCCGGCAAGCGCGATATCGGCATTGCGCTGACTGATGGCCGTCACCAGGCCGTAGCCCAGGCACACCGCCACCCATAGCAACAGCGGCAGCGCCGCAATCCAGTGCACGAAGGAGAAGGCCGCCAACAGAACCACCGGGAAGACCGCCAACGGCACCATCTGCCGAACCTTCGGGATCACCCGGTGTTTCAGCACATTCTTGGCCCGGCCACGGCCGTAGCCGAGGTACTGGAAATAGAGGCCGCGCAGCGAAGTACGCGGATAGTAGACCATCTGCGTCCTGCCGCTCATCCAGATCCTGTAGCCGGCCTGCCTCAGCCGATAGTCGAGTTCCGCATCCTCGTTGTGGCTGAACGTCTCGTCATAGCCGCCGACGGCCTGGAAGGCCGATATCCGCATCAGCGCGTGATGGCCGTGGTCGACCCACTCGCCGGCGGAGAGGTGGCGATGCTTGGAGCCGCCGGTGCCGAGCTTGGAGTTCTGCGCCGCCGCCGCCGCCTTCTGCACGGTGCCGCTGCCGCTGGTCAGCATCGAAACCACCACCGAATCGGCGCCGGTGGCCTGCGCCTCCTCGATCAGCCGGTCGCAATAGTCGTCGGGATAACCGCCATGGGCATCGATGCGGATCAGATATTGCGCGCCCTCGCCGAATTTGGACACCGCCAGGTTGATCGCGGCACTCTGGATGCGCCTTTCATTGTGAAGCAGGATGATGCGCGGATCGTTCTTCTGGCGCTCGCCGACAATTGCCAGCGTACCGTCGGTGCTGCCGCCATCGGCAACGAGGATCCGCGCGCCAAGCCGTTCCGCCGCCGGGCAGAGCTGGTCGAGCAGCGCACCGATATGAGTTGCCTCGTTGAGGCATGGGATCACGATCAGGCTGGCGGCAGGCGCTTGCGTCATCGGGCGATGTTTCTCCTAGGCCAAAACTTCGGTTGTGAAAGGCTCGCGCCCGATGGTCAGTCGGCGAAGTTTCTCGACCAAGGCGCTGCAGTCGCCGCGATCGTAGCTCCACATCCTCGGATTGTGGGCCAGCACGCGCGCCTTGAGCCTGCCGAAGCGGTGTTGTTCCATCCTGCCAAGTGCTGTTTCCAGCGCCTCGGGCGTGGCCTGCGGCAACAAAACGCCGATATCGCGCTGCCGCAGGAACCGTCCGGTCTCGGTGTTGTCCATCGAGATCGGCACCGCGCCGAAGCGGCAGCCTTCATAAAGGCGGTTGGGCAGCAGCCATTCGGAGTTCTGTCCCTCCTCGAAGAAATCGATCGCCCAGGAGAAATGGACGTCCTGATAGATCGCCGCCATGTCCTCCGGGTTGCGATACGGCCCGCGAAACGACAGGTAAGGTTCGGCATCGACGAAGGCATGGAAATCCGGGAATTCGGAAAGTGCCGGGCGGCCGCGCAGTACGATCTCGAACCGGCCCTCCATACGGCGCGTGAAGCCGGCCAAAAGTTCGAGCGAGCGGCGGCACCGAAGCGCCCCGAACCAGCCGATACGCCATGGCGGCGCGCCAGGTCCTTCCACCGCCTCGCGTTCGCCAGGCAGAACAGCGCGTTCGCCAGGCAGAACAGCCGCTGCCTCGAAATATTTGTTCTCGACCAGTTCCACCGGTGCCGCGACCTGGCGGAAGGGTTTGAAATAATTGGCGATGAAGGCGGGCGAACTGGTCACCAGCAGCTTCACGTCCCGCGCCAGATGGCGCTCGGTGGCGCGCAGCGCCTTGCCCAGGACATCGTCACGGAGCACCAGGCGATGAATGTCGAGGCATTCATAGACGATCGGGACCGCGGCGCCGAAAGCCGACCTTGCCCGGCGCGCCAACGCCAGCATTTCAAGGTTGCGCGCGATGATGATGTCGGGCTTCGGCATGCCCTTGAGCTTCGAACCTATCGAAACTGCTGTTTTCGCCACGGCCGCCAGACGCTGCGCGAATCGGCCGTCACGCGTCGCGCCAAGGTCGACCGGCCGCAATCCTTCGATATCGGCAACCGGCGTGGCGGTACGGCGGAAGCCAGCCAGGGTGACCTGGGCGCCACCTGTCCGGAGCATCGTGATCCGCCGGCGAACCGCCGGATCGGAAACATCGTGTACAAGGTACAAGACATGCAGCATGAAAACTCGACCGCTGTTTGACCCACCCGAGGGGAGCCTAGTACAGCTCTTGCTGCATCGCAACATTTTTGCTGCGGCGTAGCAAAAATCGACCCGGCGCGTTGATCAAGGCGAATGCCCGGGAGTCAGGAGAACCACACGCTCTGAATGGATTTATCACGTCGTTTCAAAGGCTTGCCAGCCCGGAAAGCTTCCCTTGGGGAGTCAGGCCGCTGAAGACCATCGACTGGCGATAAATTTGTCCACGATTCATATTGCGCTGCAGCATAAAATGCGTGGATCGAGACGATGCAGGATGGCGCCCTACGGATTGGCCGAGCCCCGAGCCAAATTCGGTTTCTTGAATAGGTACTTAAGCCACATTTTGATAATGTCTCGATACCTGATGTTCTCTTTTCGCATGACCTCCCCGGCGAATCCCGACCGGAGCAGGTGCTTCCAATAAAGCCACGCAAACGGGTGCCACTCTCCAGCCTTCCACGGCTTAACGCTCTCCGTAAAGTGGATGATTTTTGGCACGGTATGCCTATCTCTCGACATCACGCGCCATGCGGCTAGATCATCGTACATAAACTCTCTCTGGAAATTCCAAGTCGCATCCACCTGCTTCCACTTTCCCCACAACACGACATTCAGGGCGTCCTGATCGGCATATTCAAACTTGGATGGATGCTCCAGCAACAGATTCAATGCACCTCTCAGAATTCCATCAATACGAGCGCGCCGCATGTCAAATACCATCATCCCCGCGTTAAAATATTGACCGGATGGGTTCAAATTATACTTCTGCGCGAACGCTTCGATATTTATACCAGGATCAGGAACAGCCGCACAAACACAGTCGCCCAAATCACATTGCCAAAGCTCTTTCAGACTGCCCGTCACAACCATATCAATATCCAGGTATATGAGACGAGATATCGATTCATCCAGAACCTCGTCCATGATAAGACGCAAATATGTAGCGCGGCTTATTTGCAGAAGAGGAGGCAATGTCAGAGCGTCGTGGCCGACAATTGAATACCAGCGAACCTCCATCCCTCTCAATTCGGCCGATATTAATTTTTGCAAATCTTCACTTATAGCGTCATGTATAATATGTACATTGAAGGTGTCATCATGACCAGAATTTGATTGGACTGATTTCAATAGTGTAACCAGATGTGGCACATAGTTTGTATCGGACACGCATACTATGTTGATATTTTCATCAACAGAATTTCTCATCACCGCTCCTTAAACTCAAAAAAAAGCCGTTCTGATCTTTCGAACGCCAAAAATGTCAGCCGCCACGCCCCGGGAGATGCTCCACGGCTCAAAAATATCGCGACTTTGCACTTGGTTGCTTGAAATTTGCTTTAGTCATGGCCCAGGCAAAGCCGAAATGCACTCGAGCTTTTTCTGGTCGGCGGCGCAAAGTGGCGAGAATACCTCGCAGAAGCCGAGCGATGATCCTGTCCGGCAAAAGTAGCCGCCGATTGACGAAGTATCCAATTGCCAATTCCTCCCGCAGAAGCTTGGTCTCGCTCCATGTCTCGGCGTTGTGGTTGGGATTGCTGTAGCTGACATCCCTGGTGTCGATGCGCAACATCGCGTGACGGCGGGATGCCAAATAGTACTTGGTCCATTCCTGGTCCTCGGCCGAAAAGACCTCCTCCCGGAAGGGACGCTCTCGCAGCAGTCGAGTAGGGATCATGGCCATGGTATTGGACAGGCCATTTCTGCCGTTGAAGTTGTGATTGGTCATAACGGTATGGCACTCGTGTGGGGCATCCTGTGCTGGTGGATGCCTCCAGTAGACAATCTCCATGCCCCCACTAAGACCAGCGTCCCATCCTTTCGCTATCAGGTCAGGCGCCCGAATGAGCATGTGGCTGCTGATGATGAGCGTGAGAGGCTGGTCGTTGACTGCGACACCGAGATTGATCGCTTTCGAGAAATTGAAGTCCTCGGAAGGATATGTCACGATATCCGCACCAAGCTCTTCAAACGCGCTGGATACGGCCGGATCGCGCGACGAATCCACGATGATCAACCGTTTCGGAGGCACGCTTTGTCTTCGCAGCGCTTCTATCACTTCGATCAGGAGCGGCGTGCATTGATATGCGCGGATCACCGCCGCGTAATGCGGCGAAGAGCTGCAATCCGGCATTCCAATGATCTGGCTCATTTCGGCGGCATCACGGCTTGGACAGCATGGACCATGTCGGAGGGACCATCAGCTAGCCGGCAGATGGGCGCCGCATGTGTCCAGGTGTCGTAAAAAGCAGCAGCTTTGGCATCGAAGGATCTGAAAACGACGTTCGGGATTCCGAGAAGCGTGCTCAGAATATGAGCATGCAACCGATCGGTGACCACAATACGCCCGCGGCTCAACAGATCGATACCCACCCTCAGCCGGGTCTCCGCGTAGCGTCGGCGTGCGATAAGCGCCAAGGGCGCCAGCAGCGGATAGGCGACAGGAAACTTACGCGTGAATTTGGAGAACAATATGTCCCCCAATCGAGCCGCGGTTCTGGGATCATCCAACCAGTCCCTCGCCTCCGCGGAAAGCCCCATCTGGTTCAACTGCCTCTTGATTTCTTCATGCGGCGCCACCGCTTCCTTGTCAGTGCGCAACAGGCAGAACGCGTCCACGCTTGCCGGCTTGCGGACGATCCGGTCCATGGCGAATGCCATGTCCGGACAGAGCACCACCTGGCAATCGAAATTCGCCCGGGCAAAGGCTTCACTTTTTGTGTCACGAGCCAGCAATGTGAAATCGGAATGCGCGGCGATGGCGTCACGCGTCTCCTGCAACGCCGCCGGTGAGTCGAAATGGATGCTTTGAGACAGCTGGATGGTCGGTCGATTGGGAAAGCGCCGAAGGATTTTCAAACGAAACTCGTGGTGGTGAGGATATATATCCCCGAAATTGCCCCCGCCATGCATCAAGAGAACGGATGCGCGCTCGATGTGTCGGTCAGATGACGGGCTGTAGGTACTCCAGTCGTGGAATGCCACTTGGCTGCCGGGAAGCTCGCGTTTGAAAAAATCCAATTCGCCCAACAAGATCGCGCAGTCGCCGACGTTGGGATGCTCCGGTGGATCAATAAGGTGGATGCGCTCGCCGCGTCCGGCTATCAGCGGGAGCAAGACTTCTCTGATACGATGCCGCAAGGCAATTTGAAGATCTTCGGTCGTTCGGCTCCCTTGCGGAGGGTCTTCCAGCCATTTCTGGTGCGTCATCAGAAGTCGATCCTTTTGTGTGTCGCTCTTTTCCATCTTGCCCCACCGATTGCGGTGCACAATAGCCATATCCGTTTTAATGCTGCACTGCGGCATAAATGCTTGCGCCCTGACCCGACGGGGAATAAAAACGATCGCATCGGACATTGATCGAATATCGATCGCGGGCGGGGATGTGTCGGTTCTGAGTGTACTGGAGGCGCCGGCGCGTGGATGGAATCAAGGGAAGACTGGCCAAGGGCGCGGCATGGATCACCGCGGCTCGGCTCATCACCAATCTCCTGGGCTTGGTAAGCACGCTTGTCCTAGCGCGGCTGCTCACTCCCGGCGATTTCGGAATTGTCGCCCTCGGCTGGACCGTGCTCGCGATCTTGAACTCAGTCACCGAAATTTCGATCGGCGCTGTGCTCATCCATCATCCAAATCCCACCAAGGAACATCTTGATACCGCCTGGACGCTAAGCGCGGTGCGTGCCGCGGCGGTGGCCGCGATGCTTATGGTCGTCGCGATGCCGGCCGAATCGGCGTTCGCGGAACCGCGCTTGCCGCCGGTGCTGGCGGCGTTGGCAATTTCGACACTGATCGGAGGGCTTGGCAGTCCGCGTCGAATCCTCCTCACGCGCGACCTGGTGTTCTGGCAGCAATTCCTGGTCGAAGTTTCCCAGAAGCTTGTCGGGCTCATCGTGTCGGCCGTGTTCGCGTTCATCTTCAAAAGCTACTGGGCGCTTGTTGCGGGAACGTTGGCATCGGATTTCACTGGCCTCGTCATTTCCTATGTAGTCGCGCCCTTCAAGCCAAAGCCCGGCTTACGGCACTGGCGCGAGATGTTCGGCTATTCCATCTGGCTGACTCTTGCACAGGCTATCAACACACTGAACTGGCGGTTCGACCACCTGCTGATCGGGGCCTTCCTCGGCAAGACGCCGCTTGGATATTATTCGGTGGGCGACAATCTCGCCGCCATGCCGACGCGCGAGGCGATCGCTCCTTTGACCTCGGTGCTGTTTCCTGCATTCGCCCATGTGAAGAACCGTGACGACGGCGGCCTGGAGAAGGTCTACCAGTCGTCGCAAGCGCTCGTCACGATGATCGCATTGCCCGTCGGTGTCGGAATGGCGCTGATCGCCGAACCATTGGTCCGGCTGACGATGACGGACAAGTGGCTTCCCGCCGTAATCGTGATCCAGGCGTTGTCTGCCGTGTTTGCCATTCAAACCCTGGGAAGCCTGGCGCAACCGCTGGCGATGGCAACGGGCGACACGCGATTGCTGTTCAAGCGTGACGTTCAGGCATTCGTCCTGCGCGTCCCCTCGGTCGTCGTGGGACTTTGGCTTGGTGGACTTGCCGGCGTGGCAATCGCGCGAGCGGTGGCGGGGGTCATCGGCATCTTTTTCAATCTTCAGGTCGTGCGGCAACTCACCGGCATTGGCTACCTGGCACAGGTGCGCCCAAATCTGCGAAGCCTGGCAAGTGCCGGAGTCATGATCGCGGCCGTGCTCGTCTCTCGGTCGGCGCTTCCATCCGGCGTCGAAACGTCCGAGATGATTTTGAACCTCGCATCACAGATCGCCATTGGAGCGATCTCTTTTGCCGGCGCGCAATTGCTGCAGTGGAATTTGATGCGACGACCTGTAGGACCCGAAACTGAACTGATTGCCCTGGGCAAGCGGCTTTTGATGGGCAGGGGCGCACGCCTGCTTGGACGGTGGGCATGACAGGGAAAAAGCACGACACCGCGGTCGTCTTCGTGACCGACAACGGATATCTCGGTCCGTCACTCCTGGCGGCACTTCAGTTGACGGCGCAAGGCATCGACGCGTTGGCCGACATCATGATCTACACAGTCGGTGTCGATCCAGCACTGATCGACACACTTCAGAACCGTGCAGGTCGGGCGATATCCTTCATCGCGCTGCCCGACACGTCCTATGTGCCACCGGATGGCGTGGCGTTTGCCAAGAACCACGTGCCAGTCACCGCTTTGGCGCGGCTCGTGATAGCCGACCATTTGCCTTCGCAGTATCGCAACATCGTTTATCTTGATGGCGATATCCAAATCGTTGGAGACATTGCGCCGCTCGTTCGGCATCGGGTCCGGGACGGTTGGATCGCGGCCGGCAGGGGTAGCGCCTGGCTCGATCCCGACGATAGATTGGGGCTTAATCCTAAAGGCTATTTCGATGTGTTGGCGGGAGCCACGCGTCAGAGCTACTTCAACTCCGGAGTGCTGGCATGCAACCGGGACACTTGGGCCATTTATGGTCCCAAAGCGCTAAACGCATTCTTCAGCAACGGCGACACATTCATTCGGCACGACCAGAGTGCGCTCAATGCCGTCTTTGAGCAAAATGTCGAACCGCTCTCGCCGGCCTATAATTTCCACAATGTCTACGCCAAGCTCAAGTGCCACGGAATTCTCGCGCCGAAGATCATCCATTTCACCGGCCCCGCCAAACCTTGGAAGGCTGCCGTCCCGCCATGGGGATGGCGTTTCCACAAGCCTTATACCGATCTCATGGAGCGCTTTCCGGAGCTTGCGTCGGTCTTCAAAGTCGAACCTTACGCGCCGCAGCCGACACCCGGCCTGCGTGCGAGGATTTCAACCCTTCGGGGCGCTCGCACTCGAATATCCCAGCGCCGGGCATTTCGTGCCTATGTCAAGCGGGACTTCTTCGCAGTTAGATAACCGCCGCTACGTCGATTAATTCAGGGCGCGAATATTGACTCAAGACCGTTTCAATTCCCTGCATGCAATTCGTGGAATTGCAGCCATCGTCGTACTAATGAGTCACTTGGTGTTGGCCATTCCAGGTATCGATTTGCTTGTGTGGGCAGACCCAAACGCAACACGCCATTTCACCTGGCGCTGGGAAAACGTAATTACCTATTCTCCGCTCCACATCTTCTGGAGTGGGCACGAAGCAGTACTGGTGTTTTTCATATTAAGCGGCTTTGTCTTGACGTTGGCTATTCTCAAGGCACGCGATTCTTTTGCCAATTATGCCGCAAAGAGAATAGTGCGAATTTGGATGCCCTTTGCCGTCGCATTGTTGCTGGCAATAATTGCATCAAAGGCTCTTTTCGTTCAACCCATCGGAGATGGATACAGCGAATGGCTCCAGCACATGCCACCTGGTGCGATTTCAATCAAGTCCGTCGTGGGTCATTTGTTAATAACAGGACTGACCCAACATATGACGCTATCGCCCATAATGTGGTCTCTCGTACACGAGATAAGAATATCCATCGCGATGCCATTCATAGTCTGGGGCGTTCTGAAATTTCCAAAGGCCATGGTAACTTTGTCGTTGGTCCTCTTGGTGCCCGGGGCGATCCGGCCCGAAGCATTTAGCCTTGCCGCCAGCAGCGTAACGCAGTCTCTTCTGCAGACCTCCATTTATATCCCGATCTTTGTCGGCGGAGCTTTCCTGGCCGTCTATCGAGACACACTGAAAACAGCTATCGCCAAATATCCAACCGTTGTCGTCGCGTTGATGTGGGCCATGGGAATTCTTCTTTTGGAGGCTCGTTGGATCATCTATGACGGGTTACTTTTCAGCCACATCTCCTCCGGAGTTGGTGCTGGCCTCATAATTCTTATGGCGTTCGCTTCGCCCGGGAGTAGCCGTTTCCTCGATAAGCCGGCGCTGATATGGCTGGGGGATATATCTTACCCATTGTACCTCACTCATTTCACTGTGCTCATCGCTGTCGCGAAAATAGGTACGTTGATTGGTGCTCCTGTGTGGATCGTCCTGCCCATGGTTCTTGCAGTGTCGCTTTTGGTGGCTGACATTTTCCGAAGAATGGTCGATAGCCCTGTGCAAAATCTCAACAAGATGTTTTCGGCCAAGCCCCGAACCGCCTAAAGCGCGTCGCATTGAGTGGCATAGTGGCCAGCCAGCCCGTGAGCGTCGAGCGATCGACATGATCGCCTCAATTCACACACCACGATGACGCGCTGCTCAGCTGGAGTGATGGCGCGTTGGTGACGTTGCACGGGTTACATGAATTCAAAGCCGGCTATCCAATTCAAGCTGGCCTATTTTCCGTCGACCTGATGCATGTCGCGCAAACTGCCCGGAGCGCGGAGCGCACGACGCCGGGTTAACAGCTGTCGTGATTGCATTCAGCTGCTCACGCCACCAGCCTGCCAATCGAGTGATATTCGATGCCGTGGCGCGCCACGACCTTGGGATCGTAGAGGTTGCGGCCATCGAAGATGACCGGCGTGGTCAGTGCAGCCTTCAGCGCATCGAAGGACGGTGCGCGAAAATTCTTCCATTCGGTGGCGATCAGCAGCGCATCGGCGCCGCGCAATGCCGCTTCCTTGGTGCCGCACAACATCAGGTCGTCACGCAGCCCATAGATGGCCTGGCATTCCTGCATGGCCTCGGGGTCATAGGCCTGCACGGTCGCGCCGGCGTTCCAGAGCGCTTCCATCAGCACACGCGCCGGCGCCTCACGCATGTCGTCGGTGTTGGGCTTGAAGGCCAAGCCCCACAGCGCGAAGGTCTTGCCCGTGAGATCACCCTTGAAATAGCGGTGCACCTTGTCGAACAGCACGGATTTCTGGTCGTTGTTGCGCTCCTCGACGGCGCGCAGCAGCTTGGCGTCGAATTTGACGCCCTCGGCGGTCTTGATCAGAGCGCGGACGTCCTTGGGAAAACACGAGCCGCCATAGCCGAGGCCCGGATAGATGAAGTGGTAGCCGATGCGCGGATCGCTGCCGATACCCTTGCGCACCTCCTCGATGTCGGCGCCGAGCTGCTCGGCGAGGTTCGCCATCTCGTTCATGAAGCTGATCTTGGTCGCCAGCATGCAGTTGGCGGCGTATTTCGTGAATTCGGCGCTCCGCACGTCCATCACGATCATCTTCTCATGGTTGCGATTGAAGGGCGCATAGAGTTCGCGCATCACCGCTTCGGTGTCCTCGCTGCTGGTGCCGACGATGATGCGGTCGGGCTTCATGCAGTCGGCGACGGCCGAGCCTTCCTTGAGGAATTCGGGATTGGAGGCGACGTCGAAGCGCAAATCCTCGCGCCCCCTCTTCTTCAGCGTCTCGGCGATCCTGGCTTTCACCTTTTCGCAGGTGCCGACCGGCACGGTCGACTTGCCGACGACGATCTTGGCGGTATCCATCTCGCGCCCAATGGTCTCGGCGACCGTCAACACGTATTTGAGGTCGGCCGAACCGTCCTCGCCGGGCGGCGTGCCGACCGCTATCATCTGGATTTCGCCATGCCTGACGGCGGCCGCCGCATCGGTGGTGAACTTGATGCGGCCGGCGGCGTGATTCTCCCTGACGATGCTTTCAAGGCCTGGCTCGAAGATCGGGACGAGGCCCTGGTTGAGCCGCTCCACCTTGCTTGCGTCGATGTCGACGCAAACGACCTGGTGTCCAACCTCGGCAAGCACCGCCGCCTGCACGAGGCCGACATAGCCAATTCCAAACACCGTCAAGTTCATGCGGTTTGATTCCCATCAGGCAGCGGGCCTCTTCTCGGCCCTGCCGGTTCAATTCGTCTTTCCCAACTCCTTTATACCGCACACCAGCGATTCCGGAAATTGGCAGGGCTGGCCGAGCGCGGTGAAGGCGACACGTTCGACCTGCAGCGAAAGCTTGCGGCCCGGATCGGCGAACGTTCCCATCCAGCCCTTCATCGTATCGCTGCCCCAAAAGCTGAAGAAAATCCTCTGCGCATGGCTGGGCAGCTTCGCAGGATCGGTGATGGTGTTCACAAGCTGGCCGTTGAGGTACCAGCGCAGACTATCCTTCTCCCAGACGAAGGCGTAGTCGTTGAAGGCACTGTCGGTGCCACCGGGCACGTCGACCAGCTTCTCGTTCTTGCCCTTGCCGGCGATATAGGCGTTGACCTGCACCTTGGACGTGTCCTTGGTGAGGACCTCGAAATCGATCTCGTCCCAGGGCTGCTTGTCGGACGGGCCGATATAGGAAAAGAAGGCCGCATTGAGGCCGGCGCCTGTATCGGTTTTCATTCGCGCCTCATAGGTACCATAGCCGAAGCGCTGCTTGGTCTGTATCTCACCGCAGGCGAACTCACGATCCTTGGTCTTCTGCTTCGCGAAACCGAGTGAAAGAACGCCGTCGGAAAGCTGGACCAGGCCTTTCGACCAGGTGCAATTCTGATGGCTGCCGTTTGTCCAGCCATCTGAAACGTACCAGCGCTCGTGGTCGAAACTCTTGAAGTCGTCGACGAAAGAGGGCGCGGACTGGACATCCTGCGCATGAGACGGGGTTGCCGGCAGGCTGCCAAGAGCCGCGAGCAGCAAAGCGACTGCCAGGCAGGACCGCCAGCCGAAATGCAGGGGGGCGTCGATTGCTGTCGTGGACATGATTTTTGGATCCGAATTCATGACAAACTCACCTTTGCGCTGTGCGTCCCCAACCCAAAGTCGACGTTTGAACCGCCTCCAAACGGGCCAACCTTGACCTCTTCAATCACCCTCCCGACTTCCTCCAGTCTTGCATCACCTCCGTCGTAACGGTCCCGCGCCGCCGCCTTCACCCCCGGCCGGCTCCTGCCCGCCAGGCCGATGCGACCGTGGCCGGCGAATCGGTGGCCGCATTCTCGTCGAAGACCGCATCCAGCGAATGACGGAGCTCGCGCATCATGCCGCCCTGGCGCGACAGTGCCGCGATGCGGCGCTCGCTGTTCAAGATCGACTGCATCAACGCGCTGACCTCGGACGAGCGGCGGTCGGAGGCGGAACCGTTTTCCACGGCTTCGACTGGGAAGGCCGCGTTGGTCGCCTCCTTGCGGTAGCGGCTCTCCAGGCTGGTTTTCTCGGCATCGATTTCAGCCGCGACCTGCTCGAACAGCTTCGCCAGCCGGTCGAGACGCGCAACGTCTGTCTGCCTGTCGCGGATAGGATCCCTTGATCTGAAGCCGAATATCGAGGCCATGAGCTTAAATTCCCGTCATCGCCGGCTTTCTGGACCGGCTTTCCGTCCGGGCCACTGGCCGATCCCCGCAACCGGGGCTGAAAAACTCGTACCGCGTCCACTTCTCCGAAGAAGAGAGACTTCGGACCAGTCCGATCGGGGCCAATTCGGCCGGCCGTTCAATTTGCTGCACCGCAACATAGACTGCCATCCCCGGAGCCGCGAGGCAACCACCCAATTCGTAAACTCATGAATCCGATCGAAATGGTTTGCGTGGCACGCTCCCGGGCGGCAGGCAGCACCGGACGGTCCCGCGCCTTACCGTCCCTTGTCCGTGCTGGTTCCGTCCATCAGGAAACGCAGCGTCGGCACGCGCTTGTTCCTGGACACGAGGCCAACACTGCGAAACAGCGCCTCGAGCTTGTCGGATGCCACGCCCTGGACGATGGGAATGAGGTTGGATTGGCTTGCGAAGGCATAGGCCGCGGCCGAAGCCAGGCCTCGCTCGGCCTTCACATCGAGGAAATTGCGCAGCCGGTATTTGTCGCGCACATGCCGCTCGTGCCGCCGCAGTACCGCCTTGGACCCTTCCGGCAGGCTGTCGATGGCCAGCAGCGCCAGATCGGCATCGGCCAGCCGCTTCAGGTCCTGCGTCTTGTGGCGGCCACTGAGCGAATCGGCGCGCACGATGGCGCCGTAACCGCAGGAGCGGATGACCTTGAATCGTGCCCCGTGGGCGACCGCCCGCGCGTAAAGCTCATAGTCCTCGCCCAGTCGCAGGCTTTCGTCGTAGCGCAATCCGTGGCGGTCGAGGAAGGCACGGCTGATCACGGGCTTCAAGAAGCCGAGTTCACCTCTTTGCACGCTGCGTCTAGAGATGTTGCCTTCCACGAAGCTTTCGAAATCCAGGAATTCCGGATTGGCGGCAAAATCCGGGGCGACGATCTTGGTCGCGTCACCGGTCGCGTCATCTCTGATAAGCATGATGTTGTCGGCGGCGAAATCCCAGTCGGCGCCGGCAAACAGGTTGCGAAACCGGCCCTCGAGGAAGAAATCGTCGGCGTCCAGAATGCTGACGAACGGCGCTCGTGAGCGGGCGATCGCGGCGTTGCGGGCAAAGGACGGGCCGCGGTTGACGTCGAGGCGCATGACGGTAAGCCGACCGCTGCCATCATCGGCGGAGCGGGCGACCTCGGCCGTAGTGTCGGTAGAGCCGTCGTCGACGACGACGACCTCCGCCACTTCCGGTTCGCGCAGCGCGGATCCGATGGCGACCGCGATGGTGCGCGCCGCGTTCTTGGCCGCGATGATCACGCAGACCTGGGATTTCGTCATCGACATGGAATTTGCCTCTTGCACAGGTTCCGTTCTGCCCTCGCCCTGTACCCGTTCGATACCCACTGCCATCATGGACTGGCCGGCCGTTCGAAGATGCGGCGGCTGATGTCCGCCGACGCGGCCCAGCCAACCTCGGCCAGATAGCGGACGGGAGCCCGCCCGCACAATTCCCACAACACCGTCCGCCGCTGAGGCCAGCGCAGCGACAACAGCCATGGCGCAATGACCATGTTGAACAGATCCTCATTGCCGATGCGCGACAGGATCGGCTTGGCCCGCTCCGACAGAAGCGTGCCGGTGCCGCCCAGCAGCACATCGGCGGCGCGCAGGCCGAGCAGCAAGGTGTCTTCCAGTCCCTGGCTCACCGCGGCATCGAGCACACGCTGCTGATCAGCCTCGTCGAGTCGGCTGGCGCTGGCCCTGATATCGCAGACATAGCCGGCGCAGGGCTCGCGGTTGAACAGGGCCTTGGCGACGCTGATGCAGGACAGCATCAAAGTGTCGGCGGCTGACGTGAAGGGGACTTCGGCGCCGGTAATCTCGACCAGCCGTTTTCGCCGCAGGAACCCGTCGGCATCGCGGGGACTGGGCGAGCCGGGCTGCTGAAGCCGGTAATGAAGATCGGCCGTGGATGATTTCGGCCCATTGCCGCGGACCATGTGCTGTTCGCCGAGGAAGCGGACCCACCAGACCGAACGTGACTTGCCTGACACCTCGTAGCCGATCGAGCGCAACACTTCGCGTGCCTTCGAGAACCCGGCCGGCGAGACCAGGATGTCGACATCGCCCGCAGGCTTCATGAAGTGATCGTCGTAAAGCAGATGCTGCTGGAACGGCCCTTTCAGGAAGACGAAATCAATCCGCCTGTCGAGCAGCGCCTCGTTGATGGCCATCGAATCCATCAGGCAGGCGGCGTTCATCGAAACCGTCCTTCTACGATAGGTTTCAAGCCACTGGAAGAGCTCGGCCGGCCTCTCATTCGCCGGCGCACGCGACAGCGCCTTCAGAACGAAGGTACCGACCTTGTTAAGCCTGGCGATATCGGTGACGACAGCGACGGAAAGGCCAGGCGGCGACACCTCGCCCGCCGAGGCGGCCGTTCCTGCGAAATACAATCGTAAGCAGGCCTGCACATAGGCGATCTCATTGGCGCAGTCCGTGGCGCGCAATCTTTCATAAGAGCTTTCCGGCAAGGCCATTGAGCGCACAGTCTCCAAAAAACGGTTTGCGCGTCGCGCTATGCTGCAACTGCGAAGCAAAGCATCCTTAAAAACCGCGGCGCCGTAAAGCCTTTCCTTTCGCAGTGCAAAATTTTGCAACCGCCGGGCTATCGGCGGTAGTCAGTTCAAAGAGGGATATAGTCTAGCGTTATCTAAAATCAATCGCCTGCGTTATTTTCCCTTAAAACAGTAGAATCAAAGGTTTACAGGGCTTGTAGCAGCAAGCGGCGATTGCACGCGGCTTTATGTCAAAGGAGGCGAGTCTCTTATACCGGGTGACGTCCGCAACCCATAATTGATTAACGCAAGGTAAATGAGGCTTGACTCATAAATGTTGCCGTGCAGCTATTGCAATGCAGCATTAAAGTGCTGACGGCAATCGACAGGCCGTTTCAAGTCCTAATGGAGAGTAAAATGGAACAGAATGTTGAAAAGCATGAGTATGAAACGCCAAACCTGACGGTACATGGTTCAATTGAAACCATTACGCAGGGCGGCGGTGGCAGCACGGCACTCGACGCGTCGTTTCCCGCGCACACCCCGATCGGCGACCTGACTTTCTCCTGAGACCAGCCTGATGCTGGAGGAGTGACGTTGGGCCTCCAGTATCCAAGACCAGAATGGAGCCGGGGATGAAAATCCCCGACTTTCCGCCTTGAACCGACGACGTGTAGGCCGTGTGTTGCAAACGAGGTTTTAGGATGAACTGGAACCCCTCCGGGCACGATTGCGTAAGGGCCACCAAGGACGCCGTTGCTTGCGAATTCGGCAATGGCCTCGCGCTTCTCAACCTGAAATCCAATATCTATTACAGCCTCAACGGTGTCGGGGCCTTCATCTGGGAACTGATCCAGGAATCCAAATCGATCGCCGATATCCGCAGCGCGGTTCTCGCTCGCTACAATGTCGACGCCGAACGCTGCAAGGCCGACGTCGACGCATTGCTGAAAGGCTTGATGGAAAACGGGCTTGCGAGGCTTGAGCATGAGGCCCTCGTCTAGGCAGGTGTCACAAACGGCCATGGTTCCGCGGCAAAGACCTGTGACACAGAGACATCCCCGGCCGATGAAGCAGCGGCCTGGCAGGCGGAGCCTGGCCAGGATTTTGTCCTTGAGCGGCTCGGAAGCGCTTTTCCTGTGCCGCTGCCTGCTGGTGGTCGCGGCCGTCCGGCTGGGGCTGACATTGTTCTCCTACAACCGCGTCCGCGGGATGGTGACACGGCTCAACGCGCGCCAATGTGCCAGCATGGGCGAGTTGCGGCTTGTCGCCTGGGGGGTTGCAGCGGCCGCACGGTTGGTGCCGGGCGCCACATGTCTGACCCAGGCGCTTTCGGGCCAATACCTCCTGGCGCGCCAAGGCAATGCCTCGAATGTCCGCATCGGCATCGAGCGCGGCACCGGCGAGCAATTGAAGGCGCATGCCTGGCTGGTCAGCGACAACCACATCGTGCTTGGCGGATCCGTCGATGGGTTCGCCCATCTGGTCGACCACGGCAGCCGATGAGCGGCGTGGCCGGAATCCTGCTGCGACAGGGCCCCGCGCCGGCTGAAGCGGCGAGCGGCATCCAGCAGATGCTGGCGCGCATGCGCCATCGTGGCCCAGACGGAAGCTCATGGTGGCTGGACAGCGGCATCGCGCTTGGCCACGCCTGGCTGAACACGACCGACGAAGCCGGCCCCGGCCCGCTGACCATGGCCGGCGGCAAGCTGGCCATCACCGCCGACTGCCGGCTCGACAACCGCGACGAGTTGCTCGCCAGGCTCGGTATCAGGGACAGCTCAGTCGCCGATGCGGTATTGCTGATGCGGGCCTATCTGCGCTGGGGTGAAGCCTGCCCGGTGCATCTGCAGGGCGATTTCGCCTTTGCCGTCTGGGATGCCGAGCGGCAACTTTTGTTCTGCGCGAGGGACCATTTCGGGGTCAAGCCATTCTACTACCATGCCGCGGAGCGACGCTTTGCCTTTGCCTCCGAGATCGGGCCAATGCTCGACCTCGACGGGGTCGATGCGCGCCTCAGCGAGCACCGGATTTCTGGATTCCTGGCCGGGCTTGCCGATGACCCGCAATCCACGCCCTACAGTGACATCTTCGCCCTGCCGGCGCGTCACAGCCTCACCGTCAGCGCGCAACGTCTGGTGCTGCGCCGGTATTGGCAGATCGAACCATCGCAGCGAGTGCCGCGGTCTGATGCCGCGGAAGAATTCGCCCATCTGTTCTCGCAAGCGGTCCGAAATCGCATGCGGGGAAGTCCGTCGATCGGCGCGATGCTGAGCGGCGGCCTCGATTCCTCCTCGATCGCCTGCGTGGCCGGGCTGCAAAATGCGGCCGGGCGCAAGCCGAAGCTGCCGACCTTCTCACTGGTTTTCGACAGGGGCTCGTCGATGGACGAGCGCTCCTTCATCGATGCGGTGCTGGATCAGCAGAAGGCCGATCCGACGCTGATCCCTGTCGGCAATTATGCGCCTTTCGCTGAGTTCGAACGGGTACTGGAGGAGCAGGAAGGCACCTTCCTGGCGCCGGGCCTGACGCTGACCCGCGGCATCTACCGGACGGCGGGTGCCAAGGGCATCAAGGTGCTGCTCGACGGCCATGGCGGCGACGAAGTCGTTTCGCAGGGACATGGCCATCTGCACGAGCTTGCCAATGGCGGCAGATGGCTGGACCTCTGGCGCGAGGTCCGCAGCGCCTCCAACACCTATGGCGGCAGCACGCTCGGTCTCTATTTCCAGTTTCTCACCATTTACGGACCGGCCTGGCGCATCGCCAGGCTGAGGCAGCTGGGGAACCGAGCCCTGAACAGGATACGCAGGCCTGCCAAATCGCAGCGTGGCCGGAGCTGGCGCGACCTGATCAATCCGGACCTTGCCCGGCGAACGGAGCTCATCGACCGGTTCCACCGAGCCGGCTATATGCCGCCCAGCATCCAGGCCAGCGACGCGCTCAGCCACCGCTGGATCCTGTCCAACGGATATGTCCCGCATTCTTTCGAGGTTCTGGACAAGGCCGCCGCCAATTTCGGCGTCGAGCCGCGTTATCCGTTCTGGGACAAGCCGCTGGTCGAATTCTGCCTGGGGTTGCCGGGCGAGCGGAAGCTCAGTCACGGCTTTGGCCGCTACGTGTTGCGCCAGGCCATGGAGGGCATCCTGCCGGCGGCGGTCCAATGGCGGCGCGACAAGATCGATTTCACCGCCAATCTCGTCAACGGCATGGTGCGCAATCATCGCGACCTGCTGGAGCAGTTGCTGGTAGGCGATGCGGGTCGCATCGCGCCCTATGTCAACCTGCCGGAAGTAAACGCCGCCTATGCGCGGCTGCTGCGCCAGCCGGACCAGGCGGTACCGCTCGATGTCCAGTATGTCTGGCGCTCGGCGTCACTGTCGCTGTGGCTGCGGCAGGTGCAGCATGGCGGGAGCCCCGCATGATGTCTCGCCATGAGCCGTTCGGCGGCGATCTCGACCATCTTGCCCAGCGCGGCGGGATCGCGGGAGAACGACGTTACTACCGCGCCTACGGCCTGATCATCGCATCCGACGTGTCACTGCCCGAACTGGAGCCGGCGGAACCGGCGGCGGCCGACATCGAGATCGCCATCGGCCCGATCGATATGCCCAAGCCCTCGGCGGAGGCCGCGACCGTCTTCCGCTTCGAGCCCGGCCGGCAGTATCTGGCCTGGGAGGCCGTCGGCGCATTCCTGATCAGCGACGCGCGCCGCATCGATGTCCAGCCGGCGCCCGGCGTCGACGACGCCTTGCTTGCCTTCCCGCTGCTGGGGCCGGTGCTGGCGCTGCTTCTGCACCAGCGCGGCCTGCTGGTTCTGCATGCCAGCGCCATTGCGGTGACCGGCAGGGGCGCCATCTTCATGGGCGACAAGGGCGCCGGCAAATCGACGACGGCAAGCGCGTTGGTCCGGGCCGGACACGATCTGCTTACCGACGACGTCGTGGCGATCGACCTGGCAGACCCGAACCAGCCGATGATCGTTCCGGGGTTTCCGCAGATCAAGCTTGCCGCCGATGCCGCGGCGGCGATCTCGCTTGGGCAGGCGCAAGTGCGGCCGCAAGTGCATCCCGCGATCGAGAAAATGCAGCATCGCCTGCACGGCGCCTTCTCCGGCAACAAGGTGCCGGCGGTCAGGATTTACATCCTCGAGCGCGGCGAAAGGGCTGGGATCACCCCCTTGCCTCACATCGCCGCCTTGCCGGCCATCATCAAATTCTCCTACGTGACGCGGTTTGGCCGCGCCGCACTCTCCGGCGATTTCGCGGCGATGCATCTTCGCCACTGTTCAGCAATCGCTAACCATGTCGGCGTGTGCCGGCTGGACGTTCCGACGGGCATCGACAGGATCGGCGAGGCCGTGGCGCTGATCGAGAAGGAATTGGCTGGAGATGCCTAGGTCATCGGTCTTCAGCCTGTCGCTGTTTCGCGATGTCGCGGCGTTCGGTGCCGTCATTGCCCAGATCGGCGGGCGGCGAACCTGGACGGCGCTGTTGTTCCTGATCCTCGGCAGCCTGACGGAAGGCATCTCCATCCTGCTGCTGGTGCCGCTGCTGCATCTGGTCGGCCGCGCCGACCAGGATTTCGCGGTCAGGCTGCCGAACATTGATTTTGTGCACTGGCTGGTGCCAGGCGGAACGCTGCAGCTGACCACGGTGCTCTGTGCGCTGGTCGGGCTTGTTGCCGTGCAGGCAGCCTTCAACCGCTTCAAGTCGGTCTATATGGCAAGACTGCTCTTCGATTTCATCAACCGCTTGCGCATGAACCTGTTCGAGAGCATCGGCAAGGCGCGGTGGGGCGTGTTCACGCGCATGCGCGGCTCCGATCTCGACCATGCCCTGACCGGTGACATAGACCGCGTCCAGGGGGCGGCCTTTTCCCTGCTGATGCTGGTGCAGATCGCCATGCTGCTGGCGGGCTATCTCGTGATTTCCATGTTCATCTCGCCGGTCATGACGGCGTTTGCCGTTGTCATCGGCATCGTGATGTTCATAGCGCTGCAGCCGTTCCGCTCTCGGGCCACCGCGTTCGGCCGGATCCTGACGACCAATCGCCAGGATCAGTACCGCACGGTCTCGGAATTTCTCGGCGGCATCAAGGTGGCCAAGAGCCTGAATGTCGAGGCCAGCTATTTCGCGCAGCTACAGGCCACGCTCGAAAAGATGAAGGCCGACAACATCGCCTATGTCCGCAATTCTTCGATCGGCACCGCCGTGTTCCAGGTGGCGAGCGTCGTGGGCTTGAGCGTCTTCATCTACGTGGCGCTGGTCCGCTTCCACCTGTCGCTGGCCGAGATCGTCGTGCTGCTCCTGGTCTTCATGCGAATCGCGCCGCGCTTCATGGACATGCAGACGCAGGCCCAGCAGCTGCTGATCAACCTGCCCGCCTACACAGCAATGCGTAGCCTGCAGGCACGCTTCGACGCCGAGCGCGAACCGGGCCATATCGAACCCAGGGACGCCCGCAAGCTGTCGCTCGATACGGGGCTGAACATTCGTGATGTCTCCTTCGCCTATGACGACGGCACCGGCAAGGCGGTGGTGAGCGACATCACTTTCGGCCTCCCGGCCGGCAAGGTCACCGCTCTGATCGGCCCGTCCGGATCAGGCAAGAGCACGATCGCCGACATGCTGCTCGGGCTGCTCGAGCCGACCGCCGGCAAGATCCTCGTCGATGGCGTCGAGATCGATGCCGGCAATCGCCGCCGCTGGCGCGATCGGGTGGCCTATGTGCCGCAGGACGTGTTTCTGCTGCATGACACGATCGCGGCGAACCTGCGGCTTGCCGCCCCGCAGGCCGGCAACGACGAATTGTGGACGGCACTGCGCGCCGCGCACGCCGGCGAATTCGTCGAAAGGCTCGACCGGGGACTGGAGACGGTGGTCGGCGACCGCGGCGTACGCCTCTCGGGCGGCGAGCGTCAGCGCATCGCGCTGGCGCGCGCGCTGCTGCGCAAACCCTCGCTGCTCATCCTGGATGAGGCAACAAGCGCGCTCGACTGGCAGAACCAGTCGCTTATCGCCCGGTCGATCGACGGCCTGCGCGGCGCGATGACGATCCTGACCATCGCGCACCGGCCATCGATGATCGCCTTCGCCGACTGGGTGGTGGCAATGGAAGGGGGCCGTGTCATGGAAGTCGGGCAATATCAGCGGCTGAAGGCGAAGCCGGGGAGCCGGCTGTCCCGGATGCTGTCGGGAGAACAATCGGAGACTGAACCCGCCGATGTGGCCTGAGGACGGTGATGTCCCCGTGGGATCTCCTGAGGACGGTGATATCCCCGTGGGATCTAATGCAGGCCCCGACGGGCGCTGCCAAGCTTCTCGCCCTTGGGCACTTCGGTGGAGTTCTGCTTTCTCTCGGCTTCGCGCAGCCTGTCGGCTGGTGTCGGCGCGCTACTGGCGATCATGGCATAAACAACCGCGAAATAACCGGCCTGGATGACCACGGCGCAGATGATGATGCGCATCAGTGTCGTGCCAAGCGAAGCCCCACCTAGCCAGGACCAGGCAACGACGATCGCGAGCGCGAAGAGCATCCCAACGACGAATTTTGGAAGCGACATACCCAATAGCCCATAAACCGGCTCGGGTCATATCCAACGATAGCCCCACCCGAGCGCCGTCCCTTGTCATGCGGGCTTGTTGAGTCACCCGCTGCCGACCGGTTGCTTCCGGCCTTTCAACCTGTCGTCACTATGACAGGTATAATTTGCAATTCTATTAAGGCGAGCAGAAGGCGGCAAGGGCAACCGCACATATTTTTGATTGAGCTTACGCCTTCGACTCTGCCATGCTGCAACGCACACGATCGCAATTCACTCAACCTGCAGCCGCCATAAGGTGCGAGTACAATCTATAATATTAAGCAGTATTTTAGGTGAATAGTTTCGAATATAGCATCTTCCTAAAGCACTGACATGCTCCACCCCCTCGCTCCGAGAACGCGTCGCCTAGGAATCGCCTCAAAAATGTCCTGATTTTTTTATCCTTGCCCATTTATTGTCACAAATGTGCTAAAGATTTCGAAATTTGTGCAGGGCGAGCTTATTATTTAGTCAATTCATGACGCGACTATTTCAAGAGGGTTGGAAATTGTGTGTTGCGCTGCAGCATTTTTTTGGTATCGTGCGGTAAACCATTCGTTCAACGCATGGAGTTTCCGTATGAGGGATATTGCCAAGTCGGCCACGGCGGACTTTTCGCAGGCTGACACCGACTTTCCGCCGCCGATCGGCGGCCTCATCAAGCGGAGCTTCGACATCGCCGGCTCGCTGGCTGGGCTGATCGCGCTCAGCCCGCTGTTCATCATGATAGCGTTGCTCGTCAAGTTCTCCGATGGCGGGTCGATTTTCTACGGTCACCGCCGAATCGGGCGCGGCGGACGGCTGTTCTCCTGCCTCAAGTTCCGCACCATGGTGCCGAACGGCGACAAGGTGCTGGCTGCCTATCTTGCGACCAATCCAGAGGCCAATTCGGAATGGATAGCGACCCGCAAGCTGAAGAACGACCCACGCGTCACCCGCGTCGGAGCGGTCCTGCGCAAGCTCAGCCTCGATGAGTTGCCGCAGATCATCAACATCCTCCAGGGCGACATGAGCCTGGTCGGGCCTCGCCCGGTGGTCCGTGACGAACTGGAAATCTACGGCAGCGCGGCCGTCTATTATCTGAAGTCCCGGCCCGGCCTGACCGGCCTGTGGCAGGTCAGCGGCCGCAACGACGTTTCCTATGACAGCCGCGTCGCGTTCGATCGCCACTATGTCGAGAACTGGTCGCTGTTCGAGGACGTTCGCATCATCATCAGGACCGTACCGGCCGTCTGGATGTCACGCGGCTCTTATTGACCGGCCGGCCTGACCCAGGCATCTGGCGGCAAGCTCATTGGGCGATGGGGCTAAAACGGATCGGAATGTTCAGTTGAAGATAGACATGTTCGAAGCCTTTGGCAGCGGCCCATTTTCCGGCCGCTCGCGGCTCGTGGCGACGTGCCTTGCGATGTCGCTCGCTTTCCCCCAGCTGGCCGCCGCCGACGATTACCGTCTGGGTTCCCAGGACAAGCTCACCATCCGCATTGCCGAATGGCAGACCGTCGAAAGCGCGTTCCGCGACTGGTCGTCGGTCAATGGCCAATACACGGTCGGTCCGGCCGGCACGCTGTCGGTTCCTTTCGTCGGCGAACTGCCGGCGGCCGGCAAGACCACGGCGGAGATCGCCGCGGCGATCGGCGAGGCGCTGCAGCACAAGCTCGCTTTGTCGGACAAGCCCGAAGCCTCGGTCGAAATGGCACAATTCCGGCCGTTTTACATTTCGGGCGAAGTGCAGAACCCCGGCCAATTTCCCTTTGTGCCCGACCTTACGGTGCTGAAGGCGATCAGCGTCGCCGGCGGCATCAGGCGCAACGCCGACTACGGTCCCCAGCTCGGCAAGGACCTGGTCACAGCCAAGGGCAATTTCGATATCTCCGACGACCTGCGCGTGCGACTGATCGTCAAGCGCGCCCGCATCGACGCCGATATGGCTGGCAAGACGAGCTTCGAAGCGCCGAAGGAGGTCGAGGGCGATCCGCGGCTGCCGACCATCGTCAATGACGAGATGACGATCCTGACCGCCGACCAGAAGGCGCTGAAGCTGAAGCTCGAGGCGCTGGACGATCTCAAGGGTGTGCTGCAGGCCGAAATCGAATCGCTGCAGAAGAAGATCGTCAACCAGCAGAAGCAGGTCGACCTGGCGCAGCAACAGCTGACCAGCATCGGTCCGCTTGCCCAGAAGGGCCTGGTCGCCAATTCGAGACTTCTGGATTCTCAGCAGTCTGTCACCGACCTGCAGGGCAAGATCCTGGATTATGAGACGGCCATCCTCACCGCCAAGCAGGCTATCAGCAAGGCGACGCAGGACGCCATCGACGCCCAGAACACCTTGAGCTCGAAGCTTGCCGTCGACCGGCAGCAGACCGAAGCCGACCTGAACGAGGCTGCGCTGAAGGTGAATATGCAAAAAGGCCTGATAACCCAGGCCACGGATCCGGCGACGACGGCCGCCATCACCAACGACCAGCAGCCTAGCTTGCTCTATTCGCTGGTGCGCAATGTCGACGGCAAGACCAGCGAAATCGCCGCCAAGGAAGACACACCGGTGCTGCCTGGCGATGTGATCAAGATCAAGCTGGCACCGCTGGCCAGCCAGTAGGAAAGCGGAAGTTCGCGCGGCCCGTCGCGTTCGATCCATAACGCAAAGACTTTGAACCTCCGCCTGGCCTGCCGGGCGGAGGTTTTTGCTGGCAGGATTTCCCACATCGGGAAACCAGAACGGCTGTTGACGCGACACCGGGTGGAGAACTGTCTCACGTTCTTTTCCTGGAATGGCTCTGACCCGCTCCAGCTTTACCTAAAGCGCGTCGCGTCGAAACGGATTCATGCGACGCGCTTTAGGCTGTTGCTTGATGCATGCCGTTGTCGCAAAACCGAGGTCACTTTTGCGCGACATGCATTAGCGCCGGACGGAAAGCCGCTACGCACTTTTCCTGGAACGGCTCTAGCGGACCCTCATCGTTACTCGGCCGCCGCGGGACGGTGAGGCCAGGTTGCCTCTCCGCCCTTGGCATTCGCCGGCTCGATGGCCGGGGACCATCGCGTGCGGGTAACAGGCAGCCGCGCCAGCTTGAAGTAGCTGAAATACATCAGGAAGGAGCCCATGATGTAAGGGTTGAGGGTCTCGACCTCGACGAAGGAACGGATGAGCAGCAATACCATCACGCCGAAGAGAACCACCGATTCGGCTTGCCACCTCTTGAAGATCACCGCTGCGACGTGGCCATAGAGCGTGCGCAGCAAGATCAGCGATATCAGCACCGCCCCGGTGAAGCCGAGTTCGACAAGGGCCTCGACATAGGTGTTGTGGAAGTGGAAGCCGGTACGGCTGGCGATGTAGAATTCGTTCCAAAGCCGCTCGGGCTCGGCAAAACCCTGCACCCAATAGGCGGCATAGCCGACGCCGAGAATCGGCGAGCGCTGCGCGGCGTCCCAGCCCTGCTCCCACAGATAGGTCCGCCCTGTGAGCGTCGAATCCTTGCCGAAGATGCCAAGCACGAAATCCATGAGCCCGAGATTGAGGGCGACAATAGCCACCACGACGATCATGCCGGCGCCGATCAGGAAGATCACCCGGCGATAACGCCGCGACAAAAGCTTGCTCATCGCAAGAAGCGCAATAAGCGCCAGGACGGCCGGTATCGAGGCCATCGAGGTGGCGGAATGCGAGACGACCAGCACATAGGCCGACAAAAGCACGACTGGCACGGTCAGCATGAAGCTCAGCCGGCCACGCCGCAGAAAAGCAAGGAACACGACGGAGAAATAGATGCCGAGCGAGCCGACAAAACCGATCTGGTTCTTGGAGGCGAAGGCGCCGACGAAATTATAGGTGCCGTCGAGCACGTCCTCGGAATAGCCACCGACCTTCAGAGAGTAGATCAGGACGAAGAATATGCCGACCAGGGCGCCTATCGTCAGGGTGCGCACGCTGACGGTGCGCGCCGCGACATAGGCGCAGGCGATATGCGAAAAGTACTGGACCGCCGTTCTGGCGGTGACGCCGGGCGCCTGCGACCAGAACACGGAGAAGCAGACATAGGCCACGAAGAGCAGCGGCAGCCAGGCACTGGACAGTTGCCGCAGGAACCGGCGGTGGTCGACCAGGATGAGCGGAAGCCAGACGGCATAATAGGCCAGGATCAGCACCTGACCGAAAATGACGGAATAGGAGAACGCCCAGATCGAGACGGCAACGGCAAAGCTGCCATAGACCGAATTCTTCTCGGGATCGACGATCAGGGATTTGGGAATTTTCATCTAAAGGGTCCCGTCGACACGACCCGGGACCGGCAGGTCGCAAACCAGCCGGCATATCCGCAAACAAGGGCGTGCAAGAAACGGCGTCTCCATTGTGCAGTGCAATATAACCTATCGCACCCCATGCTCAATGGCAAATCCGGTCACCTTGTCTTACAGCGCGGCGATCGCCGAGAGATCACACCCCATAGTCCGGCCGGTGTTGGCCCAGACGATCCGACCGCATACCGACTTGAACTCGGCTGGCGGTACCCTCACAGTCTCGAATGGAGGCCATCACATAGATCGGCTTTCAGCCAGGATAGACAGGGAGGGGATCACATGCCGATGAATTTCGCGGGACGCTTCGCCGGCCGCGCGGCGGTGATTACCGGCGGCGCCTCGGGCATCGGCCTGGCGGTCGCGCAGAGGATCGTCGACGAAGGCGGGCGCGTCAGTGTCTGGGATCGCGATCCAGCACAGATCGAACAGGCGAAAGCCGTTATTCCCGGCCTGCATGGGGTGATGATGGACGTTGCGGATGCGGCAAGTGTGGAGGCCGCCGCACAATCGACTATCGAAGCCCTCGGCGGCGTCGACATACTGGTCACCAGCGCCGCCATCACCGGGCCGAACATGACGACCTGGTCCTATTCGGCCGAGGACTGGCAAAGGGTCATCGACATCAACCTCAACGGCGTCTTCTACTGCAACAAGGCGTTGGTGCCGCACATGCTTGAGCGCAACTATGGCCGCATCGTCAACATTGCCTCGATCGCCGGCAAGGAAGGCAATCCCAACGCTTCCGCCTACAGCACGTCGAAGGCGGCGGTGATCGGCCTGACCAAGTCGCTCGGCAAGGAGCTCGCCAAGACCAAGGTGACGGTCAATTGCGTGACGCCGGCCGCCGTACGCACAGCGATCTTCAAGCAGATGAGCCAGGAGCACATCGACTTCATGCTGTCCAAGATACCGATGGCTCGCTTCGGCGAGGTCGAGGAGGTGGCGGCGCTGATCTCATGGATCGCCTCGGAGGAATGCTCGTTCACCACGGCCGCCGTGTTTGACGTTTCGGGCGGCCGCGCCACTTATTGAGCCGTATCGAGGCAGTTCCGAGTTGGCGCGAGCCAACTACAACTCCGCGTGACGAAGCAACGATTGGAGCTGGACAGGCTTATGGTAGCTGACGTCTCAATGAACGTGCCATAACAGGGAAATGCCATGACACGACGAGAGAGCCCGGCAGGTGCGAGGCCCCCCGGCCACCGTGCCGGTGGCGTGCGATCAACGGGAGCCGCGATCATCATGTTGGAGTTTGCATCGTTTGCTTAGAGCAGATCCCGCCGCGCTGGCCGATGACGAGCTTCTGGACCGCTATCAACGCGCCGCCTTCGGCTATTTCCTGGAGAATGTGAATCCCGACAACGGGCTGGTCGCCGACACGTCGCGGCCCAATTCACCGTGCAGCATCGCCGTCGTCGGTTTCGCCCTGTCCTGCTATCCGATCGGCGTCGAACGTGGCTGGATAGCGCGCGACGCGGCTGCCAGGCTGACCCTTGCGGCGCTACGCTTCTTCCAGACCAGCACGCAAGGCAGCGGCCAGGACGTCACCGGCCACAAGGGTTTTTACTACCACTTCCTCGACATGCGGACTGGTTTGCGCGTCTGGCGCTGCGAGCTGTCGATGGTCGACACCGCCTTGCTGATCGCCGGCATGCTGGTGGCGGGCGCCTATTTTTCCGGGGACAATGACGATGAGGCCGAAATCCGCCAACTGGCCGAGGCGCTCTACAGGCGCGTCGACTGGCGATGGGCGCAAGGCAGCAGCCCGACGCTCCGCCAGGGCTGGAAGGCCAGGAGCGGCTTTCTGCACTATGGCTGGGAAGGCTACAACGAGGCGACGATCCTCTATGTGCTGTCCATGGCCTCACCGGACCGCCCGAGTTCCGACGGCAGCTACGAGGCCTGGACGGCGACCTATCAATGGGAAAACATCTACGGCCACGACGTGCTCTATGGCGGGCCGCTGTTCATGCACCAATTCTCACATGCCTGGATCGATTTCGCCGGCATCCGCGACGCTTTCATGCGCGAGAAGAATTCGGACTATTTCGAAAACAGCCGCCGCTCGACACACCTTCACCGCGATTACGCCCGGCACAATCCTTACGGCTTTGACGGCTATGGCGAGAACCTGTGGGGCCTTTCGGCAGGCGACGGACCAGGCGGCTTCCGCGCCAGCGTGGAGCGACGGCGCCACCGGTTTTCCGGTTATGCGGCGCGCGGCGCGCCTTTCGGTCCGGATGACGGCACGATCGCGCCATGGTCCTATCCGGCGTCGCTGCCTTTCGCGCCGGATATCTGCCTGGCGGCGCTACGCCACCTCGTCGATCGTTACCCGGACGTGATCGACAATTTCCGGCTGCCGAGCGGTTTCAACCCGACATTGGCCAACCGACGAAAATTCGGCCGCAATGGCTGGGTGTCGGAAGGCCATTTCGGACTGGACCAGGGTATTGCGGTGATGATGATCGAAAACCACCGTTCCGGCCTGATCTGGGAGCTCATGCGCTCCAATCCCCATATCCGTCGCGGCTTGGGCAAGGCCGGCTTCACCGGCGGGTGGCTGTCGCGGCCGGCAACCGGGGGGCGCGATGTCAGGTGAACCGACGAGAGCCGCCGCCTTCCCCGTCGACCGCAACGACGTCGAACTGATCAGGGGCGCGCATCCCCCGCACTGGAAGAACCCGATCCCGAACGGCCCCTATAATCTCGTCGTCATCGGCGCCGGGCCGGCAGGGTTGACCGCCGCGCGTGACGCGGCGAGCCTTGGAGCGAAGGTCGCGCTGATCGAGCGTGGGCTGATCGGCGGCGCCTGCGTCAATGCCGGTAGCATTCCGTCGAAGTCGATCATCCGCACGGCCAGGCTTTATGCCGACATGCGCGATGCCGAGAGTTTTGGCGGCGACCCGCCGGACCATCTTCGTGTCGATTTTCAACGGGCAATGACACGGATGCGGCAGATCCGGCAGCGGATCAGCCGTGCCGATTCCGCGGCGAGCCTGGTTTCGGAAGGAATCGATCTGTATTTCGGCGAGGCGCGATTTGCCGGACGCGATACGGTCACGGTCGCGGACAGCACGCTGCATTTCAAGAAGGCGCTGATTGCGACAGGCGCGCATCCGGCCTTCCCTGCCATTCCGGGACTGGTCGAAGCTGGTTATCTCAGCAACGAGACGATGTTCGACCTTACGCAATGCCCGCCGCGGCTCCTCGTCATCGGCGGTGGGCCGCTTGGCTGCGAGACGGCGCAGGCCTTCTGCCTGCTCGGCGCGAAAGTCATCCTGGCGCAGAGCGATCCGATGTTCCTGCCCGGCGAGGAACGCGACGCCGCGCAGATCCTTTCGGATGCGCTGGCGCGCGAGGGGGTGGAGGTGTGCCTGAACACCGAAGTGGTGGCGGTGCGCAGGGAAGGGGCAAACAAGTTCGCCGACCTGATGCGGGATGGCGACACGACGACGATTTCGGTGGACGAGATCATCACCGGCGTCGGCCGTTCACCCAATATCGCGGGTCTCGACCTCGAAGAGGCTGGCGTGGCGTATGACGCCAGCGGCATCGAGGTGGATGACTATCTGCGAACCAGCAACCCGCACATCTACGCGGCGGGCGACGTCTGCCTCGAATACAAGTTCACCCACACCGCCGAGGCAACGGCGCGCATTGTCGTGCGCAATGCCTTGTTTCGCGGCCGCGAAAAGCTCAGCGAACTCGTCGTTCCCTGGTGCACCTATACCGATCCGGAGATCGCCCATGTCGGTCTCTACCCCCTGGAGGCGCGCGGCAACGGCATTCCGGTCAAGACCTACACCGTGCTGATGCACGACGTCGCCCGTGCCGTGATGGACGGCGAGGAAGAAGGGTTCGTCAAGATCCACGTCAGGGAGGGATCCGACCGTATCCTGGGGGCGACGGTCGTCGCCAGCCATGCCGGCGAGATGATCAACACGGTGACCCTCGCCATCCGATCGGGCATGGGATTGCATGCGTTGGCCGATGTCATCCATCCTTTCCCGACACAGACGCAAGGCATCAAGATGGCGGGCGATGCCTACAGGCGGACACGGTTCACCTCCTTGCGCAGGCGGCTGGCGGCGCGCTGGCTGGCATGGTCCAGGCGATAACCCCAAGAACCACTGCGACAAGCTGATCGGTCTTTCGGCACAAGGTGCCGATCGATGTCGCTTAATGGAACTCCCAACGTACTGCCCGCCGAAGCCGCGACCGACAGCCTCTATCCGACGATCCCCGAGGCAACCGTGCGGGCGCTGGCCGGATTGCCTGGTGTGGAGCTCGTCGAAAATGCCGAAAGGAGCGACCGGATGCTGCTCGATTCGTGGCGCCTCCTTGCCAACGACCTCGGCATCCGGCCGGTCGGCCTGCCCAAGCTGGAAATCCTACACGTCCCGTGGTGAGGCGGCGGCCCGCCGAAGCTCCTCGCGCAGAGGCTCCAGATAGTTTGCGGGCGTCAGTCGTGCAGGTCCCGCGCAATCGGTGGGCCGACCGCAAATCCGGAGAACGTGACCTCGAAACCTTCACGCTGCGGCGAACAGCACATCATGCCGACATCGACCATCTTCGAGATCGGGAAATAGGCGAGCCGCACCGGCTTCCAATGACCGTCGGAAGCGTCGAGATACTGGACACGGATCGCTTCGCCGTGGCGGGTCAGGCGGATCCTGACGCCGCCCGGGCCAGCGGCGATGGCCACCAGCGACCAGTCCGAGGTGTCGTTGGTGACAACGACGGAGACATAGGCAAGGCCGTCAGTGTATTCGATGCCGGCCTTGATCCAGTGTGTTTCGCTCAGCCGGACCATCAGCCCGGCCTGGTCGTAAAGCACCTTGTAGTCGCCCTTGACGGTGACCTCGGCGGTGAAGTCGCCCTCGACCCGCCGAGACAGGAAGTGGCCGTTGTCGCGCCAGAAACCATAGAAGGTCTCGCGCCAGAAATCGGTCTCCTTGCCGGTGCGCACACGCACGCCATCACCTTCGATGGCGTGATGCGGCGGCGGGTTGAGCCAGGTCAGGTCCTGCAACGTCATCGCTTGCACCGGTTTCTGGTGAGGTGACGGCTCGCCGGCCGGTCAGCCGGCGCGCCAACTCATCCCGCGAACGTATAAGCGGTCTTTACCGTGGTATAGAACTCCATGGCGTAGCGACCCTGTTCGCGCGGGCCGAAGCTCGAGCCCTTGCGCCCGCCGAAGGGAACATGGAAGTCCACACCCGCCGTCGGCAGGTTGACCATCACCATGCCGGCTTCCGAGTTGCGCTTGAAATGCGTGGCGTGCTTGAGGCTCGTGGTGCAGATGCCCGAGGTCAGGCCGAACGGCGTGTCGTTGGCGACGGCAAGCGCCTCGTCATAGTCCTGGACGCGGATCACGCTGGCGACGGGGCCGAAAATCTCCTCGCGCGAACTGCGCATGGCATTGGTGGCCTCGGTCAGCAGCGCCGGCTTGAGATAGAAACCCGGCGTCTTGCGGTCGAGCCGCTCGCCGCCGAAGGCGAGCGTGGCGCCTTCCCGGACACCGATGGCGATATAGTCCTCGTCCTGCTTGAGCTGGGTCGCGTCGACAACCGGGCCGATCTGGGTCTGCGCGTCGAGCGCATCGCCGATCACCAGCTTTTCCATGCGCTCCTTGAGCGCGTCGACGAAACGGTCGTGGATGCCGTTGGTGACGATCAAACGCGACGAGGCCGTGCAGCGCTGGCCGGTCGAGAAGAAGGCGCCGTTCAGCGCGCAATCGACGGCGACCGCGAGATCGGCATCGTCGAGCACGACCAGCGGGTTCTTGCCGCCCATTTCGAGCTGGAACTTGCGCATGTGCTCGACACTTGCCGCGGCGACGCGCTTGCCGGTTCCCACCGAGCCGGTGAAGGAGATGGCGTTGACGTCGGGGCTGTCGAGCATTGCCTGGCCGACCACCGAGCCCTTGCCCATGACGAGGTTCAGCACGCCCTTGGGCAGGCCGGCGCGATGCAGGATGTCGACGATCGACCAAGCGCTCTCGGGAACGAGTTCGGCCGGCTTGAAGACGATGGTGTTGCCGTGAGCCAGCGCCGGAGCGATCTTCCAGGCGGGGATAGCGATGGGGAAATTCCATGGCGTGATGATGCCGACCACGCCGACCGCTTCGCGCGTGATCTCGACGCCGACGCCCGGCCGCACGCTTGGCACCACCTCTCCCGACAGGCGCAATGTTTCGCCGGCAAAGAAATCGAATATCTGGGCGGCGCGAATGGTCTCGCCAATGCCCTCGGCCAGCGTCTTGCCTTCCTCACGCGCAAGATTGCGGCCGAGTTCGTCCTTGCGCGCCATGATCTCGTCAGCCGCCTTTTTCAGCACCGCATGACGGGCCAGCGGACCGGAGCGGGACCATGCCGGAAACGCCGCCTTGGCCGCCGCTATCGCCTGGCCCGCCTGTTCGACGCCCGCCGAGGCATATTCGCCGACGACGTCGCCGGTATCCGAAGGGTTGATGTTGCGGGACCCGGCATCGCCGACCCATTCGCCATCGATGAGGTTCTTTCGTAACGCTGTCATGTCCTTGCCTTCCTGCTTGCTGGCCGCGCGGCCGCATCTGTCTGAAGTGGTATTTGCCAGACAATTGCGCTGCGGGAAAGCACGCACTGGGCTCGAAAGCCGCGACAAAAGTCCCGGGCCCGCGCTCATGCCTTCGGTGCAGCGGCGACAAGTGCCGCGTCGACAACCAATCCGGCTAACCTCGGTGGATAGCGCTCCGGGTCAAGGTTGAATTGCCCTGTACAGATATGTCCACGACCTTGATTTGCCTGATGCGGCGTGTCAAGCGTCGTGCTGATGGCAGCACCCGAGACGACGATCCAGCGTGCCGGCGCCACCGGCAACATCAAGGCCACTCGGGACGACTGGCTGAAGCTCGCGCTTGAAACCCTGATCTCGGATGGCGTCGAACGCGTCCGTGTGCTGACGCTAGGCCAGCAGCTCGACGTCTCGCGCTCGAGCTTCTATTGGTATTTCAAGAGCCGCCAGGACCTGCTCGACCATTTGCTGGACCACTGGCGACAGACCAATACCCGATTCATCGTCGAGCGCGCCCAACGCCCTTCCGCGACTGTCATTCGCGGGGTGATGAGCATTTTCGAATGCTGGGTAGACGAAAAGCTGTTCGACCCCCGGCTGGATTTCGCGATCCGGGCCTGGGCGCGCCGCTCCCCGACCATCCGGCGTGCGCTCGATGAGGCCGACGAAGGACGCGTCAATGCCATACGCGACATGTTCATGCGTCATGGCTATGAGGAGGAAGACGCGTTCGTGCGCGCTCGCGTGCTCTATTTCATGCAGATCGGCTACTATTCGCTGGAACTCAACGAGCCGATGAGCAGCCGCCTGCCGCATGTTGCCGCCTATCTGCGCAGCTTCACCGGCCGGGAGCCCTCGCCCCAGGATATCGAGGATTTCTCGCGCTACGTCGAGAAGACCGTCCCCCGCACCCGGTAGCCATCCCCTGGAAGCAAGCTGCGCATCCATGTCGGCAACATCGCCGCCGAAAATTAGCCAGCGCTGATCATGCTCAAAGCGTAAACGACCAGAACAGGCAGGCCAGCGTCGCGGCGGCAAAGACCACGAAGAACAGGCTGCGCAGCAGCACATTGCGGCGCAACTCGTTCATGACGAAATGGCAGCCGATGATCGCAGCCGCAAAAAGGAAGCGCCAGTTCAACACCGCCCACAAGACATCCCGCTGACCGAACGCCCACCTGGCGACGAGGCAGCCAAGGATGGCCGCGAACAGCACGACGACGGTCCAGAGGATCGCGTCCGCGGCGTTGGTCAGGACAATGCTGGCTGCCCTGATCGGCAGGATCATCATCAGCAGGGCGCTGAAGAAATAGACCGCTGCAAGTGGAATGAACGTGCCGGCATCGGCGATGCCGTCTAGCCGTCTCACACCGATCGCTCCATAGGGATAACCGTGCCTTGCCACCGCCAGGCCCAGCGCCACAAGCAAGGCGGTCAGCACCGCGACCAGTGCGAAGGATGTGAGGGCTTTGCTCATGATGTTCCTGTCCCGGGCGAATCAGACAGGAACTGATGTAACCGATGGTCGTAAATTGCGGGTAAGCTTTCACCCGGGATAACCGACAGGGGCGAAGCCACTTAGCTCGACGGTGCCGCTCGTCCCGGCCGCCGGTGATAAATCAGCTCCAGGCGTGCAGCGGCGGATTTTCACCGTTGAGGAAATATTTGCCGAGGATCGAATATTTCCAGCGCACCGGATCGTGCAGCGTGTGCGTGCGGGCGCTGCGCCAATGGCGATCGAGATTGTGCTCGGCCAGCGTCGAGCCCGTGCCGGCCAGTTCGCGTAGACCGAGACATCCATCGCTCCAAGGCATAGCTGGGCAACGGTATTGCGGTCGTCCTCGATTGCGCCCGCAGGCGCACGAATTCTCGATGCCGCCCGAAAAGATCGAGCGCGCTTGTCGACAGAGACCACCTCTCATTGGCTGCATTCCGATTTACATTCTAATATAATCCGACCATTTCCGGTGACCGAAGCTATGGATTTGCCATGGACCTGGACCCTTCGACCCTCAATCGGGCGCTGCCGCTCCGCGATCAGATCTACCAGAAGATCCGCAACCTGATCGTCGTCGGACAGATGAAGCCGGGGGAAGTGATCAACGAGGTGGCCATCGCGGAGGCGCTCGGCGTTTCGCGCACGCCGGTGCGGGAAGCGGTCAAGCGCATCAGTGACGAAGGTCTGGTCAAGATCCTGGCGCAGACCGGCACCTATGTCGCGCCGATCGGCCGCGCCGATCTCGAGGAAGCCTATGTCATCCGCCGGGCCCTGGAGATGGAGAGCGCCAGGCGCGCGGCCGTCAAGCTCACGCCGGAGTCCGCCGAACTGCTGGAGGACAATATGGCGGCGCACAGGCTTGCCATATCGCGCGCCAGATACGCGACCGCGATCCAGCTCGACGATGTCTTCCATCGCACTATTGCCGAAATCTGTGGCCTGCCGATGATCTGGCGGGCGGTCGACATCTCGAAGGCGCAGATGGACCGCGGCCGTTACCTCGCCATTCCAAAGCCCGGCTATGGCGAACAGACGATCGAGCAGCACGAAGCCATTCTCGACGCCCTGAAGCGACACGATGCCGAGGGCGCGGCACAGGCGATGGAAAACCACCTCGAGACGTCGTTCCGCAACACGCTCGAAGTCGCCGCCGACCTTCTCGGCTGAAAACCCGCGACCGGAAGCGATCGTCGCAGGAGGAATGGTCTTGGGCTGGCCTCGCCCGACGCGGGCGCAATTATTTGCCAAGCCCGCCCATGGAGCGTAAACTCAACCATCGGCCGCCATTTATCCGGGTGCAGCCGACAGTGAGAGGTACGTGCTCTTGCCCGTCAGGGAGAAGTGCCATGCCTCAATCCACTTTTCGCAACCATGTTTTGAATACCCTCACGCCCGAGGATTTCGCGCTTTTACGGCCATCGATGCATCACGTCGAACTGGCCATCAAAGCCCGGCTGGAGATCGCATATCAGCCGATCGAGCACGTCTATTTCCCCGAGACCGGTATCGCATCGGTGGTCGCCGCCATGACTGGAGGGCGGCAAAGCGAAGTCGGCCTGATCGGCTATGACGGCATGACGGGCATTGCGGTCGTCCTCGGCCAGGACAGGTCTCCCAATGAAACCTATATCCAGGTCGCCAGCAAAGGCTGGTCCCTGCCGGTTGAACCGCTTCGCATTGCGATTGCCGGCAGCCAGACCCTTCGCCCGTCACTGCTTCGCTACGCCCACGAATTCCTTATCCAGTCATCGCGAACGGCGCTGGTCAATGGTCATTCGAAAATCGAGGAACGGCTGGCCCGCTGGCTGCTGATGGTCAACGACCGCGCCGAAGGAAATATCATCTATCTGACGCATGAATTTCTGGCGACCATGCTCGGTTCCCGACGCCCCGGCGTTACCACGGCTCTCCAGATGCTTGAATACCGAGGGCTGGTCCACGCCAAGCGCGGCGAGATCACGATTGTCGACCGCACCGGAATGATAAAACTCACGCACGGCGCATATGGCGAGGAGGAGCAGCGTCACTTCGGCATCGCCTCCGGCTGAATGTCCGGAATCGGACATAGGCTTGAAGACCGCCGCATGTTGGTCGAAAGTCGTATTGGCTTGGATTTCAGGGAGGCATTCTTGATGACCAACACGTTTCACACCATCACGGTGGAAGGAGCGGCCGAAGCCTATGTCCTTTCCAGGGGCAAGGCCCGCTTTCTCTCCATTGCACAAGCAATCCGCGCCATCCGAACTCTTATGCCGGCATGCAAGGCCACCGATCACGAATTGGAGGAAATGCTGGCGGCGGCCTGCATCGCTCACATGGTGCCCGTCGCTTTCGACGCAGCCGAGCCGGACGGCTCGGCACCGCGTCTCCATTCGTAGGCCGGAGATGTCCGCGCTGGCGCAGAGGACTGCTTCCACGGACGTTCGCCAGGCCATTGTCCGCTACCTGATCGACAATGTCGACAGCCCCAGCGTTTCGCTATCCGGGGTTATCCGCGCCGTGAGAAAGATGTTTCCGCTTTGCGAGCTCACGGATTGGGAACTTGGCGACCACATAGCGCGAAGCGCAATCGATGCGGGATTTGCCATCGAATTCGACGCCGACGTTCCGTGACTGTTCGAGCTCGGTCCCTGATTTGTTGAATGGGCATCCGGATGCGCAACCCAAGTCAGACGTCACCGCGAAGCTGGAGACGTCACGCCAGATCAGTACATTTCAAAGTAATGCCTTGAAATCAAAGGGTTGTCCTAAACACCCCGGAGACTGTTTGGTGGAGCCAATCGGGATCGAACCGACGACCTCTTGAATGCCATTCAAGCGCTCTCCCAACTGAGCTATGGCCCCACTCCCGGCAGTCAGCCGGCGCCGTTTCCGGCGAGAGATCGGCGCGGGTTGGAAGACCGCGCCGTTAGTGCAGGCGGCTTCTAACCCCGCCTTTCCCAGATATCAAGCCTTCATCGGCGGCTTTTTCTTCACAGGCGGTGAAAGCCGGCAAAGGCTCGCGTTCGAGACCTTGTCAGACCTCGTCGTCGTCGTCGCCGACGCCGATCATGTCGGAAACGTCGTCTTCTTCTTCCTCTTCGTCGGCGAGAAAGGTGTCATCCTCGTCGTCGCCGAGGTCGACGTCATCCTCGTCGTCGCCGAGATCGGGAAGATCGTCGCTCTTGGCATCGTCTTCCGCCTCTTCGAGCGAGACGACCTCGACGCCCTCTTCGTCCTCGGCGTCCACTTCCTTCTCGGCTACTTCCTCCTCCTCCTCGACGGCGGCGATCTTGCCTTCATCGAAATAGGAACGTGGATAGCTCTTGCCGGTATAGGGCGAGACGATCGGGTCCTTGTTCAGGTCGTAGAATTTCCGGCCCGTTTCAGGGTCGATGCGTTTTGTGCCAAGTTCGGTTTTTACCACGGCCAAGCCTCGTCAATAAAAGAGTGGTCCCCTTAACCACAGTTTGCAGCGCTGTCAAAGCGAAAAGCCGGCGTCACAAACCAAGCATTGAAAGGCTTCGCGCCAAGTGACGACCGTGGGGATGACCATTTCGCCTCGCCGTGATACGAGACCGCCGCAACAAATGAAAAGCGCCGGTCAGCCGGCATCCGTCCAGGGAAATTCCATGTCTCACGCCGCCGCTGCCAAGCCGGCCACCGCCCGCAAGTCACCAGCCCTTTCCGGCACGGCCCGCGTGCCGGGCGACAAGTCGATCTCGCACCGCTCCTTCATGTTCGGAGGGCTCGCCTCCGGCGAAACCCGCATCACCGGCCTGCTCGAGGGCGAGGACGTGATGCGCACGGGGGCGGCCATGAAGGCGATGGGCGCGCATATAGAGAAGCACGGCGCCGAATGGGTGATCCGCGGTACCGGCAACGGCGCGCTGCTGCAGCCGGAAGGACCGCTCGACTTCGGCAATGCCGGCACCGGCTCGCGGCTGACCATGGGCCTTGTCGGCACCTATGACATGGAGACGACCTTCATCGGCGATGCTTCGCTATCCGGTCGGCCGATGGGGCGCGTGCTTGAACCCTTGCGCCAGATGGGCGTGCAGGTGCTCAAAGCCACGCCCGGCGACCGCATGCCGATCACGCTGCATGGCCCAAAACACGCGGCACCGATCACCTACCGCGTGCCGATGGCCTCGGCGCAGGTGAAGTCGGCGGTGCTGCTGGCCGGGCTGAACACGCCAGGCATCACCACGGTGATCGAACCGGTGATGACGCGCGACCATACCGAAAAGATGCTGAAAGGGTTTGGCGCCAACCTGTCGGTCGAGACCGACGAGCGCGGCGTGCGCCACATCTTCATCGAAGGCCAGGGCAAGCTGACCGGCCAGACCATCGCGGTGCCGGGCGACCCTTCATCGGCGGGTTTCCCGCTGGTGGCGGCGCTGATCGTGCCGGGCTCGGACATCACGATCGAAAATGTGCTGATGAACCCGACCCGCACCGGCCTGCTTCTCACGCTGCAGGAGATGGGCGGCCAGATCGACATCTTGAACCCGCGCAATGCCGGCGGCGAGGACGTCGCCGACCTGCGCGTGCGCTACTCCGAACTGAAAGGCGTCACCGTGCCTCCCGAGCGGGCGCCGTCGATGATCGACGAGTATCCGGTGCTGGCCGTTGCCGCCAGCTTCGCCGAGGGCGAGACGCTGATGCAAGGGCTGGAAGAACTGCGGGTGAAGGAGTCCGATCGGCTCTCGGCCGTGGCCACCGGATTGAAGCTCAACGGCGTCGACTGCACCGAGAGCGAAGCTTCGCTTGCCGTGCGCGGCAAGCCGGGCGGCAAGGGTCTGGGCGGTCATCCCAACGGGCGGGACACGACCGTTGAGACCCATCTCGACCACCGCATCGCCATGAGCTTTCTGGTGATGGGACTGGCGACGGAGAAGCCGGTGACGATCGACGACCAGGCGATGATCGCGACGAGCTTTCCGGAGTTCATGGGGTTGATGAAGGGACTTGGCGCGGAGATATCGTAAACCCAGAATTGTCGTCAAATTTGGCTGCCGACTCAATTGTTCTTTAAGGCCGGCCCTTCAAGGTCGAGTGAACATTGGAGAGAGCCATGAGTTTCCTAGTCTCGAGGATAATAGCTGGTGCAGTTTTGACGATTGCGAAGGCGATGTCCGTTGCCAAGGCTGTGAAAGATCGAAACTATTCATGGGTGCGCCTTGGTTTGACCGCAGCCCTATGGATCGGACTGACCATACCAAGCATGGCTTCTTCGTGCGGAGCCATTGGCTGCTCATATGGCCTGCATTGCCAGCCCGAGCTTATCTGGCCTCAAGCGCCATATTGTTGGTGATGGGTGGCTATGCGATCCTCAGCGTGTATTTTTTCGGGCATATACTGGGCTTGGTATTTTCTGTTTTTAGAACAAATTCGCAGCCTGCTCGGCACTAGCGCTAACTCGTTCGAACCGCTGGTGGCATATTGCATTGACGCCGGTTCTCGGCTTGTTGTCGTTCATGACTCAGTTCTTCACCATCGCCATCGACGGACCCGCCGGTGCCGGCAAGGGCACGCTGGCGCGGCGGCTGGCCGATCATTATCGACTCAACCTCCTCGACACCGGCCTCACCTATCGCGCGGTAGCGTATGCACTGCTGCGGCTTGGCTTGCCGCTCGACAACGTCTCGGCGGCCGAGACCGCGGCGCGCCAGGTCGACCTGGCAAAACTCGACCGGGCGGTGCTGTCGGCGCATGCGGTTGGCGAAGCGGCTTCGAAGATCGCGGTTTTCCCGACCGTGCGCCGCATCCTGGTCGAAAAGCAGCGCGACTTCGCCAGGACGCCGCCGGGCGCGGTGCTTGACGGCCGCGACATCGGCACCGTCGTATGCCCCGACGCCGACATAAAGCTCTATGTGACGGCCAGCGCCGAAGTGCGGGCACAACGCAGGCTGGCCGAAATCGAAAGCATCGGCGGCACCGCCAATTTCGCCGAAATCCTTGCCGATATCCAACGCCGCGACGAGCGCGACATGGGCCGAACCGACTCGCCACTGAAGCCGGCCGCCGACGCGCACTTGCTTGATACCAGCGAAATGGCTATAGAAGCCGCGTTTCTCGCGGCCATGTCTGTCATCGACGACGTGCTGGCCAAGAGAAACAAGGCCTGATCCGGGTTTTCATGCTGCTTCCGATTGCCGGAGGCGAAGAAAATACCCATATCGGGGACGAACCAGCCTGCTAGCATTCTTCATGCGCCGGAATTGCCGCCAAAAAAGCGGCCCAGGGCTTTTAGCCCGGAACGCCGGCAGGCCAACGCAACGCAAACCCACGGCGCCCGTCCCGCTTGAGATGCGGGGCACTCCAGGAGAAACAATGTCAACTGCAAATCCCACTCGCGATGATTTCGCGAGCCTGCTCGAAGAATCATTCACCGCCGGCCATTCCGGCGAAGGCCAGGTCGTCAAGGGCACGATCACCGCGATCGAAAAGGACATGGCCATCATCGACGTCGGCCTCAAGGTCGAAGGCCGCGTGCCGCTGAAGGAATTCGGCGTCAAGGGCAAGGACACCACTCTCAAGGTCGGTGACACCGTCGAAGTTTATGTCGAGCGCATCGAGAACGCGCTTGGCGAAGCGATGCTTTCGCGTGAGAAGGCCCGCCGCGAAGAGAGCTGGGTCCGTCTCGAAGAGAAGTTCACCAAGGGTGAGCGCGTCGAAGGCGTCATCTTCAATCAGGTCAAGGGCGGCTTCACCGTCGACCTCGACGGCGCCGTGGCCTTCCTGCCGCGCAGCCAGGTCGATATCCGCCCGATCCGCGACGTTTCCCCGCTGATGCACAACCCGCAGCCCTTCGAGATCCTCAAGATGGATCGCCGCCGCGGCAACATCGTGGTGTCGCGCCGTACCGTGCTCGAGGAGAGCCGCGCCGAACAGCGTTCGGAAATCGTGCAGAACCTCGAAGAAGGCCAGGTTGTCGAGGGTGTCGTCAAGAACATCACCGACTACGGTGCGTTCGTCGACCTCGGCGGCATCGATGGCCTGCTGCACGTCACCGACATGGCCTGGCGCCGCGTCAACCATCCGACCGAAATCCTCAACATCGGTCAGACGGTCAAGGTGCAGATCATCCGCATCAACCAGGAAACCCACCGTATCTCGCTCGGCATGAAGCAGCTCGAGAGCGACCCGTGGTCCGAGATCGGCACCAAGTTCCCGATCGGCAAGAAGATCAAGGGCACCGTCACCAACATCACCGACTACGGCGCGTTCGTCGAGCTGGAGCCGGGCATCGAGGGTCTCATCCACGTTTCGGAAATGTCGTGGACGAAGAAGAACGTGCACCCCGGCAAGATCCTGTCGACGACGCAGGAAGTCGACGTGGTGGTGCTCGAGGTCGATCCGGCCAAGCGCCGCATCTCGCTCGGTCTCAAGCAGACGCTGGAGAATCCGTGGCAGGCTTTCGCCTCCAGCCATCCGGTCGGCAGCCAGGTCGAGGGCGAGGTCAAGAACAAGACCGAGTTCGGCCTGTTCATCGGCCTCGAGGGCGACGTGGACGGCATGGTGCACCTCTCCGATCTCGACTGGACCCGTCCGGGCGAGCAGGTCATCGAAGAGTACAATCGCGGCGACATGGTCAAGGCGCAGGTGCTCGACGTCGACATCGACAAGGAGCGCATCTCGCTCGGCATCAAGCAGCTGGCCAAGGACACGGTCGGCGAAGCGGCGACGAGCGGAGAACTGCGCAAGAACGCGGTCGTCACCTGCGAAGTCATCGGCGTCAAGGATGGCGGTCTGGAAGTGCGGCTGGTCGACAGCGGCATCGAGACCTTCATCAAGCGCTCCGACCTCAGCCGCGATCGCGACGAGCAGCGCCCCGAGCGCTTCACCGTCGGCCAGAAGGTCGACGCCCGCGTCATCGCCTTCGACAAGAAGACCCGCAAGCTGCAGGTCTCGATCAAGGCGCTGGAAATCGCCGAAGAGAAGGAAGCGGTCGCCCAGTACGGCTCGACCGACTCCGGCGCTTCGCTGGGCGATATCCTGGGTGCCGCACTGAAGAAGCAGGGCAGCTAAGCTCTTCTCGCAGCCTTGAAAACAAAACCCCGCCGGATCGCTCCGGCGGGGTTTTCTTTGACGAATGCTGTCGGAGGCCGGCTACAGCATGTCGCGGCGACTAGGATTCGCCCGACCTGCTGCGACATGCATTAAGCGCGTCCGTAAAGCGGCACCAGCGTTCCGCTCATCGCCTGGTTGGTGGGCGAGGCGAGATAGGCGATTGCTTCAGCCGCCGCTTCGAGGCTGACCCATTTGGTGAAATCGGCATCCGGCATGTCGGCGCGATTTGCCGGCGTGTCGAGCGTCGAGGGGGCGACGGCATTAACCAGGATGCCATTGGCCTTGAGCTCTTCCGCCATTGCCACCGTCATGGCCGCGACCGCCGCCTTGCTGGCGGTGTAGGCGACCATCCCGGCGCCGCGCCTGGGGTCGAGCCCGGCGCGCGCGGTGACATTGACGATGCGGCCGGCAGAGCCCGACGCCAGCATCGAGCGGATGGCCGCGCGGCTGCACAGGAAGGTGGTGCGGGCGTTGGTGTCCATCATCTCGGCAAAGGATGCCGATTCGATCTTTTCCACCGGTGCCTTGGCAAAGCCGCCCGCCAGATGGATCGATCCCCACAAGGCAGGGACCTGGGAATAGAAGGCTTCGACCTTGGCGGAGTCCGACAGGTCGACATTGTGCGCCAGCTTCACATTGTCATGCGCGGTGAAGGGGAAATGTGAAGGCGCGGCGGCGTGCGCGTTCGGCACATGGCAGATCGCGCCCTGCTCCAGCAGTCTGCCGACCACCGCCCCACCGAGCGCGCCGGTTCCACCGGTCACAACGATATGCCTGCCTTCAAGTGTTTCCATCATCCTGGACCGCTCCTGTCATTTTTATGACTTTTGTCGTTGGTTTGCCGCGCCGACGCAAAGCGTCGCGCCTTTCAGCCGATCACTCAACCGATATCTCGACATGGCAGCCGTCACGTCTTTGCATGCGTCAGGACATCGTCGAATAGCGAAGCCACCCGGAAGCGGCCCACGCCCTTCAGGACTAAGCCGGCGAATGATCCGCCTCCGGACGAGGGACCAAGGCCAGCCTGGATGGTTCAAACGACCGTGATTTCGATCACGCGCGGCAGTCCTGTTGCCCGGGCGTGCTTCAGCGCCTGAGGCAAGGCGCCGATGTCGGCCAGCCTTTCGGCGCCAATGCCATAGGCTTCGGCCAGCTTGCAGAAATTGGGCGGCGCCGGCGACACGCCGACAGGTTCAACGCCGACATCGAGCATCGAGGTCTCGATCTCGCGATAGCCCCTGTTGTTCCAGACGACGAAGATGACAGGCGCTTCGGAATCCAGCGCTACGGCTATCTCCGGCAAGGTGAACTGGAAGCCGCCGTCGCCGGTCAGGCAGACCACCGGTGCATCGGGCATGGCGAGTGCCGCGCCGATCGCCGCCGGAGGGCCATAGCCCAGCGCGCCGAAGCCGGTCGCGGCATTGAACCAGCCGCCAGGCCGGTCGTGGTCGTAATAGAGATTGGCGGCGTAAATCGGCTGCGTCGAGTCGCCGACAATGATGGCCCCGGGCAAGGCGTCGCGGATCATTTCAACGGCGTGCACCTGCGCCGCATAGGCCGGGCTCAACTCGGCAAAGGCGGCCTTTCGCCCCGTCGCGGCGCGGCCATGACCATCTTCACCGGCTCTGTGGGCCGGATCGATCGCCGCAAGCAGGGCCTCGATCGCCTCGGCGCAGTCAGCCTGGATGGCGACCGTCACCGGGCGCCGCGCAAGCTGGTCGGCACCGATGTCGATACGGATCAGGTTTGAAGGCAGCACAAAGCCGCCGTCGCCATAGCCGTCATAGTCGGTCGCGCCGAATTCGGTGCCGGCGGCGATCACCAGATCGGCCTCGGCCATCAGCGCGCGAACCGCCTTCAGGCTCGGACTTGCCGGCACGCAGAGCGGATGGCGGTGCAGCAGCCCGCGCGCATTGGTCGTCTCGACGACCGGAGCGCCCAGCCTTTCGGCGAGGCGCCGTAGCGGGGCTTCCGCCTTCCTGGCGCCGCCGCCGGCAAGGATCAGCGGACGCCGCGCGGCGGCGATGAGCTTGGCCGCGTTCGCAATTGCCGCACCATTCGGTGCTGGAGGCGCCGCATTGCTGAGCAGGGCGGCGATACCGTCCGCCGGCTTGACCATGACGTCGGTCGGGATCTCGATATGCACAGGGCCGGGGCGCGAGGAGGAAAACAGGGCGAAGGCCCGCGCCAACGCACCGGGCAACTCGCTGGCCCCGGTGACGCGTACCGACATCAACGCCACCTTCTCCATCATGCCGCGCTGATCAGGCAATTCATGCAGAAAGCCGAGCCCCTTGCCGAGCGTATCGGTGGCGTTGACGCCAGAAATCACCAGCATCGGTACCGAATCAGCGCGCGCCTGGCCCATGGCGGTGATGGTGTTGGTCAGCCCCGGCCCGGTGATGACGAAGGCGACGCCCGGCCTGCCGCTGGCGCGGGCATAGCCGTCGGCCATGAAGCCGGCGCCCTGTTCGTGGCGCGGCGTGACATGGCGGATCTTCGACCTCGCCAGCCCCCGATAGAGCTCGACCGTGTGGACGCCGGGGATGCCGAACACGGTGTCGACGCCATGGGCCTCGAGTAGCGAAATCAATGCTTCGCCGATGGTGGTCATTGGTTTTCTCCCGGTTAGAGCGGATTGTTGGTTCCGCTCTGTCTCTTTGTTTTTTACGCAATTCCGAAGGGAAAGCGCTGCGCGCTTTTCCTGGAATTGCTCTAGCGGCGCGAGGCCGAGCTCGGCCTCGACAGCCTTGATGCCAATCGCCGCCAATTCGCCGGGCGAGAACATCTCGCCGGCTAGGCAGCCTTCTATCCAGAGCCCGTCGATGATCGCATTGATCGCGATGGCATGGTGGCGCAGCTCGCTTGCGTCCGGCTTGTGCTGTTCGGCGGCGAGCACTTCAGCCACAACCGCTTCCACCTCATTGCGAAAGCCAAGGTAGCCTTCGCGGTGGGCACGGGCCAGGGCAGGATCCGCACTGGCGCGGCCGATGAAGGTTGCCCAAAGCGAAAACACCCGCGCGTCGATGATCGGCGCATTGAGATTGGCGGTGACGAAGGCCGCAAGGCGCTGGCGCGGCGAGGCGCCGTCCATGACCAACGCCGCCTTCGCCTGCTCGGTCATGCGGCTGACCAGCGCCGTATAGGCTTCCTGCAGCAATTCTTCCTTGCCCGGGAAATAGTGCCCGATCAGCCCGGCGGTGACGCCGGCACGCAATGCGATGGTGCGCAGGCTAGCGCCTTGCAGGCCATGTTCCGCCACGCTGTCCAGAGTCGCTTCGATCAGATCCTGCCGCCGCCGCCCCTCGCCCTCGCGGCGGAACTTGCGGCGCGCATTCATTGGCGCAGGATCGGCCGCGTCAGGCATGTTGGCCCGCCTTCGCAGGCGATGCAGAGCGCATCCGCCTCGAAGATTTCAACCGTGCAGCCGGCGGCTTCCATCGCGGCCTTGGTCCTGGGAAAGCCCGCGACGGCAATGACGTTGAGCGGGCTGGTCGGCAGTACGTTCAGGCTGAGGCCATTGGAAGCGGCGAACTCTTCGGCATCGCCTTCGACCAGCCGGATGCCGCGCGCCTTCAGCGTCTGATAGAACGGGGCCGGTAAAAGCGGCGAATAGACCAGCGCCAGGTCGTCGGCCAGCGGGCTGATCACCGACATCAAGTGCAGGCACGCCTCTTCGCCCTGCCACAGCGGCAGATCGAAGCCGTAGACGGAAATGCCCAGCGGCGTCAGCAGATTGGAAACCTGCTGGATGCCTTCCTGGTTGGAGCGGACACCGCGCCCGATCGCCAGCGTGCGGGCATCGACCCATACACAGTCACCACCTTCGACCTGGCCAGGAGCCTCGACGCGGCCGAGGATCGGAATGCCCAGTCTTCTGTAGGTTTCCTCATGCAGCGAAGGCTCGCCGGCGCGCAACGGCTTACCCATGGACAGGATCAGCGCGCCGCGGTCGGTCATCAGCGAGGGATCGTGCGTGAACACCGAATCCGAAAGTCCATCGGCCTTGTCCTCGATCCATTCGATCTCGGCGCCTGAAGCGGCCACCAGTTCAGCAAGGACCGCGTGCTGCGAGGCTGCTTTCGCCGGGTTGAATCCCGGGCCATAGTGCCAGGCGGCCCTGTCGGCGTCGCGCATGGCGTTGGCCGCCGACCGCATCAGCACGCGCCGCAGCGGCGCCGCCATGGACTGTGATCCGAAAGCGCTCATCGATGCCCTTTTTAAGCTGAAAAAAATCGAGAAAATTTCATGAGAGGTTATTTATACACTTGCACAACAAGGCCGCAAGTGCCGTAATGAGCGGGATTGACGGGCTCGCTCTGTTGAGTCCATGCTTGAAATCTGGAGCAGGGCAGTACAGCGTATGTTGATTAGCCGGATAGACGTTCGACGAACCGCCGGCGGCCATATGGAGGTCATTTGGTGAGCGCTCTGGCAGCTGCCAAGATCTCATCCGGCGAGGCGCAGGACTGCGCCGCAGAAGCCATCCATGTCGAGAACCTGCACAAGAAATTCGGTCAACTGCATGTGCTGAAGGGCGTATCGCTGTCGGCACGCGACGGCGAGGTCATCGCCATCATCGGCGGCTCGGGCTCGGGCAAATCGACGCTGCTGCGCTGCATCAACTGCCTGGAAAATCCGACCAGCGGCATCATCCGGGTCAATGGCGAGGAGATCAAGCTCAAGGCGGACAGCCATGGCCACACCATTCCGGCCGACCGCAGGCAGATCGAACGCATCCGCTCCAAGCTCGGCATGGTGTTCCAGAACTTCAACCTGTGGAGCCACATGACGCTGATCGAAAACGTCATCGAGGTTCCCGTGCATGTACTGGGCGTCAAGCGCGACGAGGCTGTCGCCCAGGCCGAAAAGCTGCTGGCGCGCGTCGGGCTCGCTGAGAAGCGCGATGTCTATCCGGCCTATCTCTCCGGTGGCCAGCAGCAGCGCGCCGCTATCGCTCGCGCCTTGGCCATCAATCCGCGCGTCATGCTGTTCGACGAACCGACCTCGGCCCTCGATCCTGAACTGGTCGGCGAAGTGCTGAAGGTGATCGGCGATCTGGCGCGCGAAGGCCGCACCATGGTGCTGGTCACCCACGAAATGAAATTCGCCCGCGAGGTCGCGACCCACGTCGTCTACCTCTACAACGGGCTGGTCGAGGAGGAAGGACCACCGGAGCAGATCTTCGGCGCGCCCAAATCCGAAAGGCTCAAGCAGTTCATCCGCAACATCGGCTAGGGAACGGCCGGGACGGAAGAAAACCGGGAACCAACAACAAACTGGGAGTTCTGAAAATGAAGACTGTTCTGAAGACATTTGCCGCGGCGCTGCTGCTCGGCGTCGCCGCCATGAGCGTGGCCAAGGCCGATCCGGTCAAGATCGGCGTTGCCGCCGAACCCTACGCGCCCTTCACCTCGCCCGATGCCTCGGGCAAATGGGTCGGCTGGGAGATCGACTTCATCGACGCCGTTTGCGCCGAGGAAAAGCTCGATTGCGTCATCACCCCTGTCGCCTGGGACGGCATCATCCCGGCGCTGACCACCAAGAAGATCGACCTCATCGTCTCGTCGATGTCGATCACCGACGAACGCAAGAAGACCATCGACTTCTCGGACAAGTACTACAACACGCCGACCGCGATCATTGGCCCGAAGGACCAGAAGTTCGGCGCCACGCCTGACGATCTCAAGGGCAAGGTCCTCGGCGTCCAGGTGTCGACGGTGCATGCCGTCTACGCCAAGAAGCATTTCGGCCCCACGGCATCCGAGATCAAGGAATACCAGACGCAGGACGAAGCCAACAACGACCTTGCCGCCGGCCGCCTCGACGCGGTGCAGGCCGATTCCATCGCGCTCAAGGAGTTTCTCAAGACAGACCAGGGCAAGGCCTGCTGCGATCTCAAGGGCATGGTGGCCCCTGACGACGAAGTGCTCGGACCGGGCGTCGGCGCCGGCGTGCGCAAGGAAGACACCGATCTGAAAGAGAAGATCAACGCCGGCATCAAGGCGATCCGCGCCAACGGCAAATATGACGAGATCTCGAAGAAATACTTCGATTTCGACATTTACGGCGGCGCCACCCAGTCGAACTGACGACCCTCGCATGGGCTGGGAGGACGGGGCGCTGACGTCCCCGTCCCCCAGCTAGCCAGTCCACGCATGCTTGCCGCCGGCCGCTGGTGCCGGCGGATCGAGCCAGCAATCCGGGGGCGACGCTGATCGAATCCTTTCTTCCGGCCTCCGCGGCCGGCATCGTCGAACTCCTCTCGCCGGCGCCCGTCGGCTGGGGTGGGACGCTTTTGCTCGGGCTCATGCATTCGCTCGAGATCGCCGTCGGCGCCACAATCGTCGGCCTGCTGATTGGAACCTGGGGTGCCTATGGCAAGCTCTACGGCGGGCCCGTGGTGCGCGACCTGTTCGCGGTCTACACCACGGTGGTGCGCGCCGTGCCGGAACTGGTGCTGATACTGCTGCTCTATTATGCCGGCACCGACCTGATAAACCAGGTGCTGACCGCGATGGGTTACCAGCGTGTCGATATAAGCGGGCTGGTGGCCGGCATTGCCGTGCTCGGCTTCGTCCAGGGCGCCTATTCGACGGAAGTCATCCGCGGCGCGATCCTCGCCATCCCACAGGGCCAGATCGAAGCCGCTCGCGCCTTCGGCATGTCTCCCGGCCTTCTGTTGCGGCGCATCACGCTGCCGGCGATGCTGCCTTTCGCCATTCCGGGCCTCGCAAATCTGTGGCTGATCGCCACCAAGGACACCGCTCTGCTGGCCGTCGTCGGCTTCTTCGAACTGACGCTGGCGACACGACAGGCGGCGGGCGTCACCAAGGCCTATCTGGTTTTCTTCCTCGCCGCGGGCGTGCTCTATCTCTGCGTGACGCTGGTTTCGAACTTCCTGCTTGGCCGCGCCGAGAAATGGGCGCGGCGCGGCATGCCTTCCATCAAGGAGGCACGCTGATGACCAGCGAAACAGCCGTCATCGACACGGCGGCGCGCGCTTCGCTCTGGCTGCAGCCACATCGCATCGTGCTGATCCTCATCGCGTTGGGGCTCGTGGCGTCGGCCGCCTATTTCATGCGCTGGGACTGGCTGCCGCAATATTGGGAAATGGGCCTGATGGGCATCTGGCGTGCCCTGTGGATCCTGGCCGTCACCTGTACGCTCGGCTTCATGATCGCGTTGCCCGTCGGGCTGGCGCAGGCGGCCGGTTCGATCTGGGTCGCGGCACCGGCGAAAGTGTTCTGCACCATCATTCGCGGCACGCCGCTGCTTCTGCAGCTATGGCTGCTCTATTACGGGCTGGGCTCGCTGTTCCCGCAATATCCATGGATCCGCGAATCCTGGATGTGGCCTTATCTCAGGCAGGCCTGGCCGTACGGCGTGCTGGCGCTGACCTTGTCCTTTGCCGGCTATGAAGGCGAAGTGATGCGCGGCGCCTTTGCCGGCGTGCCCAAGGGGCAGCTGGAAGCCGCGCGCGCCTTCGGCATGAGCCGCTGGAAGATCTTCTGCCGCATCTGGCTGCCTCAAGCCTTCTACCGGGCGCTGCCGACGCTGACCGGCGAGACCGTGCTGCAGCTGAAATCGACGCCGCTGGTGGCGACCATCAGCGTGATCGACATCTTCGCCGTCTCGTCCAAGGTGCGGCAGGACACCTATCTCACCTACGAGCCCTTGCTGCTCCTGGCGTTGATCTATATGGCGATCACCGGCATTCTGGTCTTCGCCTTCAGCCGGATCGAGGCGCGGATTCCGGTCAAGATCGGGTAAGCGAGTAGTGAACAGGAAATAGTGGGCTGCTTGCCGGTTTTATCCTACTGACTACTCCCTATTTCCTACTCACTCAGGAGCAGCCCTGATGCAACTCAGTCTCGACCAGGCAAAAGGACTTTGCCGGATGGCGGCACTTGGCGCCGGCGCCAATGAGGAAGCGGCGCAATCGCTCACCGCCTCGATCATCGCGGCCGAGGCGGAAGGACTTGCCACCGTCGGGCTGTCGCATTTCATCGATTACCTCGAGGCGTTCGAGGCCGGGCGCATCGACGGCAATGCCGATCCGGTGATCACGCGGCCGGCGCTGGCCATCTATCTCTCGGACGCACGCCGCGGGCTGGCGCATACCGGATTCGACCGCACCATCGACGACCTCGCCAAGGCGGCAAGACTGTTCGGCGTGGCCATCTTCTCGCAGAAAAACGCCTATACGTGCGGGGCGCTCGGCTACTTCACCGGCCGGCTGGCGGCGCAGGGACTGGTGTCCTTCGCCGCCACCAACGGCCCGGCCGTCCTGGCCGGCTCGGGGTCGGTCAAGCCGGTCTATTGCACCAACCCGATGTCGTTCGCCGCGCCCGCCGCCGACGGCGCGCCGCTGGTCATCGACCAGTCGTCGAGCGCCACCGCCTTCGTCAACATCCGCAAGGCGGCGGAAGACGGCAAGAAGATACCCGAAGGCTGGGCGCTGGACGCAAGCGGCAATTCGACGACCGACCCGGCCGCCGCCATGAAGGGCGCCATGCTTGCCTTTGGCGGCCAGCGTGGCGCCAACATCGCGCTGATGGTCGAAGTGCTGGCGGCGGGCCTGTCGGGCGCCAACTGGTCGCTCGACGCACCGTGGTTCAGCGGCGGTCCCGACAGTCCGGGAACCGGCCTGTTCGTGCTTGCGGTCGAGCCGAAGCTACTCGATCCGGATTTCGAGCAGCGCATGAAAGACCAGCTCGACCGGCTGCGCCGACGCTATGGCGTGCATGTGCCCGGCCGCGCCCGGGCCGAAGCGGTCGAGAAGGCGCAGGCGCGCGGCATCACCGCGCCCAAGGCGGTGATCCAGCGCATCTCCGAATTCGCCGAGCGCTATTCGGCCTGAAGAAACTGACGAAATTTCCCGCGCGTCGGTGAACCTTCCCACGCGTCCCGACGACCAATGGCTGTCCGGGTCGGGTTTGCCCGGTCGGTGTCTTCTGTCGGATGCGTTCAGGGCTGGGGCGGGCGTACTTGCTTCACGCCACGCTGATACCGTCTCAGGTCAGGCCGCCTCGTTGGACCCTGCTTTCGGCGCGAACGTCACCCGGAAAACCCCGCTTCGGCGGGGTTTTCTGCGTCTGTCGTTCGCGGCGCCAAACATGATGAAAGTGCCATGCGCTTTCGCGGAAACCGCTTCACACTTTTTCTGGAATTGCCCAAGAGACAACGATGACGCGACGACGCGTCACCCTTTGCCTTTAGCGCAAAACGGACTATGAAACGGCTCAGCCAAGCCATCTGGAACGCGCGCCGGAGCCCGCCATGACCGAAATCCTGCAGACCCCAAAGCTCGTCGTCGTCTTTGGCGGGTCAGGCTTTGTCGGCCGTCATGTCGTGCGGGCGCTGGCCAAGCGTGGTTATCGCATCCGGGTCGCCTGCCGGCGGCCCGATCTTGCCGGCCATTTGCAGCCACTCGGCAATGTCGGTCAAATCCAGCCGGTGCAGGCCAATGTGCGCGTACGCTGGTCCGTCGACCGCGCCGTGCAAGGCGCCGATCACGTCGTCAATCTCGTCGCCGTCCTGCATGAGAGCGGCCGTCAGAAATTCTCCGCCGTGCACGAATTCGGTGCTCGCGCTGTCGCCGAGGCCGCGCGCGCCGTCGGCGCCGGGCTCACCCATATTTCGGCGCTCGGCGCCAATCTGGAGTCCGAATCGGTCTACGCACGCACCAAGGCGCTGGGTGAAAAGGCCGTTCTGGAGGCGATCGCGGACGCCGTCATTTTCCGGCCGTCGATCAATTTCGGGCCGGAGGATGCGTTCTTCAACCGCTTCGCCAACATGGCGCGTTATTCGCCGGTGCTGCCGCTGATCGGCGGCGGCCAGACCAAATTCCAGCCGGTCTATGTCGGCGATGTTGCTGAAGCTGTTGCGCGCTCGGTCGACGGCAAGATCGATGGCGGCCAGGTCTACGAGCTTGGCGGCCCCAACGTGCTCACCTTCAAGGAGTGCATGCAGGAAATGCTCACCGTGATCGAGCGCAAGCGCCTGCTGGTGCCCGTGCCGTGGTGGGTGGCCAACATCCAGGCCTCGATCCTCGGCCTGCTGCCCAACCCGATGCTGACCAAGGACCAGGTGACGCAGCTGCGTGAGCACAACATCGTTTCGGACGTAGCCGCCAAGGCCAACCGGACACTGGCGGGGCTCGGCATCCAGCCGCAATCGATCGCGACGATCCTGCCCAGCTACCTCTGGCGCTTCCGCGCCGCCGGCCAGTTCCAGCAGCGCAAGCCCGCGGTATAATCTCCAAGCGTCAGCCCTTAACGATGATGACGAGGCGTGATCCGCATCGGCAACCCGCCTTGCGGCTGCGTGGTCAGTTTCTGCACCGGCCAGGGTTTTGTTTCAGCGGTCGCGTCGAAGCGGAAGCGTGACAAAAGGATGGCGAGCGCGATGATCGCCTCCTGCATGGCGAAACTGGCACCTATGCAGACGCGCGGTCCCGCACCGAAGGGCAGATACTGGAAGCGGTCGATCTTTTCACGGTTTCCCGGGTGGAAGCGTTCGGGCAGGAAGGCGTCGGGCCGGTCCCACAACTTCCTGTGGCGGTGGACGACCCAGGGCATCACCAGCACGGCGGCGTGCTTGGGAATATAAAGATCCCTCCACATTTCCGGCACGATCGGCTCGCGGTTGATCGATGGCGCCGGTGGGTAGAGCCGAAGCGCCTCGTCGAAGGCGGCGCGTGTCAGCGGCATGACGTCGAGCCACTTCGTCGGATCGGGCTCGCGCGCCAGCACCTGGTCGATCTCCTGTTCGACGCGGTCGCGCTCCCAGGGCGATTCGGCCAGGCAATAAAGCGTCCATCCGAGCGCGCGCGCCGTGGTCTCGTGTCCGGCACCGATGAAGGTGATGATGTTGTCCTCGACTTCCGGGCGTGTCAGTCCGTCGGGGCCTTCGGCCTTGAGCAGCAGCGTCAGGAAATCCTGGGGCACGGCATCGGGGTCGCGCCTGAACCTCTCTTCGCGCATCTTGACCGTGTCGGTCACGATCTTGCGGAAATAGGCCATCGTCTTGCGGCCGCGGATGCGGGTCAGCCGTGGCAGCCAGTCGGGCGCACGCAAGAGGTCGAGCGGGTCGACCCGGCCCATGGTCTCGAACAGGCGGTCGATCTCGTTTTCGAAACTGCCCGGCTCGCCTGCGATCTCGCCGGAAAACAGCGTCTCGGCCAGGATGTCGTAGGTAAGCAGCGTCATGTCATGGGCGATATCGGACGTGCCGCCCGCCTCGTAACGGGTGACGAACTCCAGCGTGCGTTTCAGCATCGGCTGGGCAAAGCCGAAAATGTGGCGCGGTGTGAACACCGGCGCCATCGCCTTGCGCGACCGCTTCCACACCTCGCCCTCGGCGGTCAGCAGGCCATCGCGCAGGATCGGCCTCAGGATCTTCTGGCGCACCGTCGCCATCTTGTAGTTTTTGGCGTTGTCGACCAGCACATGGCGGATCAGGGCGGGATCATTGGCGATGACCAGCGGCCCGCCGGCGCCCTTGGCCGAAATCCAGGGTTCGTTGTAGGTCGGCTCGCCCCAGAGTTCGAGCGGGTTGCGATAGACGATGCGGATCATCTCCAGCGTCGAAGGCGGCGACGTGCGCGGCTTCGGGGCGGGAGGAACGAAAGGGGCGGGCTGACTATCCATGGAGTGCTCCGCTGTTCCCATCAATGTAGTGGCTGGCACACCGGGCGTCCATGTGGCCAAACGGCAGAGCGGACCATGACTTCAGGAACGCAGGGCAGACAGTCTGTTCATCCGATCGTGACCGTTCCGTCAGGGCTCCGGCCTTGTCCGCTGGAACGCTCTGCCGTAGTGACGGTCACCAACGGATACCGCCCGACAAAGGAGCCTGCCTTGAAGCACCTGTTGAACATCATCATCGGCAGCACGCGGCCCGGCCGCGCCGGCTCGGTATTTGCCGAGTGGCTGGAGACGTTCGCGCGCGAGCACGGAAAATTCGAGCCGGTGCTGACCGACATCGCCGCGTTCGGTCTGCCGGTGCTGGACGAACCCTATCATCCAAGGCTCGGCAATTATCAAAACGACCACACCAAGGTCTGGTCGAAGGCGATCGACGCCGCAGACGCCTTAGTCTTCGTGGCGCCGGAATACAATTATTTCGTGGCGCCCGCGATCGTCAACGCGATCGACTATCTCGCCCGCGAATGGAAATACAAGCCAGCCGCCATCTTCAGCTATGGCGGTGTTTCCGGCGGCCTGCGCGCGGCGCAGGCGCTGAAACCGCTGCTGACCGCGGTCGGGATCATGCCGATCCCGGAAGGTGTCGCGCTGCCGCTGTACCAGAAACTGCTCGACGAGAATGGCGCCTTCGATGCCAGCGAGCAGGTGCGGGGCGGAACCAAGACCATGCTGGACGAACTGTTGCGCTGGAGCGAGGCGTTGAAACCGATGCGCGCTGCCTGAGAGAGCCGCTCTCAGCGCGGCTTGCTCGCGCCATAAAGAGGTGGAATGGTCGGCAGATGACTGAGCCGGGGGCGGTTCGACTTGCGTTTGCTGTTTGCCTTGCTGCTTATGCTTGCGACCACCGCCGCGGCGGTGGCGGAGCGGCGCGTGGCATTGGTCATGGCCGATGACGACTACCGGCTGGTCCGGCCGCTTGCCAACGCCGTCCATGACGGCGAGGCGATGGAGACGGCGCTGAAGAAACTTGGTTTCGAGGTGGTGCTCGAAACCAACCGCGACCTCAGGCGCATGCGCCGCGCGCTCGACGATTTCCGCGAAGACGCCAAGGGCGCGGACGTAGCGCTGGTGTATTTCTCAGGCCATGGCGTCGAAATATCGGGCGACAACCGGCTGCTGCCGGTTGATGCCGACGCGTCTTCGCTCGATGCGCTGGACAAGACCAGCCTGCCGCTGGAAGAGGTGCGCGACGCGGTCGCCGCCACCGCGAAAGTCGGGCTGATCGTGCTCGATGCCTGCCGCAGCGATCCGTTCTCGGGGAGCAGCGGCACCGGTCGTGGCGCGACCTCGCTGGCCAAGGATGTCGCCGACAGCGTAAAACCGGGTCTTGGCCGCATCGGGCGGGCGGAAAACATCCTGTTCGCGTTCTCGGCCGCACCCGGCGAGACGGCCGCCGATGGCGCCGGCCAGAACTCACCCTTCACCACGGCGTTGACCAAATATCTCGGCACCGACGGGCTCGAGATTCGCTCGGTGCTGACGCTGGTGCAGCAGGAGGTCTACGACCTGTCGCGCGGCAAGCAACTACCCTATGTCGAGAGCGGCCTGCCTAAGCTGTTTTTCGCCGCTGCCGCCAAGGAACAATTGCCGGAGCGCGAAAGGCTGCTGCTGGCCATGGCCGACGTGACGCCGGAGATGCGGGGCGAGGTCGAGCGGATCGCCAGCGACGCCGACATGCCGCTGGCGCCGCTCTATGGGGCGTTGATCAGCGCCGACACCAGCCATCTGTCAGCGGAGAGCCTGAATGCCCGGCTGCGCGAAGCGGCGGACGCCTTCGTCAAGGTGCGCGCCGAGATGAAGACGCTGGCTGCCGACGATCCGCGTGTGACGGACCTGCGCCGTCAGGCCGAGGAGCAGCTGGCCCTGGGTGCCTTCGGCACCGCGCAGGCGAAGTTGGCCGAGGCGGTCGGCATCGACGAAGTGTCGCGCAAGGCGCTGAAGGTGAATTTCGTCGATCGAACGCTGTCGCAGGCCGCGACGCTGTTCCTGTCGGCGGGCACGGCGCGCGCCGACCTCGATTATGCGGCGGCCATCAAGGGTTATGAAACGGTGCTGTCGCTGTATGGCGAGGCCGGGCAGACCCCGCTCAGCCTGGAACAAGCCGACCGCCAGAGCAGCACGCTGGACGAGCTCGGTCTGCTCTATACGACGGTCGGCAATGTCGAGGCGGCCGGCCGGGCCTTCACCGCCCTGTTGGCCAACCTCGAGCAGCGGTCGCTTCGGGAAACCGATCCCAGCGTCAAACGCGATCTCGCCATCAGCCACATCAAGCTCGCCAACATAGAGATGGCGCAAGGCGACCTGCCAAACTCGCTCGAAAACTATGAGGCGGCCAGGGGCATGCTGCAGGAGCTGACCGCAAGAGTGCCGGACAAGAAAGACTGGCTCGGTGATCTTGCCACGGCCAGTGACAAGATCGGCAACGTGCTGGCGACGCAAGGCGATGTGGGTGCGGCGGCCCAGGCCTATCAACAAAGCTTGTCGATCAAGCAGAAATTGGCCGACGCCGAGCCGAACAGCGCTTATCTGCTGCGCGACCTGACCATAACCTATGACGAAATCGGCGACCTTGCCCGTACCGCCGGCCAGTTGAACAGCGCCCAGACCGCCTTTGAAGAGAGCCTGAGAATCCGGCTGGCGCTGGCCGAGAACAAACCCGACGACCTTGAGCGCCAGCGGGCTGTCTCTGTCAGCCACGAGAGGATCGGCGACGTGCTGCGTGAGCGAGGCGACGCCGCCGGTGCGCTTGTGGCCTACAACAAGAGCCAGGCGATCGCCGGGAGCCTGGTGCGCCGCGACCCTAACGATACCGACTTGAAGCGCGACCTGTCGATCAGTTACGCCAAGATCGGCAACGCGCTCAACGACCAGGAGAACTGGCCGGCAGCACTGGTCTTCTATCAGAAAGCGCTGGCCGTAGCGCGTGACCTTGCCCGGAGCGACCCCGGCAACACCGGCTGGCAGCGCGACCTGTCGGTCTGTCTGGAAAAGGTTGCCGTTGTGCTTGATGCGCAGGGCAATGTCAGCGAGGCGCTGCAAAACTACCAGGACAGTCTTGCCATTGCCGACCGGCTGGCCCAGCTCGACCCAGGCAATTCCGACTGGCAACGCGACCTGTCGATCACTCTGTCGGAAATCGGCATGCTGGAGACCAAGCAGCGCCACTTCGAGGGCTCCAAGAGGGCCTTCGAAGCCAGCCTCGGCATCCGCCAGCAACTGGCTCAGTCCGATCCGAACAATGCGGTTTGGCAATTTGATCTGGTGCAGGCTTACATCAACTATGCGTATGTGGCCAAGGATCCGAAGGCGGTGCTGACCAAGGCGCTGAACCTGACGCTGGAGCTCGACCGCACCGGCAGGCTGGCACCCAGGGACAAATCCACGATCAAATATTTGCGCGGCCTTCTCGCCAAAATCAACGCCCGAAAAGAATAGCCGGCTGCCGGCTTGGGATTTGCGCCGGAAATGCCTGCAAACCTTGGAAAAACCGCCTTTAGCGCCTATATCTAATCGATCTCAGAGGCGCGATTCGGGGCCAATTTTTCGCGCTGCAAAAACGGCATCTAGACAATAGGTTTTCATGAGCGACCAGACCGAGAACACCAACGGCGCTGAAGCCGAATACGGCGCCGATTCCATCAAGGTTTTGAAGGGGTTGGATGCTGTCCGCAAGCGGCCGGGCATGTATATCGGCGACACCGATGACGGCTCGGGCCTGCATCACATGGTCTACGAGGTGGTCGACAACGCCATCGACGAGGCGCTGGCGGGCCATGCCGACCTGGTTTCGGTGACGCTCAATCCCGATGGCTCGGTGACGGTTATCGACAATGGCCGTGGCATTCCGACCGACATTCACCCCAGCGAGGGCATTTCGGCGGCCGAAGTGATCATGACGCAGCTGCATGCCGGCGGAAAATTCGACCAGAACTCCTATAAGGTGTCTGGCGGCCTGCATGGCGTCGGCGTCTCGGTGGTCAACGCGCTATCGGCCTGGCTGAAGCTCAAGATCCGCCGCAACGGCCAGATCTTCGAAATGAGCTTCACCCATGGCGATGCCGACGCGCCGCTGAAGGCCACCGGCAGCTACGAGCAGAACAAGCGCCCGGGCACCAATGAGGGCCGCAGCGGTAGTGAGATCACCTTCTTTCCGTCCGCCGAGACCTTCACCATGGTCGAGTTCGATTTCGGCACTCTGGAGCACCGGCTGCGCGAGCTCGCCTTCCTGAACTCCGGCGTGCGCATCGTGCTGACAGACGCCCGTCATGCCGACGTCGTGAGGCATGAACTGCACTATGACGGGGGCCTCGAAGAGTTCGTCAAATATCTCGACCGGGTCAAGAAACCGCTGATCGAGAAGCCGATTTCCATCAGGGCCGAGCGTGACGGCATCACCGTCGAAGTGGCGATGTGGTGGAACGACAGCTACCACGAGAATGTGCTGGCCTTCACCAACAACATTCCGCAGCGCGATGGCGGCACACATCTGGCCGGTTTTCGCGGCGCTCTGACCCGTCAGATCACCGGTTATGGCGAATCCTCGGGCCTCACCAAGAAGGAAAAGGTCTCGCTGATCGGCGACGATTGCCGCGAAGGCCTGACGGCTGTGCTGTCGGTCAAGGTTCCCGATCCGAAATTCTCGTCGCAGACCAAGGACAAGCTGGTCTCGTCGGAAGTCCGTCCCGTGGTCGAGGGGCTGGTCAACGAAGCGCTCGGCACGTGGCTCGAAGAGCATCCGAGCGAGGGCAAGGTTGTCGTCGACAAGGTGATCCAGGCCGCGGCGGCGCGCGAAGCCGCACGCAAGGCGCGCGACATCACCCGCAAGACCTCGCTCGGCGTCACCTCGCTGCCGGGCAAGCTGGCCGACTGCCAGGAACGCGACCCGGCGAAGTCCGAAATCTTCATCGTCGAGGGCGACTCGGCCGGCGGCTCCGCCAAGGGCGGCCGCTCGCGCCAGAACCAGGCGATCCTTCCCCTGCGCGGCAAGATCCTCAATGTCGAGCGGGCCCGCTTCGACCGAATGCTCTCGTCCGACATGATCGGCACACTGATCACCGCGCTCGGCACCTCGATCGGCAAGGACGAATTCAACGCCGACAAGCTGCGTTATCACAAGATCATCCTGATGACCGACGCCGACGTCGACGGCGCCCATATCAGGACCCTGCTGCTCACCTTCTTCTTCCGGCAGATGCCGGAGCTGATCGAGCGCGGCCATCTCTACATCGCCCAGCCGCCGCTCTATAAGGTGACGCGCGGCAAGAGCTCGCAATACATCAAGAATGAGAGCGCCTTCGAAGAATTCCTGATCGTTTCAGGGTTGGAGGAAGCTTCCCTTACGCTTGGCTCTGGGGAAGTGCGGACCGGACAGGATCTGCACGGCGCCGTTGCCGATGCGCTGGCTGTGCGCCAGCTCATCAACGGCTTGCACACGCGCTACAACCGCAATGTCGTCGAGCAGGCGGCGATCGCCGGCGGGCTCAATCCCGATGTCTTCGCCGATCTCGGTCGCGCCAACGCGATGGCGGAGCGGATCGCGCAACGCCTTGACATCATTGCCGAAGACACCGAGCGCGGCTGGACCGGCCGCATGTCCACCTCGAACGAGGGCATCGGCGGCTATGTCTTCGAACGCACCGTGCGCAGCGTCAAGGAATATGCCCATCTCGACATGGCACTGATCAATTCCGCCGACGCACGCCAGCTCGACCGCTACGCCCAGCGCCTCAGCGAGGTCTACGGGGCGCCGCCAGTGCTGCGCCGCAAGGAGGTGTCCGAAACCGTGTCGGGACCGCTGGCGCTGCTCAACGCGGTCTTCGCGACCGGCCGCAAGGGACTGACCATGCAGCGCTACAAGGGTCTCGGCGAGATGAATGCCGAGCAGCTCTGGGAGACCACGCTCGACCCGAATGTGCGCTCGCTGCTGCAGGTCAAGGTCAACGACGCGACCGATGCCGACAGCCTGTTCTCGCGGCTGATGGGCGACGAGGTGGAGCCACGACGCGAATTCATCCAGGACAACGCACTGTCGGTCGCCAATCTGGACATTTGAGGTTTCGCCCAGCCTTTTCGGTACATTGGCGTAGCTCGGGCGCGCGCCAATAATGAGGACCTGCCGGAACAGAAGGCCTTCAGAGACATTGTGACAGTGTCGATCACAATTTCTTGCAGGAGGCTTTCATGGGACGCGGCATTCTACTCTGGTTGCTCGGAGTTCCGATTCCGATCATCATTCTTCTCATGCTTTTCATGCGATAGGGGGCCGCTATGCAGTCCGCCACTCTATCGGCTGTAGACGTATCAGCTTCAACGGAATCGTCCTCCACCGCCGTCAGCTGGGGACCGATCATTGCCGGCGCCTTCGCGGCCTCGACGCTGACGTTCATCCTCATGCTGCTCGGCTCGGGCCTTGGATTGAGCATGGTGTCGCCATGGTCGGGTTCCGGTGCATCGGCCACCACTTTCGCGGTATCGACCGCCATCTGGCTTATCATCGTGCAATGGCTGTCGTCGGGCGTCGGCGGCTACCTCGCGGGCCGGTTGCGCACCAAATGGGTCGGCATCCACACCGACGAGGTCTATTTCCGCGACACCGCGCACGGCTTCCTCGCCTGGGCATTGGCCACCTTGCTGGTCGTCGGCGTGCTCGGCTCGGCGCTTTCCGCCGCGATTGGTTCAGGCGTCCAGGCCGTGTCCACCGTGGCCTCGGGAGCCGCCATGGGTGCGTCGGCCGGTGCCTCGGCCAATGCCAGCGCCACCTCGGCCGACAATGCGACGTCCTATCTGGTGGATTCGCTGTTCCGCCCGGCCGATCCGGCCAAGCTCGCGACCGCCAATCCAGGCGACGAAGCGGCCGCGGCCGGGCAGGCCTCGCGCATCCTGATCGCCGGTGCTGTCGCGGGCGAGGTCCCCGCGGAAGACAAGACCTACCTTGCCCAATTGGTCGCCGCGCGCACCGGTCTTTCCGAGGCAGACGCCAAGACGCGTGTCGACACGGTGCTGGCGAAGGCGCAGGACGCGAAGGTCAAGGCAAAACAGGCGGCCGACACGGCAAGGAAGGCAAGCGCCACCTTTGCGCTCCTCGGCGCCTTGTCGCTGGTCATCGGCGCCTTCATCGCCAGTGCGGCCGCCGCGCTCGGCGGCCGGCAGCGCGATGAAGAGGAAGCGGTCTTCCTGACCAACGGTTGAAGGCAGCATCACGCCAGAATCACAGAGCCCGGCATCGACCGGGCTCTTCCTATTCGACGGTCAAGGCCGCCCGGTCAGTGATCCATGGCCTTGACGATTTCCTCGGTCATCTTCTTGGCGTCGCCGAGTAGCATCATGGTGCCGTCCTTGTAGAACAGCGTGTTGTCGATGCCGGCATAGCCGGAACCGAGCGAGCGCTTGACGAACAGGCAGGTGCGCGCCTTGTCGACGTCGAGGATCGGCATGCCGTAGATCGGACTGCTCTTGTCATCACGCGCGGACGGGTTGGTGACGTCGTTGGCGCCGATGACATAGGCGACGTCGGCCTGGGCAAACTCCGAGTTGATGTCCTCGAGCTCGAACACTTCGTCGTAAGGCACGTTGGCTTCGGCGAGCAGCACGTTCATATGGCCAGGCATACGGCCGGCGACCGGGTGGATGGCGTATTTGACGTCGACGCCGTTGGCCTTGAGCTTGTCGGCCATTTCACGCAGCGCGTGCTGCGCCTGGGCGACCGCCATGCCGTAACCGGGCACGATGATGACCTTCTGCGCGTTCATCATCAGATAGGCGGCATCGTCGGCCGAACCCTGCTTGACGGTGCGCTCAATGCCGTCGGCGGCGGCAGCCGCCGTTTCGCCGCCGAAACCGCCGAGAATGACCGAGATGAAGCTTCGGTTCATGCCCTTGCACATGATGTAGGACAGGATCGCGCCCGACGAGCCGACCAGCGCGCCGGTGATGATCAGCGCCAGATTGCCGAGCGTGAAGCCGAGTGCGGCCGCTGCCCAGCCCGAATAGGAATTCAGCATCGAGACGACGACCGGCATGTCGGCGCCGCCGATCGGGATGATCAGGAGGATGCCGAGCACCAGCGAGGCGGCGACGATAAGCCAAAAGACCAGCTTCGATTCGGTGGTGACCAAAAGCACGATCAGCACGATCAGGGCGACGCCAAGTGCGGCATTGATGAAATGACGGCCGCCGATCATGATCGGCTTGCCCGACATGCGGCCGTCGAGCTTCAGGAAGGCGATGACCGAGCCGGTGAAGGTGACGGCGCCGATGGCGACGCCCAGGCTCATCTCGATCAGGGCCTGGGCATGGATGTCGCCCATAGTGCCGATGCCGAAGCTTTCGGGCGCGTAGATGGCCGCGGCCGCGACCATGACGGCGGCGAGACCGACGAGGCTGTGGAAAGCGGCGACCAGCTGCGGCATCGAGGTCATGGCGATGCGGCGCGCGGTCACGGCGCCGACGCCGCCGCCGATGGCGAGACCGAGCACGATCAGACCGTAGCGGCCGGCCGACGGGACCAACGGGACTGCCAGCGCCAGTGTGGTGGCAATGGCGATGCCCATGCCGATCATGCCGTAGAGATTGCCCTGGCGGCTGGTGGTCGGGTGTGACAGGCCGCGCAACGCCATGATGAACAGGACGCCGGAAACCAGATAGAGGAAGGACGCGAAGTTGGCGTTCATGGCGCTCTACTTGTCCTTCTTCTTGTACATGGCCAGCATGCGCTGGGTGACGAGAAAGCCGCCGAAGATGTTGACCGAGACCAGCATCAGCGCGACGAAGCCAAAGCCGGCGGCGACGCCGGAGGCCGCTATGCCGACCGCGAGCAGCGCGCCGACGACGATGACCGAGGAAATGGCGTTGGTGACCGCCATCAGCGGCGTGTGCAGTGCGGGGGTCACCGACCAGACGACGTAGTAGCCGACGAAGATCGCCAGGATGAAGATGGCGAAACGGAAGACGAAGGGATCGATGGCACCGCCCGACAGCGCGTGCGCGGCGTCACCGGCGGCCTCAGTGCCACCCGGGGCATTGGCCAGGTTCTGCACCGCGAGCCTGACGGCGGCACTCGCCTGGTCGAGCTGGTCCAGGGCTTTCTGCAAGGTCTGATCCATCACGCGGTCCCTTTCGGCTTCGGCGAGGGTGACTTGGATGCGGCGGTCTTCCGGGTCGCGGACTTCTTCGGCGCAGCCGAAGCATCGGCGACCATGGTCGTGGCCGGGATCGCGGGCGGCTCGATATAAGGCTGCTGGTCGGCCTTGGCGAAGGCCGGATGGACGACCTTGCCGCCGTCGGTCAGCATCGTCGCCTTGACCAGATCGTCTTCGCGGTTGATGGCCAGCGTCTTGGTGTTCTTGTCGACCAGCGTCTCGAGGAATGCGAACAGGTTCCTGGCATAGAGCAGCGAGGCGGATGCCGCGATGCGACCCGGCACGTTGAGATGGCCGACGATCTTCACATTGTTGGCGGTGGTGACGATCTTGCCCGGCTCGGCACCCTCGACATTGCCGCCACGCTCGACGGCGAGGTCGACGATTACCGAGCCCGGTTTCATCGAGGCAACCATGGCGGCAGAGACAAGCTTCGGCGCCGGCCGGCCTGGGATCAGCGCCGTGGTGATGACGATGTCCTGCTTGGCGATATGCTCGGCGGTGAGCGCCGCCTGCTTGGCCTGATACTCCTTCGACATTTCCTTCGCGTAGCCGCCCGCGGTCTCCGCGGCCTTGAACTCCTCGTCCTCGACGGCCAGGAATTTTGCGCCGAGCGAGGCGACCTGTTCCTTGGCGGCGGGCCGAACGTCGGTGGCGGTGACGACCGCGCCGAGACGGCGCGCCGTGGCGATCGCCTGCAGGCCGGCGACGCCGACGCCCATGATGAAGACCTTCGCCGCCGGCACCGTGCCCGCGGCCGTCATCATCATCGGCAGCGCCCGGTCATATTCGGCGGCTCCGTCGATCACCGCCTGGTAGCCGGCAAGATTGGCCTGGCTGGACAGCACGTCCATCGATTGCGCGCGGGTGATGCGCGGCATGAACTCCATCGAGAAGGCGGTGACGCCGGCTTTGGCAAGGGCCGCGACTTCAGCATCATTGCCGTAGGGATCCATGATGGCGATCACCGCGGCGCCGGCTTTGTAGCCCTTCAGCTCGGCATGCGTTGGCCGGCGAACCTTCAGCACGACATCGGCCTTGGCGACATCCGCCGCCTTGCCGATGGCAGCGCCTGCCTTGGCAAACTCCTCGTCGGGGATGCGCGAGCGGGTGCCGGCACCGGCTTCGACGATGATGTCGAAGCCCAGCCCAGCCAGCCGCTTCACCGTATCGGGCGAAGCGGCAACGCGCGGCTCGTTCGCATCGAGCTCACGAGGGATGAAAACCGTCTGTCCCACCGCATGATCCTTTCGGCTGGAACCTGTCTGCGCGAAGTGTCGGCCGGGATATCCGGCTACTTCAACCGCAAGAGGGTTTTTGGAAGGTCTATCGCAGAATGAAGGCGCCGACGGCCAGAATAAGCACGAACAGGATCAGCGCAGAGAAGAAGCCGCCCGCGAAGAAGCCGAAAGCCATCGCCAGAAGAAGCGCACCGCAGAAGAGCGAACCATATTTGGCCAGCGCCAGGAAGCCCGCATAGGTGCGGTCATGCTCGGCATAGTCCATCTTCGCGCCCAGTTCTGCAGGACCGCTCGGCGTATGCTCAGCCATAGGAATACCCCTTCGAAGACATCTTTCAGGCACATACCGAAAAGCCGCGCGGAGAGCAATGGCGCTATTGCCGCATCGCAGCCGACAACTGCCTCAAGGGAAAATTGAAACTGCGGGCCGATGCCCGCAGGGATGGGTTTTGCGCGAGGCCTGCCCAGCGTCTCAGCCAGCAAGGTGAGGAAAAAGCCCGAGCAGCCCAACGATGATCAGATAGAGCGCGACGATATAGTTCAGCAGCCGCGGCATGATCAGGATCAGCACGCCGGCGATCAGCGAGATCAGCGGCGTGAGCGCGAGCTGGGATAGATGCATGTCGTTGTCCTTTCAAGAAGCGATAAGCATCAACTCGTATCGATGCCGCTACTCACAACGCGGTCAGGCCTGGAAAGCTCCATCGACCCGCAGGAGGCGTAACGCCCGGAAATGGTGTGGGATCAGGCCGCCTCGAAATACTTGGCCGTGGGCAGAATGGTCAGCGGCGCCAACTCGCCCCGCCTGGGGCGTTGGAAAAGCATGCGCTGCTCGAACGCCGTGGAATTGAAGAAAGGGAAACGATCCAGCGTCGCCTGCATGTTCTCGGAGCATTTCGACTGGAACAGATGCACGGGAACGGTAAGTCCGGGATAATTCCGCGGCGGCACCGCCTGCTCGGAACGGAAGATGCGATGATAGAAAGCGGAATGCTCTTCCTTGATCGCCGTCAGGCAATAGGTTGGCTTGAAATGGCTGCAGGCGACCACCGCCAGCCTCAACGTGATGTAGGGCAGCACCCGCAGACTGCTCGACCACTCGAGATCGGCGGCGAACCGGCTCGGGTCGACGAACGTCTCGCCAGAAGCCAGACGCCGTGACAGCACGTCGCCGAAAACATCGGTGCTGGGTGAAACAGGATACCTCGCGCTGGCGTAATGAATTCTGATGGTGCTGACGAGCGTGCCGTCGAAGAAGACGCCAAAGCGGTAAGAATTGGGCAGATCGTCGAAGCTGTCCTTCACCATGTGGGAAGCATCTGATTTGACCATACCGGCGTGAAGGTAGGAATTGTAGCGAAGCTTATAGATCGCTTCCAAATCCTCGGCGCCATCGCAAAGGCGATACTCCACGTGCTCCAGAACATCCATGATGTGATCTGTAAACACCGAAGGACGATTCTTGTCCCTGCCCGCAGCCGCCGCCAGCGGCCTACTCACCAACTTATTGTCCATTTGATCCTCGTATCGCCGCACAAACGACCATAGCGAAGCGCTGGAGGAACAAGAAGCAAAATTGCGAGCTTTCGCGTTTACCCTAAATTAACGTTAACAGATCGTAAATAACGAGCGCGGGAGCATCATGCCCCTCGACGAATGACTTCAGGACGATGTCAGGTGGTGGCGCGCTTCTTGAGCGGCCGCAATTCGGCAGCGAAGGGCCAGGTCACGTTGGACATGGTTTCGATGCCCGACGCGCTGAGCGCGGCGCCGAAAAGGAAGCCCTGGACAAGATCCGGCTTCACCGATTGCATGAGGATCTTGAGCTGCTCGAATGTCTCCACGCCTTCGATGGTGACGGAGAGTCCGAGGATGCGGATCAGGTCGACGACGCCCTTCAGCAGCTCGAGCGAGCGCGGATTGTGGGTGATGTCCATCACGAACGACCGGTCGATCTTGATCTTGTCGAGTGGAAGCTTGTGCAGATAGCTCAGGCTTGAATAGCCGGTGCCGAAATCGTCGAGGGCGATGCGGACGCCGAGCTGCTTCAGTTCCTCGATATATTGGCGGGTCAAGGACTTGTCGTCGAGCAGCGCGGTTTCCGTGACTTCGATTTCCAGGCGGCTAGCGGGGAGCCCGGAGTTCGCCAAGGCATCGCGCACCTTCTGGATGACGTCGCGGCTGCGGAAATCCCTGGCCGAGAGATTGACCGAGACGCTGGTCTGGTCAGGCCATTTGGCGCATTCGGTGCAAGCCGCATGCAGCACGAAGGTGCTGATCTCGGAAATGATGCCCATCTCCTCGGCAAGCGGAATGAAAATGCCGGGCGAAATCGGCCCGAGATCGGGATGATCCCAGCGGCAAAGCGCCTCGCAGCTGGCGATGCGCATGGTGTTCATCGCCACGATCGGCTGATAGACGACCCGCAGGTCCCTGCTTTCCACGGCGGTGCGCAGGTCCGCCTTCATCAGCTGGCGGTTGCGGAACGCGGCGTCCATCGCCGCCTCGAACAGCCGCCAACCGTTCTTGCCCAGTTCCTTGGCCTTGTAGAGCGCCAGGTCCGCCTTGACGATCATGGCGTCGACATCGATTTCGTCGACCTTGGACAGCACCGCGCCGGCGCTGGCCTGAATCCGCAACCCATGGCCCGCGACGTCGACCTCCCCCTGCAGCTCGGCGAAAATCTCGTCGAGCAGGCTCGCCAGATGGCTCTCATCATCAATGCGATCGAAGAACAGCATGAACTCGTCGCCGCCGAAGCGGCTGACGGTAAGGCCTTGTCCGGCAATGGCCGCCAGCCGCTCGGCGACGGCGTAGATCAGGCCATCGCCCACAGGATGGCCGAGCGTGTCGTTGACGCTCTTGAAATCGTCGAGGTCGACCACGGCCAGGCCGCACATGCGATCGCGGTCGCCCGAGGCCATCAATTCGCCGACCAGTTCGTGGAAATAGGCGCGGTTCGGAAGGCCGGTGAGGTTGTCGTAGCGCGCCATGAACCGGATCTTTTCCTCCGCTTCGACACGCGCAGTGACGTCCTCGAAGGTGATGACGCCCAATTCCTGGTTGCCCTCGCGCGCCGAAAATTCGAAGTGCTGCCCGTTGGAAAAGGAAACCAGCACCTTGCGGTCGCGCCCTTCGCGCAACGCGCGCGTCAGCTGCGCCTCGACATAGCGGCAGTCCTTTGGTGCGAGCATGCCGCCGGCGACGCCGCGCAAGAGCAGCGAATGGATCGACCGTCCGAGCAACTGGTCCGGCGATTTGAGCGACATCAGATGGGCGGCTTCCGCATTGCCGACGACCACCTTGCCATCGGGGCCGAGCATGACGAGGCCATGCGACATGGTGTTGAGGGCGCGATTGAAGCGCTGCGCGATCTGCCTCGCCTGCTTGTGTCCGACAACGGCCGAAAACAGCACGTTGCGGACATGGTCGGCGCTGCCCTTGATGATGAACATGAACGGAATGATCAGCAGGCCAAGCACGACGTAGGGGATGTCGAACCTGAGAATGAGGGCGGCGGCGATCGGCCCGACGAAGGTGACCGCGAAGATCATGACCATGCGCGGCGAGCCGTAATTTCGGCCCACGACAGTCACCAGCGAGGACAGCGTTACCGACAGCGCGCCGATCTCGGCATAGGAATCCGAGTAGACATAGATGGAAATGAAGCAAAAGAACCCCAGCAATAACCCCTGAAGGCTTCCCTTCAGGATGTATTCGCGCTCCCACCTAGTCGCATCGGCGGCGTCGCGCATCACGCCGCCCGAGCGGTGGAACCGCCGCAGGCTGAAGTAGCGCCAGACGCCGATGGCAAGCAGCGCGCCTGCGAGAACCAGGAAGATGGGTTGGCCGTTGCGCCAGTAGACCATGAGGCTGATGACGGCATGGCAAAGCGCGCCGATAACCAGCATATGCGCGTTGTCGAACAACGAGCGCACAAACTGGATATAAACATCCACCGGGATGTTATCGGTTTTTGTTCTGCCCATTACTGGCGCCCAATGAGCCCCAGCCTTGGCATAGTCCCATTAAAAAACCTTTAGCTTGGGCTCAAACGCCTGATTTTCGGGCGCTTTTGGCTCACTCGGCGGCCTGGAGTTCAGGCCTTGCCGGTGCCGCCGCAAAACGGTCGAGCAACCTGCGGCGCTCGCCCGCCGCCTTTTCGGCGCTTGCCCGCCGGACATGGCCATAGCCGCGGATCAGCGCCGGGACCGAGGCCAGGGCTACCGCGGCCTCGATTTTGCCCGGCGCCAGCGAGCTGGCCACGAGCTGCAGATCGGCTTCGTATTGCGCCAGCAATTGCCGTTCCATGCGCCGCTCGGCGGTGTAGCCGAACAGGTCGAAAGCCGTGCCGCGCAGGCCCTTCATCGCCGCCAGCAGGCGAAAGCCCTTCATCATCCAAGGCCCGAAGCTCGATTTCCTCGGCTTGCCGTCATTGCCGCGACGCCCCATGATCGGCGGCGCGAGATGGAATTCGAGCTTCTCGTAGCTCTGGAACTGCTTGCCAAGCTCGGCGGCGAAGGAGCCGTCGGTGTAGAGCCGCGCCACCTCGTATTCATCCTTGATCGCCATCAGCTTGAATAGGCTTTTGGCGGCGGCCTCGGTCACGGTCGTCGAACCCGGCATGGCCTTGGTTTCCGCCGCTCGCAGCGTCGAGATCCTGTCGGCGTAGCGCTTGCCGTAAGCAGCGTTCTGATAGGCCGTGAGGAAAGTGCCTCGGCGGGCGATGATCTCGTCGAGCGTCTCAGCGACCGGCGCGGCCTGCCCGGTCTTGTCGGCGAAGGTTGAGCCCGGCTGGGCGACGAGGCCGCGCACAAAATCCGGCTGATGTGCGGCGCGGCGGCCCCACCGGAAAGCGGCGATGTTCATCGCCACCGCTTCGCCGTTCAATTCAATGGCCTTTTCAACGGCTTCGGCCGAGAGCGGCAGACCACCGTGCTGGAAGGCAAAGCCAAGCATGAACATATTGGCGCCGAGCGAATTGCCGAACAGTGCGGTGGCGGTACGGGTGGCGTCGAAGAAATGGGCCTTGTCGTCGCCGGCGGCGGACCGGATCGCCTTCTTCAGGCGCTCGACCGGCAGCGAGAAATCGGCCGATCGGGCAAATTCGCCCGGCATGATCTCGGCGGTGTTGGCGAGGAAGATCGTATGGCCCTCGCGCACCGCCGTCAGCACCTTCTTGGCCCCCGATACGACGAGATCGCAGCCGAGCACGAGGTCGGCCTTGCCCGCCGAAACGCGGATGGCATTGATCTCTTCAGGTGTGCGGGCAATGCGGACATGGGTGAACACAGAGCCGCCCTTCTGGGCGAGGCCGGCCATGTCGATCATGCCGCAACCCTTGTCCTCCAGATGCGCCGCCATGCCGAGCACGGCGCCGACGGTGACGACGCCGGTGCCCCCGACGCCGTCGATGATCGCCGCCCAGCCCTCGACGCCGAGCGGGAATTCCACTGGTGTCGGTACGCCTTCGAGCGGGTCGGTCTTGCCGGCCAGGCCTTCTGCCTTGCGGATCTTGGCACCGTGCACGGTGACGAAGGACGGGCAGAAGCCGTTGACGCAGGAGAAGTCCTTGTTGCAGCTCGACTGGTCGATCTTGCGCTTGCGGCCAAATTCGGTCTCGACCGGCTGGATCGAGACGCAGTTCGACTGCACACCGCAATCGCCGCAGCCTTCGCAGACCAGTTCGTTGATGAAGACGCGCTTGTCAGGATCGGGAAAGGTGCCGCGCTTGCGGCGACGGCGCTTTTCGGCGGCGCAGGTCTGGTCGTAGAGCAGGATCGATACGCCCTCGACGTCGCGCAGCTCGCGCTGGACGAGATCGAGGTCGTCGCGATGGTGAATGGTAGCGCCGGCCGGAAACTCGGCCTTCCCAGCATATTTGTCGGGCTCGTCGGTGACGATGGCGATGCGGTCGACGCCCTCCGCCCGCACCTGCCTGGCGATCATGTCCACGGTCAGCCCGCCTTCATGCGGCTGGCCGCCGGTCATGGCGACGGCGTCGTTGTAGAGGATCTTGTAGGTGATGTTGGCTTCGCTCGACAGGGCGAAGCGGATCGCCAGCGTGCCCGAATGGTTGTAGGTGCCGTCGCCGAGATTCTGGAAGATGTGGCCGCGCTTCGAGAACGGCGCCTGGCCGACCCATTGCGCGCCCTCGCCGCCCATGGCGGTGAAGCCGAGCGTGTTGCGGTCCATCCAGAGCGCCATGAAGTGGCAGCCGATGCCGGCGGCGGCGATCGAGCCGTCCGGCACCTTGGTCGAGGAATTGTGCGGACAGCCCGAACAGAAGAAGGGCGTGCGCGATCCGATGTCGGTAGCGTCCTTCAGCATCGCCTGGAACTGGCGCAACTTCGCGACCCTTGCCGAAATCTCTTCGGACGGGCCGATGGTCTTCACGATCCTCTCGCCCAGTGCAATGGCGATCTCGTTGGGGTCCAGCGCCCCCTTGGCCGGGAACAGCCAGTCGCCGCGCTCGTCCTTCTTGCCGACGATGACCGGCTGCGTGGCGGTGCCATAAAGGCTTTCGCGCAGTTGCACCTCGATCAGCGAGCGTTTCTCCTCGACGACGACGATGGTGTCGAGACCGCGCGCGAACTCGGCGATGTGCTGCAGGTCGAGCGGCCAGGGGCAGCCGACCTTGAACAGCCGCACGCCGATGCGGTTGGCTTCCGCCTCGTCGATGCCGATATCCTCCAGCGCCTGGCGGACGTCGAGATAGCTCTTGCCCAGCGTGATGATGCCGAGCTTCGGGTTGCGGCCGCCCGAATAGACGATCCTGTTCAGCCCATTGGCATGGATGAAGGCGGAGGCCGCGGCACGCTTGTGCTCATGCAGCCGCTCTTCCTGGCCGAGCATGTCGATCTCGTGGCGGATGTTGAGGCCGCCCGGCGGCATGTCGAAATCCGGGACGACGATGTTCAACCGTTCGAGCGAGGCATCGACCGAAGCTGTCGATTCGATATTGTCCTTGACGCATTTGATCGCCGCCCAGGTGCCGGCGAAGCGCGACATGGCAAAGCCATACAGGCCGTAGTCGATGATCTCCTGGACTCCGGCCGGGTTCAGGATCGGCACCATGGTGTCGACGAAGAGGAATTCGGTGGCGTGCGCATTGGTCGAGGATTCGGCCATGTGGTCGTCGCCCATGAGCGCAAGGACGCCGCCATATCTTGACGAGCCGGCGAGATTGGCGTGGCGGAACACATCGCCCGAACGATCGACGCCCGGACCCTTGCCGTACCAGACCGAAAAGACGCCGTCATGGGTGCCCTCACCCAACAGTTCCGTCTGCTGCGAGCCCCAGCAGGCGGTGGCGGCAAGCTCCTCGTTAAGGCCAGGCTGGAAAACGATATCGGCCTCGCCGAGCTGCTTTTTCGCCTTCCAAAGCTGCATATCCAGGCCGCCGAGCGGCGAGCCGCGATAGCCCGAGACAAGGCCTGCCGTGTTCAGGCCAGCACGGCGGTCGCGCTCGCGCTGCATCAGGAGCATGCGGATGACCGCCTGCGCGCCGGACAGGAAGATGCGCTTCTTGCCAAGATCGAATTTGTCGTCGAGCGCGACATCATGCAGCGTCATCAGGCATTTCCTCTGCGAAGGCCGCGCCGGGCAGCGGCCAACGTCGGGATCGGATGACGCATCCTTTCTTCCCTTGCAAGACAGGTCAAACAAAATCGAAAGGACCAGCCAACGCGCAACAAACAGTCCGGCGGGTGCTGGGCCGCGCATGAAAGCGTGGGCCGACAGCGCGACGGCGCACAGAAATTCCGGGCGAAATCGATGCCGTCGGCAGGCGTCAGCCGGCTTTCGAGCAGTCCGGCTTCGGCTCGCCCGGCAGCTTGCCGTCGGGATGGCCGGCGAGATCGGGATTGGCCGTGTAGAGCTGGTCGATGACCAATGGCCGGTCAGGCAGGATGGACTGGTCTTCCGTCGACATCAGCGTGGTGTCGATGGTCTGCAGGACGGCACCGTCGGCGCCCTTGATGCTGATGGCGATGGCATAGGGCTTGTTCTTGACGACGCAGGTGAGCGCCGGGCTTTCCAGGCTCACCTTGTCGAGCTTCGGCCAGATCTTCTGTTCGATCACGAAGGGCGCGCCGCCGGCTGGATTCTGGAAAATGGCGACCGCCACCTGACCCTCGCCCATCGGCCGCAAGGGCCGCAGCGTCACGACGTAGGTCGCCCTGGCAAGACGGTAGTTGAAGACGAATATCTTGCCGGAAACCTCGAACAGCTTGCCCTCGCCGCCAGTATCGCGACAGGCGCCGAGCGCCATCGCCGCAACCAGCGCCACGCCAACAACGATCAAGCGGGAAAGAATTCTAGCCATTCCTGACCTCGTTGGCCGCGATGCGGCGGCGATAATGGCGGCTTGCCTTCTGCCTATTGCCGCACACCGCCATGTCGCACCAAAGGCGGCTGGAATTGCGGCTTCTGTCGACGAACAGCCAGGTGCAGTTGGGGCAAATCCTGAGCCTCGCGACCGTGTCGCCGCGCAGCAGTGAAAGGGCTGAAACCGCCAGCGCCGCCTCGAAGGCGATCGGCGTCGCCGGATCGCCGAACGGCCGTCCCGGCGCCCCGATCTCGGTCCGGCCGGCGGCCAGGCCGTCGGCGCAGGCCCGCAGGAATTCAGGCAGGTCGGCGGTGGCGACCGCGCCCTTCGAGACCGCGCCTCGAAACAGCCGGTCGGTCGTCTCGCGGATCGACAGCACGACGGGCGCGATTGCAGCCGGCGAGGACACCGCCAGCCGCCTGTCGCCAAGCTCGACGGCGCGAAAGCCGCTGGCCGCGTCGGCGAAGCGGGCGATTTCGGCCGGATCATCGAAGCGGTCGAACGTGCGCGCCGGATCGCCACGCAGCACGACGGTGTTTGTCGTGTCGAGCGCAAGCAGGCCGCCGGTGAAGCGGTGTGGGGTCCAGGCGACTGTCATTCCGAAAATCTAACCGATAAATCGCATTTGACAAGTTAGATTTGGCGATGCAAACCTCAGATGCGCACGGTATGATCGCCTCTATCCGATCCGCTCCTGTCCGATCCGCTCTTGGGCGGGATGCTTGTGGTGTTGTCGAGCATGCTCTATTTCTTCCAGCAGGTGCTGAACGGGCTGCATTCGGGCGCGCTTTATGCCCTGCTCGCCTTCGGCTACGTGCTGACCAACGGCATCCTGCACCGCACCAACCTCGCCTATGGGGCGCTGTTTGCCTTCTGCGGCCAGGCAATGATCCTGAGCGTCGCCTTCGGCTACCAGGTGCTGTGGCTGACGCTGCTGGCTTCGGTGCTGTTCGGCGTCGTCGCGGCGTTCCTCTATGCCGCGCTCATCAGCCATGTCCTGTCACGCAGCGTCTTTGAACCATTGGCCGACCGCTCGCCCAATGCCATCGTGGTGACGACGCTCGGCATCCTGATCGTCCTGTCGGAAGCAAGCCGCATCGCGGCCGACACGCATGATCTGTGGCTGCCGCCGATGCTGGCCGAACCCATCGTTTTCGCCGAAGGCTCCGGTTTCAAGGCGACGCTGACGCTGATCCAGGTGCTCGACTGCGTCGTGGTCCTGGCGGCGGTCGCACTCGCTACATGGGCGTTTGCCCGCTCAAACTTCGGCCGGTGCTGGCGCGCCGTCTCCGACGACCCCAGGGCCGCCGCCCTGTGCGGCGTCGACGTGCGTGGCGTGTTTAGGCGTGCCGTGCTGCTCGGAGGCTTCTGCGCGGCGCTGGCCGGGGTCATGGCCAGTCTCTATTACGGCAACGTCAGCTTCGGTTCCGGCCTGGTCTACGGCCTGAAGATCCTGTTCGTGACGGCTGTCGGCGGCTATCTCTCGCCGCCACGGGCCGCGCTGGGAGCGGCCGCTTTCGGCATGGCCGAATCATTGTGGGCCGGCTATTTCCCGGTCGAATGGCGCGATGCGTGGATGTATCTGTTCCTGGTGGCCATGCTGATCCTGATCGGCGCCGGCCGCGACACCGGCAAGGTCGTCTGAACCCCATCAGACTTTGGTTGCATGACGTATCGTCAGGCTGCGGTTTTCCACCGTGCCGCAAGAGCCGATGGCCTGCATCCTTCCTCCTCTTGTTGACCAACCGGACCACGCACTGCATACGGTTGGGCCAGGCGGCGCGACGAAAAAGGGGGATCCCGCGTCACCGCATCAGGGAGGAATGCATGGCAGGGCTTCTCGCTCTATCCAGAACGATCGATCGTATGAACGAGTTCATCGGCAAATCGGTATCCTGGCTGATCCTGCTGGCCATCCTGGTGAGTGCGGCCAACGCGGTCATCCGCAAGGTGTTCGACACCTCGTCGAACGCGTGGCTCGAGCTGCAATGGTACCTGTTCGGCGCCGCCTTCATGCTGGCCGCCGCCTATACGCTGAAACAGAACGAGCATATCCGCATCGATATCGTCTACGGCCTGTTTTCACGCCGCGTGCAGCACTGGATCGACCTCTTCGGCCACCTCTTCTTCCTGATGCCGTTCGTGACGCTGATGGTGTTCTATTTCGTGCCCTACGTATCGCTGTCGTTCCACAGCGGTGAAATGTCGACCAACGCCGGCGGCCTGATCGTGTGGCCGGCCAAGGCCATCCTGCTGGTCGGCTTTTTCCTGCTCGCGCTGCAGGGCATTTCCGAGATCATCAAGAAGATCGCCATCATGCGCGGCATCATTGACGATCCCAACCCGTTCATTTCCGTGCACGAACAGGCTGAACTCGAAGCCAAGGCGCTCGCTGAAGAAGCCAAGGCGCTCGCTGAAGAGGTGCGTTCGTGATGGAGTTCATCGCCCAGAACATGGCGCCGATCATGTTCGCCTCGCTGATTCTGTTCATGCTGATCGGCTATCCCGTCGCCTTTTCGCTCGCCGCCAACGGCCTGATGTTCTTCTTCATTGGCGTGCTTTTGACGCCCTATTCAGGCGGCGCGATCAATCTCGCCTGGCCGCTGCTCTATGCGCTGCCGGACAATTTCTACGGCAGCCGGGTGATGTCGAACGACACGCTGCTGGCCATCCCGTTCTTCACCTTCATGGGCATCGTGCTTGAGCGATCCGGCATGGCCGAGGACCTGCTCGACACGATCGGCCAGTTGTTCGGACCGATCCGCGGCGGCCTCGCCTATGCGGTGATCTTCGTCGGCGCGCTGCTGGCGGCGACCACTGGCGTGGTGGCGGCATCCGTCATTGCCATGGGGCTGATCTCGCTGCCGATCATGCTGCGCTATGGTTATGACCGCCGGGTAGCATCGGGCGTCATCGCGGCGTCGGGCACGCTCGCCCAGATCATTCCGCCATCGCTGGTGCTGATCGTTCTCGCCGACCAGCTCGGCCGCTCTGTGGGCGACATGTATGCCGGCGCCCTGATCCCCGGCCTGGTGCTGACCGGCCTGTACACGCTCTACATCGTGATCATGTCGATCGTCCGGCCAAAGTCGATGCCGGCTCTGCCGCTCGAGGCGCGGACACTCGGCCATGGCGTGGTGTCCTTGCTGATCGCGCTGGTAGCGGCCGTGGCCACCGCCTATGCGGCCTACCATTACCTGGTGCCCGCTCATGGCGACAATGCCGACATTCTCGGCGCGGCCGTCGGCGTCATCTTCATCTACGTCGTCGCGATTCTCGACCGCGGCCTGAACATCAACATGATGTCGCGGCTGGCGCAGCAGGTCGTGATCGTGCTGATCCCGCCGCTGGCGCTGATCTTCCTGGTGCTCGGCACCATCTTCCTCGGCATCGCCACCCCAACCGAGGGCGGCGCCATGGGCGCGGTCGGCGCACTGGCGATGGCGGCGATGAAGGGCCGGCTGTCGATGGACGTGATCAAGCAGGCGCTGGCCTCGACGACGCGGCTGTCGTCCTTCGTGCTGTTCATCCTGATCGGCGCGCGGGTGTTCTCGCTGACCTTCTATGGGGTCAACGGCCAGATCTGGGTCGAGCATCTCTTGACCTCGCTGCCGGGCGGCGAAGTCGGCTTCCTGATCGGCGTCAACATGCTCGTCTTCTTCCTCGCCTTTTTCCTCGATTTCTTCGAACTGGCGTTCATCATCGTGCCGCTGCTGGCGCCGGCCGCCGACAAGCTCGGCATCGACTTGATCTGGTTCGGCGTGCTTCTGGGCGTCAACATGCAGACCAGCTTCATGCATCCGCCGTTCGGTTTCGCGCTGTTCTATCTGCGCTCGGTCGCCTCGCGCGTGCCCTACCTCGACCGCCTGACCGGCAAGCAGATCGCGCCGGTGACGACGGGCCAGATCTATTGGGGCGCGGTGCCGTTCGTCTGCATCCAGGTGATCATGATCGGCCTGACCATCGCCTTCCCGCAAATGGTGATGCGCTACAAGGGCGCGGCCGTCGATTCCGGCACGATCGACTACAAGGTGCCGGAAATGCCCAGCCTGTCGCCGCTTGGCACGCAGGAAGGTGGCGGCGCGCCTGCCAATGGCGGTGGCGCACCGGCGGCGCCCGGTACGCCCGACCTGTCGCAACCGCCGAATTTCGGCGATACGCCACCAGCCAAGCCGGCGACACCGACGCCGGACCTGTCGCAGCCGCCGAATTTCAACTGAGCTCGGAGGGGAGACGCCATGAAAGCCGTGCGGCTGGAGAGAGTGGGCAGCATCTCGCTACGCGAAATTCCCAAGCCGGTCCCCGGTCCGGACGAGCTTCTGGTGCGGATCGAGGCCTGCGGTGTTTGCGGCACCGACCGGCATCTTTTCCACGGCGAGTTCCCCTGCAGGCCTCCACTGACGCCCGGGCACGAATTCTCCGGCATCATCGCGGCGGTCGGCACCGCCGTCTCCGGCTTTGCCGTCGGTGACCGGGTCACTGGCGACCCCAACATTGCCTGCGGACGCTGCGGCCACTGCCATGCCGGCCGCGTCAATCTGTGCCGCAATCTCACCGCCATCGGCATCCACCGCGACGGCGGCTTTGCCGATTATGTGGTGATGCCGCAGAAACAGGCTTTTGTCCTTCCCGCGGATATGAAGCCGACACATGGCGCGTTCTGCGAGCCGCTCGGCTGCTGCCTGCACGGCGTCGAGCTTGCCGAGATCAGGCCAGGCAGTTCGGTTGTCGTGCTCGGCGGCGGTGTCATCGGCCTGCTCACCGTGCAACTGGCGCGGCTTGCCGGGGCCACCACCATCATCCTGTCGACAAGGCAAGCCTCGCGGCGCGCGCTTGCCAGGGAACTCGGTGCGACGGCGACGGTCGACCCCACAGCCGCCGATGTGATCGATGCCATCGCCGGTCCGACCGGCCTGATGCCTGATGGCGTCGACGTGGTGTTCGAATGCGCCGGTGTGCGCGAGACCGTCGAGCAATCGATGCGGCTGGCAAGGGCCGGCGGCACCGTCGTCATCGTCGGCGTGACGCCGCAAGGCATGAAGGCGGAATTCGAGCCCTTCGACCTGTTGTTCCGGGAGCTGAAGGTGCTGGGCTCGTTCCTCAACCCCTACACACACCGCCGCGCCGCCGCGCTCATCGCGTCGGGCGCCATCGAGATCGACCGGCTGATCTCCAGGCAAGTCACGCTCGAAGAGGCGCCGGCGGTGATCGCCAACGCGCCGGCTCCAGGCGAAGTGAAGGTGCTGGTGGTGCCGGGTTTGGGCTGAGGCGCGGGCTTCGGGCGTCTGGCAATTGCCGTCGCCGTTGAGCAAGGAAAAGCCCCGGGACAGAAGAGCCCCGGGGCTTTCGAACAAACAAAGTGCGATCGCCTACAGCTTGCCGTTGCGCTGCTGGACCATCATGAAGGTGTCGTAGTTGTATTCGGCCACCTGCGCCCAGAGATAGTGCTCCTTGCGGAAGCCCTTGATCGATTCCCAGATCTTCTTGAACGGCGCGTTCGAGGCTTCCATTTCGGCATAGACCTCGTTGGCCTTCTCGAAGCACGCGGCCATGATCTCCTGGCTGAACGGACGTAGTTTCGCCCCGCCGGCCACCAGCCGCTTCACCGCCGGAGGGTTCACGTAGTCGTATTTCTGCAGCATGTTGGCATCGGCGGCCTGGGCGCACGTGCGCAGCAGCGATTTGTAGGTCGGCGAAAGCTCGTCGTATTTCGCCTTGTTGAACATCAGGTGGACGGTCGGGCCGCCCTCCCACCAGCCCGGATAGTAGTAATAGGGGGCGACCTTGTAGAAGCCGAGCTTCTCGTCGTCATAGGGGCCGACCCATTCAGCGGCGTCGATGGTGCCCTTTTCCAACGCCGGATAGATGTCGCCGCCGGCGATCTGCTGCGGCACGACGCCGAGCTTCTGCACCACTTTGCCGGCAAAGCCGCCGATGCGCATCTTGAGGCCGGAGAGGTCGGCGACGGTGTTGATTTCCTTGCGGAACCAGCCACCCATCTGCACGCCGGTGTTGCCGCCCGGCAGGCCGAACAGACCTTGCGTGGCGAGGAACTCATTGAATAGGTCGATGCCGCCGCCATGGTAGTGCCACGCATTCATGCCGCGCGCGTTGAGCGAGAAGGGCACCGCCGCACCCAGCGCCCATGTCGGATCCTTGCCCCAATAATAATATGCCACCGTGTGGCAGGCCTCGACCGTGCCGGCCGTGGTGGCGTCGGCGGCCTGCAGGCCGGGAACGAGTTCGCCGGCGGCAAAGACCTGGATCTGGAAATTGCCGTCGGTGGCTTCAGACAGCATCTTGGAGAACACTTCGGCCCCGCCATAGATGGTGTCGAGTGACTTCGGGAAGGAGGACGCCAGCCGCCATGTCACCTTGGGATTGGACTGGGCTATTGCCGGTGCGGCGAGCGTGGCCGCTGCCGCGGCTGCGCCGACGCCGGTGACGCCGGCCTTGCGGATGAATGAACGACGATCCATGCAGTTCCTCCCTTTTGGATCAACAGACCGACGTTCGGGAAATCCTCGGCCCCCGCATCGGTTCGCACGAAACAATACACGGGCAAGGAGTCGAGTCCAGCACCGCGGCCGGATTTGGTGGCGAAGCCGTGCGACCCTGCAACTATAGTCTAACAGGCGGTTTCCTGGCCCATGCGACACGCTGAAACTTGGCTGGAAAAATGCCGGGGGATCGCTTATTTTAAAGGCAGGACATCCCTTGCCAGATGGAAAACAGACCCAAATGCAGCAGCCGCTCGTCGCCATATCGACCGACGTCCGTCAATTCGACAACTACACCTGGCATGCCGCGCCCCAACAATATCTGGAAGCAGCAATCGTAGGTGCCGGCGTTTTCCCCCTGCTGGTGCCCTCGTTCGGCGACCGGCTGGACTTCGACGAACTCCTGTCGTCGGTCGACGGCGTCATGCTGACCGGCTCGAAATCCAATGTCGATCCCTCGCTCTATGGCAGCGATGCCAGCGAAGCCAATGGCCCCTATGACACCGCGCGCGACTCCACGACGCTGCCGTTGATCCGCAAGGCGATCGAGCGCGGCGTGCCGCTGCTTGCCATCTGCCGCGGCATCCAGGAGCTGAACGTGGCGCTTGGCGGCACGCTGGGCACCGAGATCCAGGAGCGCGAGGGGTCGCTGGACCACCGTGCGGCGGTGAGCGACAAACAGGATGAGCGCTTCGCCATTCACCAGACGATTTCGATCAAGCCAGGCAGTTGCCTCGCCGGCGTGTTCGGCGCGGGCGACATCAAAGTCAATTCCTTGCATCGCCAGGCGATCGACCGGTTGGGCTCGAAGCTCGAGATCGAGGCTGTCGCCGCTGACGGCACGGTCGAAGCGGTTTCGGTCAAGGGCGCGCGCGCCTTTGCCGTCGGCGTCCAGTGGCATCCCGAATACTGGGTCAAATCGGACAGCAATTCCGCCAAGATTTTTCGCGCTTTCGGTGATGCGGTGCGTTTGCACGCGGCGGCGAAAGCCGGCGCACGGGCCGCGGCTGAGTAGTCAGTTTCCGCGCTTCAAGCCACCGTCCGATGCCAGCGACAGCAACGGCAGCGCCGGGGCGTAGGATTCGTAGCCGTTGCCGTCAGCCACGGCGAAGGTGACGATCGGATCGATGCCGTTGGCGCTGAAGGCGACCGTTCCGTCGTTTTGCTCGCGCCAGAATTTCGCCTGCTCGAGGCCCGGCAGGAGCCGTCGGCAATTCGGAGCCACGGTCAACAGCGACAAGCCATCCGAGACCGAGGCGCCGCGCGTGACCGCGCAGGCCCCCTCGTCGCCATTGGCCACCAGCCTGTAGGTGTCGGACGGCGTGGCCTCTTCGCCGACGCTTTCAACACCGCCGGCATGAAACAGCTGAACGCCGCCGAACAAGGCAGCGGCCCCGATCAATGTGGAAAGCGTCTTCATCCTGATCTTCACCCACGCACGCACAGGATGAACAATGATTTCAAAGGGTTAAGCAGACGTTAATAAATATGGCGAAGCCGGGCGCTCAGCTGTGCGCCCGCACATGCGCCGTCTCGGGCACCGGTGTCAGCGGCCGGCGCTCGCTGAACCACGACACCAGATTGTCGACGCACAGATCGGCCATGGCGCGGCGCGTGTGCTCCGAAGCCGAGCCGACATGCGGCAACAGAGAGGTGTTTGGCAAGTCGAGCAACGCCTTGGGGACATTCGGCTCGTCGGCGAAGACATCGAGCCCGGCTGCGGCGATGGTGCCGTCGGCGAGAGCGACCGCCAGGGCCGCCTCGTCGACGGTGCTGCCGCGGCCGATGTTGACGAAGACGCCGTTCGCGCCGAGCGCCGACAGTATGTCGGCATTGACCGCTTTCTGTGTCGAAGCACCGCCGGGCGCCACCGAAATCAGCGTGTCGACTGCCTCGGCCAACCCCTTCAGCGTCGCGTGATACTGGTAGGCAAGACCTTCGACACGACGTCGGTTGTGATAGGCGACCGGCAGTCCGAACGCCTCCAGCCGCCGTGCAATGGCCTGGCCGATGCGGCCCATGCCGAAAATGCCGACACGGCGCGCGCGCAAGGTCAGCCGGCTCAGCGGATAGTTACCCTTGCGCACCCAGCTGCCGTCACGCAGCCAGGTCTCGGCGCGCGGCAGGTCGCGGATTGTGTTGATCAGCAGGCCGATCGCGGTGTCGGCGACCTCCTCGGTCAGGACGTCGGGCGTGTTGGTGACCATGATGTTCTTCGCCGCCGCATGGTGGACGTCGACCGAATCATAGCCGACGCCGAAGGAGGCGATGAGTTCGAGATTGGGCAACGCATCCATCATCGCCGCACTGATGCCGGCAAAGGATGCGATGCCACGCACGGCGCGGCGCATCTCCTCGGTGACCAGCGCCGGATCGGCGCGCTCGATGCGGACGCGCCTGAAGGTCCGTTCGATACGCCCGACGGCGTGATCGCTGAAATCCGCCGGCACCAAAATGGCAACGGCTTGCAGATCCTTGGCCCTGGTCATGCACGCTCCACCGGCTTGCCGGTCGACTGGCGCACATGCAGTTCAGGCTTGATCAATTCCTGCGAGGGCCGCACCGTCTGCCCGTTGAGCTTGTCGAGCAGCGCGCTGGCGGCGCGGCGGCCGACCTCGCGCTGCCCGTTCCAGACGGTGGTCAGCGCCGGCGTGGCGATCGCCGCCTCCTCGAGATCGTCATAGCCGGTAACGGAGATGTCGATGCCCGGCACCAGGCCGGCGCGCGCTATGCCGTTCATCAGGCCGATGGCGACGAGGTCGTTCCAGCAGCAGGCGGCGGTCGGTCTGTCCTTCAGCGCCAGGAACTGCCCGGCCGCCTCGAAGCCGGCTTGCTTGGTGCGCGGGCCGGCAATGCGCCAGGACGGTCTGACTTCAAGCCCCGCCGCCTCCATGGCGTTGACATAGCCCTGGTAGCGATCACGCCCTGTCGAGGTCTGGTCGGTGCCGCCGATCATGGCGATGCGCTTGTGGCCGAGCGAGATCAGGTGGTTGGTGGCGAGGCCCGTGCCATAGGCATCGTCACCGCGAAACACCGGCACGTCGGCGCCCTCCACGGTGCGTGCGATCAGCACCGCCGGCAAGCCGTTCTCCTCGGCCATGACGATATCTGATGCGGGCGTGCCGATGGCCGGCGACATGATGACGCCGTCGGCGCCGAGCTGCAGCAGCGTATCGATGAAGGTGCGCTGCTTTTCGAGCTGATCATAATGATTGGACAGGATGAAGGTTTGCCGGCTGCGGTCGAGCTCGCTCTCGATCGAGCGCAGGATCTCGGCGAAGAACGGGTTCATGATGTCGTGCACGACGACACCGACAATACCCGAGCGCGAGGTGCGCAGACTGGCGGCGCGGCGGTTGTAGATATAGCCGATGGCGCGGGCGTGTTCCTTGATGCGGTCGCGCGTCGAGCCGGCGACCAGCGGACTGTCGCGCAGCGCCAGCGAAACCGTGGCCGTGGACACGCCGAGCGCATCCGCGATCGTCGACAGCTTGATCTTCTGTGCCAGGCTTTCGCTCCCCGTCGTTTTTTAAACTGTTTAAGGGCGGCCTTATGCCATCGATCGGGGCCAAATCAAAGTTTTTTTGCCAGCGCTTCGGCCTCGACATCCGAGGCCGCGCGGCTGCGCAGCCTGAGCCGGTGTTCGCGATGGACGATGTAGAGGCCGCTGGCGACGATGATGGCGGCGCCGACCAGCGTCCAGCGGTCGGGGAACTGCTTGAAGACAAGCCAGCCGGAAATGATCATCCACACCATCTGCGAATAGGGATAGGGCGCCAGCGCCGTGGTCGTCGCCAGCCGATAGGCCTGCACCAGCAGCCAATGGCCGACGCCACCGAACACACCAAGCATGAGCAGGATGAACCAGTGCCAGCCATCGTGCGGCAAGGAGAAGGAGAACGGCAGCATGGGTAAAAGCAGCACCGCCGGCGCCAGCGCCGAGAACAGGATCAGGCTTTCCGACGTTTCGGTCGCCGACATGCGGCGCGTCATGATGACATAGAAGCAGTTCGACAGCATCGAGCCGAGCGCGAAGAGATGTCCCACGCCGAAAACACCGACACCCGGCCTCGTGATGATCAAGACCCCGGCGAAAGCGGCCAGGATCGCCAGCCAACGCCGCCAGCCGGCCCATTCGCCCAGCAGCGGGCCGGCAAGCGCGGTGATCACCATGGGCCCGAAGAAATAGATCGATGTCGTCTCGGCCAGTTGCAGGGAGCGCAGCGCCAGGACGTTGAACATGGTCGAGCCGAACAGGAAGGCGCCGCGTATCACATGCGCGGGCAAGTTGACCGGGCGGAACCGCACCGGCTCGCGCCAGCCGCGCAGCAGCGCCCCGACCAGCACGACATGCACGGCAAAGCGCACCCAGGCGACGATCAGGACGGAGACGCCTGCAAGGACGAGATATTTGCTGCTGGTGTCGAGGAAGGTGAAGAAGACATAGGTCGTCAGCATGCACAGGATCGCCACCGGCGGCGTCGCGCTTTCTGCATCTCTTTGGGAAGGATTCACGTGCAGGCCGGGGGAAAAGCTGGGCTGGAGCCCACCTTTGCGGGAATTGTCGCTTGCCGGCAAGCCAAAAACGTCTGGCACAACAAGACGCCTGGACAGGCTTAGCCTCGTCCGGCATGTCACGGCCCAAACCGCCACCAGCTCAGGTCAAGTCTGAGTACAGGCTCCATGGTCTTTTTTTGTTGATCGACGTCGAAAGCATGCCGACTTGACGACATGCACCTTTCCGCCTAGCCGTGATGCCATGAACATCGCAATGATTTTCATCGTGGTAAGAGAGCGCATGGGCAGGATGGTGTAACCATCCGGCGAAAGCACCATGCGCGGTAAGCAGGCTCCAGACGGGGCCTTTTTTTATGCCCGGAATTTGGGCCGCCCCGTCAGACCCTCACTTCAATCCCACCGACCAGGCGAACGAGATCATGGCGAGCGACAACCCCATTCCGAGTCCGAGCACAGACACAATCAGGAAAACGATATTCTCCGAACCGGCTGCTCCACCCCGACTAATCACTCTCATTCTGCTTTCAGCTCTTGCAGTGTTGCCGGTGAACATGATTTTGCCGTCGCTGCCGAACATTGCCGCAACGTTTCAAGCTGATTTCGCATTGGTCAATCTGTCGGTTGCCGGCTTTGCGATTATCACCGCCCTCATAGAGGCCGCCGGAGGCGCAATATCGGACCGATTTGGGCGAAGGCTGGTCGTCTTGGCATCTCTCCTGATCTTCGTCGCCGCGTCCATCGGCTGCGCCCTGGCCCCCAACATCGGCATTTTTCTTCTGTTTCGCGCTATGCAAGCGTGCATTGGCCCTTGCTACTCCGTCGCTCTGGTCATCATCAAAGAGACATCGGGTGAGCGCGAAGCCGCCAGCAAATTTGGTTATCTCGCCATGGGGTGGGCGCTCGCACCCATGGTCGGTCCCTTGTTGGGCGGGTCGCTGGACGAACTGTTCGGATGGCGGTCAAGCTTCATTGTCTTCGCGATCCTCGGCGCGGCAACCTTGGCCTTATCCATGCGCGAGATCAGGAGAACGGCCACCCCATTGTCGAGGTCCGATGGGAACTACGCTGCCTCATATGGACTGCTCCTCCGGTCGGCGCGGTTTTGGGCCCACACCCTGTGCATGGCCTGCTCGATGGGCGTGCTTTATGTGTTCCTCGGAGGAGCGCCATTGATCGTCGGCGATGCGCTCGGTGGGTCAAGCATGAAGCTCGGCTTTTACATGGGATTAGTCCCGACCGGCTTCCTTCTCGGCAGCTATTTGGCCGGGCGATATGCCTCGAAGATCTCGCTGGGCGCCACACTTGTTTTTGCGCGCCTCCTGACCTGCGCGGGTCTGGTGATCGGCCTGGTCCTGTCAAGCTTTGGCACCACTCACGTTCTGGCCTTCTTTGGACCTTGCGTGTTCATCGGTATCGGCAACGGGTTGACCATGCCCGCCGCCAACAGCGGCGCATTGTCGGTACGGCCGGATGTTGTTGGCACCGCGGCAGGACTGGCCGCCGCAATGAGGATCGGCGGCGGGGCACTCATCGCCTCCATCGCCGGCCTGTTTCTTGCAGATTCAGCTCCAGCGCTTTTTTCCATGATGCTGGTGTCGGCGATATTCGCATTGCTGGCGGGACTGTATGCAGCTTTTCTCGATCGGCGGTAGCCAGTCGATTGAGTTTGTGAGTTTGCCTCTATGCATGCATGCGGGCACCCTTGGTGATCTTGTCGACGACCTTCTTCCCTGCGCGCAGCGCGATGCCGACCACCTTGGCGTCTTCGGGCGCGAATTCGGCAAAGACGGCGCGATTGGCGGCGTCGAAGCCGGTCGAAAACATCTCCTCGACATAGAGCGAGGTGGTGACGCCGCGTTCCAGCGCACGCCGGTGGATCGCACCAAGCGCCGCATGGTCGGCCGAGAGCACGATGACCGGCTGGATCGATAGGGGATTGTAGAGATTGTCGGCGCGGTCGCGATAGGGCTCGCCGATGATGTCGGGGAATTGCGCGACGACGCCGCTGGTCAGGAAGGCGGTGACGTTGAGTTTCTGCCAGACGGGCAGGTCTTCCCGCAGTACGATTGCAAATTCGTATCAAACATGAGAAAATGCGCCATTCGAGGTTAGGCCCCGTATTGCGAGGCTGAAGGAGACGATGTCGTTCGAACTAGACCGCCAGGCCTTCGAGGGTCTTGGACGTTTGTGCGCCGATGCCGCTGAAAGCTGCATCATCTCCGCTCCCGACCCTGCGGGGATGGAGCGCATCGAGGCGCGGTTTCACGGCAGCGCCTTCGATCCCCATCGCCACGACACCTATGCGATCGGGGTGACGCTGCGCGGCGTGCAGACCTTTCGCTATCGTGGTGCCGCGCGGCATAGCCTGCCCGGCCAGGTTATCGTGCTGCATCCGGACGAATTGCACGATGGCGGCGCGGGTACCGAGGAAGGCCTGCGCTACAGAATGCTCTATCTCGAGCCGTCAATGATGCTCGACTGTCTCGGCGGCACGGCGTTGCCGTTCGTCAGCGACGGCGTGGTGACCGACGATACCTTTTGCGCGACGCTGCTTTCGGCGCTTGGGCCATTGGAGCGGGAACTCGACGAGCTATTCATCGAAGACTTCCTGGCTCAACTGGTGCAAAGCCTCGCCCGGCATGCCGGTCAGCCGGCAAAGGCACTAGCCGGGACGGCGTGGCGGGCGGCGACACTGGCGCGCGAATATCTCACGGAAAACCTCGACCGGCCCGTGCGTTCGGACGAGTTGGAAGCCATCACGGGTCTCGACCGCTATGCCCTGTCGAGACATTTCCGCGCGGCCTTCTCGACCAGTCCGCATCGTTTCCTGGTGATGCGCCGGCTTCAGAGCGCGCGCAGGATGATCGCCGCCGGCGAGCCCTTGGCGCAGATCGCGGTCGAGGCCGGCTTCAGCGACCAGAGCCATTTCAACAGGCAATTCAAGAAAGCGTTCGGCATGACACCGGGACGCTGGTCGTCCTTGATCCACGGAGCTGCCGCGGCGGCTTGATAGCCGAAGAGATCATTCGTCCGCCTCGGCGTCGTCGTCGATCAGCACCAGTTCCTCGTTGGAGAGGTTGGCCTCGATACGGGCGAGCAGCTTGAACAGCGCCTTCTGGTCTTTCTTGTCGAGGCCCTTCAGCGCCTGCTTTTCGGTCTTCTTCACCGACTTCTCGATGGCGCGGATGGTTTCACGGCCGGTATCGGTGAGGAAGATATGGGCCTGGCGGGCATCGGATTCCGATGCGCGTTTTTCCAGAAAGCCCTGCGCCTGCAGCCGGTTGATGGTCTTGGTGATGGTCGGCGGACGCACGCCGAGACGCCCGGCAAGATTGCCCGGTGTCTGGCCGTCCTCGCGGTCCAGCGACAGCATGATCTGATCCTGGCCGGCGTAGAAGCCGTGCGCCAGAAGCCGTGCCGCCAGCGCGGTCCTTGCCAGCCTTGCCGCCGAATGCAGCCGGCTCATCGTTGCAGTCTTGTCCGCCTTGGCCATGGTCATCCCTCTTCGGCCGTACCGGTGCGCACAGCATAGACGCAGCCGGCCGGTTGGCAATCGACGATCGAAAAAGATTCCGGCATCCGAAACAGCTTTGCCGGCAAGCATTTGCGGTGTCCGCCGTGGTGATGCCAGATGTTTATTTCAGTTAGATGACAAACGAGTTTCGCGTGCAGGAAATTCGGACCAACCGCTGCGTGAATGCGGTCCGACACCCGCCAGCCCGGGCAAGGCGACCCCCTGATTATTCCATCGCGCGGCGGCGACCGCTTTTCGCGGCCACGATGTCAGAACGAATCCCAGCGGTAAAATTTGGCCCATGGTTTGCCCCGTGCAAAAGCCCGGCGCACATCCTATATGGAACCGACAATCCCTTTCGCGGCCTGGATTTCAGGGCCCAGTCATTTCGAGGCAAGCCATGAGCGACGCACAGACGCAGATCCCCGTAACCGTTCTTACCGGCTATCTCGGCGCCGGCAAGACGACGCTGCTCAACCGCATCCTGTCGGAGACCCACGGCAAGCGCTACGCCGTCATCGTCAACGAATTCGGCGAGATCGGCATCGACAACGAGTTGATCGTGGAATCCGACGAGGAAATCTACGAGATGAACAATGGCTGCGTCTGCTGCACGGTGCGCGGCGACCTGATCCGCGTCGTCGAGGGCCTGATGCGCCGGCCCGGCCGCTTCGACGCCATCGTCGTCGAGACCACCGGGCTCGCCGATCCGGTGCCGGTGGCGCAGACCTTCTTCATGGACGACGACGTGCGCTCCAAGACCAAGCTCGATGCCGTGGTGGCGCTGGTCGACGCCAAGCATTTGCCGCTGCGGCTCAAGGATTCCAGGGAAGCCGAGGACCAGATCGCCTTCGCCGACGTCGTCGTGCTCAACAAGACCGACCTTGTGACCCCGGAAGAGCTCGCCAAGGTCGAGGCGACGATCCGCGCCATCAATCCGGCGGCCAGGATCCATCGTACGACCCGCGCCGGTGTCGAGCTGTCGGAAGTGCTCGACCGCGGCGCCTTCGACCTGTCCCGGGCATTGGAAAACGATCCCCATTTCCTCGAGGCGCATGATGATCATGATCACCATGACCACGATCATGATCATGATCATCACGACCATGATGGCCACGATCACCACCATCATGATCATGACGGGCATGACCATCACGCACATCCTTCCGACATCCATGACGTGACGGTGCAGTCGGTGTCGCTGCGCGGCGGCGAGATGGACCCGAAGAAATTCTTCCCTTGGATCGAGAAGATCACCCAGATGGAAGGCCCCAACATCCTGCGACTGAAAGGCATCATCGCGCTCAAGGGCGATGATGAGCGCTATGTCATCCAGGGCGTGCACATGATCATCGAAGGCGACCACCAGCGCGCCTGGAAGGACGGCGAGAAGCACGAAAGCCGGCTGGTGTTCATCGGCCGCGAACTCGACGCCGAGCGGCTGAGGAAGAGTTTCGAGGCCTGCCAAGCCTCGTAGGGCTGTATTGAAGGGCTCTCGAGATTGACTATGGGTCCATGTACACATATCATGTGTACATGGACCCGAGGAGATTTCCGATGCCCAGGTCGGCCGACAACAAAACCGAGCGCTATCAAATCCGCATCGCGCCTGCCCAGAAGGCGATGATCGCGCGCGCCGCCGCGCTATCTCATCAGGACGTTACCGACTTCATTCTCAACAAGGTGGTTCCGGAAGCACAGGCCGTAATCGAAGCAGCCGAGGTTGCGAAAGTGTCCGACCGCGATTTCACACGTATACTCGATCTGCTGGAGAACCCGCCGAAACCCAATGCCAAGCTCCGAGCAGCGATCGCAGCCTTGCCGGATACTCTGTGACGCTTCCCGCCTGGCACGAGGAGCCGATTGCGAAACGCCATGATCGGGCCTCGTTCGATTGCGGCGATGCGCAGATGAACGATTTTCTGCGGCGGTTCGCGCGGCAAAACCACGAACAAAATGCCGCCAAGACTTTCTGTGCGATCGACGATACCGCTTTGGAGCGGATCTTTGGCTTCTATACGATCGCGCCGTCAGCCATTGCTCATGAAACCGTGCCGGAGACGATGACGAGAGGCTTGGCGCGGCACGAGGTTTCCGGCTTCAAGCTTGTCCGGCTGGCGACCGACCGCAGCGTCGCCAGGCAAGGACTTGGAGGTCAACTGCTTGCCGCCGCCGCGTTGCGCTGCTTGCGACTTGCTGGCGAAGGCGGCGGCATCCTGCTCATCATCGATGCCAAGAGCGAGCGGGCCGCAAGATGGTATGCCAGCTACGGGGCCGAGCGTCTCGATGGATCGGATCTGACCTTGGTGATGCCATTGGCGACGTTCGCAACCGATTTGCGGGCGAAGGGCCTGCTTTGATGACAGCCTCTCGCCATCTGATCTGCCGGTTGCCGGAACCGCAAACGTCGAGTAAGCCGCCTCTGTAATCTCATTCAGTTGAACAAAGACAATCATGCCCACAGTCGCCCCGCTTGATCTCGAAGGCCATTGCGTTACCGCCGTCTTCCTTGGCGATGTGCCGCATTTCGCGCTGGCCGATGGCGCCGTCCACCGGCTCGACAATGGCCACAAGACTGTGCAGGCCAATGATGGGCTGCTCGCGGCCTTTCATGACGCGGCCAACGACCGGCTGATCACCGGCGGTGAGGACGGCAAGGTGTTTGCCGTCAAAGCCGGCGGTGAGACCCAGGAGGTGGCGAGCGCCGGCAAGAAATGGATCACCAGCGTTGCCGCCGGGCCGCAAGGGGCCATCGCCTATGCCACGGGCAAGACCGCCTTCGTGCGCTTCGCCGATGGCAAGACCCGGGAATTTGCCCATCCGCGCTCGGTCGAGGGGCTGGCGTTCTCGCCCAAGGGCATGCGCTTCGGCGTTGCCCGCTACAACGGCGCGACGCTGCATTTCCCGGCCGCCGAAGGCAAGCCGGTGGAACTCGAATGGGCGGGCGCCCACACCGGTATTACCTTCTCGCCGGACGGCGCCTTTCTGGTCACCACCATGCAGGAAAACGCCCTGCATGGCTGGAAACTCGCCGACGGCAAGCACATGCGCATGAGCGGCTATCCCGGCAAGGTCAAAAGCCTGTCGTGGAGCGTGAAAGGCAAGTGGCTGGCCAGTTCCGGCGCGCCGGCGGCGATCGTCTGGCCGTTCTCGGCCAAGGACGGGCCGATGGGCAAGGCGCCGCTGGAACTCGGCACCCGGGGCAACGCCATGGTGACGGCGGTCGCTTGCCACCCGAGCCAGGATGTCGTCGCCGTCGGCTATGACGACGGCATGGTCATGGCGGTGCGCTTTTCCGACGCCAAGGAAGTGCTTTTGCGGCGCCCGGGCAAAGGCGCCATCACCGCGATGATGTGGGACAAGGAAGAACGCCGCGTCGCCTTCGGCAGTGCCGCCGGCGACTGCGGCGTCATCGACATCACTGCGTAGTTTCGAAACAGCAGATTACTCGGCGCCGCAGGAAACCTTGCCGGTCAGATCGACCGGCTTGCCATCGCTGTCCTTGTCGGCCGTGCTGTCATAGACGGCGAGTTTGTAATCTCCATCATAGACGCCCTCGTCGCTGGCCCTGGTCAGGATCGTCAGTTCGACCGAACTGTAGGTCTTGGCCAGCTCCTGCTCGTGGTAGATGTTCAGCCGCAGCTCCTTGTTGTCGAGCCAGTATTGGGTGAGGTTGGAGTTCTCGAAAGTGGCCTTGCGCAGCTGATCGCCGGCCGGCCTTGCCTTGATTTCGAGGTCGCCGCGGAAGTTGAAGGTCGGGCCGCCCATGCCGGTGGTGACGCCGGCATCGACCTGGAATTTCACCTGTGGATCATCGACGGAGCACCAGATGCCGCCGGTCGCACAGGCCGTACCGGCCGACAGGAACAGTGCCGTCACGCAGATGATCGTCCGCATTTCCCTTGCCCCCTATTGCCGTTCCCATTGGCGCCGACTTCGCGCAGAGCGTCAAGCGCCGCCAGCTAGGGCTGAGCCAATGCAGAACGGCCGCGCGGCCAATTGCCGTCGCGGAGGTGGATTGGCTAAGAGGGACGTGCCAGAGGGTTTTCATGCACAGCGACAGTTCAAAGACCATCGGCGGCATCAGCCGCGACCGCATCGCGCAATTGCGCGAGACGGAAGGTGCCGTATTCCGCAAGGCGCGGCCGAAATCGCAGGCCAAGGTCGGCAACGGTATCCCCGGCTTCTTCGGCGGCGTGCCTATGCACTGGATGAACGACTGGCCGACGCCGTTTCCGATCCTGGTCGACAGTGCCCGCGGCGCCACGATCACCGACATGGACGGCAACAAGCTCGACGATTTCTGCCTCGGCGACACCGGTTCGATGTTCGGCCATTCGCCGCCGCCGGTGGCACGCGCCCTTCGCCGCCAGGCTGGGCGCGGCTTGACCTACATGCTGCCTTCGGAAGACGCGCTCGCCATCGGGCCGCTGCTGCAGCAGCGCTTCGGCCTGCCGTTCTGGCAGATCGCGACGACGGCGACCGACGCCAACCGGTTCGCGCTACGCGTCGCCCGCGCCATCACTGGGAGAGAAAAAATCCTGGTCTTCAACGGCTGCTATCACGGCTCGGTGGACGAGACGATGGTGCGGCTGATCGACGGCAAGCCCGTCAACAGGCCAGGACTGGCGGGTGAATTCCGCGACCTGACCCGCACGGCCAAGGTCATCGAATTCAACGATGTCGCCGCTCTCGAAGCCGCGCTGAAGGACAGGGATGTCGCTTGCGTCATCGCCGAGCCGGTGCTGACCAATTCCTGCATGGTGCTTGCCGATCCCGGCTACCATGATGCGCTGCGAAAGTTGACGCGCGAAGCGGGCACGCTGCTTTTGATCGACGAGACGCACACGATCTCGACCGGCCCGGGCGGCTACACCAGGAAATATGGGCTGGAGCCGGACTTGTTCGTGCTGGGCAAGCCGATTGCCGGCGGCGTGCCGGCGAGCGTCTGGGGCATGAGCGAGGAGGTCGCGTCGCGCTATGCCGACTACAACAGGACGAAAGAGCCTGGCTATTCCGGCATGGGCACGACGCTGTCGGCCAACCCGCTGCAGTTCGCGGCGATGCGCGCCACGCTCGAGGAGGTGATGACGCAGGAGAATTACGACCGCATGGATCATCTGGCGCGGCGGCTCGATGCCGGGCTGACCGGCGTGATCGATCGCTATCGTCTGCCCTGGCATGTCTCCCGTGTCGGGGCCCGCGTCGAGTTCATCTGCGCGCCCGGCCCGCTGCGCAACGGCGCTGAGGCGGAGGGTGCGCATGCACCGGAACTGGAGGCCGCCATCCATGTCGCGCTGGTCAACCGCGGCGTGCTGATCGCACCTTTCCACAACATGATGCTGATCTCACCGGCAACGTCAGGCGCCCAGGTCAACCGGCTGATCACCTCCTTTGGCGCGGTTGCGGCAAAGCTTGCGGCATGAGACAAGCCACCAAGCCAAACCCGAGTTCCACCATGACCTCACCTTCGGGCTCGACGCCTACCGAGGCGCAAGCCTTCCTCGACGCCCATCCCGAGGTCGAGGCCTTCGATATCGTGCTGACCGACGCCAACGGCGTCGGGCGCGGCAAGATCGTGCGCCGGCATGAGCTGAAAAGTATTTTCGAAGGCGGCCGGCATATGCCGATCTCGATCCTCGGCCTCGACATCACCGGCGAGGATGTGCACGAAACCGGGCTGATCTGGGACAGCGGCGATGGCGATCTCAGGGCCTGGCCGATTCCCGGCACGCTGGTGCCGCTTTACGGCACGAACCCGCCCCGCGGCCAGGTGCTGATGGCGATGCACCATCTCGACGGCCAGCCAATGTCGTCGGACCCGCGGCTGGCGCTCGCCCGGCAGGTCGACATACTGGCGGCCAAGGGCCTCCATCCGGCTGGCGCCTTCGAGCTGGAGTTTTTTCTGCTGGCCAATGAGCGCGATGCCGAGGGCAAGGTGCAGCCGGCGCGCGCGGTGCTCGATGGCCGCGTCTCGGGCAAGACGGAGGTCTATTCCGTCGACCATCTGCACGGCATGGAGCCGCTGTTCTCCGACATCTACACCGCCGCCAAGGCGCAAGGCATTCCGGCCGAGACGGTGATCTCGGAATATGCGCCTGGCCAGTACGAATTGACGCTGAACTACCGCAAGGACGTGATCCGGGCGGCGGACGATCTGGTCATGCTGAAGCGGCTGGTGCGGGCGCAGGCGCGCCGCCACGGCGTCACCGCCTGCTTCATGGCCAAGCCGATCGAGAAATATGCCGGCTCCGGCATGCATTTCCATGTCTCGCTCCAGGACAAGGACGGCCGAAACGTCTTTTCTGAAGCAGCCGGCGAGAACTGGTCGTTGCCGCTGCTGCGTGGCCTCGGCGGGCTGATCCAGACCATGGCGGAATCGATGCTGGTGTTTGCGCCGCACGCCAATTCCTGGCGCCGCTTCGTCTCGCAATCCTATGCACCGGTCGCGCCGACCTGGGGCGTCAACAACCGCTCGGTGGCGCTGCGCGTGCCGGCGGGCGATGCGAAAAACCGGCGTATCGAACATCGTCCGTCCGGCGTCGACGCCAACCCTTATCTGATTGCGGCGACGGTGCTCGCCGGCATCGTCAAAGGCCTCGATGAAGGGCTTGATCCAGGCCCCGAAACGACCGGCAATGGCTATGAGGCGTCCGTCACCCGTACGACGATGCCGGCCGATTGGCGCGCCGCCATCGAAGCAGCCAAGGCATCCAGCTTCCTGAAAGGCGCGCTCGGCGAGGACCTGCACCGCACCTTCGTGGCAATCAAGCAGTCCGAATACCTGCGCGTGGCGCGCACGGTCAGCGAACTGGACTATCATCTCTACCTGCACGAAGTCTGATGGCTGGGTGACCCGGCGACGATCACTTTTTCGCCGTCGTCATCAAAATGAGGTGGCGTATCAGCCATCCCATAGAAATATTGGCGGAACCTTCCCGAGGCCTCGCTCATTCCTGACTTGATCGCGAGAGCGGACAAGGCCGCCAGGGATATGATTGCGAAGATGCCGACAACGCCGGCGCCGCACCACGCCAAGGTGCAGGCGAGGCACTGGCCGAAGCAGCAGCCAGCCGAAACACCTGATGACGATGCCGCGGACACAGTTTCCGAATTGCGAGAGGTCGCGAAGGGATGCCGCCGCTGTCCGCTCTGGCGCGATGCGACGCAGACGGTATTCGGTGAAGGGCCTGACAATGCCAAGGTGATTTTTGTCGGCGAACAGCCGGGCGACCAGGAAGACCTCGCCGGCCAGCCATTCGTCGGCCCGGCGGGCAAAGTGTTCGATGCCATATTGGACGATGCCGGGGTCGATCGCCTGAAGGTCTACGTCACCAACGCGGTCAAGCACTTCAAATTCGAGCCGCGCGGCAAGCGGCGCATCCATTCCAAGCCGAATGTCGGCGAGGTTCAAGCCTGCCGCTGGTGGCTCGACCAGGAGTTTGACCTGATCAAGCCGAACGTCGCCGTGGCGCTCGGCGCCACGGCGGCGCTGTCCCTGCTTGGCAAGGCGATACCGGTGACCAAGATGCGCGGCCAGGTGATCGAACGCGAGGATGGCTTGCGGGTCTTCATCACCATTCATCCCTCCTTCATCCTGCGCATTCGTGATCACGCCGACAAAGAGGCCGAACGCGAGCGGTTTTTGCAGGATATGAAGCAGGTGAAGCGGCTTATGGCCGCTTGATTGCCGGTCTAGAGCGGTTCAGTGTTTGTTGGAATCGCCGAACCGCTCTAACTCTTGGTTTTCACGCAATTCCAGGCGGAAAACCGCTACGCACTTTTCCTGGAATTGCTCTAGCGCGCGTCGCGTCGAAACGGACTCATGCGACGCGCTTTAGGTCTTTGTGTTGATGCATGTCCTTCCCCCAAATCCGAGGTCACTTGGGCGACATGCATTAGCGGACGAGAATTGCCCTGAGATCGTTGACGTTCGTGCCGGTGGGGCCGGGCACGAAGAGATCGCCGACGGCATTGAAGGCCGTCCAGGCGTTGTTGCCGGCGAGCATCGCCTTGGCATCCACGCCCGCCGCGCGCATGCGCGAAACAGTCGAGCCGTCGGCGAAGGCGCCGGCATTGTTTTCCGAACCGTCGATGCCGTCGGTGTCGGCCGCCAAGGCATGAATACCCTCCACGCCATTGATGCCGATGGCGAAGGCGAGCAGGAATTCCGAATTGCGGCCACCCTTGCCTTTGGCCCGCAAGGTCACGGTGGTCTCACCGCCAGAAAGGATCAGAACCGGCTTTTGGAAGGGCCGGTTGCGCGTCGCCACTTCGCGGGCGATTGCCGCGTGGACGCCGCCGACCTCGCACGCTTCGCCTTCAACGGCATCGGAGAGGATGACGGCTTCTATGCCTTGCCGCCTCGCTTCCACTGCTGCCGCTTCCAGCGACACACCGGCAGAGGCGATCAGGTGCACTTCGTTGCGCGAAAAGCGCTCATCGTCGGGATCTGGCGCGTCGGCCGCAGGCGACCGGATATGCGCCATGACTGCGTCCGGCAGTTTCATGCCATAGGCTGATATCGAAGCCAGGGCATCTTCACGGCTGCCGGTATCGGGAACGGTCGGGCCGGACGCGACAAGGGCCGGATTGTCGCCGGGGATGTCGGAGACCACCAGCGACACCACCTTGGCCGGCCAGGCCGCGGCAGCCAGCCGGCCGCCCTTGATGGTGGAGAGGTGCTTGCGGATAGTGTTCATCGCCGCGATCGGCGCGCCGGAGGCGAGCAGCGCCTCGTTGACGGCACTCTCGTCGGCGAGCGTCAGGTCGGCGGCGGGAGACGGCAGCAGCGCCGAACCCCCGCCGGAAATCAGCGCCACGACCAGATCGTCCGCTGTCAGCCCGTGCACCTTCTCCAGCAGCCGCCGCGAGGCCTCGAGCCCGGCGGCGTCCGGTACAGGATGCGCCGCCTCGATGATCTCGATGCGCTCGCATTTGGCACCATAGCCGTAGCGGGTGACGACCAGGCCCTCGATCGGGCCATCCCAGACCTTTTCGAAGGCCGCGGCCATCTGCGCCGAGCCCTTGCCGGCGCCGATCACGATGGTGCGGCCCCTTGGCTTGGCCGGCAAATGGTCGCGGATGGTACGCTCCGGATCGGCGGCGGCGACGGCGGCATTGAAGATCGAGGTAAGAAAAACCTTGGGATCGGGCACGGTCATTCGGGGTCCGCGGACAGCGCCAGCTCGCGCCTGTCCATGCCCAGGTGATCGCACAGCGCATCGACCACCACGCCATGATCCTGGCGCTCCGGCAGGCCGGACACCGCGATCACACCGATGACACCGGCGCCCTTGACCGTGACCGGGAAGCCGCCGCCGGCCAGCACGTAGTCAGCAATATCCAGCCCCTCGCCGATCTTGAAGGTGCGGTCAGGACGTTGCTGTTCAAGCACCAGACGGTAAGTGCTTCTGAGATAGCGCTTCACGACATTGATCTTGCGCCGCGCCCAGTCGGGGTTGGAAGCGTTCGAACCCGGCATGGCGGCATAGAAAAGCGGCCGGTCCCATAGCCTGATGTCGACGATAATCGGCAGGTTCTCGGCCATTGCACGACCACGGATGGCTGCGCCGATCTCGAAGGCGACGGCCTCGTCGAAGGCTGCGAAGACAAGGGTCTCTTCCTGTCTCTTGATCAGAGCGATGTCGTCAGCAACGGCCATGTCTCTTTTCTCCGAAAATCGTGACGTTTCGTTTGTACGACAACATCGGCCGGGTCAAGCTTGCATCGCGGCGCCCCCTCATCCGGCCGCTGCGCGGCCGCGTTCTCCCCGGTTGGGAGAAGAGCCTGGCGCCAGCGCCGGCGGTCTCCTCTCTCCTTGGGGAGAGGCCGGATCGCCCCGAATTGCCCTTCGCAATTCGGTTGGCAAGACGGGGTTCACCCCGCGATCATGTCGCTCTTGGCCGCCCGCCCCGCCACATAGACCTCGCGCACGGCTCGGTCGTCGCCAAGCGTCTGCAGCAGAAACAATTCCTGCGCCAGCGTCTCGACCGTTTCCATCCTGAGCCGCATGGCGGGCGTCGCCCTGGCATCGAGCACGACGATGTCTGCATCGGTGCCTTCCTCCAGCGTGCCGATCTTGTCCGCCACCGACAGCGCCTCTGCGTTGCCGCGCGTGATCTGCCAGAAAGACTGGAACGGGTTCAGCTTCTCGCCATTGAGCGCGATGACCTTGTAGCCCTCGTCCATGGTGCGCAGCATCGAATAGTTTGTGCCGCCGCCGACATCGGTGGCGGCCCCTATGCGCAACGGCTTGTCGCGGCGGCGAAAGCGCTGATAGTCGAACAGGCCGGAACCGAGGAACAGGTTCGAGGTCGGGCAGAACACGGCCACCGAACCGCTGTCCGACAGCGCGTCCGCCTCGCGCTCCGACAAATGGATGCAGTGGCCGAACAGGCTCTTTTTGCCCAGCAGCCCATAATGCTCGTAAACATCGGTGTAGTCGCGCGACCAGGGGTAGAGTTCCCCGGTGAAGGCGATCTCGGCGTGGTTTTCGGACAGATGCGTCTGCATGTGCAGGTCGGGATGTTCGCGGCACAACGCGCCGGCCATCTCCATCTGCTCCGGTGACGAGGTGATGGCGAAACGTGGCGTGATGGCATAAAGCTGGCGGCCCTTGCCGTGCCATTCGGCGATCAGCGCCTTGGTGTCGTCATAGCCCGATTGCGGCGTATCGAGCACGCCTTCGGGTGCGTTGCGGTCCATCATCACCTTGCCGGCGACGTTGAGCATGTCGCGCGCATGCGACTCGGCGAAGAAGGCTTCCGCCGACGCCTTGTGCACCGAGCAGTAGGCGGCAACCGTGGTGGTGCCGTGGCGCACCGTCTCATCGAGGAACAGGCGCGCGATGCGGCGGCCATGCTGGGCGTTGGCGAATTTTGTTTCCTCGGGAAAGGTGTAGGTGTTCAGCCAATCGAGCAGTTCGGCGCCATAGGACGCGATGACCTGCATCTGCGGGAAATGCACATGGGCATCGATGAAGCCCGGCAGCAGGAGATGCGGCCGGTGGTCGATTTTTTTTGCCGTCTCACCGGCCTCTTTCTCGACATCGGCATAGGCGCCTGCTGCAACGATCCTGCCGTCGCTAATCAGCAGCCCGCCATCCTCCTCGTAGCGCCAGGCGGAGTGGTCGTCGATGGTTTGCGGCCAGCGCACGAAGGACAGCGTGCGGCCACGCAGAAGTGTCGAGGTCATGCTTATTTCCCCGCGCCTTCGAACCACGCCACCAGCAACGCCCGTTCCTTGTCGGTGATCTGGCTGACATTGGCTGGCGGCATGGCGTGGCTGCGGCCGGCCTGCAGATAGATCTCGCGGGCATGCTCGGCGATGCCAGCATCCGTATCCAGCATCACCCCCTTGGGTGCGTGATAGATGCCTTCATAGACCGGCTCCTGCGCATGGCACATCGAGCAGCGGCCGAGCACGGTGTCGCGCACGGCCGGGAAATGCGCCGAAGCGATATAGACCTCAGCCGCGGCGGAGGCCTTGGGCTCGCCCGTCAGCACCTTCGGCACCGTCGACAGCCAGATGATGATGAGGAACAGGACCAGGGCGCCCAGCCAGGTCCAGTGCGGATTGCCGGCGCGCTTGTGCACGCTGTTGAAATAATGGCGGATCAGGACGCCGATGATGAACACCAGCGAGGCGATGATCCAGTTGAACTCGGTGCCGAACGCCAGCGGATAATGGTTCGACAGCATCAGGAACAGGACGGGCAGCGTCAGATAGTTGTTGTGGAGCGAACGCTGCTTGGCGATCTTGCCGTATTTCGGATCCGGCTTGCGGCCGGCGATGAGGTCGGCGACGACGATCTTCTGGTTGGGAATGATGACCATGAAGACGTTGGCCGACATGATCGTCGCGGTGATGGCACCCAGATGCAGGAAGGCGGCGCGGCCGGTGAACAGATGCGTCAGCCCCCAAGCGATGAACACCAGCACGCCGTAGAGCACCAGCATCAGGCCGGTATCGCTCTTTCCGAGCGGCGAGCGGCACAAGAGATCATAGACCACCCAGCCGACGCCGATCGTCGCCATCGACAGCAGGATGCCGACCGGTACCGACATCGGCAGCACGTTGGGATCGATCAGGAACAGGTCAGCGCCGGCGTAATAAACCACGCACAGCATCGCGAAGCCGGAAAGCCAGGTGGCGTAGGATTCCCATTTGAACCAGGTCAGGTGTTCCGGCATCTCGGACGGCGCCACCAGATATTTCTGGATGTGGTAGAAGCCGCCGCCATGCACCTGCCATTCCTCGCCGAAGGCCCCAACCGGCATGCCCGGGCGCTGGCGCAGACCAAGATCGAGTGCGACGAAGTAGAAGGACGAGCCGATCCAGGCGATGCCGGTAACGACGTGCAGCCAGCGCACGGCGAAGCTCAGCCAGTCCCAGAAAATCGCGAAATCCATCATTGAAGTCGTCCCTGCCGATCCGGTGACTTTACGGTGTGGTGCGCAAACGAAAAGAGGCGAGGTGTACGATGACTTTCAAAAAAAATTGGAAAATACTAGTTTGATGGCCACAAACCGGCGAAGGTGCTCCGTATGGCCTATCTCGACAACATCGCCGTCTTCGTCCGCGTCGTCGAGCTCGGCAATCTGTCGGCGGCCGGCCGCGACATGCGCATTTCGCCGGCTGTCGCCTCCAATCGCATCAAGGAACTGGAGAAGCATCTCGGCGTGCGGCTGTTCAACCGCACCACCCGGCAGTTGATGCCAACAGAACACGGCACCGTTTTCTATTCCGGCGCCAAGCAGGTGCTGGAAGCGATCACCGAGGCGGAGGCTGCCGTCTCGGCGCTGTCCGGCCAGCCGCGCGGCACCATCCGCGTCACCGCGCCGCTCGGTCTCGGGCGACGGCTGGTGGCCTCGGGCATTCCCGATTTCCATGACAAATACCCTGACATCGAGGTGCGGCTCAGGCTCTCGGACCACAATGTCGACATCATGAAGGAAGGCATCGACGTCGCCTTCCGGCTCGGCATCATCGAGGATTCCAGTCTTCGGATGCGTGGCATCATGGAATGCGAGCGCGTGCTGGTCGCCGCACCAAAATATCTGGAGGCGCGCGGCGAGCCGATGGAGCCGCAGGAGCTGATCGGCAGGAAACATGATTGCCTGATGCTGCGCTATTCCGGCGCGCGCGAATATGTCTGGACCTTGCAGACCCCGACCGGGCCGCAAAAGTTCGAGGTACACGGCCCATACGACACCGATGATGGCGACGTGCTGACCGGTTGGGCGCTGTCAGGGCGCGGCATCATCAACAAGCCGCGCTTCGAGGTCGAGCCGTTCATCCGCGACCGCCGGCTGAAGGTGATCCTGAGCAACACGCCACCGACGCCGGTGCAGTTCGCGGCCGTTTATCCGCACAAGAAGCTGCAGGACCCCAAGGTGCGGCTGCTGCTCGACTTCATGGCGGAGCGCTGCCAGCGGCTGATCAAGGATCTTCTGGCCGGCAAGTAGGCGGAAGGGCGAACTGGCCTGCAAGTGATGGCCTCGTGGCCTATCCGATCCGGTTGCCTTGCGCGAAAGCCAGCCTAGGCTGGTCTAGCCGGGGCCATCACCTTGCCCTGCAGGGCCCGATGATCCGCGGTCACGTGGCTGACCAGCGCCGTCATGATCTCGGCGGCCGCCAGCGCGGCGATGACGGGCGGGCGCTTGTCCTTGACCGCATCGCCGCCGATCGGCGAGACGAGGCGGGCGAATTCAGCCTCCGTACCGTCCGCCGACTTCAGGAACCAGCTCCTGAACGTGGCTTTCTTGGTCTTCGACCCGATCATGCCGACATAGGCCGCGTCGTCGCGTTTCAGCGCCTCGGCGACGATCAGGAAATCGAGCGCATGGTCATGAGTGAGGATGGCGAAGGCGGTGCCGGCCGGGGCGTTGCGCACCTCGGCCTCCGGCATGGGGGTCAGCCGAGTCTCCACGGTTTCCGGCATGCCTTCCAGCGCCTCGGCGCGTGTTTCGATGACGACGCCGCGCACGGGAAGGAGCGCAATGGTCGACGCCAGCGCCTGGCCGACATGACCGCCGCCGAAAATATAGACATGCGGCATATGAGCTTCCTCGGCTTCCGCCGCCGCGACCAGTTCGGCGGCCAATGCGGTATCGACCAACCGGATCAGCACCTCGACCCGCCCGCCACAGCACTGGCCGATTTCGGGGCCGAGCGGGACGTCAAGCGTGGTGCGGACTTCGTCGACCGCGACGCGGGACGTCGACTGCAGGCGGTTGGACCCACCCGATGGCGCCACCATCTGCCGCGCCTTGTCGATGGCCATGTATTCGAGTTGACCGCCGCCGATCGTGCCAAAGATCGCCGTTCGCGAGACGAGCATGAAGGCGCCCTTCTCACGCGGCGTCGAGCCCCTGGTGCCGGCCACTTCGACCAGGGCAAGACGGCCGACGCCGCCGAGAAAGGCTTTCAGGCTTTGTGCTTTCGAGTTCATGGTTTCACGGTTCCCGAATGGGAAATATAGGCTTTTTCGGTCCGAATTGCACGTTCTGCCAGATTCAGGCGCTAGCCTTGATCGCTTTCTTCAGCCGCTCGATTGCCATCAGCACGCGTTCCGGCGTTGCCGGGGCGTCGAGGCGCGGGCAGATCTTGTGGTCGGCGACGCTGGCCACTGCGTCCGACAGGGCGTGCAGCACCGCCATGCCATGCGGCAGCGGCGGTTCGCCGACCGCCTTGGAGCGATGGATGGTCGGTTCATAGGCCTGCGACCAGTCAGTCAGCGCCACGTTGAAGATCTTCGGTCGGTCCGACGCCAGCGGGATCTTGTAGGTCGACGGCGCATGCGTGCGCAGCCGGCCCTTGTCGTCCCACCACAATTCCTCGGTGGTCAGCCACCCCATGCCCTGGATGAAGCCGCCCTCGACCTGGCCGAGGTCGATGGCCCGGTTCAGCGAACGGCCGCAATCGTGCAGGATATCGGCGCGCTCGACGACATATTCGCCGGTTAGCGTGTCGACCGACACTTCGGCGCAGGCCGCGCCATAGGCGTAGTAATAAAAGGCGTGGCCCTGGCCCTTGCCGCGGTCCCAGTGGATCTTCGGCGTCTTGTAGAAGCCGGCTGCCGAGAGCTGCACACGCGCAATATAGGCCTGCTTGACCAGATCGTTGAAGCTGACCTCCTGGTTGCCGACGCGCACCCGGTTTGGCAGGAACACCACCTGGTCGACAGGGATCTGGTATCTCTCGGCGGCAAAGTCGGTCAGCCGATGGCGGATCTGGCGCGCCGCGTTCTGTGCCGCCATGCCATTGAGATCGGCGCCCGAGGACGCCGCCGTCGGCGCGGTGTTGGGCACCTTGGCGGTGGTGGTGGCGGTGATCTTCACGCGGTCGAGGTCGATCTGGAATTCCTCGGCCACGACCTGCGCCACCTTGAGGTGCAGGCCCTGCCCCATTTCGGTTCCGCCATGGTTCATGTGCACCGAGCCGTCGGCATAGACATGCACCAGCGCGCCGGCCTGGTTGGACTCGGTCTTGGTGAAGGAGATGCCAAACTTGACCGGCGTCAGTGCCAGGCCGCGCTTGATGAAGCGGCTGTTGGCGTTGAAGGCGGAAATCTCGCGACGGCGGCGTGCATAGCTGGCGCTCTCTTCCAGTTCCGCCACGATGCGCTGGATGATGCAGTCCTCGACCTTCTGGTGATAGGGCGTGACGTTGCGGCCGCCGATCGCCTCCATCGGGTCGTAGAAATTCAGCTTGCGGATCTCGAGCGAATCCTTGCCGACCGAAAAGGCGACCTCGTCGATGACGCGCTCGGCGCCGATCATGCCTTGCGGGCCGCCGAAGCCACGGAAGGCGGTGTTGGAGACGGTGTTGGTAAAAAGCGGCGCCGATTTGGCCAGCACCGCTGGATAGAAATAGGCGTTGTCGCAGTGGAACAGCGCACGATCGCCGACCGGGCCGGACAGGTCGGCTGAAAAGCCGCAGCGCAGAGCGTAGGTGAAGTCGACGCCAAGGATGTTGCCCTCGTCGTCGAAGCCGACCTCGTAGTCGATAGCGAAATCATGCCGCTTACCGGTGGCGGTCATGTCCTCGTCGCGGTCGAGCCGGATCTTGACCGCGCGCTTCAGCCTCTTGGCGGCAATGGCGGCGATCGCGGCGCACTGATTGGCCTGCGTTTCCTTGCCGCCGAAGCCGCCGCCCATGCGGCGCACCTCCACCGTTACCGCGTTACTCGGCACGCCGAGCGTGTGGGCGACCAGATGCTGCGTCTCGCTCGGCCCCTGGGTCGAACAGTAGACGGTCACCTCGTCGTCCTCGCCGGGGATGGCGAGCGACACCTGGCCTTCGAGGTAGAAATGGTCCTGGCCGCCAAGCCACATGCGGCTCTTGATGCGGCGGGGCGCTGCCTTGATTGCCGCGGCCGCATCGCCGCGCTTCAGGACCAGCGGCGTGGTCACCTGCTTGTCCTTCGTCGGATCAAGGTCCCAGATGTCGATCACGGCGGGAAGCTCGTCATACTCGATCCTGGCCAGGCGCGCGGCGCGCCGGGCTGCCTCGCGCGTTTCGGCAATCACCGCGAAGATGGGCTGGCCGAAGAACTGCACCTTGCCTTCCGCCAGCACCGGATCGTCATGCATGTTGCTGGGCGAGACATCGTTCTCACCCGGCACGTCGGCATAAGTCAGCACGTCGACGACACCGGGGGCCGCGCGCACCGCCGAGAGATCGACGCTTTTCAGAACGCCATGCGCCACCTTGGACAGGCCAAGGCCGGCATGCAGCGTGCCGGCCGGCTCCGGCATGTCGTCGATATAGACGGCGCCGCCGCTGACATGCTTGTGGGCGGAATCATGCCGCTGGTCGGTAGCGATGCCGCCGACGATCTTCTCGGCCTTGTGGTTTGATGTGGCGTGCTTGTTCATCAGGCCGCCTCGCTGCGCGATACCTGCACCGGCACCTTGGTGCCCGTGGTTTCCACGTAAAAGCGCAACAAAAGGTTTTTTGCAGCCAGAGCTCGATATTCGGCGCTCGCGCGCATGTCGGTGAGCGGCGTGAAGTCCTTGGCGTATTCCGCCATCGCCGCCTCCACCGTCGCTTCGTTCCAGGCCTTGCCGATCAAAGCCTGTTCAACGGCCGCAACCCGCTTCGGCGTTGCCGCCATGCCGCCATAGGCGATGCGGATGTCGGCTACCGTGCCATCCTTGGCCAGAGCCAGGCAGAAGGCCCCAAGGGTCGCGGTGATGTCCTCGTCCCGGCGCTTGGTGACCTTGTAGACGGCGAATTTCACGTCCTTTGCCGGCACCGGCACATGCAAGGCCTCGACGAACTCGCCTGGCTGGCGGTCCTGCTTGCCATAGGCGATGAAAAAATCCTGCAACGGGATCGTGCGCCGCGTCTTGCCCTTGCGCAAAGTCAGCCGTGCGCCGAGTGCGATCAACGGCGGCGGCGTGTCGCCGATCGGCGAGCCGTTGGCGACGTTGCCGCCGATCGTGCCCATGTTGCGAACCTGTTCGCCGCCGATGCGGTCGAACAACGGTCCCAACGCCGGGATGCGTTTCGACAGTATCGAAAAAGCTTCGGTGTAGGTGACGCCGGCGCCGATCGATATGACACCATCGTCTTCCGTGATGGTGCAAAGCCCCGGCAGATTGCCGATGAAGATCGCCGGCGAGATTTCGCGCATATGCTTGGTCACCCACAGGCCAACGTCGGTCGAACCGGCGACGACGGTGGCGGTGGGTTCTTTTTCGAAGACAGAAGCGAAATCGTCGGCATCGGCCGGCACGACCAGCCGCGTCTTGCCGGAGTCCATCTCGATCCTGGCGCCGTCGCGCAACGCCTGCAGCCGTGTCGTGATGTCCCGGCGCTCCGCCGCCAGCGGGTCCTTCGCCGCCTTGCCATAGCTCGAGATGGCGTGCGCGGCACGCATGATCGCCTCGTAACCGGTGCAACGGCAGAGATTGCCTTGCAAAGCCTTTTCTATCGTCGCATCCGACGGGTCCGGCGACTTCATCCACAGGCCATAGAGCGACATGACAAAACCCGGCGTGCAGAAGCCGCATTGCGAGCCATGGAAATCGACCATCGCCTGCTGCACAGGATGCAACTGGCCAGCTTCGCCACGCAGATGCTCGACCGTCACGACATGGGTGCCGTCGAGCGAGCCGAGGAAGCGGATGCAGGCATTGACGCTTTCATAGACCAGTCCGGCGGCCGAAAGCTTGCCGATGAGCACGGTGCAGGCGCCGCAATCGCCCTCGGCACAGCCTTCCTTGGTGCCGCGCAGCGAACGGTCGAGCCGCAGCCAGTCGAGCAAGGTCGCATCGGGCGCCACGGATGACAGCGCGATATCCCTGCCATTCAGAATGAAGCGGATTTCGTTGCGGATGTTGACCTTGGCCATGCCTCAGCTCCCCCTGTAGGTGGAATAGCCGTACGGCGAGATCAGCAATGGTACATGATAATGCACCGCCTCCGCCATGCCGAAGCGGATCGGCACGCTGTCGAGGAAGGCAGGCGCGGGCAGCTTCGTGCCCTGGCCGCGCAGATAGTCGCCAGCCGCGAACACCAGCTCGTATTCGCCGGTGCGGAAGTCGGCGCCCGCCAGCAGCGGCGCGTCGCAGCGGCCGTCGGCATTGGTGACGACCGTCTTCAGAAGCGTGCGGGCGGAACCCTCCAGATGGTAGAGTGCGACCGACAATCCCGCCGCCGGCCTACCGGTCGCGGTATCCAGGACATGGGTCGTCAGACGCCCGCCATCGGCTTTCGACGTTTCTGCCATTGGCCGCCTCCCATTTTCCAATATGAATAAATTGGCCGGTACAATCGAGCACTAACGATGAATTGTGCGCCAATTAAAGGCGATGCATAAGTCCCGGTCGAGCGGAGTGCGACAAAAACACTTTCAAAAATTTTGAGGGGAATGCGAGAAGCACCCTTTCGATATCCTGATCATACTTCCGGTGATGCCGGGCGCGGAGGGACGATGCGTTACACCAGGGACATGCGTGGCTACGGAACCAATCCGCCGGATCCGAAATGGCCTGGCGGCGCGCATGTCGCCGTGCAGTTCGTCGTCAACTACGAAGAGGGCGGCGAGAACTGCGTGCTCCACGGCGACAAGGCTTCGGAAGCCTTCCTGTCGGAAATCGTCGGTGCGGCGCCCTGGGTGGGCCAGCGCCACTGGAACATGGAATCAATCTACGAATATGGTGCGCGGGCCGGCTTCTGGCGGCTGCTGCGCCTGTTCAGCGAAGAGCAAGTGCCTGTGACTTGCTATGGCGTCGCCACGGCGCTCGCGCGCTCACCCGACCAAGTCACGGCCATGCAGGAAGCCGGCTGGGAAATCGCCTCGCACGGGCTGAAGTGGATCGATTACCGCGATCACGACGCCGAGGACGAGCGCCGCGACCTCGAAGCGGCGATCAAGCTGCACTACGAGGTGACCGGCCAGCGCCCGACCGGCTGGTACACGGGCCGCACATCGGTCAACACGGTGCGGCTGGTGGCCGAAGAAGGCGGCTTCGATTACGTCTCGGACACCTATGACGACGAACTGCCTTACTGGTTCGAGCATGCGGACGGCACGCAGCTCATCATCCCCTACACGCTCGACGCCAATGACATGCGCTTTGCCACGCCGCAGGGTTTCAACTCGGGCGACCAGTTCTTTGCCTACCTCAGGGATAGTTTCGATACGCTCTATGCTGAGGGCAAGGCAGGCAGGCCGCGCATGATGAACATCGGCCTGCACTGCCGCCTCGTCGGACGGCCGGGCCGGGTGGCGGCGCTGAAACGCTTCGTCGATTATGTCAAATCGCACGACAAGGTCTGGCTGGCGCGGCGCATCGACATCGCCAAGCACTGGCAGGAAAATCACCCCTATCAACCGGCCGCTCTGCGCCCGTCGAAGATGGAATTCGAGACGTTCGTTCACACCTTCGGCGGCGTGTTCGAGCATTCGCCCTGGATTGCCGAACGGGCCTACGAGCTGGAACTCGGCCCAGCGCACGACACAGCCGGCGGCCTGCACAATGCGCTCTGCCGTATCTTCCGTTCCGCCAGCGAAACCGAGCGGCTCGGCGTGCTCAACGCCCATCCCGACCTCGCCGGCAAGCTGGCCAAGGCCAGGCGGCTGACGACGGAATCGACCAGGGAACAGGCTTCCGCCGGTCTCGACGCGCTGACCGACAAGGAGCGTGAATTGTTCTCCAAGCTCAACGCCGCCTACGTCACCACCTTCGGCTTCCCCTTCATCATCGCGGTGAAAGGCAAGACAAAGGAGGAAATCCTCGCTGAATTCGAAGCCCGCATCGGCAACGGCCGCGGCGTCGAATTCGAAACCGCTTGCAAGCAGGTCGAGCGCATCGCGCTGCTCCGCCTCAAGGACATGCTTCCACAATAGGTTTGAACCATGGATACGATCAGGATGCCCGAGCGCACCTATTATGCCCCACAGGGCGGCCATTCCGGCCAGAACGAACTTCTGACCGGACGCGCCGTCTTCACCGAGGCCTATGCCGTCATTCCCAAGGGGGTGATGCAGGACATCGTCACCAGCGCCTTGCCGTTCTGGGACAAGACCCGCGTCTGGATCCTGTCGCGGCCGCTGTCCGGCTTTGCCGAGACGTTTTCGCAATACATCGTCGAGGTCGCGCCCGGCGGCGGCAGCGACCGGCCCGAGCCCGATGCCGGCGCCGAGGGCGCCCTGTTCGTGGTCGAGGGCGAACTGACGGTTCTGCTCGACGGCAAGAAGCATAGCTTGAGCCCCGGCGGCTTTGCCTTCCTGCCGCCGGCCAGCGGCTGGACAGTCCGCAACGAAAGCAAGGCGGCTGTCCGCTTCCACTGGATACGCAAGGCATATGAGGCGGTGGATGGTCTCGAGATTCCCAAGGCCTTCTTCACCAACGAACAGGAGATCGCGCCGACCCCGATGCCGGGCACCGAGGGCCGCTGGGCAACGACGCGGTTCGTCGATCCCGCCGATCTGCGCCACGACATGCACATGACCATCGTCACGCTCGAGCCCGGCGCGGTCATTCCTTTCGCCGAGACACATGTCATGGAACACGGGCTCTATGTGCTCGAAGGCAAGGCGGTCTACCGGCTCAACCAGGACTGGGTGGAGGTCGAGGCCGGCGACTATATGTGGCTGCGCGCGTTTTGCCCGCAGGCCTGCTATGCCGGCGGCCCCGGCAAATTCCGCTATCTGCTCTACAAGGATGTCAACCGGCACGCCAAGCTCGGCGGGGCTGGCATCGCGAAGCGGACGTCATGACCCGCATCGTCGCGCGGCCGCTGACCCGTGAGGCCTTTGCCGAATTCGGCGACGTCATCGACATGGGCGGCGACAATCACTATCCGATCAATGGCGGCAAGGCCGAGCGCTATCACGATCTCGCCACCGCTGAAGCTGCAGGACACAACGCCCGCGTGCTGATTTCCATGGTACGCGGCACGCCCTACGAGATGCCGCTGAAGCTGACCATGGTCGAGCGTCATCCGCTCGGCAGTCAGGCGTTCATCCCGCTGTCGCCGCGTCCGTTCCTGGTCGTCGTCTGCCATGACGGCAAGGAGGGGCCGGGCGAACCACATGCCTTCATCACCGCGCCGGGGCAAGGCGTCAACTATTCCCGCAATCTCTGGCACGGCGTGCTGACGCCCATCGGAGAGCCTCAGGACTTTTTGATCGTCGACCGTGGCGGCGACGGCGCCAATCTCGAGGAATTCCATTTCTCGCACGCCTACGAGATCCATATCCCCGACGAGAGCTTGTGATGACCGACATTTCGCTGATCGACCGCCTGCTCGACGTGATCGAGCACGACATCGTGCCGAAGACGGCAGAAGGTGTCGCGCGCGGCAACAAGCTGTTCGGCGCGGCGATCCTGCGCAAGGGCGACCGGTCGCTGGTGCTGGCCGAGACCAACAACGAGATGGAAAACCCGCTCTGGCATGGCGAGGTGCATTGCCTGAAGCGCTTTTACGAAATGCCTAAGGCCGAACGTGTCGACACGAAAGATGCCATCTTCATTGCCACGCATGAACCCTGTTCGCTCTGCCTGTCGGCGATCACCTGGACCGGCTTCGACAATTTCTACTATTTGTTCAGCCACGAGGATTCGCGCGACAGTTTCGCCATTCCGCATGATCTCAAAATCCTGAAAGAGGTCTTCACCCTTGATCCCGGCGGCTACAACGCCGAGAACGCCTATTGGAAAAGTTTTTCGATCCGCAGGCTGGTGAGAGCGCTGCCCGAGGTCGAGCGCCAGCGGCTGGAGGAGCGGATCGGCAGGATTTCCGGACGCTATGACGAGCTGTCCGGCGCCTATCAGGCGAACAAGGCCGAAAACGACATTCCGCTTAACTGAGCTTCCGTCTCAATATCGCCGCTTGAATTACCCCCTTTATGGGGGCATATTGAATCATGGAGAAACGCAGACCCACTTACGATCTTGATGCGATCAAGACGACGTTTGGGTTTGTCGACACGCTGGCAATCACAACGTCCGCACTGCGGGATGCTGTTGGGCTGGGCTTCGATCGCGCCGGCATGGTCGAGGTGATCGAAAGCATGACGCGGAAGATGTTTGTGAAATCGATGACGACTTTCGCGGATCATCGAGTGTGGCAGGATGTCTATCACGTGCCAGCGCGCGACATGCTTCTCTATGTGAAATTCCAGGCGGATGTCGTGACCGAATTCACGATCATGTCGTTCAAGGAGAAATGACCATGGCGACGAGGGAGAGCAGTGAACCGAATACGATGGTCTCTCCCGAAACCGGAGAAGCGTTGATGCGCGGGGTGCGTCCATTCACCGTAACCTATAAGGACGAGACCATGATCGTCGACCTGCCCGGTTATTATCCGTCATCGGATGGCGAGGGTGTGCATGTCGGCGACGACATGGCCGCTGTCGATGCCGCCTTGCGCGCGCTCAAGGAGAAGGTCGACGGCGTGCCGGCGCCGTCAACCATCCGCCGCATGCGCACGAAGCTCAAGCTGTCGCAACGCGAGGCCGGATCCCTGTTCAAGGTCGGCGAGAACGCCTTCGACAAGTATGAAAGAGGCTTGATCGAACCGAGTGGCCCGACCATTCAATTGATGACATTGCTGGAAAAACATCCCGAACTGCTCGACGAATTGCGATAGCGGCACAGGTCGCATATTTCGCTGCTCCAGTCGCGAATGACGATTGAAAGTTCTCGTGCCGCGGAGCGTTATGCCTGCCATGAAAACCATCACCGAATTTCCCCGCAAGGTCGTCGAATTTCCCGACATGGGCATCGTCATGCCCGATGGCTGCCGGCTGTCGGCGCGGGTGTGGATGCCGGAGGATGCGGACGACGATCCAGTACCTGTCATCCTTGAGCACCTGCCTTACCGCAAGCGCGACGGCACGATCTTTCGCGATCAGCTTACCCATCCCTATTTTGCCGGCCACGGCTACGCCTCGGTCCGCGTCGACATGCGCGGCAATGGTGATTCCGAAGGGCTGATGGACGACGAATATTCCGAGCAGGAACTGCAGGACGCCTGCGATGTCATTGCCTGGGCGGCGGCGCAGCCCTGGTGCAACGGCAATGTCGGCATGATGGGTATTTCCTGGGGCGGCTTCAATTGCCTGCAGGTGGCGGCCAAACAGCCGCCGGCGCTCAAGGCAGTGATCAGCCTGTGCTCGACCGTCGACCGCTATGCCGATGACATCCACTACAAGGGCGGCTGCCTGCTGCTCGAGAATTTCGGCTGGGCCTCGACCATGCTGTCCTATTCGTCGCGGCCACCGGATCCGCTGATTGCCGGCGACGACAAATGGCGCGATCTGTGGCTGAAACGGCTGGAGAACCAGTCGTTCCTTTTGCCGCTGTGGCTCAGCCACCAGCATCGCGACGCCTATTGGAAGCGCGGTTCGATCTGCGAGGATTTTTCCGCTGTTCATGCCGCGGTGCTGTCGATCGGCGGCTGGCACGACGGCTACCGCAACACGATCTCGCACCTCGTCAGCAACATCGAGGCACCGGTCAAGGGTATCGTCGGACCGTGGATCCACAAATACCCGCACTATGCCGAACCCAAGCCCGCCATCGGCTTCCTCCAGGAAGCGCTGCGCTGGTGGGACCACTGGCTGAAGGGCGCCGAGACCGGCGTCGAGGCCGATCCCGACTATCGCGCTTATGTGATGGACAGCGTGCGTCCCGCACGCTGGCATCCAGAGCGGCCCGGCCGCTGGATAGCCGAGCAGAAGTGGCCGTCGTCCAACATAGCGGTTGAAGCGATCGAACTCATTTCCCCTGATGCAGGGCCTTCAACCGTCGCTTCGCCGCAGACCTGCGGGCTTGCCGGCGGCGAATACTTTCCGTTCACCTTCGGACCGGAATTGCCGGGTGATCAGCGCCCTGACGATGGGCTGTCGGCATGTTTCGACCAGCCTGAGCTCACCAAGCCGATCGAGATCGTCGGCGCGCCGGAGCTTGAGGTCCTGCTTGCCTCCGATCGGCCCCAGGCCAACATCGCGGTCCGGCTTTGCGACGTGCATCCCGACGGCGCCTCGGAACTTATCTCCTATGGCGTGCTCAATCTGACGCACCGCAACTCGCATGAATTCCCCGAAGCACTGGTCCCCGGGGAGACGGTTTCGGCGCGTGTCGTGCTCGACCAATGCGCCTACCGCGTGCCGGCCGGCCACCGTCTGCGCGTCGCCGTTTCGACCGCCTACTGGCCAATGATCTGGCCTTCGCCGGAACCGGCACGACTGACCTTGTCGGAGGCCACGCTATCGGTGCCGTTGCGACTGCTGGCAACAGGCGACGAAGCCGTTTTCGCCGAGCCCGAAGGGGCCGCGCCCTGGGCGACCGAGACGATCCGTCCCGCCAATTCCGAACGCCATGTCGACCGCGACGAAAAGACGGGAATCGTCACGCTTTCCATTGCCGATGATTTCGGCGAAGTGCGCGATCTCGACCACGGCCTGGTCAACGGCAGCATCGCCCGCGAAACCTGGACCATCCATCCCGACGATCCTCTGTCAGCCTCTGGGAAAACACACTGGACGCAGACCCTGTCGCGAAATGGATGGTCGGTCCGCACCGAAACATGGGCCCGGATGCGGTCGGACGCACAAAACTTCATCGTCAGCGCCAGAATCGAGGCCTACGAAGGTGAAAACCTCGTCTTCGCGCGCGATTTCGACGAAAAGGTCCCGCGCGCGCTGGTTTGAGCGCTGAAGCCGTTGGTCCAAATGCGACGTGCGATTTACGCCACGGCATGTCGCATTCGGTCTTGCTTACCGCTTTCCCTTGCGGTCATTATTCCCTTTAACAAGAAGCAAGAAAATCGACCGCAGAGTCGAACCAACAGAGTGAGGAACTCAAATGTCAAATGAACTGGAATTCCTTAGCCGGCNGGTTGCGTCGGGCAAACTGAGCCGTCGTGATTTTCTCGGCCGGGCGGCCGCGCTCGGCATCGCCGCACCCTTCGCCAACGCGCTGCTTTCAAGCGCTGCGCGCGCGGCGGGTCCGGTCAAGGGCGGTACGCTGAAGGCCGGCCTGGTCGGCGGTGAATCCACCAACAGCCTCGATCCGGCGCTGATGATGACGCAGGTGCCGTTCGCTTTCGGCAAGTGCTGGGGCGAATTGATCGTCGAGCTGTCGCCGGACGGCAAGCTCGAGAACCGTATCGCCGAAGAGATCGGCTCCTCGGACGATGCGAAGACCTGGACGCTGAAGATCCGCGACGGCGTCGAATTCCACAACGGCAAGACCGTGACCGCCGAAGACGTCGCCGCCACGCTCGAGCGCCATTCGGACGAGAAGTCGAAATCCGGCGCGCTCGGCTATATGAAGGGCATCGAGACCATCAAGGCCAGCGGCAAGGAAGTGGTGCTGACGCTGAAGGAGGCCAACGCCGATCTTCCCTATTTGCTCAGCGACTATCACCTGATCGTCCAGCCCAATGGCGGCAAGGACAAGCCTGATGCCGGCATCTCGGCCGGCCCATACGTGGTCAAGACCAACGAGCCCGGCGTGCGCCATGGCGGCGAGCGCTTCGCCAATTACTGGCAGGGCGACAAGATGGGCCATGCCGACCAGATCGAGGTCATCGTTATCAACGACGCGACGGCCCGCACGGCAGCACTGCAGGGCGGCCAGGTCAACATGATCAACCGCGTCGAGCCGAAGATCGTCGACCTGATCAAGCGCGTGCCGGGCGTCACCATCCGCAACCACGCAGGCCCCGGCCACTACGTGTTCATCATGCATTGCAACACGGCGCCGTTCGACAACAACGACCTCAGGATGGCGCTGAAGCTGGCGATCGACCGCGAGGAGATGCTGACCAAGGTGCTGCGCGGCTACGGCTCGCTCGGCAATGACTTCCCGATCAACGCGTCCTATCCGCTGTTCAGCGAGATCGAGCAGCGCAAGTATGATCCCGACAAGGCCAAGTTCCACTACAAGAAATCAGGTCATGACGGCACCGTGCTGCTCAGGACCTCGGACGTTGCCTTCCCGGGCGCTGTCGATGCATCCCAGCTCTTCCAGCAGAGCGCGGCCAAGGCCGGCATCAAGATCGAGCTCAAGCGCGAGCCCGGCGACGGTTACTGGAACGAAGTCTGGAACAAGCAGCCCTTCTGCGCTTCCTATTGGGGCGGCCGCTCGACGCAGGACCAGATGTACTCGACCGCCTATCTGTCGACCGCCGACTGGAACGACACGCGTTTCAAGCGCCCGGATTTCGACAAGATGGTGCTGGCGGCGCGTGCCGAACTCGATGAGGCCAAGCGCAAGCAGATGTACCACGACATGGCTGTCATGGTGCGCGACGAAGGCGGCCTGATCCTGCCGATGTTCAACCAGTTCATCGACGCCACCGGTGCCAAGGTCGATGGCTGGGTGGACGACCCGCATCAGGAGCTGATGAACGGCTACGCCCTGGCGAAGTGCTGGCTGCAGGCCTGAGTCCGGCTTTGCAGAGATGTCTTCACCCATCCTGAAACTAATTGCCCAGCGCATTGCGCTGGGCATCCTGCTTCTGTTGGCCATCTCGGTCCTGATCTTCGCCGGCACGCAGATCCTGCCTGGCGACGTCGCGCAAGCCATTTTGGGACAATCGGCGACACCGGAGTCGCTGGCCAATCTGCGCGAGCAGCTTGGGCTGAACGACCCGGCCTATGTCAGGTATTTCCATTGGCTCGGCGGCGTCCTGACCGGCGACCTCGGCACTGCGATGTCGAGCGGGCAGGATATCGCGACCTCGATCAAATCGCGCTTGTGGAACACACTGTTCCTCGCCTTCTGGGCGGCGATCGTGGCCATTCCGCTGGCGATCACGCTTGGCCTGATCGCCGTGCGCTACCGCAATGGCTGGGTCGACAAGCTGATCTCCGGCTTGGCGCTCGCGTCGACCTCCTTCCCGGAATTCTTCATCGGCTATGTGCTTGTCTATTTCTTCGCCGTGAAGTGGCAGATCTTTCCCGGCATCTCGACCGTCTATGAAGGCATGCCGTTCGGTGAGCGGATGCAGGCGATCGCGCTGCCGGCGACGGCGCTGACGCTGGTGGTGCTCGCCCACATGATGCGCATGACGCGCGCTGCGATCCTCAATGTCATGCAGTCGGCCTATGTCGAGACGGCGGAACTGAAAGGCCTGTCAGCGTTCAACGTCATCCGCAAGCACGCCTTCCCCAATGCCATCGCGCCGATCATCAACGTCGTCATGCTCAACCTCGCTTATCTCATCGTCGGCGTCGTCGTGGTCGAGGTGATTTTCGTCTATCCCGGCATGGGACAATATCTCGTCGATCATGTGACCAAGCGTGACGTGCCGGTGGTACAGGCCGTCGGCCTGATCTTCGCCGCCGTTTACATCAGTCTCAACATCATCGCGGACATAGCGGCGATCGTCGCCAATCCGCGTCTGCGACATCCGAAATAGGGGGCGGGCATGCTCGATATCAAACGCATCCCCATCCCCGCGTTGATCGGCATTATCCTGACGGCACTATTCGTGCTGGCGGCGATCTTCGCGCCATGGATTTCGCCGCATGACAACGCCGAAATTGTCGGCGATGTCTGGGAGCCGATGTCGGCGGCGCATTGGCTGGGCACCGACAATCTCGGCCGCGATTTGCTGTCCCGGATGATCTATGGCGCCCGCATCACCTTGTTTATCGCGGTGCTGGCAACCGCGCTGTCGTTCTCGCTCGGCGCTATCCTTGGCTTTTCGGCCGCGGTGTTCGGCGGCTGGTTCGACACGATCCTGTCGCGCCTCGTCGACCTCCTGATGTCGATCCCGACACTGATCATGGGCCTGGTGGTGCTCTCGGTGCTGCCAACCAACCTGGTGACGCTGATCCTGGTGATGGGCATTCTCGACTCGACGCGCGTCTATCGTTTGTCGCGCGCGGTCGCCGTCGACATCAACGTCATGGACTATGTCGAAGCCGCCAAGCTGCGCGGCGAGGGCAGCGTCTGGATCATCTTCCGTGAAATCCTGCCCAACGCGTTGTCGCCGCTGATCTCCGAGCTCGGCCTGCGCTTCATATACGCAGTGCTGTTCCTGTCGACGCTTTCCTTTCTCGGCCTTGGCGTGCAGCCGCCGGACGCCGACTGGGGCGGCATGGTGAAGGAGAACAAGGACGGCATCGTGTTCGGCATAGGCGCAGCGCTCATCCCCGCGGCCGCGATCGCGGCGCTGGCGATCTCGGTCAATCTTGTCGCCGACTGGGTGCTGAACCGCACGACAAGCCTGAAGGGAGGACGCGGGTGATGGCTGACGGCAAGGCAAAGTCCACCCCTCTGCTCGACATCCGCAATTTGCGCATCGAGGCGACGGTCTATCCGCCCGGTGAGGCGCCGAAGACCATCACGCTGGTGCACGATGTCTCGCTGACACTGGAGAAGGGCAAGGTGCTCGGCCTGATCGGCGAATCCGGTGCCGGCAAGTCGACCATCGGCCTGTCATCCATGGGCTATGGCCGTGGTGGCGTGCGCATCACCGGCGGCGAGGTGCTCCTCAACGGCCGCGACATCCTCAAGGGCGGCAAGGAGGACTTTCGCAAGCTGCGCGGCCGCGAGGTCTGCTATGTCGCGCAGTCGGCGGCGGCCGCTTTCAATCCCGCGCACAGGCTGATGGACCAGGTGGTGGAAGCCACGCTGCTGCACGGAACGGCGACACGAGCGGAGGCCGAGAAGCGCGCCGTCGCGTTGTTCAAGAAGCTCAGCCTGCCCAACCCGGAAGCCATCGGCGAACGCTTTCCGCACCAGGTTTCGGGCGGCCAGCTGCAGCGTGTGATGACGGCGATGGCGCTGTGCTCGGAGCCTGACCTGATCGTCTTCGACGAGCCGACCACGGCGCTCGATGTGACGACGCAGATCGACGTGCTGGCGGCGATCAAGGATGCTATCCGCGACACCCACGTGGCGGCGCTCTACATCACGCACGACCTGGCCGTCGTCGCCCAGGTTTCGGACGAGATCATGGTGCTGCGTCACGGCCGGCTGGTCGAATGGGGCGGCACCCGCCAGATCATCAAGGAACCGCGGCAGGAATACACCAATGCGCTGGTTTCGGTGCACGAGATCGAACATGCCGAGCAAAAACCCGGCACCACGCCGTTCCTGTCGGTCAAGAACGTGACCGCCGCTTATGGCGGCGGCCACGTCAAGGTGCTGAAGAACGTCTCGGTCGACATCTACCCCGGCCAGACGTTGGCCGTGGTTGGCGAATCCGGCTCCGGAAAGTCGACGCTGGCGCGCGCCATAACCGGACTTTTGCCGCCCGAGCAAGGCACCGTTACATTCGACGGGCGCCCCTTGGCCAACCGGCTTGCCGACCGGCCGAAGGAGGACCTGCGCCAGCTGCAGATGATCTATCAGATGGCCGACGTGGCGATGAACCCGCGCCAGACCGTCGGCACCATCATCGGCCGGCCGCTCGAATTCTATTTCGGCATGCGCGGCAGGCAGCGCGATGCCCGCGTCGCCGAACTGCTCGACAAGATCGAAATGGGCAAGGGCTTTGTCGACCGCTACCCGGCCGAGCTCTCCGGCGGCCAGAAGCAGCGTGTCTGCATCGCCCGCTCGCTCGCCGCCAAGCCCAAGCTGATCATCTGCGACGAAGTGACATCAGCGCTTGATCCGCTGGTGGCCAACGGCATCCTCAAGCTGCTGCTCGAACTGCAGAGGGAGGAAAACGTAGCCTATCTGTTCATCACCCACGACCTCGCGACGGTGAAGTCGATCGCCGATTCGATCGCGGTGATGTATCGCGGCGAAGTGGTGCGCTACGGTTCCAAGAGCAAGGTGCTCACACCGCCCTTCGATGCCTATACCGACCTGTTGTTGTCGTCCGTTCCGGAAATGGAGATCGGCTGGCTGGAAAAGGCGATCAAGGGGCGGCGCATGGCCAGCGCCGGGAACTAGCAAAGCGCAAGGTGATCTATCACGACACGGCCGTGCTGATGCGCGGCGGAGGCGGGTTGATCGTGCCCTTCTTCAACCGGCTCATCGACGCCACCGACAGACAATCGCATGGAGCAGCCCGTGGCGATCCAATCCAAGCTTCTGCTGATCATCCTCGATGGCGTTCCCTACCGGAACTGGCGCCGGCTGATGGGCAATCTCGAAGGCTGGGTGCAGTCGGGCGGGGCACGGGTGTGGAAGATGCGCTCGGTGCTGCCGTCGACCTCGGCCTGCTGCTATGCCTCGATCCACACCGGCGTGTCGCCGCAGGTGCACGGCATTCTGTCCAACGAGAACCGCTTTCGCGTCGGGCAGCCCGACATCTTCTCGGAAGTCAGCAAGGCCGGCGGCAAGACCGGCGCGGTCACCCATTCCTACTGGTCCGAATTCTTCCGCTCCTACCCGTTCGACCTCGTCGAGGACATGGAATATGACGAGCCGGACGGCCCGATCACGCATGGCCGCTTCCACACCATGACCGGCTATAATCTCAAGAACCAGATGACGCCGAGCGATATCGACCTGTTCGCGACGCTGACCATGCTCACCCGGCGCCACGGCATCGACTATGGTGTCCTGCACACCTGCACGCTGGACTCGATGGGCCACCGTTTCGGCCATGACTGCCACGAGATGGACCATGCCTGCTACGCCATGGACGGCATGCTGGCGGCCTTCCTGCCGGGCTGGATCGAGGCCGGCTACGAGGTCATGGTCACCGCCGACCACGGCCAGACCGACCGCGGCCACCATGGCGGCCATGACGACGAGATGCAGGATTTCGCGCTGTATTATTTCGGACAGGGCGAAGGGCCGGAAGCCGATACGCTGCTCGACCAGTTGCAACTGGCGCCAACGGTTCTGAGCCGGCTTGGCGTGCCGGTGCCGGCGACGATGAAGGCAAAGGCTTTTCTCTCCTGATTGAGTGGCTGGCACCGTTCCTCATGCGCCTGCCGGCACCTTCTCCCCGTAAACTGCGAGAAGGGATGCTCTGGCAACCGTCCCGCTCTTCGGTTAGCCTCCCAGAATTCCTTGGCGGAGGATGAACCTTTTTGGATCGATCGGCGACAGAGCAGACAGGAGCCAGGCGGCTCGACCGGCCATGACGGCGGCGACGGAAACCGATCGCGCGCTTGTCGACCGGGTCGCGAAGGGCGACCGGGCTGCCGTGCGGCTCCTGTTCATGCGTCATCACGCGCGGGTCTACCGCTTCGTGGCGCGCCAGACGGGATCGGAAATGATGGCTGACGATATCGCGAACGAAGTGTTCCTCGAACTGTGGCGCCAGGCGCCGAGCTTCGAAGGACGCTCCGAAGTCTCGACGTGGCTGCTCGGCATCGCCCGCTTCAAGGCGCTCTCGCTGCTGCGCAAGAAGAAGGAAGACTGGATCGACGACGAGGCCGCCGCGGCGGTTCCCGATAGCGCCGACACGCCTGAGGTCGTCACCATGAAGGAAGACAAGGCCGCCGCCTTGCGCCGCCTCATCGACGCCTTGCCCGACGAGCACCGCACGGTGATCGACCTCGCCTATTATCAAGGGCAATCGGTGACCGAGATCGCACAGGTGCTCGACATCCCGGTCGCGACCGTCAAGACCCGTATGTTCTACGCCCGCAAGAAACTCGGCGAAGCCTTGAAGGCCGCCGGTTACGACAGGGGGTGGCCATGAGCGCCGCTGAAAAGATGTCGCGCCGCGACGAAATGGAAACGCTGCTGCCGTTCTACCTGAACGGTTCGCTCGAAGGTTCGGATCTGGAAGCCATCGAAGAATGGCTGGCCACCGATCCTGCGGCACTTGTCGCGCTCGGCGAGGCGGAAGCCGAGTTCTCCGGCGCGGCGGCAGCCAATGAGGCGATCCGCCCGCCGGCCGATGCGCTCAGCCGCTTCGCCAAGGCGCTCGACGCGGAGGCGGGGCCGGTTCGAGCGCCCGCAAGCGCGTCCTGGCTGGCGCAGGCCTGGGGCCGTCTTATGGCGGTGCCGGTCGGCGTCGCCTGGGCGGCGGCCGCGGTCCTGCTGGCCTTGATCGCGGTCCAGTCTCTGGTGCAGCCTGGCGGCAAGGGCGGCAATTTCGAGATCGCCGGCGCACAAGACGATCTGGCCAAATTGCCGTTCGCGCTGGTCAAATTCAAGCCGGATGCCAGGATGGCCGATATTGCGGCCTTTCTCGACGCCAACAAGCTCAAGATCATCGGCGGACCGACCGCCGACGGTGTCTTCAGGCTCGCTATTCCGGCGACGACAGCCGCCGACTATGAGAAACTGCGGGGCCTTATTGCCGCCCAGCCTTTCGCGGAGGCTGTGATCGAGGGAAGGAAACCTGCTGATGGCGGTTGAGGCGGTCGTTCGATTTGCGGCTATCCTGGCGGCGGCGATGAGAATCGCCGCCCTGCCTGCGTCCGCGCAGGGCAACGATGCCACTCCCGACCGGACGAAAATCGATTGCGGCAACGAGGCCAATGCGACCGCAGCCGACTGCGTCAAGGACGGCGGCAATAAGGGTGGGTCGGGTGCGGCCCAGGCCGGCGCCGTTTTTCTGCCCGCTTTGATCGTCGACCTCTTCCCCAACCCGGTCGCCCTTCCTGCACCGGTTCCGACACCACGACCGGAGCCCGCGACAGCCCCCGCCGGGAACCAGGCAGGCCCGCCGTCCGGTGGCCCGATCATCTCGCCGACCGATCTCATCGCCGTCCAGTCGCGACGCGCCGTGACCGGCGACTTCGTACCCGACGAGGTGTTGGTGACCGTCGATGGCGATGCCGGAGCCGTGCAGCAGATCGCCGCTTCCTTCGGCCTTGAAGTGCGCTCGCAACGCCAGTCCCGGCTGCTCGGCACCACGCTGGTGCGTTTCGGCATTCCCGATGGCCGCCCCGTCGGCGTCGTGCTGGCGCAGCTTGCCGCCGACGGCCGCACGCAGCGCCGCGAGCCCAACCATATCTATTCGCTGCAGCAGGCGGCCGGCATCGTCAACTATGCCTTCGACCGTATCGCGCTCGACGCCAAACAGGCCAGTGGCGAGAACGTGCGTGTCGCCGTCATCGATACCGGCATCGACGATACCAATCCGGCTCTGGCCGGGGTCGTCGCCGCGCAGTTCGACGCGATGCCGAACGTGCCGATCGAAAAGCGCGACCACGGCACTTCGATCGATGGTCTGATTGCCGGCGTCGGCCCGCTGGAAGGCATGGCGCCGGGCGCGAAAATCTACCACGCGCGTGCCTTCGAGGGCGGCAAGTCGACCATGGACGTCATCCTGTCGGCGCTCGACTGGGCGGCGGACCAGAATGTCAGCATCATCAATATGAGCTTCGTCGGCCCGAAGAACGACCTGCTCGGCACCGCCTGCCGTAATGCACGGGCGCTCGGCATGGTGCTGGTCGCCGCCGCCGGCAACAACGGCCCGAAGGCGCCCTATGGCTATCCGGCCGCCTTTGACGGTGTCATCGCGGTGACGGCCACCGACGCCAGTGACGGACTGATGCCGCAGGCCAATCGCGGCGCTTATGTCTTCATCTCGGCGCCGGGCGTCGAGATGGTGGCACCGAGCGGCGCCGGCTCGGACGTGGTGACGGGCACCTCGTTTGCCGCGGCGATCGTCAGCGGCGCCATCGCCAACCTCATCCACGCCACGCCCGACCGCTCGGCCAACGACATCGAGAAGGCACTTGCGGCGACGGCGAGAGATCTCGGGCCCAAGGGGCGCGACAATGATTTCGGCTACGGGCTGCTGGATCTTAAGGCGGCCGAGGCCGTGAGGGAGTAGGTTTTTCGCTTCAGGCGTCGATTTCGTCGATCTGCGGCCGATCAACCTGTCGCCAGTTGCCGGGTTCGACGGAATAGCAGAAGCAACGCGACTCCAAGACAAAGCCCGACGACAGCCAAACCGATTATTGCCAGCCATCGCATTAATACCGCCTGCTCATCGCTGCCAATAACCCGGTAAAGGCCGTTGATCTCGATCATTTCCGAGTTAGACAACCGCTTCTTGGGCAGCGTTCGATCGGTATAGAAATATTTGGTCATGGCGTTGAATTCGAGTTCACTTCCGATGAACATTTCGGTGGGGTTCAGGTCTGACGTGACATGGCCTTCATGGGTGAGTTCCTGTGTGGAACGGACATCAACATTGTTGAAGTCCGGGGTTGTGGCGCCCGGGTGAAACCAGCCTGGCGCAAATACCGAGACCGGCCCGGAGCGGGGCAGATGCGTAATCGGCTGGTTGACGATCTCGACCACTCTCCGCTCTGCTCGCCCGGCTTCCAGATTCATTTTTTCGATGCCAGGCAACGTCCAGAAGACAGCGCCGGCCACGGTGAGCAGGAACGCCACTAAGCCAAGCAGACGCACAAGATGGCCTATGGTGCGCGTCGGTTCGACCGTGCGGCCAGCCAAGGCAGCCGGTACGCTGGCTTCGCGCCCGCGTCGGCCGAAAACCGCGTTTGGCTGATCGATTTTCATCCGGCCATGTCGGGACAAGCGCGCTAGTGCGCGGTTAAGAGGGCACTCTGTTTTGGGGCGACCCTACAGCATGTCGCGGCGAATAGGATTCGCCCGACCTGCTGTAAGCTTCTGATTTTATGCATGTCGTTGTCCGGGAACCGAGGACACTTCCGGGCGACATGCATTAGGCCGGCGCTCCCGCCACCGATCCCCTGACCACCAGGTCGACCGGCCAGACCTCGCCGCGCGCGCCCTCCTCCAGTCCCGATATCCGCGCCGCCAGCCGCTCGGCGATGCGCGCGCCGGCCCGCCGGATCGACGAGCGCGTCGTCGACAGCGGCACGGAAAAATTCTCCGGCTTCAGCCAGGGAAAGACGTCGTCATGGGCGATCAGCGAGATGTCGCCGGGAATGCTGAGGCCAAGGTCCCGCACCGCGCGCACGACGCCGAGCGCCATGATCAGGCTGGAGCAGGCGATTGCCGTCGGCGCGCCGTCCTGTTCAAGCAGGCGCCGGGCGGCGCGATAGCCGTTCTCCTCGGTCATGACTACGGAGCAGACATGGCGGTCGTCCAATGTCAGGCCGCTTGCTGCCAGCGCTCGGCGCAGGCCGCGCTCGCGATGAATGGCGAAGGTTTCCCCGTCGTCGCCATTGATCAGCGCCAGCCGCCGGTGGCCGAGCTGGACGAGCAGCCGGGCGGCCTCGTGGAAAGCGCCTTCATTGTCGATGTCGAGAAAGGGATAGTCGAAGTCCAAGCCCTCGCTGCGGCCATGGACGATGAAGGGAATGCCGAGCGTATTGACCAGCGCCACGCGCCGGTCGGCGGGCCTGGGCGAAGAGATGTAGACGGCATCGACCTGCCGGTTGGCGACGACGCGCCGGTAGGTCGTCTCCTGATCGTCGGCGTCGGTCGGGGACAGGACAAGGTCGAGTTCGTGCGAGCGGGCATAGTCGCCGAGGCCGGACAGGAATTCGACGAAGTGGGGGTCGATGTCGACCGCGGCACCCGTCGGCAGCACATAGCCGATCATTCCGGACTTGCCCGTGGCCAGCCGACGCGCGCTCGGATTGGGGCGATAGCCGTGGCGCTTGGCGGCGTCCATGACGCGCCTGCGGGTTTCCTCGTTGACTTCGGGATAGCCGTTCAGCGCCCGGCTTACCGTTGTCTGCGAAAGCGCCAGCATATGCGCGAGTTGCTTGAGGTTCACGAGAGGCCTCCCTGCCTCAAAGCGCTTTCAGATTGAATCGCCCCAAACACTACCCGAGATGCGGCCATATCGCAGAGACCATATGCGTGCCGGGGCCCGCTTTGAAACAGAAATTGCTGTTGCACCGCCAAAAAAGCATGTTGCAACGCACACTTCGGGCGCGGGCTGCTGGCAATTAAATCGATTAGTTCGCGAGCACTCTTGACTCCTGATTGATTCAATGGCGAGATCGGCAAAGCCAAAGCGCTTTGGAAGACTCTTCGAAAGGTTGCGGTTCCCTTGCGAGTGAGTCACAGTCCTGCGGCGTCGGCGGGCGGAATGGAGGTTCCGTCCTGTATGTGTGACCCACTGGGAGGAATACCGATGAAGAAGTTGCTTTTGCTGGGCGTTGCGTCTGCCGCGTTCGCCCTGAGCGCGCCCGCGCAGGCCGAACTGAAGTTCAAGCCCGGCGAAGATCAGCACTTTCACTGGGCGAATTATGAAGACCTCAAGAAAGTCGACCTCAAGGGTGAGACCTTGTCGATCTTCGGCCCATGGCGTGGCGAGGACGAGGCGCTTGTCCGGTCGGTACTCGATTATTTCTCCGAGGCCACCGGCGCAGAGGTCAAATATTCCTCGTCCGAGAATTACGAGCAGCAGATCGTCATCGACACCCAGGCCGGCAGCCCGCCCAACATCGCCGTCCTGCCGCAGCCGGGCCTCATCCAGGACCTTGCTTCCAAGGGCGTGCTGACCCCGCTCGGCGACGACGTCGCGACCTGGGTCAAGGAGAATTACGCCGCCGGCGACTCCTGGGCCAAGCTCGGCACCTATACGGGCAAGGACGGCAAGCCGGGCTTCTATGCCTTTCCCTACAAGATCGACGTGAAGGGGCTTGTCTGGTACTCGCCCGACAATTTCGAGGAAGCCGGCTACAAGGTGCCGAAGACGCAGGAAGAACTGGCCGAGCTCGAAAAGAAGATCATCGCCGATGGCGGCAAGCCCTGGTGCATCGGCCTTGGCTCGGGCGGCGCGACCGGCTGGCCGGCGACCGACTGGGTCGAGGATATCATGCTCAGGACGCAGCCGCCTGAAGTCTACGACAAGTGGGTGAAGAACGAGATCCCGTTCACCGATCCGGCAGTGGTCAACGCCATCGACATCTTCGGCAAGATCGCCACCGACGACAAGATGGTCGACGGCGGCGCCAAGGCGGTCGCGGCGACCGACTTCCGCGACAGCCCGAAGGGCCTCTTCACCGTGCCGCCGAAGTGCTACATGCACCATCAGGCATCGTTCATCCCTTCCTTCTTCCCGGAGGGCGTGAAGCTTGGCCAGGATGCGGACTTCTTCCCCTACCCGCCCTACGCCTCCAAGCCGGAACTCGGGACGCCGCTGGAAGTGGCCGGAACGCTGGTGATGATCACCAAGGATTCCAAGGCGTCGCGCGAATTCATCAAGTTCCTGCAGATGCCGCTCGCGCATGAATTGTGGATGGCGCAGAAGAGCTTCGTCACGCCCTTCAAAGGCGCCAACAAGGACGCCTATGGCAGCGATGCGTTGAAGAAGCAGGGCGAGATCCTGGTCGGCGCCACGACGGTGCGCTTCGACGGCTCCGACCTGATGCCCGGCAAGGTGGGCGCCGGCTCCTTCTGGACCGGCATGATCGACCTGGTCGGCGGCAAGTCCGCCCAGGACGTCGCCACCGACATCCAGAAGAGCTGGGACGCAATCAAGTAGGCCGCTGCGGCGAGACCTAATCCTTCCTGATCCTCCTACTGGATCCGGGCTACGGCCCGGATCCGACCGGCGGTGCATGCCGGAAGCCTTCGCGTTTCGATTGTTCCGAACAACTGAAAGTCGGCGTATCCAGTCGCCAGCATCGCCTGGCCAGTCATGCGCAGGGAGAGGGACCCATGGCGACTCAGATTTTCTCGGCAATATTCGTCATCATCATCGGCGTCGGCGGCTGCGTCGCCTATTTCTGGGGCGCCAACAAACTGCTCGACCTGATCTTCCCCTCGCGTGGGGTGTCCGGGACGGCCGCCATCAACAATCTGCGTCGGCAGGGATTGGTGCGGCCCTGGTTGTTCGTGGGTCCGGCGCTGATCATCCTGACCATCTACCTGATTTACCCGGTGATCGCGACGCTGTGGCTGTCTTTCTTCGACCGCGGCGGCACGAATTTCGTGGGGTCCGCCAACTACGAGTGGGCGCTGCGCGATCCGGATCTGCGAAACGCCATCCGGAACAACATCCTGTGGCTGGCGGTGGTGCCGGCGGCCTGCACCTTCCTCGGCCTGATCATCGCCGTGCTCACCGACAAGATATGGTGGGGCACGATCGCCAAGAGCCTGATCTTCCTGCCGCTGGCGATCTCCTTCGTCGGCGCCAGCGTGATCTGGAAGTTCATCTACGAATATCGTGGCGAGGGCCAGATCCAGATCGGACTGCTCAACGCCATCATCCAGTATTTTGGCGGCCAGCCGCAGGTCTGGATATCGCTGCCGCTCTGGAACAATTTCTTCCTGATGATCATCCTGATCTGGATCCAGACTGGCTTCGCCATGGTCATCCTGTCCTCGGCGCTGCGCGGCATCCCCGAAGAAACACTGGAAGCGGCGGTCATAGACGGCGCCAATCCGTTCCAGATCTTCTGGAAGATCATGGTGCCGCAGATCTGGGGCACCATCGCGGTGGTATGGACCACCATCACCATCCTGGTGCTGAAGGTGTTCGACATCGTCCTGACCATGACCAACGGTCAATGGAACAGCCAGGTGCTGGCCAATCTGATGTTCGACTGGATGTTCCGCGGCGGCGGCGATTTCGGCCGCGGCGCGACCATTGCCATCATCATCATGATCGCCGTCATTCCGATCATGATCTGGAACATCCGCCAGGCCAACAAAGAGACGGGAGGGCACTGAGATGGCCGTCGCGACCGGAAACTCCTTCGCCAGCCGTTTCGGCGTCCATATCGCGGTGCTCGTTTTCGTGGTGATCTGGACCATCCCCACGCTCGGCATCCTCGTCTCGTCGATACGCGACAAGGATCAGATCATCGCCTCGGGCTGGTGGAATTCGTTCGCCAGTTCCAGCCAGACCGAAGCCGGCCGCCTGCCGGCCGCCTCCACACAAGTCGAGAAGGACGGCAAGTTCGTTCTCCAGGGCAACATCTTCGGCGATGGGGCCAAGCGCGGCATCAGTGCCTTCGGCGTCAAGGCGGCGGCACCGACGCAGTATCCTGCCGGCACATCAGCCGATCTCGGCGACGGCGTCACCCTGCAACTCAACGCCGACGGCAGCTTCGTCATGGCCTCGCCCAAGGCATTCGAGGGCGACCGGGGCCAGCGCATCTACTACGCCTCGTCGGCGCCGCCGAAATTCACCCCCGAAAACTATCAAACCGTGCTGTTCTCCGAAGGCATCGGCCGCTCCTTCATGAATTCGCTGACGGTCACCATCCCGGCGACCGTCATCCCGATCCTGATCGCGGCGTTTGCCGCCTATGCGCTGGCCTGGATGCGCTTTCCAGGCCGCGCGCTCTTGATCGCTGTGGTCATCGGCCTACTGGTGGTGCCGCTGCAGATGTCGCTCATCCCGCTCCTGAAGCTCTACAACGGCGTCGGGACGTTCTTCGGCGTGCCGTCCAAGACCTATCTCGGCATCTGGCTGGCGCATACCGGTTTCGGCCTGCCCTTCGCCATCTATCTGCTTCGAAGCTACATTGCCGGCCTGCCGCGCGAGATCATGGAATCGGCGCGCATCGACGGCGCCAGCGATTTCGAAATCTTCGTCAAGATCGTGCTGCCACTGTCCTTCCCGGTGCTTGCCTCCTTCGCCATCTTCCAATTCCTGTGGGTATGGAACGATCTCCTGGTGGCAATGGTTTTCCTCGGAACGGCGCCCGATCAGATCGTGCTGACGGCCAAGCTCAATGCGCTGCTCGGCTCGCGTGGCGGCAACTGGGAGATCCTGACGACATCGGCCTTCATCACTATCATCGTGCCGCTGATCGTCTTCTTCTCGCTCCAGCGCTATTTCGTCCGCGGGCTGCTGGCCGGCTCGGTGAAAGGAGGTTGAAACAATGCAATCGGCTTTGAAGGCGACTTCGAAACCAGACCCCGCCATCGACCGCGACTGGTGGCGGGGCGCGGTGATCTACCAGATCTATCCGCGCAGCTATCAGGACTCCAACGGCGACGGCATCGGTGACCTCAAGGGCATCACCGGCAGGCTGCCCTACATTGCCGCCCTTGGCGCGGATGCCATCTGGATCTCGCCTTTCTTCAAATCGCCAATGAAGGATTTCGGCTACGACGTCTCGGATTATTGTGACGTCGACCCCATGTTCGGCACGCTGGCCGACTTCGACGCACTGACGGCGGAGGCGCACCGGCTGGGTCTCAAGGTGATGATCGACGAGGTGCTGTCGCATACCGCCGATATCCATCCCTGGTTCGTGGAAAGTCGCTCGAGCCGCACCAATCCGAAAGCCGACTGGTATGTCTGGGCCGACGCAAGGCCCGACGGCACGCCGCCCAACAACTGGCTGTCGATCTTCGGCGGCTCGGCGTGGCAATGGGACACCAGCCGCCAGCAATATTACCTGCACAATTTCCTGGCCGAGCAGCCCGACCTCAACTTCCATAGCCGCCAAGTCCAGGACGCGCTGCTCGACGTCACCCGCTTCTGGCTGGAGCGCGGCGTCGACGGCTTCCGTCTCGACACCATCAATTTCTACTTCCACAGCCAGGGGCTGGAAAACAATCCACCGCTGCCGCCGGAAGAGCGCAACGACCAGACCGCGCCGGCCGTCAACCCCTACAACTACCAGGATCATATTTACGACAAGAGCCGGCCGGAGAACCTCGCTTTCCTCGAGCGCTTCCGGGCGCTGCTCGACGAGTATCCGGCGACCGCCGCGGTCGGCGAAGTCGGCGATTCGCAGCGCGGGCTGGACGTGGTCGCCGCCTATACCGCCGGCGGCAAGCGCGTGCATATGTGCTATTCCTTCGACTTCCTGGCGCCGGAAAAGATCAGCGCCGCCAAAGTGCGCTCGGTGCTGGAAGCCTTTGGCAGGGTGGCCAGCGACGGCTGGTCGTGCTGGGCGTTTTCCAACCATGACGTGATGCGCCCGGCCTCGCGCTGGGCCGCCGACGAAGCCGACCCGTCCGCCTATCTCAAGGTCATCTCGGCATTGCTGATGTCGCTGCGCGGCTCGGTCTGCATCTACCAGGGCGAAGAACTCGGGCTCGGCGAGGCCGACCTGCGCTTCGAGGACCTGCAGGACCCCTACGGCATCCGCTTCTGGCCGGAATTCAAAGGACGCGACGGCTGCCGCACGCCCATGGTGTGGGATGGCGGCGCCAGGAATGGCGGCTTCTCCGCGGCAAACCCCTGGCTGCCGGTGCCGGCCAAGCATCTGTCACAGGCGGTCAATGTGCAGCAAGGCGACGAGACCTCCCTGCTTGAGCATTACCGGCGCTTTCTCGCCTTCCGCCGCGCCCATCCGGCGCTGGCAAAGGGCGACATCACCTTCATCGAAAGCGAGGGCGACACCGTCGCCTTCACCCGCCGGGCGGGCAATGAGGAGGTCGTCTGCGTTTTCAATCTGGGCGCCAGGCCGGCGAAGGTTGACCTCGGCAACCGAACCCTGCAACCTTTGGCGGGACACGGGTTTTCCGGGCAGGCGAGCACCGGTTCGGTCGAACTCGGCGGTTACGACGCCTGGTTCGGACGCATAGGCTGAAACATCTGAGGAATCACTGGAGGAAATCAATGGCCGATGTCAATTTGAGACAAGTGAAGAAGTCCTACGGCAATCTCAACATTCTCCACGGCATCGACCTCGACATCAAATCGGGCGAATTCATCGTCTTCGTCGGCCCGTCGGGCTGCGGCAAGTCGACCTTGCTGCGCTCGATCGCCGGGCTTGAGGAAATCACCTCGGGTGAACTGAGGATCGACGGCCAGGTGGTCAACGACGTACCGCCGTCGAAGCGCGGCATCGCCATGGTGTTCCAGTCCTATGCGCTCTATCCGCACATGACCGTCTACGACAACATGGCCTTCTCGATGAAGATCGGCAAGGAAAGCAAGGCCGAGATCGACAAGCGGGTACGGCAGGCAGCCGAGATCCTGCAGTTGACCAAATATCTCGACCGCCTGCCCAAGGCGATGTCGGGCGGCCAGCGCCAGCGTGTCGCCATCGGCCGCGCCATCGTGCGCAATCCGAAAGTGTTCCTGTTCGACGAACCGCTGTCGAACCTTGACGCGGCGCTGCGCGTCGCCACGCGCATCGAGATCGCCAAGCTCAAGGAATCGATGCCCAACACGACCATGATCTATGTCACGCACGACCAGGTCGAGGCGATGACGCTGGCCGACCGCATCGTCGTGCTGAAGGATGGCCACATCGAGCAGGTCGGCACGCCGATGGAGCTCTACAAGAACCCCGGCAACCTCTTCGTCGCCCAGTTCATCGGCTCACCGGCCATGAATATCCTGCCGGCGACGGTCGACAAGACGGGCAATCCGACCATCGTCAGTCATGTCGGCGGCCGCAAGGCGACGGTACCGATCGGGACGCCTGCTTCGGCAAAAGGAGCGGCGGTAAGCTTCGGCGTGCGGCCGGAAGATCTCGCGATCGCCAGTGGTAGCGATTATCTGTTCGAGGGGACGGTCGATTATCTCGAGCAGCTCGGTGAGGTTCAGCTGGTCTATATCGACATCGGCCGTGCCGACCTGCCGCTGGTGACCAAGTTGCCGGGCAATGTCGAGGTCAAGCGCGGCTCGACGCTGCGGCTGACCGCCAATGCCGGCGACCTTCATATCTTCGATGCGGATGAACGGTCGTTCGCCCTGCACGAAGCGGAAGCCAAAGCCGCCTGAGACCACAAGCTGTCTCGACAACGCAAAAAGAGAGCGGCGGGTAAGCCCGCCGCTCTCTTCAGACTGCTGACAAACCCCCGTCGAATTTCGGCGGGGTTTTGTTTTATGGGACTGAATGGATTTGCGATTNTGGTGTCAGGATAATTTGACGGGATGGCGCAGGAGGCACACCGGGTGGTTCTTGGGCCTCAGGCGAAGCCGGTTCTTGGCTTTGGCCACTGGCAAA